>DBDA01000027.1 GCA_002293375.1 Odoribacter sp. UBA944
ACACAATACCCCGAAGCGATGTTTATCTACCGGAGAAATTGTCTGGACAACTGGTGGACAATCCCGTCTGCCAATCCGATCTTGGGAACGATGATCTCGTTGATCTTGCAGGTGCGGGCTGCAGTTAGGAAAATTTCCAACGCCGGCATGATCACGTCGGCGCGGTAGTCGTTCAGGCCGCATTTCTCCATTCGCTCCTCGTAGCTCATATCGCTCAGTTGTTCGAAAAAAAGTTTTAGTTCTACATACTGCAAAGGCTCCTTCTCTTTTTTCGAGAGCATTTTGTGTGCTTTGTTGATGTTGCCGCCCGACCCGATGATGGCGATCGGATGGTATTTCGCCGCAACTGTGTGGAGCCATTCTTTGAAACGGCCGGTTTCGGAACGGTCGGTAGCGCCGCTGAGCATGCGAACGGTTCCTAAGGGAAAGGATTCCGAACAGGCCCGTTTGCGATTGCTGTATACGGTGACCTCGGTACTTCCTCCGCCCACGTCCACATAGAGGTAGCGTTTGTCGCTGTTCATCAGGCCGGCGGTGTCGCCTGCCTCGAAAATTGTTTCGGCCTCCTCCTGTCCCGATATGATCTCGACCGAAATACCGGCGGCTATCCCGATCTCCTCCACCACTTCCGGGCCGTTGACTGCTTCGCGCATGGCGCTGGTGGCGCAGGCGCGGTAAGCTTGTACATCGAATGTACGCATCAGGTGGGAAAAGGCCTGCATCGCTTCGTTGAGTTTGTGCCGTTTTTCTTCTCCGATCCGGCCCGTGGTAAAAACATCTTCCCCCAACCGGATGGGGGCGCGGATAAAGGCGGCTTTTTTAAATTCGATCGCTGTGCTTTGCTCAACGCGGCTGATCAGCAACCGAATAGCGTTCGATCCGATATCTATGGCAGCAAAAGTAGCTCTTGTCATGCGTGATGGGTTTCAAAGTAGTGGTATAATTCCGTCTGGCTGCGGTGGGCCTCTTCGCCCGGCAACCGGGGTACATAACTGTTATCGAAAGGCGGTGCGATCAGGCGCGCTTTGGTATTGTCTCTCCACTGTATGTCGAAGTATGCTTTGAGGGTGGCTTGCAAGCGTTTGTCCCGGATGGAGATCCCTACCTCTACGCGACGGTCGAGGTTGCGGGTCATCAAGTCGGCGCTCATGATCCAGCTCAGGGGAGCGCCGTCGTTACAGACCATCAGCAGCCGGGCGTGTTCCAAGTACTGGTCAACGATGCTGTGCACCTTGATCCGTTCGCTGAGCCCTTTCACACCGGCCTGCAGACAACAGGCGCCGCGTATGATCAGGCGCACTTCAACCCCGGACTGGGAGGCTTCGTAGAATTTTTTCACCATCTTTTCGTCGGTCAGCGAATTGAATTTGGCATAAATGTAGGCTTTTTTCCCTTTCCGGGCGTGTTTTATTTCGTTTTCGATAACCGTTTCGATCTGTTTTCGCATGTAATAAGGGGAGACGATCAATCTTTTATAGACCGGATGTTTGTGTGTATTTTGCAGAAAATCAAATACTTTCCGGGAATCATCGACCACCTGTTCATCGGTGGTCAGTAACCCGAAGTCGCTATATAGCCTGGTGGTATCTTCGTTGAAATTACCGGTACCTGCGTATACATACCCCCGGCAGCCTCTCCCTTCCCGGCGCTCTATCAGGAGCAGTTTGCAGTGTACCTTCAACTCTTCAAGGCTGTGCACCACCTTTACCCCGCCGTTTTGCAACAGTTCGGTATTGTCCATGTTCTGCCCCTCGTCAAAGCGGGCTTTCAGTTCGACTAAAGCGGTGACCTGTTTACCGTTGCGGGCGGCGCTTAACAGGGCGTGGATCACCTTGGAGTGGGCGGCGGTGCGGTAGAGTGTGATCTGGATGGATTGCACCCGCGGGTCCACCGCTGCTTCGTGCAGCAAGTTGATAAAGTGGTTGAAGGTATGGTAAGGATAACAGAGTAGAATATCCTGTTTGCGGATCACTTTGAGTATGCTGTCGAACGGGTCGATCAGCGGATGCAGCATCGGTTGGGCTTTGGATGCTTCCAGGCCGGCGTGTACGACCGGGAATTTCATCAGGTCGCACAGGCGGTGGTAACGTCCGCCGGGTTCCAACTGTCCGCTCTTCCGGATGGGCAACTGCCGGATAATGGTTTGCAGCACGTCGTCGGGCATGGTGCGGTCGTACACCAGTCTGACCGGGCGCCCCCGTTCGCGTTTGTGCAGTCCCTGGAACATCTTTTCAGACATGCTTTTCGATACATCGTCGTCGAGGGTGAATTCGGCGTCGCGCACAATCTTAAACGTGTAGGCCGTAATGGAGTTGTAACTGAACATGAAGAAGATGTCGTTGAGGAAAAGCCGGATGATGTCGTCCAAAAAGATAACATCGGTGCGCTGTTTTTCCGAAGGCAGCACCACGAACCGCGGACAGGCTTCGCTTACCGGCATTTGCAGGATGGCGTACCGGCTGCCTTTGGCGCTTTTCATTTTGACGGCTAAATAGATCTCTCCGTCGCGCAGAAAGGGGATGTCGATACGTTTGCGCAACAACAGCGGGACTAACCGGATGCTTACCACCGAGTAAAAGTATTGGCGGCAGAACCGGCGCTGTTCCTCGGAAAGTTTCGTTTCGTCGATGACGTATACTCCGTGGCGCTCCATCTCGGAGATGATGCCGGAGTAAGCCGACAGGAAGATTTTACGCGACACTTCCAACCTGCTATCTATCAGCGGCAACAACTCCGAAGCCGTATACCCTCCGCTCAATTTCGGCGGATTTTTATGCTTCAGTTCGGCCAGACGCAGGATGTGTGAGAGCCGTACCCGGATAAATTCATCCTGGTTGTTGGAGAAAATCCCCAGGAAGCGCAACCGCTGCATCAACGGTACGCTTTTGTCGCGCGCCTCTTGCAGAACGCGATCGTTGAATTGGAGCCAGCTCAGCTCCCGGTTGTACAGGTCGCTCATCTATACGAAAGTGGTTAAATGTCTTATAAACAGCTCTTCGGCCAATCCGACCCAACGGCGGAACGCTTCCGTATCGGCGGCGTACCGGGGGATGAACTCCACCAATTTAGAGAGATCGAACTCTTTTGAGATCACTCCGGCGCCCACGGCTGCCGCATCTGCCGCGTTGATCTCCTGCTCGATGTGGGCGGGGATCATCAACACGGGTTTACCCAGATACATCGCTTCGCAGACAGACTCGAACCCGGCCGTGGTGGCATATCCGGCGCATCCCTCCATCAGGGAGAGGAACCGTCGGTCGTGCAGGCGGTGAAAACGCAATCCGCTATCTATCTTCACGCATTCGGGGGCCCCCTTTTTGTCCCAGAAGATGTGCAGTTCCGGTTCCGGGTGCTTTTTGTGCCACGCGCACAACTCGTCGGAGTAAGCGGGGTTCAGCACATAGCCTAAGATATACCCTTTGTTTTCAGGCGCCAATTCAAATACCTCTTTCCGCAGCAAAGGCGGCACGACGGCCATCCGTTCGCGGTAATAGTCTTTCAACGGATAGAAAGAAAGCGCCAATGTTTTGGTGGTCCCTATGGAGCAGAGCATGTTGTTCAGGCGCAGGGCGAACTGCCCTTGGGCGCTTTTGGAGTGATGGGGATAGTCGGGGTGCTCGATCAGGAATTGGTGGGCGATGCTGATGACGGGAACTTTCAGCCGGTGTGTCAGACTTGCGATCCCTGTCAGCACCTCGTAAAAATTGATCACTGCGTCGGGGGCGCACTTTTCAATGCGTCGGGCGATGGTAGAGATGCTCTTTTGCCAACGCACCCATTTTTTCGGGGTGGTATTGACAAGGATCGTCTTGGCGATTTTCCCTTTTTTTCCGCTTTTTCCATAGTCCAGCATGGGAGAATCGAAGGTACGGAGGCGACAACCGATCTGTTCTTCAAAAAAAGGGGGCAGGGTGCGGTTCGGGTTTTTACCGACCAACACTTCCGCTACTTCGTGCCCGTTCCGGCGGAGCATTTGCGCCAATGCAATGGCTTGGGTCAGGTGCCCGCGGCCCTCTCCCTGGACAATGAACAGGTACTTCATGCGGGTAACAGCTGTTTTTTATGCATGGGTGGGGTAGTTGGAAGGGCGTCGGAGTGCTCTTTGCCGGCCCGGTGGATTTCCCAGTTCCCATCGAAATCTTCGGTCAGCGCCGAGAGCGATTCGATCCAGTCGCCGGAATTGAGGTAGGTGATCCCGTCGAACTGCCTGATCTCCGGTTGGTGGATGTGTCCACATATCACCCCGTCGCACTCTTTCTTGCGGGCGATCTCTACGATGTGGTGCTCGAAATCACTGATGTACGACACCGAAGCCTTCACCTTTTTCTTGATCTCGCCGGAGATGGAGTAGTAGGAAAGCCCCTTTTTGATCCGTCTGCGGTTGTAGGCTTTGTTCACCCACAGCAACAGGGAGTACCCGACATCGCCTATCTTGGCCAACCACTTCATCGACGAGGTGATGCGGTCGAAAATGTCGCCGTGCAGCACGTAGTAACGTTTTCCGTTGCTCTCGTACACCCAATCACGTACAACGGAAATGTTCAGGAACCGGAACGGAATGATCCGGTCTAAAAAATCGTCGTGATTGCCTCTGACGTAGATGATCTGGGTGGAGTGGGAGATGTCCAACAGCGCCTTCATGAAATTGGTGTGGCGGCGTTTCCATTTCGTTTTTTTGCCGCGCAGAATGGCCCAACCGTCGATGATGTCGCCGCAAAGGATCAGGGTTTCGCAACTGTTTTTTTTGAGGAACCGGGTGGCTTCTTTTGTTTTAGACCATTTCGATCCTAAGTGTATGTCGGAAAGAACAATCGTTTTGTACTCTCTTTGCATGTAGCCTAAAGTCTTGGTTACAATACAAAGAAACAGACCAATTGTTACACGGTGATTAAATTTCTGTTACGAAAAAAAGTCAGACTGTCAGATCGTTTTGTCTATCTGGTAAATGTTGCGGTCGGACGAGGAGCGGGAGACCAACTCCGCTATAAATCCCGCCAAAAACAGTTGTGTCCCCAGGATGATGCAGACCAGAGCGATGTAAAAATAGGGCATATCCGTAATCAGCGGTGCCTTGATGCCCCGGTGGAGGTAGAGGTATTTGTCCACTCCCAGCCAGACGATAGCGATCAGGCCGATCAAAAAGATCAGACTGCCCAGCGCTCCAAACAGGTGCATCGGTTTCCGGGAAAAACGGGTCATAAAGGAGATGGAGAGCAGATCTAAAAAACCGTTCATAAAACGGCTGAGGCCGAATTTGGTCTGTCCGTATTTCCGGGCCCGGTGTTGCACAACTTTTTCCCCGATACGGGCAAAACCCGCCTGTTTGGCTAAGATCGGAATGTACCGGTGCATCTCTCCGTACACTTCGATGTTTTTAACAACGTCGTTCCGGTAAGCTTTCAGGCCGCAATTGAAGTCGTGGAGCCGGATCCCGGAAAAATGGCGGGCGGTAGCATTGAACAGTTTGGTAGGCAGAGTTTTGGACAAGGGATCGTACCGCTTCTTTTTCCAACCCGAAACCAGATCGAACCGCTCTTCGGTCACCATCCGGTAGAGTTCCGGGATTTCGTCGGGACTGTCCTGCAAGTCGGCATCCATGGTGATCACCACCTGGCCTTGCGCCGCAGAAAATCCGCTCTGCAAGGCGGCCGATTTTCCGTAATTGCGGCGAAATTTGATCCCCCGGATGCACGGATCGGTTTGGTTCAAGGATTCGACAACCTCCCAGGAACGATCCGAACTGCCGTCGTCAACCAGGATGATCTCGTGACTGAACCCGTTCTCTTTCATCACTTTCCCGATCCAGGCGGTCAACTCGGGAAGTGATTCCTCTTCGTTGTACAGTGGAACAACAACCGATATATCCATAATGCTTGCAGATTAGATTTTTCTCCGGAGGTAGATCTTTTCCCCCTCCTGTAAGGGCGTATCGGCATCCAGGTGGTTGAATTTAACCAGACTTTTTAGCTTTACCCCATATCGTTGGGCGATAGATCGCAGATCTTCACCTGCTTTGACCCGGTGGAATTCATACCCCCTCGCGGCTTTGTTCTTCTTTTTTTGCAGGAAAAAATAGTCGCCCGGGGTGAGAATGCTGCCGGGCAGGTCGTTGAAGGCGATCAGTTTTTTGGTCTTCAGGTCGTAGTAGCGGGCAATGTTCTCCAATTTGTCCCCGCTTTTGATCTCCATGCAGGTCAATCCGTTGATCATCTCTTCGCGCTGCCGGTAGTCGGCGAGCCGGTTATCCGCCTGCCTTACCGCTGATTTGGCGCCGGTGCGCTGATTTGTGGAGGATTGCTGCGCCCGCGCTTCGGCGATCGCCTGCTTTTTGACGGGACGGTCGTAGTGAAAGAGCTCCTCCTCTTCGATGATCTTGATCAGCATCTCCGCATATTTCGGATTGGTGGCGTACCCGGCGGCTTTTAACCCTTTGGCCCATCCCTGGTAATCGGTAGCGGCCAACTCAAAAAGGCCGGCATACCGGGGGCGGGAGGTCAGAAATTCGCTGTGGTCTTGCCAGGATTGTTCCGGGTGGGTGTATTTCCGGAAGCATTCGTTGGCTTCGTCGTCGTCCATGTGGAACGAGTCGCCTTCCCAGTTGTGACACTTGATGCCGAAATGGTTGTTGGCTTGCCGGGCCAATTCCGATATGCCGCATCCGGACTCCAGAATGCCCTGGGCTAATTTGATGCTGGCCGGAATGCCCGTCCGCTCCATCTCCCGGACGGCGATCTGTTTGTATTTATGGATAAACTCTTTGCGTTCTTCCCCGTAGACCGGAAAGAACAGAACGGTCAGCAGAAAAATGGCCAGTGCCCGGTAAATGGTCTTCATAATTTTTTCTCGAATGACAGTTTTCGGTTTTTTGGAGATAATCTGTTTTTTAATACTAAAATTTTACGAACTTTACACTCCTTTTACGGGATGTAAAGATAATACAAATTACTTGTGGAGAAAAGAGAACAGACCATAGAATATTTTGAGGGCAAAGATCTGCCCTCTGTGGAATACCGGGAATTGTGCAAAAAAGCGCAGGAGGTGTTGCCGGATGCATACAGTATCTATTCCGGGTTCTCCGTCGGGGCTGCCCTGTTACTGGAAAACGGGGAGGTGATCACCGGGACCAACCAGGAAAATGCCGCTTCGCCCAGCGGAATGTGTGCGGAACGGACGGCTCTTTTCTACGCGGGGAGCCGCTTCCCGCAGGTGCGGGTAAAGGCGTTGGCCATCGCTGCCGCCGACCGGAACGGGCCGGTGAAGGCGTATGTCTCTCCCTGCGGGGCGTGCCGGCAGGTGATGGCGGAATCCATCCGGCGAGGAGGAGATTTCGATGTGATCCTCTGCGGGGAGGAGCGAAGCATCCTGTTGAAGGCTTCGGCATTGTTGCCGTTTCCTTTTAAAATGTAAGATAGTAAGACCAATCAGATAACACAATGGAACAGAAAGAACAGAAGCCGGTATCCCTTCCGGAAAATGCGTACCGGGAACTAAAGCCGGGCGAGGAGTACAAACCTTTGATGCCGGCCGGGCAGAAACCGAAAGAAGTGACCGCCTATTCAGTGACGTTCGGACTGCTCATGGCGGTTGTTTTTTCGGCGGCCGCCGCTTATTTGGGATTAAAGATCGGCCAAGTGTTCGAGGCGGCGATCCCGATTGCCATTATTGCGGTGGGGATCGGA
Organism: Odoribacter sp. UBA944; assembly: GCA_002293375.1. Classification (GTDB taxonomy): domain Bacteria; phylum Bacteroidota; class Bacteroidia; order Bacteroidales; family Marinifilaceae; genus UBA944. The sequence goes on from DBDA01000027.1 coordinate 7,680, forward strand.
TCCCTGACCGGAAATAAGAACATGCTGGGGCAGAATGTAATCATACAGTCCATCGGCGCCAGTTCCGGCGTCATCGTAGCCGGCGCTATTTTTACGTTGCCGGCGCTCTACATCTTAGGGTTAGAGGCGGAGTTTTACCAAATCTTCCTCTCCTCCCTGCTGGGTGGGTTGCTGGGTATTCTCCTACTGATCCCGTTCCGGAAATACTTTGTCCGGGACATGCACGGTAAATACCCCTTCCCGGAAGCGACGGCTACCACGGAGGTGCTGGTATCCGGAGAGAAGAAGGGAAATCAAGCTAAATTGCTGGCGATAAGCGGCCTGATCGGAGGGTTGTACGACTTTTGCATCAGTACCTTCGGTTGGTGGACGGAAAATGTTTCGACCCGGATAGCCGGATGGGGCGAGGTGCTGGCGGATAAAATGAAATTGGTGTTTAAAGTCAACACAGGCGCTGCCGTGCTGGGGTTGGGCTACATTATCGGGCTAAAATACGCCGCCATTATATGTGCCGGATCGTTCACCGTTTGGTTCGTACTGATCCCCTTCCTGAGCCATTTTGCCGGCGGCCTGACCCTGCCGGTGGGCGAAGGGGTGACGACGCTGTTGCAGCAGATGAGCCCGGAGGATATTTTCCGGAATTACGCCCGCCACATCGGCATCGGGGGCATCGCCATGGCCGGCATCATCGGCATCATCCGTTCTTCCGGGATCATCAAACAGGCATTGGGCTTGGCTGTCAGCGAACTGAGTGGTAAGAAATCCACCCTGGAGCAGGTGGAGCGCACCCAACGCGATCTGAGCATGAAGTTGATCCTGGCCGGTTTATTGGCTACCCTCCTGACCACCTTTCTGTTCTTCCAGTTCGGTGTATTGGGGAATATCTTCCAGACGATAGTCGCACTGCTGATCGTCTTTGTCATCTCATTCCTTTTTACCACGGTAGCGGCAAATGCTATTGCCATTGTCGGATCAAACCCGGTTTCCGGCATGACCCTGATGACCCTGATCCTGGCTTCGCTGGTATTGGTCAGTGTGGGGGTGAGCGGGACCGGCGGGATGATGGCCGCCATGATCATCGGCGGAGTGGTCTGTACGGCCCTCTCCATGGCCGGCGGCTTTATCACCGACCTGAAGATCGGCTACTGGTTGGGTACGACGCCGGCCAAACAACAGGCCTGGAAGTTTCTCGGTACGGTGGTTTCCGCAGCTACGGTGGCCGGGGTGATGATTATTCTGAACAAGACATATGGTTTTGTTGGGGAAGGTTCGTTTGCAGCTCCACAGGCCAATGCCATGGCGGCTGTCATCAAACCGTTGATGGAGGGCGGTGCCACTCCCTGGATGCTCTATTTCGCCGGTGCTGCCCTGGCGCTTATCCTGACCATGATCGGTGTGCCTGCGCTGGCTTTTGCCTTGGGGATGTTTATTCCGCTGGAATTGAATACGCCGCTGTTGGTAGGCGGCCTGGTGAGTTGGTATGTCTCTACCCGGAGCAAAGACGAGGCGCTCAACAAAGTGCGCAGAGACCGGGGGACCCTGATCGCTTCCGGCTTCATTGCAGGGGGCGCTTTGATGGGCGTGATCAGCGCCATTTTAAAATACGCCGATTTTGACTGGTTGATGGAGTGGAGCGGGGCAGAATGGCTCGGCCTCTTTATGTATGTGGCTATCATCGGCTATTTTATTGCGGATGCGATGCGGGGTAAAAAAGAGTAGAAGAATTTAAAGAGATACATGTATGGAACTAAAAGAACGTTTTCTGACCTACGTGGGGTTTGACACCCAAAGCGACCCCAAGAGCGAGACCTATCCCTCCACCGACAAACAGTTGGTACTGTTAAAGCATTTGGCGGAGGAGATGAAACAGATCGGCCTGACGGAGGTGGAGATGGACCGGTATGGTTATGTGATGGGCACCCTTCCGGCGACGGTGGGTTTGGAAGAGAAGCCGGTGATCGGTTTTATCGCCCATGTGGATACCAGCCCCGATATGAGCGGGACCGCTGTCAAACCGCAGGTCATCGAACGGTACAACGGAGGGGACATCCGCCTGAACAGCGAATGGGTGATGAAAGCGGAGGAGTTTCCGGAGTTGGCTTTTTACACAGGGCACACCCTGATCACGACGGACGGGACCACCCTGCTGGGGGCGGATGACAAAGCCGGCGTGGCGGAGATTATGACGGCGGCCGAATACCTGTTGGCCCATCCGGAGCTCCCGCACGGAAAGATCCGGATCGGATTTACACCCGATGAGGAGGTCGGGCGGGGCGTAGACCATTTTGATGTACAACAGTTCGGTGCCCGGTTCGCCTATACAGTGGACGGTGGTTTCGAAGGCGAATTGGAGTATGAAAATTTCAATGCGGCCGGAGCTGTTATCCGGGTACAGGGGCGGAACATTCATCCCGGATATGCCAAGGGCAAAATGGTGAACTCCCTGCAGATCCTAACGGAATTGAATGCGATGTTGCCTCCCTGCCAGCGGCCGGAGCATACGGAAGGATACGAAGGTTTTTTCCACCTGGTCGCCATGGATGGAGGCGTGGAAAAAGCCTCTTCAGAGTATATAATCCGGGACCACTCCCGCGAAAAATTTGAAGAGAAAAAACAATTTATCCGGGACGTAGCCGATTTCCTGAACCGGAAATACGGAGCGGGTACGGTGGAGTTGATCCTGACCGATCAGTACTATAACATGCGTGAAATGGTGGAACCGCATCCGGAAGTAATTGCCAAGGCGGAACAGGCCATGAAAGAGGCGGGCGTAACACCTTTGGTCCGGCCCATCCGCGGAGGAACGGACGGCTCCCGTCTCTCATACATGGGGCTTCCCTGCCCGAACCTGTTCACGGGCGGTATGAATTTCCACGGAAAGTACGAATACTGTTCCCTGAATACCATGCAGAAAGCAGTGGAAACGCTGGTGAATTTGGCCGTATTGTGGGGGCGCTGATTTTTTAGCACCTCAGAAACGGACGAAGGATCGACCGGATCTCCGACCAGAAACCGCCGCCGGAGCAGCACGCTTTTTCGGCGGCGCTTCTCTGTTTGGATAAGAACCACCCGACTACTCCGGAGAGCAGCAGGTTTCCGCTGTTGTGGCGGGCGTATTCCCATCCCTCCTTGAGCATGCGCTCCTCCTGTCGACAGAGGCGACGCAACTCTCTTTTCCGCTCGTGGAGTTGCTCCAGTGGGTTCTTATAGTGGTTTTTTTCTTTCAGTTCAAAGCTCATGGGGCAGGGGTGTTATTCGGTATCGTCGTCGTTTTCTTCTTTCTCCAGAATCGCCTTGATAACGGTGTTCATGACGTTTGTCCGGATTTTTTTCTTCAGTACCAACATCAGTAACGCCAGTAGCACGTAAATCCCGAATACGGCTAAGAATCCCAAACTCAGACAGTTCCATAATTCTCCCAGGAAAAACGCCAGGGTCAGGAAAGCAAAGAGGATTCCAAAAACCATCAGGATCACCAGAACAAGGCTTTGAGAAAGGATCGCAATCAATTTTGCAATCCTTTCGTAAGCGTTCAGTTTCAGAAGCTCCAGTTGCATGCCTGTGTAGTCCAGGATGCGGTTTTTCAGCTCTTCCAACAGTTCTCCGGGTTCTTTTCCCATAACGGATTATTTTTTGGACGATGTGTTGCGGTGTGGTGTGGCATGATGCAACTTTTCTCCCAGGCATTCTGCCGCCTCTTCTGCTGCGTGCATCTTCTCTTTTGCCTTTTGCGTCAGTTCATCGGCTTTCTCCTTTGCTTTGTCGGCAAATTGGTGCATGCCGTCTTTCACTTTCTCGTTCATCTCCTCCCAGCACTTCCGTATGGAGTCTTTGTTTTTGACGATCAAATAGGTTGCACAAGCTCCTACCAAGGCGCCGAACAGCAGGCCGGTGACTAAATGTCCGTTTGAATTTTCGTGTCTCATATCGTTTGTATTTTGGTTGTTAGTTACACCCATTTAAACGCGATGGGTGTGAAAAAGTTACGGCTGTCGTCGATGCCTCAAATCTTTAAGTGGCTGACCTAAAGGGCTTATTTGAGAATAGTTACAATAAAGTATTGTGCAATTATACTAATAATTGACAACAAATGCAAATAGTTTCTCATCGAAGCTATTGGCGACCGACATGCTGGGTTGTAAGAGAGAAAGAAAATATGTACTATTGCACTACATTTACGTAGTTATGAAGAAAATCATGTTGTTTTTAAGCTTTCTGGGGGTTGCGTGTGCAGGCCGGATAACGGATGACGGATTGCCGGGACAGGCAGCGGCATTGCAGGAGCACTCCCTCCGTTTTGATACTGTGGGGAACAGTTACTACAGCGGCGGACTGATCGGCAACGGCCGGTTGGGCGCATCCATCTACGGGGTGGGGGGTGATACCCTGTGTTGGGAGTTGGGCTCCACCGAGGTGGTCGACCACCGGCAGGGCACAGGGACGGATGATGGGCTCTACAACAAATGCCGCCTGCCGATCGGGAAATTACTGTTGCCGTTGGGAGAAAACCCGTCGAATTTGATTACAGACCTTTACAAAGCAGAGGTACGGGGAGAGGCGGGGAGAGTAAAGTGGAAAAGTTGGGCGCCGGCGCACCTGCAGGTGCTGTTGGTGGAGCTTTCCGGCGATGAAGAGTTGCCGGAGTTCCTGTTCCGGCCGGAAATCTCCCAAAGCCCCCGGGCCATTTACAGCAAAGCGCACAGCAAAAACATGCCGGAAGGTTACCGCCCCAACCCGGATCCGCTCCGCCTGGTGTCGGGGGAGTACCACATCAACAAACAGCCCCTGTTGGCGGGCGGGGAGTACACCACGGTATGGCGCGTAACAGAGACGAACGAAAAAAAAGTGCTTTGGCTCTCCATAGCTTACTCCCGCACGGATACCGCTACGGAACGGAAAGCGATAGCCGATATCGAAGCAGCGATGGCGGAACCTCTTGAAACCGTCCGGAAAAGGCACACAGCGTGGTGGAGCGATTTTTACGCGCGCAGCTACGTATCGGTCGGGGAGAAGAAGTTCGACTCCTTCTTTTGGAACCAAAAATACAAATTGGGGTCTGCCACCCGAAGCGACGCACTCCCCATAGACCTGATGGGGCCCTGGTACCACAACCGGACCCCCTGGCCGGCCATTTGGTGGAACCTGAACATCCAATTGACCTACTCGCCGCTCTTCGCCCTCAACCATTCGGACCTGGCCCTTCCGCTCTGCGACATGTTGGACGCGAATGTCCGTAACCTGATGCAAAACGTGCCGGGGCCCTGGCAAAAAGAGGCCGCCGCTATCGGCCGTACCAGTAGTTACGACTGTTTGGAGAAGGTAGGCGACGAACATGGATTGCTACTGTGGACACTCTTCTATTACCGGAAATACTGCCTGTACGAAAACGATGGGGAGCGTTTGGAACAGAAGCTCTTTCCCCTGCTGAAACTCTCCGTTAACTACTACCGCTACCTGCTCTCGGAAGGAGCCGACGGTCATCTCCACATGCCTGTCAGTTTTTCGCCGGAGTACGCCCGCGCAGCGGATTGCAACTTTGAACTGGCTTTGCTGCGGTGGGGGTGTGAGACGTTGGTAACGATCGACCGGGCGTTGGGCATCAACGACCCGCTCCTGCCGGAGTGGCAACGCATCCTGGAAAAATTGGCCCCTTATCCTGCGGACGAGGACGGTTTTCTGATCGGGAACGGCGTCAAATTGACCTCGACGCACCGCCACTACTCGCACCTGCTGATGATCTACCCGCTGTCCAACTACCCGTTGGATACGGAAGAGAACCGGGAGATGGCCATACGCTCCATGCGCTATTGGCTGAGCTTCCCGACGAGGGGCTACACCGGTTATACCTATTCGGGCGCCTCCTCCATGTACACCCTGCTGGGAGATGGCGAAAATGCCCGGAAGCACTTAGAGGTGGTGCTGGACCGCTACCTGACCCCGAACACCCTCTACCACGAGGCCGGTCCGGTCTTTGAAACGCCGATGTCCGCGCTGGCTTCCATGACGGAGATGCTGATACAGAGCAAAGATTCCGTCATCCACCTTTTCCCCGCATTGCCTGCGAAGTGGCAGGACATCCGCCTGCAACGGATGCAGACGGAAGGCGGCTTTGAGGTAGGGGCCGTGCGGAAAGCCGGCGTATTGAAAGAGGTGACCATCGCGAACAAACGGGGCGGGAATTGCATCCTGGCCTGCGGTGAATCGCTCGAAGGGGTGCGGGTAGAAAATGCCGAGTACTCCGTTTTGCCGGATAATAAACTTCTGTTGGCCATTCCGGAAGGCCAAACGGCCCGATTGCTGTTCCGGTAAAAAATACAACGTATGAAAAAAGGATTCCTCTTGTGGATGGCGTTTTTCGCCGGTATTGCCCGTTGTTTTGCAGACGGCGGGGAGATGCTGTTGGTCAAAGAGCGGATCCGGGAGTCCTACTACCGGGTGTTGAACGATGCTCCGGAGATCCGGGAGGAGATCCGGAACCTTCTGGAACAGTCGGACAACCCCGACATCATGATCCGGGAGTTGAAAGAGGGCAGCACCCCCCAACAAGCGGAGCGTTTGATGCACACCCTGCGCCCCGAAGGTTCCTGGGGCGACATTGACTACGCCGACCAAAGCCGGAGCGGATGGGCGCCCTCCTACCACGCGGACCGTTTGCGGACGATGGCGGTAGCGTACAGCGACCCGGCCTCGCCGCTCTTCCGGGACCGGGCGCTCTCGAAAGCGCTGCACCGCGGACTGGCCTGGTGGTTTGCCGGCAATTTCCGCTGCCCAAACTGGTGGTACAACCAGATCGGTGTACCCAAAATGATGGGAGCGGTTTTTTTGCTGCTGGAAGCCGAACTGGGCGGAGAAGAGTTGCAGCACGCCATCCAATACATGGAAAACTCCCGCTTGGGGCAAACCGGACAGAATAGCGTCTGGTTGGCCGAAAATGTACTGGTCCGCTCGCTGTTGCAGGGGGACGAGGAGTTGTTTTTACGCGCCCGCGCCGCCATCCTGAAAGAGCTCCGCATCCACGAAACGGGCGAAGGCATCCGTCCCGACTACAGCTTCCACCAGCACGGGCCGCAACAGCAATTCGGCAACTACGGCCTCGCCTTTGCCAACACGGAAGCCTACTGGACGCGGATGTTCAACGGAACAAAATACGCCTTGACGGAGGAGCAACTCGCCGTGTTGCGCAACTACCTGTTGCAGGGGATGCGGTTCACCGTCTGGAATGGGTTTATGAATGTGGGCGCCTGCGGCCGGCAACTCTTCCGGGGCTCCCTGCGGGGCAAAGCCCTTTCGCTGGGAAAGGCGGTACGGAATATGCAAGAGGCCGACACGGCGTACCGGAAACAGTACGAAGCATTCTACCATACCGATATTGCCGCAGGCACACGGCGGAATGTTTCGCGATGCCGCACAACGGGTACCCGTTTTTTCCCCTTTTCGGATTACGGCGTTTACTGGTCGGACAAGTGGGGGGCGGAACTGAAATTAAGTTCTTCCCGGGTGATCGGTTCCGAAACCGTCAATTCGGAGAACCTGTTGGGGAAATACCTGGGGATGGGGGCGCTCTTCCTCTATAGGACCGGCTCGGAATACCGGGACATCTTCCCGGTCTGGGACTGGACCAAATTGCCGGGGGTAACGGCTTATGATACCGAAGCGCTTTTTCCCGGTAAGATCGGCGCAGCCACCTACCGGAATGAACATGCATTTGTTGGCGGCTTGTCGGGCCACGGCCCGAGCGGAGGTGCAGCGATGGTGGTAAAGAGTGATGGACTTACCGCCCTGAAATCGTGGTTTTTCCTGCTCGATACGGTTGTATGCCTCGGGAGCGGCATCCGCGGAGAGCAACCGTACCGCATCACCACGGCCGTGGAGCAAAAAAACGGGGGCGCTCCGGTAACGGTTCTGGAAGAATATAAGGGGCAGCCGATCGCCTGTCGGTACGACAAGATAGTGTACGCCTCGCTGGACAACCAACCGTTGCGGATCAGTGCGGACACGTCCACCGGTAATTGGAACCGGGTGGCCGCCTTTTACGACACCACGGAGGTGCGGAAACCGCGCTTTACCCTCTGGTTCGATCACGGCGTAGCGCCCGCTTCCGCGTGTTACGCCTATGCGCTTTTTCCGGGACAAGAGAATGTGGTGTCAAAACCGCGTATCATCCGGCAGGACGAACAGGTACACGCTGTTCAAATGGGCAAATACCTCCAATGCGTCTTTTTTCAACCCGATTCGCTGCTATTAGCGGAAGGTGTCGTACTGCGTGTCGACCGCCCCTGTATCGTGCAAATGATACAGAAGTTGCCGGTTTCAAAGGGAGAGTATCAGCTTGCCTTGTGTGATCCCTCCTGGCAGGAAGAGACCCTTATGTTTACTTTAACGGGAAAATGGCAGGGCGAAGAATGCCGCTACGAACCCGCTTTCGATCGCACCCGCATGACCATTGATGTCAGACAGGCGCAAGGCAAAACTTTTTCCTTTCCTTTGTTGCGTCTCGAATAGCCGCAAAAACAGAGAACCCCGGCTAAACCGGGGTTCTCTGTTTTCAGATCTGCCGATCAGATAATTTTAAACCCGAGTGTAAAGTTAAAAGCGCTGGGGCCTTTTACGTCATTCTGGAATTTCTTGAAAGATTTTTCGTAATCCATATCAAAGGTGATTTTCCATACATCAACGCCCAAACCAACCTTTCCATTCCACATCACCTTGTCGTTATCTGCTTTAAATGCACCGAGATCCTTGATTTTCAATTTGCCGGTAAAAGAGGCCACGGGCCCTGCAAACAATCTGAGCTTCACCACCGACAGGTCGACAAAAGGGATACCGAGCATCACCGGAATGTCAAACGAATCATACTTGACTCTTCCATAACCTGTCCCGTTCCCCTGGATATTCCCGTTGTCAATTTTCGTTTCGCTTTCCCGGTGGCTGTAGTTCAGGGAGGGTTCCACGTAGATCGGTCCCAGGTTGATCCGCCCGAAAAGGCCGACCATAAACCCGGTCTTGGCGGAAGATTTCAGATAATCAATAGGTCCGGAGCTGCTCCGGTCCACCTTAAGTTTGGTGTTTGAAACTCCGCCGTGAATCCCGAAATTTATGGGAAGCTGCCCGAATACAGAAAAACAGCAGAGACATACTGCCGATAAAAGAATGATTTTTTTCATAGCTGTGTATAATTAAAGATAAATATTCCGTTTAAACTCCGAGAGGATGATGCCGGTAGCCACCCCTACGTTCAACGACTCAGAACCCGCTTCCGCGCCGGAAAAATCCGGGATGGTGAGCCGTACATCCATCCGTTCTTCCAATGCTTCACCGATTCCCTTTCCTTCGTTCCCCATTACAATAAATCCCTTGTTTTTCAAGGTTGTCCGGTAAATGACACTCCCCTTCAGAAAGGTGCCGTAACACAGAAAATCCTCGCTCCGGAAGCGGTCGACCAACTCCTCCAACTCCGTGTAACAGGTATGCACCCGGAAAACCGCTCCCATACTCGCCTGCACCGCCTTCGGATTAAAAGCGCCGGCACAATCCCGGTCGCAAAACACGTAGCGCACTCCGAACCAGTCGGCGACCCGGAGGATCGTCCCCAGATTACCGGGATCCTGTATGCCGTTCAACACCAGCGAAAGGCTCTCCCGCACCTCCTCCTCTTGCCACTTCCATTCGGGGATCTCCACCAGGGCCAACACCTCCGGAACCGATTGAAATCCGGAAAGTCCCTCCATCTCCTTTGGCGTAACCTCCATTAGGTTTATACGGGAAGAAAGTACGGACGGGTTGCGTTCGATCCAGGCGGGAGAGGCCAATATCCGCTCCACGTGTAAATCCGAACGCAACAGCTCTTCTACCAACTTTTCCCCTTCTGCTTTGAACAGATTATATTTCTCCCTGAATTTCTTTTTTTCGAGACTTTGGACTATTTTTGTTAGTTGTTTGCTAAGCATGTGCTGTTGATGAACCGTTGTGCCTGTCGCCCCTCATATCCGGGCCATGCGAGGTGAAAATCAGGGCAAAAATAATAACATTTTCGTTCATTGGTAAAATATTCCGGATATAAGATACTCTCCATACTTTTGATTGGTTTTGTATGCGCCTGTTCTCCAGTTAGATACATTGCAGATGGAGAGTATTTGTTGAACAGGGTCGCCATACGGACAGAAGGAAAGGCGGCGAGCCGGGCGGAGTTGAAAAAAAACATCCGGCAGAAACCCAATACCCGGATATTGGGCGTGGCCCGTTTTCACCTGGGATTGTATAATCTGAGTGGAAAAAACGAGGAGAGGCGGCTCAACCAGTGGCTCCGGAACATTGGGGAGGCGCCGGTCGTCTACAACCATTTTATGACGGACAGAAGTGTCATACAGATTGCCGACTATCTCAACAACAAGGGGTATTACCAGGCACAGGTCTCCGATACGGTCTGGTTCCGGAAAAAAAAAGCGTTTGTGGAATACCGGATCCGGCCGGGGGAACAGACCCGTATCGGGGAGTTTGGATATGCCAACCACTACCCGTATATCGGGAATACCCTGAAAGATACCGCCCGTTTGATGAAAGAGGTATTGCAGGATTCGGCCAATACCCTGATCCGGCCGGGGACCTCCCTGGACACGGATCTGATGGAACAAGAGCGGGAGCGGATCACACGCATGTTGCGGGAAAAAGGGTACTTTAACTTTTCCAAAAATCTGATCCAATACTATGCAGATACCGCGTATCATCCGGACGGCTTGCAGGCCCGGTTGTTGCTGAGTGTGACGGACACCCCTCCGGATACGGTGGCTTATAGCCGGTACACCATCGGCAAGATCCGGATCCGCTTCGACCACGATCCCTTGCTTGCTTATCCCGACGGGACGGATGGGCGCCGCGATACCACCTACCGGGAGTACGACATCTCTTTTCGGGACGGATGGAAGATCAAACCGAAATTAATCGTAGAAACACTTCAATTCCAGGAGGGAGAACTCTACAACGTCAAAAAAGTGGTGGATACCTATTCCCGTCTGCAAAGTCTGAACCTCTTTAAATTCATCAACATTGCTTTTCGGGAAACCGGCGACAGGGAGTTGGAGTGCGAGGTGCAACTGACCGGCATCAAACGGCAATCCTACAACATTTTTCTGGAGACCACTCACAACTCCGGAAACATCGGCTTGGGAGGGAACCTGACCTACAACCACCGCAACCTCTTTCGAAGCGGAGAGAACCTTACCCTGAGTGTCTGGGGAGCGTTGCGAAAAGAGCAGGTATCCAAAGAAGAGGTTTTTTTCAACACAACAGAGATGGGAGCGGAGTTGAAACTGACTACGCCCGAATTCTGGCTTCCGCTTTTCAGGATGGAAAATTTCCGGCGGAATTTTAACCCCCGTACGGCTGTTTCCCTCTCCTATACGTACGAAAAGACGCCATATTACAATCGTCAGATCGCCAATGCAAAATACGGTTATTTGTGGCGCCGGTACGATAAGAAATGGCTCTACAATTTTGATCTGATCGACCTGAATTATGTGCAGATGAAGGATGTGGACGCCGGTTTTATCGAGGGGCTGCAAAACGAATACGTCAAAAGCGCCTACAAAAGCCACTTGATCTTTTCCGCCAATTTTTCCGGAACTTTTACCGACCGGTTGCAGGAGGGAGCGGGAAGCTACCACTATTTCCGCTGGAACCTGGAATCTTCCGGAAACCTGTTGCAGGCGACTACCCTGCTCTTAGACATCCCCCATACAGCGGACGAAAACACTTCAAGCACTTACCGGCAAGTGCTGGGCGTCCGGTTCGCCCAATTTGCCAAAGCCGACGGTGAATACCGGTATCACTACTACATCAACCGGGCCAATACATTGGTCGGCCGTTTTTTTGCCGGGTGCGCCTACCCGTATGGAAACTGGAAAACATTGCCTTTTGAAGAGGCGTATTACGGTGGGGGAGCGAATGGAATTCGCGCCTGGCAATCCCGGACATTGGGCCCCGGTTCCTACATACCGGAAGAAAAATACCCGAACAGTGTGGGAGATTTCAAATTAGAAGCTAATTTAGAGTACCGTTTCAAACTCTTTTGGGTGTTGGAAGGAGCACTCTTCCTGGACGGCGGGAATGTGTGGAACATCACCCCGTACGAAAACCGGCGGGGGGCTAAACTGGGCAGTGATTTTTACAAACAGATCGCACTGGGTACCGGGGCCGGCCTTCGCTTAGACGCCAATTTTTTCCTCTTGCGGTTCGATTGGGGGATCAAAATGAGGGATCCCGCCCGGGAGGAGGGAAAACGATTTGTATTGATTGAAAACGGCAGATGGATGCGAAAAACCGTGTTTAACATCGCCATCGGTTATCCGTTCTGACAAACGATAAAAACATAATACTATGGTATCGACAATTCTTGTATACGCCTCTCTGCTCTTTCAAATAGTAGCGGCCGCTATTGCGATCAGTCTTTTTAAGCGCACCAAGTTCAACGGTTCGTGGATCTTGATCTCCACCGGTTTTATTCTAATGGTGGTTTCCCGGATCGTGGACTTTTTGCCCGCTGCCTATCCGGAATACACGGACGAATTGGCCATTTTCCAGCGTTGGCTCACCTTTGTTATTTCGGCTGTGTTCGTGGTAGGGGTTTTTTACATCCGCAAGATCTTTCAATTTATGCGGCGGGTGGATGCCATTCGCAAAGAGGCCGAAAACAAAGTGCTGTCGGCCGTGATCCGGACAGAGGAGCAGGAACGGCGGCACTTCGCCAAAGAGTTGCACGACGGGTTGGGCCCCCTGTTGAGTGTCGTCAAGATGCTGGTGTCCGGATTGGGCGGACAGCACCCGGCGGAGACCGACGCCCCCATCCGTCAGAACCTGCGCCAGGCAGTGGACGAAGCCATCGTGTGCGTCCGGGATATATCGGTCAACATCAGCCCGCACATCCTGGACAATTTCGGACTGCGGGAAGCTGTCGATGCTTTTGTAAAGCGGTTGCGCCCGGCGGAAGGGATCGACATCTCCTTTGATACCAATATCGGCAACCGGCGTTTTTCGTACAATACGGAGGTGATCATGTACCGGGTCATCTGTGAACTGATCAATAACACCCTGCGCCACGCCGAGGCAAAGCGGATCGAGATCAAATTGGAGCAGGCGGATAAAACCCTGCGCTTAGCGTACAACGACGACGGGATCGGTTTCAACGTCAACCGGGAAGCGACCCGGTACGGCATGGGACTGGACAACATGCGCCACCGCCTGCGTTCCGGGAACGGCGACCTGGAGATCGAGAGCGAGCGGGGAAAAGGGATGCAGGCCCGCGCCTTTTTAAAAATCTGACCCTTTGTAAGAGCTTGCAAGTATGGAAAAATTGAAAATCTACTTGGTAGACGACCACAAAATGTTCCGGGAAGGGTTGAAACTTCTCCTCTCCGCGCAGGACTTTGTGGCGCAGATTTACGAAGCCTCCGACGGGAAGGAGTTTGTGGAGCACCTGCCTGTGTCGGATTGCGATGTGGTACTGATGGACATAGAGATGCCGGGCATGAACGGCATAGAGGCCACGCGCAAAGCATTGCAACGGAAACCCGGTCTCAAGATCATCGCCCTCTCCATGTACGGGGACGAACGGTATTACTACGAGATGATCGATGCCGGGGCAAAAGGGTTCGTCCTGAAAAATTCCGGCATAGAAAATGTCCTTGCAGCCATCCGGAAAGTGGCGGCCGGAGAGAACTTTTTTTCGGAAGAACTCCTGTTCAATATCCTGAACAACATGCGGGAGCACCAGAAAACAGCAGCGGTTTTGCCGGAAAACGAACTCTCCGACCGGGAGTTGGAGATCCTGTACCACGTATGCAAAGGAGAGTCGAACCAAGAGATCGCAGACGCCCTGTTTATCAGCAAGCGTACGGTAGACAAACACCGGGCCAACCTCCTCAGCAAAACCGGTTGCCGGAACACCGCCGCTTTGGTGATGTATGCCATCCGGAATAAAATCATCCGTATAAACGATTGATCCGGAAACATTTCGTGATTTCGCCCGGTATAATGCATATCCGGGAAGCCGGCACAGAGCATGAAAAAATTTTTTAAATATTTGGGGGGTGTCCTTCTGTCCTTGGTGGTACTGTTGTTGTTGCTACCTGCAACACTCTACATTCCCGCGGTACAGCGTTATGCATTGGACAAAGGATTGGCTTATGTGCGGGAGACACTCCGGATGGAAGCGCAGGTGGAACATTTCGACCTGACTTTTCCCTTCGACCTCCGGATGGAGAAAGTATACCTTGGAAAAACAGCCGGAGATACGTTGGCCTACGTGGGAAATTTTCGTCTGGACATCAGCCTGGCCGGATTGTTGAGAAAGCAGGTGCGGGCTACACAATTGTTATTACAGGAGACCCGGATGCGCTGGGCGAACGATTCCACCGGGATGGGCATACGGGTGGACGTACCGGAATTGGAGATTCGCGCTGCCCGTTGGAGGCCCGGGACCAAACGGGCGATGGTCCAGAGCGTGAACATATCCGGCGGAAAGGTGGAATTTACAGGGGCTACCTCCTCCCTGCCGGACACCACGGAAGGAGCCGGATTCGATTGGCAATTTCTGGTTCGGTCGGTTGAATTGAAGGAGGTAGACTACCGCATGCAGATGCAAAGTTTACCGCTCTTACAGGCCGGATTGGCAGAGGGAAGGATCCGGAACGCCGCATTGGATTTGGGAAAGCAACAGGTACAGGTCCGGGAGGTGGAACTGAAAAGGGGCGGCTGTACCATCGAGTTGGCTTCCGGGAGCGATATCCCGGAAGAGGATATACAGAGACAGACCGGAGCGGACACCTCCGGAGATTGGACAGTGGAGGCGGATCGATTGGACCTGGAGCAGTTTTCGTTTGAAATGGCCGGCCTTTCCGACGGAAAAATAGAGATCGAATTAGCAGACATCGGGCTTACATTGAAAGAGGTATACAACCGGGGGACGGCTGTCCGGGCCGGTTTAGAGCAGCTTCGATTGGTACGCCCGCAGGGAGGGGAGATCAGCGAAATGAAGGCGGAAGTCGACCTGGATACAGTACACACCCGGTTGACCGGATTGTTGCTCCGCACCCCCCACTCATCGCTTCGTTTGGATGCTACGGCAGAGACGGGGATCACCGATCTGCCGGGGCAAAATCCCATAGCGGTCAATCTGACCGGAACGGTAGGTTCCGGAGATGTGCGCTTGTTCCGGCCGGAATTGGCTGCCGGCTGGAAAACAGCCCGGATCGATGCGGATCTTTCCTACCACCCCGACCTTCTTCGAATCAATCGGTTGAACGTTGCCATCCCGGAGTGCATAACCTTTGCGGCCAATGGCGATCTGTCCGGATATACCCGACCGGAAAAACTCAACGGCCGGGTACACGTGAAAGCAAAAACAGGCGATCCCCTCTTTTGGCATCCCTTCCTGGGCGACACCTTCACGGTTCCGGCCGGGCTTTTACTGACGGCCGATCTGGAAGCTTCGGACGGCGTCGTACGTCCCCGGATCAACCTTTGCCGGCAGGAGGGCTGCGCAGATATAACCGGTTCCTACTCTTTTCCCACCACCGGGTACAACCTGCACCTGAAAACAGAAAATCTCGATCTGGGGGCATTCCTTCCGGACCAACCGTTGGGAGCGCTTACCGCGGAACTGTACCTGAGAGGGATCGGATGGCAACCGGAGACGGCCCGGATCGGCTTTTTGCTGGAATTGGAAAAAGGGGAGTACCGGCAGCATGCCTATCACGATATTCGCCTGCTGGCACACCTGAGAGAGTCCCATTTGGAAGGTATCTTGCGCAGCAGGGATTCCGCCGCCCTGCTGAATCTTCGTTTTGATGTAGTATCCTCGAATGGTGGCTACAACGGGCGTGTGGAAGGAAAAGCGGAACGGATCGACTTGCAGTCATTGCACTTTGCAGATACAGCGTTGCAAGTAGCCCTCCATCTCTCTTTGGAAGGAGAGACCGGCCGGGATACCCTATGGGCGACGGCGTTGCTTGACTCGCTCCGGATCAACGAAGGTGGAGGATTTTACGAATTGGGGAAAACAGAACTCCGATTGGCCGGACAGCCGGAACAAACCACGGCCAGTCTGACCTCCGGGGATCTGCAGGCAACCTTCCGGGCAGATACGGCATTCCTGGCTTTTGCGGCGTGTGTCGGGAACTGGACGGATCTGTTGCAGGGGCAGATCGCGGAACGAAAAATAGACCTGCAACAACTGGCGGATACGCTGCCCCCCTTTCGCTTCGAGTTGAAGAGCGGCTTCCGCAATGCGCCGCTACTCTATTTGGACACCAAAGGGATCTGGTATAAAAACCTGTATGCCGAGCTGGGTAACGAAACAGCAAAGGGATTTTACGCTCGGATAGGAGCGGAGGATCCGGTTATAGAGAACATGGAGGCCGATACCCTGGCTTTTGTACTGGACCAGCAGGGAAGCGAAGCGGATTATTCCCTGCAGATTTATGGGCCGCAGGGATTGCCGGACGATTTCCACAGTTTGCGACTCTCTGGCCGCCTGCTCGCCGACGGATTGGAAGCGGCCTTCCGGCAACAAGACCGGAAAGAAAAAAGTGTCATCGAAACGGGAATCTCCCTGACCATGCGCGACAGTTCTTTGCAGATTAGCCTCTTCCCGGAGAATCCGGTATTTGGGTACGTCCCGTGGACGCTGAACGAAGATAACCGGATCATCCTCTATCCCGATCACCGGATCCGGGCCGACCTGGCCCTCTCTTCCGGAGAGCGCCGGATTCGTTTGCAATCACAGGAAAATGCCGAAGGCGTGCCGGAAAAATTACAATTGCAGGTACAGAAGATCGATCTGTCCGCCCTGTCCACCTGGTTACCCCTGCTTCCCCGGTGGGGCGGGAACCTCAATTTGGATATGCTGGTGTACGAAGAGGCGTCGGCGTTGGTGGGGAACGGCCGGATCGAGTTGGAAAATTTCTTTTACGAACAGAAACAAGTAGGGAGTATACAGGTAGATATGAACTACCGGGGAACAGATCATTTATCTCACCACACGGCCGGTTTGCAATTGATGATCGACGGGATTCGGCGTTTGGCTGCCGACGGGGAGGTGGTGACAGCTTCGGGGAATCCCTCGCTTCGGGTAGATGCGGACATCCCCTCCTTGCCGCTGCAGGCAGTTTCCGCTTTTGTGCCGGATGGTTTGGTCGATCTGGAAGGCGACCTGCACGGCGACCTGAAAATACGGGGAACATTGGAGGCGCCGGAAATGGATGGCGGTTTTTCGTTCCGGAATACCCGGATCACTCCCGTCACATTGGGAACCTCCTTTGCGGTGGACTCTTCCCGCTTGCCGATACAGAGCGGAGAGGTGACTTTCCGCAATTTCTCCCTCTTATCGGCCAACAAACAACTGATGAGGGTCAACGGAACGATCGATTTGACCCCGTTGGACCGGATGAAGGCCGACCTGTCGGTTTCCGCCCGGAATTTCCAGGCGGTCAATGTCCGTTCCAACCCCCGTTCACTGGTTTTCGGGAAAGCCTATACAGACGTGAACATGACGCTTAAAGGCGCTTTGACACAGTTGGCCATGACCGGCAATGTCCGCATACTCAACAACACCGATGTGACATACGTTATGCGGAATTCCACTCCGGAACTGCGGGACCGCTCCATAGATCTGGTGCGTTTCCTTTCGTTCGACGATACGCTCCGGCCGCATCACAGAAGAGCGCAACAGATACAGGCCCAGAACAGCAGCGGCAGCTTTACCATGCAACTCTACGTGGACATCGCGGAGGCGGTGCGCGCCCACATCAACCTGTCGGAAGAGGGAGATAACCAGGTACAGATACAGGGAGGAGGCAACCTGATGTTTGCCATGAGCCCGGAAGAGGGAAATACGCTCTCCGGCAGGTACAGCCTGAACGGAGGAACCGTCCGGTACACAGTACCCATTGTCGGTGCCAGGACATTCAACATCCAAAACGGCAGCTATTTAGAGTGGGCGGGGGAATTGGGAAACCCCACACTGAACATCTCGGCCGGAGAGTCGATGCGGGTCAGCATCAGCGAAGAGGACCAGGAGTCCCGTATGGTCAACTTTATTGCCCTGATCCGGATAGAGGGTGATTTGAACCGGCCGGAGGTGACATTCGACCTGGATGCGCCGAACGACCAGGATATCCGGAACCAACTGACGACATTATCGTCGGAAGAGCGTACCAGACAAGCCATGAACCTGTTGGTATACCGGAATTATTCAGGCCCGGGAACCGTGAGTACGGGCAGTTCGGCCAACAACACCCTCAACAACTTCCTCGCCGGCGAATTGAACCAGTGGTCGCGGAAGTATTTGGGCGATGTAGGGCTGACGTTCGGGATAGACAGTTACAACCGCGTCGGTGAAGAGGGGCAGGAGGTGACCCGTACCGACTACTCTTACCAGTTTTCCAAACATCTTTTCAACGACCGGATCAACGTAAAGATCGGCGGGCGCATCTCTACAGACGGAGAGCCGGGAAGAGGCATCGAACAGAATCTGGTAGGCGACATCGCCATCGAGTATGCCCTGACCCCCAACCGGAACTGGTTCCTGAAAGCATTCCGCCAGACCAATTACGAAAGCGTGCTGGAGGGAGAAGTGACGCAAACCGGGGTGGATGTATTGTTGCGAAAAAGTTTTAACCGGGTCCGGGATCTCTTTACCCGGAGATCCAAACGAAGAAGAGTGCTATCCCAAGATGAATAGATACACATACATACCCTGGAGCCGGTTGTTCGTTCCGTCACTCCTGTTCCTGTTAACGGCCTGTTCCACCACCCGGAAATTGGGAGAGGGGGAAGTATTGTATACAGGCGTGAAAAAGATCCGGGTAGAAACGCCGGAAAAATTCAAATTGGAGGGCAAGCAAGGCTCTGCGTTGAAGCAACCGCTTTCCGTCCCTCCGAACAACCCGTTGTTCGCTCCTTACATCCGCACGCCTTTCCCGGTTGGATTGTGGGTGTACAACTGGGATGTTCCGAAAGAAAAAGGCTTGAAAAGCTGGCTTTATAAAAAATTGTCCCAAAAGCCGGTACTGATCTCCGCCGTACAGCCGGAACTACGGGTACGCATGGTGGAAAATACGATGAAAGACTACGGTTTTTTCGGAACACAGGCATCTTACGAGGTGATCCCGAACAAAAGAAATCCGAAAAAAGCAAAGATCAGCTACCGGGTCATCCTGCCGCAGCCGGTCCGTTACGATACGATAGCACTGGCAAAATGGCCGGCTGGGTTGGACACCTTGCTGCGGCGGTCCATGGCGCTGACCACCATGAAGCCCGGCGACCAGTACGATATCAACATCATGGAACAGGAACGGGAACGGATCACGACGACTTTCCGGAACCGGGGCTATTACTACTTTCAACCCAATCACATCGAATTTCTGGTAGACACCAACCGGGTAAAGGGAAAAGCGGATGTCCGGATCGCCCTGAAACAGGGAGTTCCGGAGGTAGCTCTTCACCCATACCGGATCAAGGAAGTGCAGGTTTTGCTGACGGGAGATAGCCGGAGGGCCCGTCCGGATACCCTGATGTACGATAGCCTGAAGATCACCTATACGCTTCCGCAACGCTTAAAACCCCAGGTGATCGCCAGAGCCGTGCGCGAACGTCCCGGTCAGTTGTACACAACCTGGCGGCAAAGCCGGACACAAAGCGATGTGGTCCGCTTGGGCGTGTTCCGCTACGTATACCTGAACATCGACCGGACCGATACGTTGGCCGGCCGGTGGCTCCACTACCGGATCTCTGCCGATTACGCCCAGCCCATCGACACGGAAGTGGAATTCGGGATTACTTCCAAATCCAACAACCTGCTGGGCCCCGGTCTGGCGTTGACACTCTCCAACAAAAATATGTTCCGGCGGGCGCAGGTTTTCTCCCTCAAACTGACCGGAGCTTACGAATGGCAGGTTGGCGGGCATAAAGCGGCAGTGGGGAAATCCGGGCTGATCAACTCCTACGAGTTGGGATTAAGTCTGGGGCTTTCGGTACCGCGTTTGGTGGTACCCAAATTTATGCAGGCCAACCGCGACCGGCAGGAGAAGACCCAGTTTCAGATCGGCTCCGATCTGCTGAACCGCCACTCCTATTTCCGGATGCTCTCCCTGTGGGGAAGCGCTACATACGATTTCAACTCCTCCCGCAGGCATTACCACACCATTGTTCCCTTTAAACTGAACTACACCCACCTGCTGCGTACCTCGCCCGAATTTGACTCGACCTTAGTGAACAACCGGGTCATCGAACGCAGTTTCCGCGACCAGTTCATACCTTCTCTTTCTTACACCTATACGTACGACCGAAGGATCACCTACCGCCGCCCTCACCGCTTCTTCTGGCAAACCACCCTCATGGAAGCAGGGAACATGGTTTCGGGGATCATGTCGCTTTTCGGCCACACGGGCGAAGGGAGGAAACTGTTGGGGAACAGCTACTCCCAATTCCTGAAACTGACCACCAGCGTGATCTATTACCGTCAATTGAACGAACGCTCCTACCTGGCTTTCCATCTAGCCGGAGGGCTCGGTTACGCCTACGACAATGCCCGGGTGATGCCCTACAGCGAACAGTTTTACTCCGGTGGCTCCAACAGCCTGCGCGCCTTCCAGATCCGCTCCATCGGACCGGGCAGTTACTATCCGGACGATCTGGCTCTTTTCTCTTATTTGGACCGGACCGGCGACGTGAAAATAGAAGGAAGTGTGGAGTACCGATTCCACATTTCGGGAGGCATGAACGCCGCCTTCTTTCTGGACGCCGGGAACATCTGGCTGTTGCGAAAAGACAGCGCCCGGCCGGGAGGAGAGCTGATGTTGAAACAACTGTGGGACAAATTCGCTCTGGGAACCGGCTTTGGCCTCCGGTACGACATTACCTACTTAGTCGTCCGGGCCGATCTGGGCATCGCCCTGCACGCCCCCTATCCAACCGGAAAACCGGGCTACTTCAACATCCCCCGCTACGGCTTCCGGGACGGCCTGGTGCTGAATTTAGCCATAGGTTATCCCTTCTAAATCATCCTTATCCACCTCTGCGGCCGCCCGCTCAAACTCCTTCTGGTGGGGTAGTACCCGTTTTTCCATCGGCGGAAACGAAGCGTCAAAAGCTTCCACGCCGCTTTCGTCCGGATATAGCGCGCCGGAGAGTTTAATGATACCCGTCACATTGTCCAAAGCGCCATCAAAAAGCGGCAGCATCATAATGCCGGTGTAAAACTTGCCGTCCGGCATAGTAATGCTCCACTTTTTCGTTCCGGTAAACCCGTAAGGATGGTAATGATACGTAAAACCGCCGAGTACAATGGCACGGTGTCCAAGGGCTTTTGCGCTCGCTATGGCATGCGTGATGAGTTTGCGGCCAAACCCTTGACGGTGCAATTCGGGCGTAATGCTGACCGGCCCCAAATGCACGATGGGAACTTCGTCACCCGCCGGCGTTACCACCCAAGCGTGGGTAAAATGGATACTGCCGACAATCTCGCCCTCCCGTTCAATCACAAATGACAGTTCGGGTATGTAGTCCCCGTGGCTGCGCATGGTATGGACGAGGTAATGCTCGCTGGCCCCCGGAGCGTATAAATTCCAAAATGCTTTGCGGGTAATCTCCTCAACCCGCCTGTAATCAGCCGGTTGTTCGTTGCGTATGGTAATTTTCTTCATTGCCTTAATTGATTTTCCAATAACCTGTTTTGTCAGAACCCACTCGTTCGATTTTGTTTTCTGCTTTAAGAATATCCATCTGCCGATATATAGTTCTTTCTGTTACGGACAATATCTTCGCCAATTCTTTGACGGTAATCGACGGCATTTGTGTTATTATATCAACACCACTATTGGTAATTTACGGCGATAGATTACAGACCATATTTTGCAAATATAGTGAAATAGTCAATAGTATCTTCCGCAATTAAGGTTATGCACTTTCTAATCCCTATTTCCCCGACTTTTCACAGGTACATCATAAAAATACCCTCCCTCTTTTGAAAATGCAACGGATTTCGTATATTGCACACAAACCAATGTCCCGGAATAACCGAAAAAATACCCTCGTCTCTAACACGCACATATATGCAACCTGATACTTTGATCCCCTTTCCGGTAAAAATCTCCGGCCGCATATCATGCAGTTCCGGAGATACAGAATCTCTTCTCCAAACAGATATTACAGAATTATAACGATCTATGACCGGTTTATGGACGGTTTACCACCGGTCTACGGACGGTCTATCACTGGTATTATAAAGGCAGTGTAAAGGCCATGTAAAGGCCACATAAAGGCACAAGAGGATACAGACTATGCCGAAAACGACAATACAACTTGACATCCGGAAAATCGGCTGCTCCTGTTAGTGAAGGAGGATGGCCTCGCGGTGCTCGGCGATCCCTTATGCTGCCGCAGGCGTCCGTGCAACCGAAATCGAAAATTCCTGCGGAATAAACAGGATAAAAAACAAGAACCGCTTTCAAGCGAGCTTGAGCGGTTCTTTCTTTTTATCCTAACCCTGTCGGGTTTTCGATTTCGGTTGCGGAAAGAGGGGGATTCGAACCCCCGAAACCCTTTAGAGGTTTACACGCTTTCCAGGCGTGCCAGTTCAGCCACTCCTGCACCTTTCCGTTACGGCGGGCAAAGATAGGAGAAAAAGGCAGAAACAAAAAATAAACCGGTAATATTATTCGATGATTGTTTTGTTTCCATGATCAATATGTGTGTTCCAAAGTTGCATTTTCCGGATCCCGAACAGGAATAGCGGTTTATTGAGGGATTTTGAAACTACTTTTGGTACAAAACGTTTTTAAGAAAAATAAAAACATACTGCTATGGAAACAAAACAGGCTAAACCGATCCGCGCCAAATACTGGTGGGTTACACTATTGGTAGGAATAATTGCTGTGATATGCGGCATCTGGGTATTCAGCCATCCCGTTGCGTCTTATTACACACTCGCCATCTATTTTGCTGTTATGCTCTTTGTATTGGGTATCAACGAAATAGTGAATGCCGTTGACCACAGAAAAACCAGGAATTGGGGATGGGGGCTTGCTATGGGGATATTGGATGTGGTCATAGGATTCATTTTGATCCTGAACATCCATTTATCGGCCGTTATGCTGCCTTATGTTCTTGGCTTTCTCCTGATGTTTTGGGGCATCGGGTTTATTGTGTGGGCAACCGACCTGCAGGCATTAAAGGTAAAAAACTGGGGTTGGATGCTTGCCTGCGGGATCCTTACGATGTTGTTTGCATTCATGATTATTTTCCATCCGGTTTTCGGAGCCTGGAATATTGTCATGTGGACAGGATTGGCACTTCTTTTCGGAGGAATATCCGCAATCATTTTATCTTTTTCTCAAAAAAGATATTGACTTTTAAACAAACTCTTAATAGCAGGGATCACCTGTTGCAGATACCGGCGTATGGACAGTTCCTGCACTTGTCCGGATTTCCGGTTTGCAGGAAGGGGCGGGCCGGATCGAACAGCTCTTCCAGCAGCGTAACAAGGTGGCCGGAGAGTTCCTCCCGATAAGGAGCAAAATCCGATACGGGGACCTTCTCCTGTTGCAGGCGGTAGTCGTACTCCCTTTCAAACAGCAGTTTAGCGTTGTAGATGCCGGGGATTAGCACCTCGCCGGGATGTTTCCGGGTATAAATCAAACAATAGAGCAACGTTTGCAGGGCGGCTTTGTTCCGGGTCTTGTTTTCCGGGTCGAAAAGAGCCGGAATGTCCTTGAACGCAGTGGTATCGGCCCCGGTCTTGTAGTCTAAGATCCGGGTCGTTCCGCCGATCCGGTCGATCCGATCGATCACTCCGCCGATAGATACCGTTTTCCGACCTTCCGGGGTGTTGATGGAGATACCGGTTTGGTAGCGCTCCTCCATGGAGAGGATCCGGAACGGGGCGAACTGTTTGTCGTACCGGAACATCCGGTCCAAGTATTTCCGGATCACGTCGAGTACAAGTTCGTTACTGCCGTTTTCCAGCAGCCGGACGGTCGGGGCGTCGTACATGCCGTGGTAAGCCTTCCGGATAGCCTGTTCCGTGCCGGTTTTATCCAGTAAGATCCGGTCGATGACCTCCGTAGTGATCTCCCCTCCGATAAAGGGAAGGTAGAGCGCCCGGGCGCTTTCGTGAAAGATATTGCCCAGCAGCCGGTGGTCCAACTCCTCTGCAACCTCCTCCTTTTCCCGGATCCCGGCCACATACCGGAAATAGAAACGGAGCGGACAGTCGATGCAGGCGTTCAGGGCGGAAGGAGAGAGGATCTTATCCCCGGTAGCCAAATAAGCGCTGAGCCGTTGCAGTACCTCCGGACTTTTTTCGATCCGGATGGGAAGCGGCTCTCCGGCGGAGATGGTATGCTGCAAACTGTATTCCCGGACCGGCAAGCCCGACTCGTATTTGATCTGATAAAGAAAACGGCTCATCTCGCCGGAGTTCAGGCCCTGGGATTGGTTGTTGAAGAGAATGCGGATGTTTTCGGCCCGTTGCAACAACCGGTAAAAATAGTAGGCGAACAGAGCATCCTGGTGTTCCGGTACAGGCAGGGAAAACCCTTTCCGGAGGTTGTACGGAATAAACGACGAAGCAAAAGAGCTCTTGGGAAGGATCCCCTCATTGGCCGAAAGGATCACGACATTCTTAAAGTCCAGCATACGGGTCTCCTGCAATCCCATGATCTGAAGCCCCTCCAACGGTTCTCCCGAGAACGGGATGGAAAGGGTGTTCAATATCTTCCCGATGATCCGGAGGTAAAATGGGTTGTCCGGTTCCATGCCCTCCTCCTCAAAGGTATTTTTCAACGTTTGGATAGCCGTATAAAAAGCAAAAATACACTCCTTTTCGAGCGACTGAAGGCCTTCGTCAGCCGTTTCCGTTCCCTGCAACAGGAGCGACAGCACCTGCAACAGGTACTCCGCCGTTCCGCCCGGTGTTCCGGAAAAGACAACCCGGCCCAACTCGTTGAAGTGAAGAGTTTCGGCTGGGATATAAACGATGTTTTTCTCCTGGACCGTTCGGATGATCCGGTCGATCTCCTCCGGCGCGCTTGCCCGGATCAGCGGATGGTTCAGCAGGGGGATTACCGGCTTGTAGTAAAAATAGGCGGCCCCGCCCGAAGTTTTGGTGTAGGCCGGCAACTCTCCCAACAGGGAGACCAAAGCAGAAACGGAGCTGTTCCGGGCGGGATACCCCATGGTGACATTGACCTTTTGGATACTTTCCGGCAGAGAGTGTATCACGGGGATTAACATCCCCTCGTCGCACAGCACTACGGCGCTTCTGACGCTCTCCGGCTCGCTGAACGCCTGCAACAATTCCGGGAGCAATTTGGCCTGGCCGGCGGATGCGGGGACGGAAATCAACTCTATCTGCTTGCCGTTGTGTTTGAAATTATTGAAGTTCCCGGCGTCTAATTCGTTGGGAAACAGCGTCAGGTTTTCCCGGATAAAACGGCCTGCCTCGTGTGCCTCGTTGGCCGTATAGTAGAGATCGTAATCCCAGTAGAAACGGGCCTTGTGATTGTTCCGGCAGTAGGTAAATATCTGTTTTTCGCAGGCATTCAGGGCATTAAACCCGGCAAATACCAAGTTTCCGGGAAGCTCAAATGTTTCGATCTGTTCGTAAAATCGGCGGATCCCCATTCCTTCGTAGCAGAGTTGTTTCCGAAACAACTCTTCCCGGAACCGGCTGTAAACGGGCCAAAGGTTGTCCCACACCCGCAGAAATTCCGATTGTTCGTTGCTGAGGTTCTGCGGATTGAAGCTGCTCCAAAAGGAGTGTATCACTTCTACCTGTTCCTCCGAAAGGTAAGAGAAGCCGTAATCCAACTTTTTATAGGCTGCCAGATTGGAAAAGAGATCCTTCGCATCGGCCAGATACTTGTCTAAATCGTCGAAATCTTCCAACAGCATGTTTCCCCAGAAGTAGAAATCTTCAAACTTTTCTTCTGTCCCGCTGCATGCTTTGTACACTTTATACAGTTTGATGATGAGCGACACCGGGTCCGCTTTTTTCAACCCGGTGTACCGTTCAATAAACTCATTCAGCGTTACGATCTCCGGCATCCAGATCGGCCGGTCAACCAATCGGGACAGTTCCTCCGCCAAAAAAAGGCCGGCCCTTTTGTTGGGGAACACCACGGTCACCTCTTTGAAATTCCCCCGGTGGCGGGACATCAGGTCGCGGGCAAGCAAGGCAAGAAATGAGGGCATATCGGCGGTATTTGAGTGCAAATCTACATATTTTCAGTATGTAAATCAAACTCTGAAAGATACACATTTAAACAGACTCTCAAATAAATACAAATTTTTAGAGAGAAAAATTATAAGATATGGTTATTTTTGCATACAACTTCTGATAATACAACATTATGTCTCCTGAAGAAAAAGCAAGGTTAATAATCGACAGAAGACTGGAAGAAACAGGATGGCAAGTGGTCGACAGAAATGACTATTCGCCGTCAGTTTCTGCTGTTGCTGTTCGGGAAGGTTTGAGTTGTGGTGCGGACAAAATCAACGCCCATTAACCGAAAGTCAGAAAGAAATTATGAAACAGATTGTGGGTTACATTGTAGCAAATGGGGCTTATACTAATGAAGATTTGCGGGAAGAAAATGTGCAGGTTTTTGCGCAGTTAGTGAGGAATTTTGGAGAGGCGAGTGTGGTTGAGGAGGTGTTGGAATCGTTGAGTTCATTTTTATTAGCAGTATAAATTAAAAAAATAATCACTTATTTAAATTAAATATGAAGGTAATATCAGTTTTTAACAACAAAGGTGGTGTTGGAAAATCAACGCTTACTTATCATTTGAGTAATTCTTTGGCAGAATTAGGACATAAGATTTTAATGGTTGATTTAGACCCTCAATGCAATTTAACTATATGTGCTATGAAAGAAGAGCAATTGCATCAGATTTGGGAAGATGAAGACCCTTTCATTGAGGATTTTGAACAAGCGTTCAACGAAGCTCCTAACATTATTAATTCGCCGAGAAGTATTCATTTTATACTTAAACCAACAGAAGATGGTATTAGCGAACTTGCTCAATTACCACCTGCTCTTAATATTGCCAACAATATTGATATTATTCCGGGAAGACTTTCTATACATAAATATGAAAATAGAATTGCCGAACGATGGAATGGTATTTATCAAGGAGATAATTTGGCAATAAGAACAGTTACTAATATTAGGTCTTTGTGTAAGAAATATGCAGAACAAAACAATTATGATTTTGTTTTGATAGATACTTCTCCAAGTTTAGGTATTCTGAATAAAACTATTATTTCCACAGTTGATGGTTTCTTTATACCCGCACAACCTGATATGTTTAGTTTGTATGGTATTCGTAATATTGGCAGTGCTCTTGAAATGTGGCAAAAAGAGTTTGTTTCTATATATACATTGATTTCAGAGGACAAACGCTCAAAGTTTCCAACTAATTTTGTTCAGTTTTTAGGTTATACAATCTACAACGCAAAAAAATATACTAAGCAAGGTACAATTCCCAATGAATACAACTTAGCCCAAGCGCATTATCAATATGTAAATCGAATACCGCAAACTATATTAGAATACATTCAAGAAAATAATTACAGGAATTTTACGCAAGAAGAAATATCTAGACCAATTGGAGGAAGTGCAATAATACACACTCATAATACTTTCCCTGCAATGGCACAAGCACTTAAATGTCCTATGTGGAAAGTTCCTGAAGTTTATCAAGGGCTAAGACAAACCGATTCTGACTATATTGATTTGCTTACTCAAAATGGATTTGAATATAATCAAGGGAATAATGGTCGCTTACAAGAGATAGGAGATCATTATCGAGAATTTACAAATGATTTACTTATTAGAATCAATAAATTATGAGCGAACCTGATAACGTAAAAAGTATTGAATCCGTAATCACTCTTTATAATGACGCAGATAGTCAAACGAGATTGAAAAGTTTTCAATCTTCGGTGGTGTCTTTTTTTGAAAATAATCCTAATTTAAATAAGCGGCCTTTTCCTATAATTCATTCCATAAAAACAAGACTAAAAGACTCTGAACATCTAAAAGATAAAATTATTAGAAAATATAAAGAAGACAACGAACGAATAATAACAAGCGAAAATTTATTTAGAGAAGTTACAGATTTAATTGGTGTTAGAGTTTTACACTTATATCAAGAGCAGTTTCCTATTATTCACGAAAATATTCTGAATTATGTAAATAGTGGAGACTGGGTTTTTGTAGAAGACCCCAAAGTATACACTTGGGATCCTGAATATAAAGCACTTTATGAAAAATTAAACATCAAAACTGAACTTAAAGAAACATTTTATACAAGTGTTCATTATGTTGTAAAACCAAACAATCAAAATCCAAACCCTATATGTTGTGAAATACAAGTTCGAACATTGTTTGAAGAAATTTGGGGAGAAATCGACCATACAATTAATTATCCTCACAAAACAAAAAGTATAGCGTGTAGAGAACAATTAAAAGTGTTAGCAAAATTAATATCAACGGGCACACGGTTGGCAGATTCAATTTTTAAGAGTAATAAAGAACACTCTGAAAAAGAAATCAGTTAAAAATATACAAAATCTATGGCAAAACAAAACAACAACTCAAACGAACAATCCCTCATCAAAAAAGTCTGGAACTTCGCCGATGTCGTCACGGTGGCGGGTATTTTGTCAGCACCTATAAAAATTAGCATAATATGAAAGTACAGTCAATAAACGATTCTCATTTCGTTTCCGAAATCAAACAGATTCTCTCCGTTGCACGACAAAAAGCATATACTGCGGTTAACTTTGCTATGGTAGAAGCATATTGGCTGATTGGCAAGCGCATTGTTGAAGAAGAACAGCAAGGCAAAGAGCGAGCTGCTTATGGTGAGGAAATTCTTAAAACGTTATCTGTCGAGCTTACAAGAGAATTTGGAAAAGGTTTTAGCGAACGGAGTTTGCGGGATTTTAGGCAGTTTTATCTGACATTTCAGGACACGGAGATTTGGCACACACTGTGTGCACAATTGAGTTGGTCGCATATTAGATTGATAATGAGGGTTGAAAATAAGGATGCTCAAAAATATTACCTTCAAGAAGCAGCAGAAAATCATTGGTCGGTAAGAACGCTGGACAGAAATATTTCCACACTGTATTATCACCGGCTTTTATCCTCTCAAGTGAAAGAGCCTGTAATACAGGAAATGCAAGAAAAAACAAAAGATTTTCAACAGAATAAATTAGAGTTTATCAAAAATCCTGCTGTGTTGGAATTTCTTGGACTACCCAATAATACAGGATATACGGAATCTCGTTTAGAACAGGCAATTATTAACGAGATGCAAAAATTCCTGCTCGAATTGGGAAAAGGTTTTGCCTTTGTTGACAGGCAGCAATTGATACGTATGAAATTACAGGGATAAAAGATACGACAAATGAAACTGATTTGTGCCGAATACAACACCGCTGGCCGGATGTCCCCGCAGGTGATCGGGGACAATGCGCTGTTGCGGGACAACCGTGACTTTTACGTCCCCGATTTTACCCAGGAACTGAGTTGCGTCCCACAAGTGGTGTTGCGGGCCTGTAAACTGGGAAAAGGCGTATCGGAGCGTTTTGCATCTCGCTACTACGACCAGATCGGGGTAGGAGTCCGTTTTTACGCGGACACTCTCCGCAAAGAGTTATTTACAAATGGCCTGGAGACCGGATTGGCCTCCGCTTTCGACGACTCGGCGGCGCTCAGCAGCCTGCAACCGTACCGGGGAGAAGAGCTCGTATACAGCCTGCGCATCAACGAAACAACGGTTTTTGAGAACCGGATCTCCGATCTGCCCGTCGGGATCCATGCGTTTATCTCCAAGGCTTCCCATTACTTTATGATCAAGATGGGGGATTTTTTCTTTTGCGGAAATCCGTTCTGTTACAGTAATTTGAAAGTAGGGGACCGGATCCGGGTTTACTTAGCGGAGCGTTGCCTGCTGGATTTCTTTATCCGCTGACACCTCACCCCCTTAACTTCGGCAACAACGGTTTTACCAATTGCCAGAGTACGATCCCCACACTGACGGAGATATTAAATGAGTGTTTGGTGCCGAACTGCGGGATCTCAATACAACCGTCCGCCAGGTCGATCACCTCCTGTTGCACGCCTTTCACTTCGTTTCCGAAAATCAATGCATACCGGCAGCCGCTTTCCGGGACAACGGTTTCCAGGGAGATGCTCTTTTCCGCCTGTTCGGCCGCGTAGATGCGATATCCGGACGTCCGGAGTTTGCGGACCGCCTCCGCCGTATCCGCTGCATACTCCCACGCCACGGAATCCTCGGCCCCCAGTGCAGTCTTGTGGATCTCCCGGTGGGGCGGGGTGGCGGTCAACCCGCACAGGTAGATCTTTTCCAACCGAAAAGCGTCGCAGGTGCGGAACACCGACCCGATGTTGTGCTGGCTCCGCACATTGTCTAACACCACTACCACAGGCAACTTGTCTGCCCGCTTGAACTCCTCCGCACTGATGCGGTATAACTCTTCGTTTTCTAATTTCCGGGACATGTAAACAGGCTCTTAACTTTGTTCAGCAGGTATTCCCATAAGCGTGGCCGAGGTGCAGGAGGTAACGGTTACCCGGATCAGATCGCCGGGTTGTGCGCCGCTGTGTGGAAAAACGACCACCTTGTTCTGGCTGCTGCGGCCGAACAGTTCGTCCGGACTTTTTTTGGAAACACCCTCTACCAGCACCTCGAATGTTTGGCCCACATCCTGCCGGTTGCTCTCCAGCGAAAGCGTGGTTTGCAGGTCGATCAACTCTTGCAGGCGGCGGCTCTTCACCTCTTCGGGAACATTGTCCGGAAGCCGTTTGGAGGCCGTGGTGCCGGGTCGCTCCGAATATTTGAACATATAAGCCAGGTCGAACCCCACCGTTTTCAACAACTCCAGTGTCTCCCGGAAATCGGCTTCGCTTTCGTTGTGAAAACCGACGAATACATCCGTAGAGAGGCCGCACCCGGGAATGATCCGCCGAATGGCTTCGATCCGCTCCAGATACCACTCGCGGGTGTATTTCCGGTTCATGTCCCGGAGTACCGAATTGCTGCCGGATTGTACGGGCAGGTGGATGGATTTGCAGATGTTCGGAAACCGGGCGATGGTTTCCAAAATCCTGTCACTCATATCTTTGGGGTGGGAGGTAGCAAAACGGATCCGCATACCCGGGACCGCCTGCGCCGCCCGCTCCAGCAAGCCGGGAAAATCAATCTGCACCTGTTCGTCCTTGTAAGCGTAAGAGTTCACATTCTGCCCCAGCAGGGTCACCTCCTTGTACCCTTTGCGTTGCAGGTCCAACAGTTCGTTCAGAATGCTCCGGGGGCTCCGGCTTCGTTCCCGCCCGCGGGTATAAGGCACGATGCAGTAGGTACAGAAATTATTGCACCCTCTCATGATGGAAACAAATCCGGAGATGGCGGTTTCGTCGATGCGGGAAGGACAGATGTCTTTGTAAGTTTCGGTTTCGGAGAGGGCGATGTTGATGGCTTTTTCCCCCCTTGTCGCTTTTTCGATCAGCAACGGCAAGTCCATGTAGGCGTCCGGGCCGACAACGATATTGACGTTTTTTTCCTGCTCAAACAGTTGTTCTCCGAGCCGTTCGGCCATGCATCCCATGACGCCGATCAGCAATCCGGGCTTCTTCTTCCGGAGCTCGGAAAAGCCCTGTACCCGTCCGCGCACCCGTTGTTCGGCGTTTTCCCGGACGGAACAGGTATTGACCAGAATGATGTCGGCTTCGTTCCTGTCTGCCGTATATTCAAACCCTCCGTCTTTCAGGATGGCGGCCGCCACCTCGCTGTCCGCAGCGTTCATCTGGCAGCCGTATGTCTCGATGTGGAATTTTCTGGACATAAAAAATAGTACTTTTGTATTCCGGGACACAAAAGTACTATTTTCAACGCTAATTTCGTCAGAATCGGAGGCCGAATGTCAAGCGCGCCTGGTGTTCGTTGTATTTGTTGGCGATGTCCTGCGCCTGAATAACCTCCTCTGTTATATCCTCGCCGAGGTAATATCCGTAATATCCGTAATTGCTGTAAAAAACAGTTTTGTCTTTGCTGAACCGGTAAGTGTAGGCGGCGTCTACATAGAAACTTCCGAAATTCAGGCCGAAACCGCCGGAGAGGGTTTGCAACTTATCTCCTTTGGGAATATCGTACGTGAAACTGAACCCTTTCTCCTTATATGGCGAGAGCTGCAACGAATAGCCGCCCCGGAGGCTGAAAGCGCTGCTGACCCGGTATTCGGCACCGAATCGTACGTTGTGCCCGTTGGTGTAGGTGGCTTTAATCTCGTCGTTTTCGTACTGATAATCGTCGTTGAAACTGTTGTCCGTAAACCGGGCGGAGGGGTAGTCGACAAACTCATAATCCATACTGATGATCGCTTTCCGGCCCAACACGCCTGCCACGCTGAAAATGGCTCTCCACGGAGTACGCATCTTAAAATCGTATTCTGACAAAGGGCTTTCCGAACTGTATTGTGTTCGGTCCCTTCCGAGGGTTGCGTCCGTTCTGTTAAACCAGGCATCTATGCCCGACCGGTATTCAAAACTCATGTTATACCAGGTCGGGGTATGAATACTGACCCCGAGGCGCAACTGGGGGATCGGGCGGTAAATAGCCCCGAACTTCAAGTTTATGCCGTCCCCTTCGATCCGCTGGTATTCGTAGTAATTGAACATGTCGAAACCGGAAGGAGCGTTCGCTTCACCGATCTCGGAGTAAGATGAGTACAATTTGTGGTACGTACTTTGAAGGCCGACCGTTACTCCGAGGTACAACTGATCTTTGTAATTGGTTCCGATCGTCATCGCATATTCCCCCAGATACCCCTCTTCCCGGATGCGTTTTTGCTGGTTGATCAACTCGGCTGCCGGCCCTTCCCAGAAAATGGGATTGTAGTAATCGTCGACAGACTGATAGATCAGTTTGGCGTCGTAAACCGGTCCGGTAGAGAACGGATCTAACCTTTCTGACTTAAGATTCCCAGCTTGGTACGCCCAGATGGAGGTCAGCGAATAGTCCGAACTTTCGTTGCCGATAAATTGGTTCAGATTGTGTTTATACGGAGAGAAATTGGTGTAATTAAAACCGAAATTCACCCCTTTCCACTCAGAACCGGGTGTGTAGAGGGAGTAGACCAGCCCCACATTTCCGATGTAATACTGGGAGGCGGATCCGGACGTGCCGCTCGATTTGATGTGGCTGAAATCCAACAGGGAGGTGAAATTCACTTCCGATTTCCGAAACACCCCGATCCCGGCCGGATTGGTATTCAAGGTAGAGAGATCCCCGCCGAGCGCTCCGAAAGCTCCGCCCATGGCGGCCGAACGGGCTGTTCCTTCAGCAGAGTAGCGGGAGTACCGGAGTATATCCTGGTAATTCTGGGCCTGCAATACACTTCCGATCAGCAGGAGAGCCGGTAGTACGAGTAGCTTCTTCATGGTCGTTATTGTTTTTCTATTGTACGTCTGTTCTTACCTTCTGGTTGGCCTGCTGGCTCCGGAACTC
Organism: Odoribacter sp. UBA944; assembly: GCA_002293375.1. Classification (GTDB taxonomy): domain Bacteria; phylum Bacteroidota; class Bacteroidia; order Bacteroidales; family Marinifilaceae; genus UBA944. The sequence continues at coordinate 41,272 of DBDA01000027.1, forward strand.
CCTGAACGGGAACTGCTTCCGCTGCTTCTGCTACTGCCACTGCTGCTCCCGGATCTGGCAGGAGAGTAGCTGCTTCCGGAACTGTTGGACCGGGAAGGGGTGTAGCTGCTTCCGGAGTTATTGGAGCGGGGAGGAGTATAGCTGTTTCCGGAGCGGCCGGAGTTGTTGAAGGAGGGTCTTGCCGTTGTTCCCGAAGGTCTTGTTGCGGCTGGACGGGACATGTACGATGTTCCGGACGGCTTATTCGCCGGCCGGGCCGTGGTTCCGCTTCCGCTCCTTCCACCCGGCAGTGTGTTGGGTGAAGGCCTCGTAGTGGTTCCGGGACGGGTGACCGTACCGGGCCGGGTGGTGGTTTGAGCCGGACGTGTCATCGTTCCCGCCGGACGTGTTGTACTTTGATTCGGTCTGGTGACCGTACCGGGGCGGGTCGTAGCATCCGGTCTGCCGGTCGTTGCCGGTCTGGTGGTTACTCCTGAAGGCCTCGTAGTGGTTCCGGGGCGGGTAACAGTGCTTGGGCGCGTCGTTGCTCCCGGCCGTGCGGTCTGGATGCTACCCGGTCTTGTAGAAGTTCCGGGGCGGGTAACGGTACCCGGTCGTGTCGTTGTACCCGGCCTCGTAACAGTTCCGGGGCGTGTATTCGGCCGGCTCGGCCGGTATGCCGTTCCAGGCCGTAAACCAGTTCCGGGGCGATTGTAAGAGTAGATCGGCCTTGCCGGCGGGCGGTGCCAGCCGTAATCCGGATAGTAATAGCCCGGGTAGTAATGGCCGGGACGCCAATGATCGTAGTACCAATGGTCGTGATACCAGTGATTATAGTACCCGTGGGAATAATAGGGCCATCCCCATCCTCCATACCAGGGGTCGTAGTACCACGGATCGTAATACCCGTGGTAATTCCAGCCAAAACCAATACTCAATCCAGGCCATCCGAAACGAGCGTTGAAAGCCCATGAGTCGTACCGGTAGTCATTCCAGGCCACTGTCCATACATACCGCGGATAATTGCCCAGGATGAATTGCGTGTAGAACTCCACATTGGAAGAGGAGGGGAACCACCAGAACCGTCCGTCTACGGTGTAAACATTCCAGTCGGAATCCAAAGAGAGATCCAAAGCGATTTCCTGTCCGTTCGCAATGTATCCGAATCCTTCCGGATACTGGGCGATGATACGGGCTGCTTCCCGCATGTCCTGTACACTGCCTTTGAACCCTCCGATCCAATACCCCCTGTTTTCGTACACGACGGCGTTGATCTCATCGGCGCTTTCCAATTCCGAAAGCGCCCGGGGCGTCAGTTCATCCATGCCTACCTGCTCTACATCCCCCGTAGCGCTGTTGATCACATAACTTCCGGCATCGTTGGAATAGATCGATTGTTCAACGTTCCGGTTCGCCTGGACGGCGGGTTGCGTTGCTGTTCCGGCTTCCTGAAGGAGAAGCGGTTGCCTGCCGGGAACGTAATATATATCGTCTTCCATCGTGTGGCTCATCATTTGCCCCGGGGCGCAAGCAGCAAACCAGGGGACAAGTGCTAAAAAGAGATATAAAGTTTTCATGACCTCTGTTTTAAGTTTCAATTATATTTTATCAAAAACCGTACCAAACATTCAAACTCCTCCGTTTTTAATATTATAGCAAGATACTGTGCAATCTATCTCCGGTTGCTAACCACATAAAATTAAAACATTTGAACCACATAGTCGTGGTTTTTCATTAAATTTGCCGCTGTTTTACCAAAAAATAAGAAGATGGCCAAATTTTTAACATCCAGGAGCGAGGATTATTCACAGTGGTACAATGAGTTGGTGCTAAAAGCGGGTCTGGCGGAACCGTCGGCCGTGAGGGGATGTATGGTCATCCGGCCATACGGATATGCTATCTGGGAAAAGATGCAGCAGCAGTTGGACCGGATGTTCAAAGAGACCGGTCACGTAAATGCCTATTTTCCGTTGTTGATCCCGAAATCCTTTTTTTCCAAGGAGGCGGACCATGTGGAAGGATTTGCGAAAGAGTGCGCAGTGGTGACCCATTACCGGCTGATGAATGATCCGGACGGGAAAGGGGTGGTCGTCGATCCGGCGGCCAAATTGGAAGAGGAGTATGTTATCCGGCCAACTTCCGAAACCATCATCTGGAATACCTACAAAAACTGGATACAGTCGTACCGGGATTTGCCCATCCTGTGCAATCAGTGGGCCAATGTCATGCGTTGGGAGATGCGGACCCGGATGTTTCTGCGTACGGCGGAATTTCTCTGGCAGGAGGGGCATACGGCGCATGCGACTCGGGAAGAGGCACTGGAAGAGGCGGACAGAATGATAAAGATATATGCCGAATTTGCAGAGAAATGGCTGGGCATACCGGTGGTCATGGGGACAAAAAGCGCCAGTGAGCGTTTTGCCGGAGCGTTGGAAACTTATGCTATCGAGGCGTTGATGCAGGACGGAAAGGCTTTGCAGGCGGGAACTTCCCACTTTCTCGGGCAGAATTTTGCCCGGGCGTTTGATGTGATGTTCGCAGCACAGAATGGCGAACGGGAATATGTATGGGCGACTTCGTGGGGGGTATCAACCCGTTTGATGGGAGCATTGATCATGGCTCATTCGGACGATAACGGTTTGGTATTACCTCCGAAATTGGCACCGATCCAGGTGGTTATTGTGCCAATCTACAAAAGCGATGAGGCGTTGGCCGGGATCACGGCAAAGGTAGACGGGATCGTGAAAAAGTTGCAAGCCAAAGGCATCAGTGTAAAATACGACGACCGGGATACCCAAAAGCCTGGTTGGAAATTTGCTGATTACGAATTGAAAGGGGTACCCGTGCGTTTGGCGATTGGGGAGCGGGACTTGGCGAATGGCACTGTGGAGGTTGCGCGTCGGGACACACTGACCAAAGAGACGCTTCCGCTGGAAGGGATCGAAGAGTACATCCCTGCTTTGTTGGAAAACATACAGGATACCATCTATAAAAAAGCGTTGGATTTCCGGAACAGCATGATCACCAAAGTGGACTCTTACGAAGAGTTTAAACAGTTGTTGGAAACTAAAGGCGGATTCTTCCTGTGCCATTGGGACGGTACGCCGGAAACAGAAGAACGGATCAAGGCGGAAACCAAGGCGACCATCCGTTGCATCCCCTTGGACAGCCCGGAAGAGGAGGGGAGATGTATGGTGACGGGGAAGCCTTCCAGCCGGCGGGTGTTGATCGGGAAAGCATATTAGCCCCTTCTTGCCATGGTCGATAACTCCGGATTTGGTAAAAAATTGCTGGCGTGGTACCGGGAGAACGGCCGGGAGCTTCCCTGGCGCGGTAGCCGGGACCCTTATATCGTTTGGGTTTCCGAGATTATTTTACAACAAACCCGTGTGGCGCAGGGGTGGGACTATTTCCTCCGTTTCACGGAACGCTTTCCCGATGTGGCTGTGCTGGCCGGTGCGGCGGAGGACGAGGTGCTGCGTTACTGGCAAGGGTTGGGCTATTACAGCCGGGCCCGGAACATGCACCGGGCGGCTCAAGAGATCATAGAGAAATTCGGAGGCGTATTTCCAACAAATTACCGGGATGTTTTATCTCTGAAGGGGATCGGCGAATATACGGCCGCTGCGATCTGCTCTTTTTGCTTCGATCTTCCCTGTGCAGTGGTGGACGGAAATGTATATCGGGTGTTGTCGCGGGTTTTCGGCGTGGACACGCCCATTGATTCAACAGAAGGGAAGCGTTTTTTCCGGGAGTTGGCCGGCGAATTATTAGACAGGGAACACCCCGGGGACTACAACCAGGCCATCATGGATTTCGGGGCGTTGCAGTGTATGCCGGGATTGCCGGAGTGCACATCCTGCCCGTTGCAGGAGCAGTGTGTTGCCCGGGCGGAGGGCCGGGTTCGGCAGTTGCCTGTCAAACAGGGAAAAACGACGGTCTTTACCCGCTATTTTCACTACCTGCACATCCACTGTAACGGGGAAATCCTTTTGCACCGGCGCGGAGCGAAAGATATTTGGCAAAACCTGTACGAATTCCCGCTGCTGGAAACCCCGGAAGAGACAGAACCGGAGACCCTCTTGGCCGGCGAAGCTTTCGGTCGTCTGTTTGCAGGAGCTTCCGGGTTAAAAATCGGCCGGATCTCCCTGCCGATGAAGCACCAACTTTCACACCGTTTGCTGCGTGTCCGGTTTTACGAGATCGAAACGGAAACCCTTCCGTCCGGCCTGAACGGCTTTCTGCGTGTTCCGGAAGCCCAAACCGGACATTACGCCCTTCCCCGCATCATCACTCTCTACTTGGAAAACCGGTGAACCTGTCAGGGCAATACCTGATTTTTTTTCTCTTTTTCCGCCGTCGCTTCGGCCTATTGTTTCCAAAAGCGGTCTCCACGGCGGTTTACTAAGCTCCGGCTTTCGCTGGAATCCGCGACCTTCTCAGTCGCTTTGCGACTTCGTCGAGCAGAGCGAATTCCGGTCGCTCAGCCGGAACAAGTAAACAATTCGTCGTTCCCGACCACGCTTTCGGAAATAACAGACCGAAGCTTAGAGTCTGTTTAAATTTTTCACCGAAGTTATTTGAGAGCTGTTGAAATTCCTAACTTAGCCTGCATAAGAAGTTAAGATTCCCAATGGAAAGGCTATCTTTGCATAAAACAACAGACTGTATGGGAAGAATCGCATTGTTTTGTTTCATAATAGTGTCGCTGATGGCCTGCCGGAAGCAGATGACGATACAGGGAGAGGCCGGTACGGCCGGTTCCGTGGTACTGCTGGCGGAATTTCCGGGGAATCCGGAAAAGGTTCGGTTGGATAGTTGCCGGATAGAGAACGGAAGCTGGACACTTCGGGGACCCGGATTGGTTTTGCCGGCCAGGGTGTGGATTCAAATGGAACAAGAGACCTTTTCCTTTATTGCCGACGCATACGAGGGAATAATAATAACGGGAAATTTCCCGGACAGTCTGGCAGTCGAAGGATCCCGGTTGGAGCGGGAATTCGAAATGGTCGAGCAGGTGCTTGCCGAGCGTTACACACAGCCCACAAAGGAGATTTTGGAAGAGATGAAGTTGCTTCGGAGCAAGCCTATGCAGACAAAGAGTGATGAAAAACTCCTAAAGGCATTGGAACGAAATCTGGAACGTTACCGGGAGTACGAAGCCCACTATTTGGAGAAATTGGTGCGGGCAAATCCCTGGAACGAATTAAGCCTGTTTATCCTGAAAGAACGGGTAGAAGATCCCCGGACCCGGCAAGAACTTTGGAAAACCGTACACATCAAAAACAAAAAGAGCAATATCTTTCAATTGCTCCTTTCTTCTCTGTCGCAATAGGGCAAAGCGACTGTTTATATGGATATTCACTCAAAATCCCCGGCCCGGAGGAATTCCGTTGCCGCATCCATGTCTACATACATCACCCGGTCGGCCCCGTTAAAGGGAACGACGCTCCGGAACTCCTGCAGGAAATTTTCCAGATAGGGGGAGGTCTTCACCGGCCGCTGCATGTCGATGGCCTGGGCGGCGTTCAGCAATTCAATGGCTAAAATCCGTTCCACATTTTCCGCTACTTTGACGCTCTTGGTCGCCGCGTTCCCGCCCATGCTGACGTGATCCTCCTGTTCGTTGGAAGAGGGAATGGAATCGACAGAGCAGGGGGTGCAGAGTTGTTTGTTCTGGCTGACAATGGCCGCTGCCGCATATTGGGGGATCATAAACCCGGAATTCAGTCCGGGGTTGGAGACCAAAAACTCGGGCAGGTGCGCCCGATCGCCGGAGATTAACCGATAGGTGCGCCGTTCCGAAATACTTCCCAGCTCGGCTACGGCTATAGAGAGAAAGTCCAACGCCAACGCCAGCGGCTCGCCGTGGAAGTTTCCGCCGGAGATGATCAGGTCGTCTTCGGGGAATATGGTGGGGTTGTCCGTAACGGAGTTGATCTCCCGCTCAACAACCGATGCGACATATTCGACCGTGTCCTTGCAAGCGCCGTGTACCTGTGGGATACACCGGAACGAATAGGGATCCTGCACCCGTGTCTTTTCCCGTTGCTGAAACTCCGAGCCTTCCAACAAGGTGCGGATGTTCCGGGCCGTTTCGATCTGTCCCGGATGGGGGCGAGCCGCATGGATTTGCGGCAGAAAAGGATCGATGCGGCCGTCATACGCTTCTAAGGAGATCGCCCCGATGATGTCGGCGTATTTGGCGATCTTAAACGCTTTCAGCAGGGCGTATACAGCGTGGGCGCTCATGAATTGCGTCCCGTTCAGCAGGGCCAGCCCCTCTTTGGCGCCCAATGCAACCGGTTCCCAGTGCAACAGCGCGTTTACCTCTTTGGCCGGCCGGATCTCTCCTCGGTAATAGACCTCCCCCTCGTCAATGAGCGGGAGGAAGAGGTTGGCCAACGGGGCGAGGTCGCCGGAAGCGCCCAGCGAACCCAATTCCCGCACCACAGGAAGGACATCGTTGTTAAAGAGATCGATGATGCGTTCCACCGTGGCCAATTGGACGCCGGATTTCCCCAAAGAGAGCGCATGCGCTTTCAACAGCAACATTAGCCGGATCACGGTTTTGTCCACCGGCGCCCCGATGCTGCACGCATGCGACATGACCAAATTGGCTTGCAAACGGCTAAGATCCTCCGGGGAGATGCTGATCTTGCATAGGGAACCAAATCCGGTGGTAATGCCGTATAGCGGTTTGTCCGATTCGGCGATCTTGCGGTCTAAATAGGCTTTGGAGCGGAGAATAAGCTGCCTGCTCTCTTCGGACAGCGCTAATTTATAGCCCTTTTGCAGGATGTTGTCGACGGTTTCAAACGTTAAGGCTGCCGGTGAAATGGAATGAATCATGGTATATTGAAATAATTAAGGATTTACGCATTTTCGTTTTCAGTCAGTTGGCGAAGGATCTCTTCGGGCCGGACGTTCTTTTGTTCGCCTGTCCGCATGTTTTTCAGGGAGAACAGGCCGTTTTGCATCTCATTTTCCCCGGCGATGGCTACAAAAGGAATACTCTTTTTGTCGGCATACCCCAACTGTTTTTTCATTTTGTCGGCTTCGGGATAGATCTCAGCATTGATACCGTTCTCCCGTAATTTTTGCAACACCGGCAGGCAGTAACGCTCCTCTTTCTCCCCAAAATTGACAAAGAGGAGTTGGGTGGTTGCGCCCGTATCCGGCGGGAAAAGCTCCAATTGGCTCATCACGTCGAAAATACGGTCTGCGCCGAAGGAGATCCCGACGCCCGAAACGTTTTTCAGGCCGAATATGCCGGTCAGGTCGTCGTACCGCCCGCCGCCCGTGATACTCCCTATTTCTGCATCCAACGCTTTGACTTCAAAAATGGCCCCGGTGTAATAGCTCAGCCCCCGGGCTAGGGTCAGGTCTAATTTTACCTCAATATCAACGGGAAGCTCGTGTAAATAGTTGAATACGGTGCGCAGTTCCTGCACCCCTTTCAGGCCGGTTTCGCTGCCGGCGAGAATGGTTTCCAACAGATTGAGTTTTTGTTCGTTGTCGCCGGAAAGGTCCAGGATCGGTTGCAGTTTTTCAATGGCGCCCTCCTGCAATCCTTTCTCCCGTAGCTCACTGTTCACGGCGTCCCGGCCGATCTTGTCCGTTTTGTCAATCGCGACGGTAATATCCGTCAACTTCTCCGGTTCTCCGATTGTTTCGGCGATGCCGGCCAGGATTTTGCGGTTGTTGATCAGCAGGCGCACCCGGACCTTTAGCCGGCGGTATACTTCGTTGACGATCCGGATTAGCTCCACCTCGTTCAGTAGTGAGTTGCTGCCCACCACGTCTACGTCGCACTGGTAGAACTCCCGATAGCGCCCTTTTTGCGGCCGATCGGCCCGCCACACCGGCTGGATTTGGTACCGCTTGAAGGGGAAGGTGATCTCGGACTGGTGTTGTACGACAAAACGGGCAAACGGGACCGTCAGGTCGTACCGAAGCCCTTTCTCCGCGATCTTTCCGGTCACTTGGGAAAGGTTCCGCTCCCGGAGTTCGATTTCGTCCACCCGGGAGAGGTAGTCGCCGGAATTCAATATTTTGAACAGCAATTTGTCACCTTCTTCCCCGTATTTCCCCAGCAGGGTGGAGAGGTTTTCCATCGCTGGTGTCTCCAACGGCATGTAGCCGTACAAGCGGAAAACGCTTTTGATGGTGTCGAAAATATAGTTCCGCCTGACCATAACAGCAGGGGAGAAATCCCGGGTCCCTTTGGGGATGGAAGGTGTCTGTGCCATACTCTTTCATTTTTTTAGACTGCGCAAAATCGTCCGCAAAGATAAAATAATTTATACATTTGCTGCTGTAATGGTTTAAACAGACGCTTAAAAAATCGCAAGGATATGGCTTTTGGCATAGCGGATTTGAGTATTGTGCCGATGCGGCGGGAACAATCGGAACGGAGTGAGATGGTATCCCAGGCACTCTTTGGGGAGCTTTTTGAGATCACGGAGGAGGCTGAGAAATGGGTGCGTATCCGGTTGGTGCACGACGGATACGAGGGGTGGATCGATAGAAAGATGTACTTGGAGGTAACGGACGAATATGCGATGCGCTACCATTCGGAGGAGCCGCTGTTGACCACGGAGGTATTTAACATTGTGACCAAAGAGGGAGAATACGGGAACCGTTTGCTGGTAGCCGGTAGCGTACTTCCTTTTCTGGATGCCGACAGTGGTAAAATGATGCTGGGAGAGGATACCTATACCTTGGTCACCAAGCTGAAAGATGTTGGGGTGGACAGTTTGCGTTCCCTCTTGATCGAATATGCGTTACTCTATTACAACACGCCCTATCTGTGGGGAGGACGTTCTCCGTATGGGATTGACTGCTCTGGCTTAGTTCAGATGACGTACCGGATGGCCGGGATTGATCTGCCCCGGGATGCTTCGCAGCAGGCAGCGTGTGGGCAGAACTTCTCCTTTGTGGAGGAGGCCCGGCCGGGCGACCTGGCGTTTTTCGGGGACGATGCCGGAGGGATTACCCATGTGGGTATTTGGTGGGAACAGAACCGGATCATTCACGCTTCCGGGAAAGTACGGATTGACAAACTCGACCACCAGGGGATCTATAATGAAAACCTGAAACGCTATACTCACAATCTGAAGATAATGAGGCGGATAATAAGTGATTGATGCGAAAAATATCTTACTGCTTCCGGTTTTATGTTTTACAAAAATTAATCGACGTGAAATAAAATTAACCCGGTACAAGGATGAATCTGCCGGCTATTTATTACCTTTGTATCTGTATTTCGGGTCACTATTAAAACAACAGCATAATGAAGCGCATTATTTTTTTACTTTTTGTATGCTTGCCCTTCCTGGCTTTTTCGCAAAAAGCGCAGATCCAATTTGAAAGCAACCTGCACAATTTCGGTACAGTGGAAGAGCACGGCGGAAGCGTTACCCACGACTTTGTTTTCCAGAACACCGGACAGGTTCCCCTGATCATCTCCAATGTACGCACCTCCTGCGGCTGTACCAGCCCGGAATGGAGCCGCCAGCCCATCCCTCCCGGAGGGAACGGTATCATCAAAGTCAGTTTTAATCCACAGAACCGTCCCGGCGCTTTTACCAAAAGCATTACGGTGAATTCCAATGCGGAAACGCCTGTCAGTTCCCTGACAATCAGAGGGACTGTGAACCGCCGGCCGGCCGATCCGTACGCTGCTTACACATTCTCTGCCGGTAACTTGAAGTTAGCCGCCAATACCCTGAATTTCGGCAGCGTAAAAAATACCGATAAACCGGTTAAAGAGATTGCTGTGGTCAATACGGGGGATAAACCGGTCCAACTCTCTTTTGAAAGTGTTCCGGCCGCTTTTCTGACCGTTACTTCCGAACCGGAAGTTTTGGAAAAGAATAAACCCGGGCGTATCCGGGTAGCCTACAACGCGGCTGCCCGAAAAGAGTGGGGGTTTGTTTCGGACAAATTTACGGTGAAAACCAATATGGGTATGTCGCACGATGTGACCGTACTGGCTAATATCAGCGAAGATTTTTCCGAATATGTCGGTCGTTTCGAAGAAGCGCCCAAAGCGGTTTTTTCCGATCGCAACGCAGAGTTGGGAACCGTTGGAAAGAATGTGTTGAAAAAACACGAACTGTATATTGAAAATACGGGAAAGAACGATTTGATCATCCGAAAGATCGGCATTTCAGACGAAACCCGGGTGAAGGTATCACCTGCCAAAACGGTGATCAAGCCCGGGAAAAAGATCAAAGTGGAACTCTCCGTACAGTTCGACGACAAACCCGGACGCAAAGTCTATGTCGTATCCTTTACCCTGAACGATCCTGCTTCTTCGCTTGTTACTTACAGGATCAGCGGGAATGTCCAATTGAATAATACTACACAGCCATGAAGCATTTCTTATCCATTGCCCTTTTGATCTGTGCTGTCGCCGTGCAGGCCCAGACCGGCGTGTTCTCGTTTAAAAATAAAGAGATCACCCTGAAAAACCTCCCTGCGGACACAGAAGAGAAAACCGTTGTCTTTTCCTTTAAAAATACGGGCAGCGTACCCGTGATCATTACGAGGGTACAGCCGGTAAGTTCGCAGTTGAAAGCGCACTGGCCGCAGGCGCCAATAGCGCCGGGGGCCTCTTCGGAAATCTCTGTTACCTTTTTATCCTCCCAGCTTCCCGAAACGTTCAATTACGGTATCTCTGTCTTTTCCAATGCCGGGAACCAACGGGAGCAGTTGCTGCTGTCCGGTAACATTGTAGACAATCCGAAAAAGCCGGATCTGCTGTACAAACACAACTTGGGCGGCTTGAAATTCAAAAGTTCCGCCATCAACCTCAATACCGTTTACGTCGATCAGGTAAAAAAGGACACTATTTACTTCTTCAACGGAACGGATTCCACGATCCGGGTGGAGGCGAAGCGGTTGCCTGCAGCCGTTACCGTGGTTATTCCCCAGCTGGAAGTAGCGCCCGGGAAAAAGGGTGTGATGTACCTGACGTACGATGCTGCTAAAAAGAACGACTACGGGTATCAGTACGAAAGCATTATCTTGTCGATCAATAGCGATAATACGTCCCGGAACCGGCTCAACCTCAGTGCCAATATTGTGGAGGATTTTACCAAACTCAGCCGCCAGCAGCTTGAAAATGCTCCCGTCGCCTCTTTCAAAGAGACGTCCATCGATTTTGGCGATTTAAAACAGGGAGAGAAGGCGAATTGCGATTTTGTGCTGACCAACACCGGAAAATCCGACCTGATCATCCGGAAGACAAAACCCGGGTGTGGTTGTACTGCTATCACTTTGGGAGAGAGCACTATAGCTCCCGGCATGTCCACCACCATACGGGCAACCTTTGATTCGACAGCCAAAAGCGGGCGCCAGTACAAATCCGTTACCGTGATCACCAACGATCCCCAAAAACCGGAAATGATCCTGATCATCTCCGGCTCGGTCGTTACCAACAACCCATAAAACCATCCAATAAAAAAGCTACGGGATATTTCGGACAATCAAAATAAAGTGTATCTTTGCGGCGTTTTTAATTTTTAAAGAATAGATCGTATGTATTTAACAGCTGAAAAGAAAGAAGAACTTTTTTCAAGCTACGGGAAGTCTAATAAAGATACTGGTTCTCCGGAATCACAGATCGCTTTATTTTCCTACCGTATTGCCCATTTGACGGAGCATTTGAAAAAGAATCACAAAGACCACGGAACCCGTCGTTCCCTGATCAAGTTGGTAGGAAAGCGCAGAGCTTTACTGGATTACCTCAAAAGAGAAGATATCGAACGGTATCGTGCGATCGTAAAAGCATTGAATTTACGTAAATAAAGAAAAATACGGGCGGGTCCGGAACACTCCGAACCCGCCTTTTTCCTCCCTTCACTCCTCCCTTTGTCCCGGACCTGCCGGCGACACCGAATTTATAAAAGAATTCCGTTAAAATTTATTTTAACCAAATGATGAATGTTGTAACAAAAAGTATTACGCTGTCTGACGGCAGGGTAATTACATTGGAAACCGGCAAACTGGCTAAACAGTCTGACGGGGCCGTGATGCTGACCATGGGAAAGACCATGTTGCTGGCAACGGTGGTTTCGGCTCCGGATGCCGGGCCGGACGTGGATTTTATGCCGCTATCCGTTGATTACAAAGAGAAATTTTCCGCCGTGGGGCGTTTCCCCGGCGGTTTTACCCGGAGAGAAGGAAGGGCTTCCGACTACGAGATCTTGGTATCCCGTTTGATAGATAGAGCTTTGCGTCCTCTCTTCCCGGACGATTACCATGCAGAAACCTTTGTGAACGTAACCCTCTATTCGGCAGACGAAGAGTCCATGCCGGATGCGTTGGCCGGATTGGCGGCGTCTGCGGCGATCGCCGTGAGTGACATTCCGTTCAACGGGCCGATATCGGAGGTACGGGTGGCCCGAATCGATGGGAAATTTGTGATCAACCCTTCCCGTTCCGAGTTGAAAAAGGCTGACTTGGACATCATGGTGGGAGCTACATATGAAAATATCATGATGGTAGAGGGAGAGATGAGCGAAGTGTCTGAAAAAGAGATGCTGGACGCCATCAAATTCGCCCATGCCGCCATCAAGGAGCAATGTCAGGTGCAAAAAGAGCTGGCTGTCGCGGTTGGAAAAGCCAAACGCACCTATTGTCACGAAGTGAACGACGAAGCGTTGCGGAAAGATGTGTGGGACAAATGCTATCAAAAAGCCTACGAGGTTGCCCGCAAGCAGATCACCGACAAGCACGAACGGGTGGGTAGCCTGCACCAGGTAAAGGAAGATTATTTAGCCGCGTTGCCCGAAGAGGAACGGGAAGCTAAAAAAGTATTGGTGGGACGTTACTACCACGATGTGGAGAAAGAGGCGATGCGCCGCATGATTTTGGACGAAGGTGTTCGTTTGGACGGCCGGAACACGGAGCAGATCCGCCCCATCTGGTGCGAAGTGGACAACCTGCCGGGGCCGCACGGCGCAGCCCTCTTTACCCGGGGGGAAACTCAGTCGTTGACAACCGTGACGTTGGGAACCAAATCGGACGAAAAACTGATAGACGAAGCTACCGAGCGGGGAAAAGAGCGCTTTCTGTTACACTACAACTTTCCGCCCTTTTCAACCGGAGAAGCCCGCCCTACAAGAGGTGTGGGCCGGCGCGAAGTCGGACACGGGAACCTGGCCCACCGGGCGTTGAAACGCATGTTGCCGGACGAATACCCTTATACCGTTCGAATAATTTCCGACATTCTCGAATCCAACGGATCCTCCTCCATGGCGACCGTATGTGCCGGAACGCTGGCGCTGATGGATGCCGGTGTGCCGATCAAGAAGCCGGTAACCGGGATCGCCATGGGATTGATCACGGACAAAGGTTGCGCTAAATTTGCGGTGCTTTCCGATATTTTGGGAGACGAAGACCACCTGGGCGATATGGACTTTAAGGTAACCGGAACGGTGGATGGCATTACCGCCACCCAGATGGACATCAAAGTAGATGGGCTGCCGTATGAAATTCTGGAAAAAGCGTTGGAACAGGCCCGTCGCGGACGCCTCCACATCATGGAGAAGGTGACGGAAACCCTGTCGGCCCCGCGTGCCGACCTGAAGCCGCATGCACCGCGTATCCAGACTATTATTATCGACAAAGATCAGATTGGAGCCGTTATCGGGCCCGGCGGGAAGATTATACAGGATATTCAGGAGAAATCCGGTGCTGTCATCAACATCGAAGAGGTGGACAACAAGGGTATTGTGGATGTTTCTGCTACCAACCTGGAGTCGATCAACATGGCTATGGCACGTATCCGGGCCATTGTGGCCAAACCGGAAGAGGGAGCCATTTACGAAGGTGTGGTCAAATCGCTGATGCCGTTCGGGGCTTTCGTGGAGATCCTGCCCGGAAAAGACGGCCTCCTGCATGTATCGGAGATCGACCACAAGCGGATAGAGAAGGTGGAAGATGTGTTGAAAGAGGGTGACCGCATACAGGTGAAACTGTTGGAGATCGATAAAAAGACCGGTAAACTTCGCCTTTCCCGGAAGGCGTTGTTGCCCAGGCCTGAACGCAAAGAGGTACAGGAATAATCAGGTAAAAGAGGCGAAAGCCTCTTTTATTTTTTCTATCTTTGCCCCCATATATAATGATTACAGCATGGAAAATAAACTGAAAATAGGGATTGCGCACGGTGATATAAACGGTATCAGTTACGAGCTGATCATCAAGATGATGGCAGATAACAAACTGTGCGAAGTCTGCACCCCCGTTTTGTACGGCTCCTCCAAAGTAGCCGCTTACTACCGGAAAATGCTGAATGTGGAGAACTTCAACCTGAACAGTGTGCAGACAGCGAAGGAGGCCAATCCCAAGCGTTGCAACGTGGTCAATTGTGTAGACGATGAGGTGAAGGTAGAGCCGGGGCAGGAGACTCCTGAATCCGACGAAGCGGCTATGCTGGCGCTGAATACGGCCCTGGATGCGCTGGACGGCGGGGAACTCGCTGCCGTCGTAGCGGCCCCGGTGGGGATCCGCGCTTTCCACTTGCAAAAAGCCGAAGGGTGTACGGAGTTGCTGACCAATCGTTACGATGCTCGCCAGGCGACTCCTTTGTTGGTCGGAAACCACCTGAAAGTAGGTTTTATGACGATGCACCTGCCGTTGCACGAAGTGGCTTCACACATCTCCTTGAACTCAGTGCTGACTAAGCTTAAAACCCTGGATCATACGCTTCGGAGAGACTTTACGATCCGAAAACCGCGGATCGCCGTTCTGGGGTTGAATCCCCGTACCGGCGGGCAGGAGCAGGGAGAAACGGAAAAAGAGGCATTGGTTCCGGCCATCGCCAAAGCCCGCGAGAACGGCATCCTGGCGTTTGGCCCTTACCATGCGGATACCTTTTTTACCGGGATGGACTACCAGAAATTCGATGTTGTACTGGCCATGTACCACGACCAAGGCATGATCCCCTTCAAAACATTGGAAGGGAACGAAGGCGCGGTGTTGGTGGCCGGGCTTCCGGTAGTCTATACTTCCTCCGTTTCCGGAACGGCTTTTGACATTGCCGGGCAGGGGACAGGGGATGAAACCGGCTTGCGTAACGCACTCTATTTAGCGATGGATGTATACGCCACCCGCAAAGAGAATACTGCTTTGGCCAGCAATCCGTTGCAACATTACAACGTAGAAGGGAACGCGAACGAAAGCGACCTGAACGTTGATCAGATCGCAGGCATCCGGCATCAGTCGGAAGATTGACGAAATTTAAACAGACTCTAATTGCTTCCGTCCGTTATGGACGGCAACGTTCCGCTACTACCTCCGCAATGTCCTTTACCGGGATGTCGGAAGCAGTAGCGAATGTTTTTTTACACAACGGGCAGGCTGTTACTAAAACGTCCGGTTTATAGGCGGCGTAGGCTTTGGCCGCATCGCCGGCGATCCGGTTGCGCTGCTTGCCGTCGATGGAGGTATTGGCCAGTGAGCCGCCGCAACAGAGGGATTTTTTCCCGTCGAAAGCGGTGTCGATTTTCCGGCTGATACTCTTTAGAATGTTCTCCGGCGCTTGGTAAATGCCGCTTCCTCTTCCCAGTTCGCAGGGGTTGTGAAAAACCGTCCGCTGTTCGCTGGGAACAGTTTTCAATTTTCCTTCCCGGATCAATTCGTCGATGTACTCCGTGTGGTGTACGATCCGGATCTGCAAGCCGTACTCTTCCCGGAACATTTTCAGGCAGATCGGGCAAGAGGTGACTAATACTTCCGCTCCGGAAGCCTTTAGGATGGCCCTGTTTTTCTCTGCCATGACGGCTGCCTCTTCCCGGTTTCCGGCCAGCAGCATCGGTCTTCCGCAGCAGACGCCCCCTTCCTTGTCTATAAATGTATAGGAAACACCGGCCTGTTTGAATAGTTGCTCCATGGAGCGGGTGACGGCCGGGGTGAGCTGCCCCATGCAGCCGGCGAAGTAGGCCATTTTGGCCGGGGCAGCGGCGTTTTTGGCGTAGCTGTATGTATTTTTGGTGATCCGAGACAGATCCGGCCGTTTGGCCAGTCGGAGTGCGTTGTGTGTCAGGCCAACGGGGCAGGAGGCCTCGCACCGGCCGCACAGCAGGCAGTTTTCGATCAGGTGCCCGTACTCTTTTTGGTGCCGGATCTTTTTCAGGAAATAGACGGGCTGGGTATCCATACCCAAAGAGCTGTTGAGCTGGCAGCTGTCGATACAGATCCCGCAGCGGGAGCAGGCATACATCTGGATCTCGCTGAAAGCGTTGAACTTTGTTCCCTGTTTGATGCCCCAGTTTTTCAGGAAAATATAGACGATTTCGGTCGGGATGTGCATGTAGCGGGAAAAGGGAAGCAAGATAAAGAAAAGCCCCAATACACCGGAATAGGCCCACCACGCCGGGTAGGTCAGTTGCTCCAACGGCAGGAACCGGGCGAAAAACTCCCCGGCGTTGTTGGTCAGGAAACTGCCGCCCCCCCGCAGGCCGCTGGTAAAACTCTCCGCCAGGAACCGCAGGGGAAATATCAGCCACAGCGTCGTCAGGATCAACAGGTCCAATGGGCGGTGTTTGGTGGTTTTCCGCATCCCGACGATCCGGGACCAAAGCCTTTTGGCCAGGGCTAAGAAAAGCCCGGAGAGGATGAACAGCAGCAACAGGTCGGTGATGAATGCAAAGGTGTTGCTGTACGGGAAGGTCTCTTTGGCCGGGTGGAAAAAGCGGAAGAAAATGGCAAAATAGGGAGGATTGACGGCGCTGGTGTGGTAGACCATGGATTCCGTCTTTCCGGCCACGATCAGCAGGAACCAGCCCAACCCGAAACAGGTGTGCATGTATCCGAGAAATGGGTTGGTCCGGTAGATTTTCCGGTGCAGCAGGCATTCCGAGAAGATCTCTCCGATCGACCGGAGGGTTTTCAGGCTGAAGATGCCTTTCCGGATCTTTCTTCGTTCGCTTTTCCGGAAGGTCCGGATCCAGCGGATGTATTTAATGATCAGAAATAGCAGCAGGGCGGTCAGGCCGATCGTAAAAGGCAGTACAAACGGGTCGTAGTACATAGTGTAGCGTTTATTGGTCGTGTTCCCGGAGAAACCGTTTCATACTCAGGATCATTTGGCGGGTATCTACACCGCGGGGGCACACCAGGAGGCACTTTCCGCACAGCATGCATTTGTGCAACTGTTCGGCGGTTTCCCGACTCTCTCCCCGTTTTACCAGCATTTGGAGGCGACGGATGTTGAATTCTGTCAGGTTACCGGCGGAACAGGCGGCCGTACAGCCGCCGCATCCGATGCAGAGTTGGCTGCTCGGAGAGGCAATCGCCAGCCAGCGACGGAACAAGGGGTCGTTCTTGTCGTAATCGATGCTTCGGGCGGCAGAAATGGAGTATCCCCACAATGTCGGCATATCTGTTTGTGTAAATGTCGTAATTACTGTTTATCGGGTCCGGTCAGCCACTTTTTGATCTGCCAGGCGGCCGAACGGGCGTCGGTCAGTGTATCGGTCAGGTTCATGGGAGAGGTGCAGCTTCCGGCGGTAAAGATCCCCGGCCGGGCGGTCAGGTTGGTGCCGGTATGCGGATCGGCCGGCCGGATAAAACCGTTCGGATAGAGGGGGATCTGTACGCTTCCGGCTAATGTGCCGCTTCCGGCGGCGGCTTCCATACCCACCATCAGCACCATCAGGTCCAGAGACATCCGGAGGGGTTTTCCCACCAGCGTATCTTCTACTTTGATCACTACTTGTCCGTTGATGTTTTCGGCCGCTTCCGACAGCCGGCCGCGGATAAATTTGATGTTGTGTTGCTCTTGTGCTTCCCGGTACAGCTCTTCGTAGCCGGGACCGAACATGCGCATGTCCATGTAGAAACAGAAAATTTCCGCTTCGGGGAGCATTTCGCGCACTTCGATGGCCTGCTTGATGGCTGTTATGCAACAGAGTTTGGAACAGTGGTAGTTGCAGATTTTTTCGTCCCGGGAACCAACGCAGTGGATAAAACCGATCCGTTGGGGGGTATCCCCGTAAACGGTGGCTAAGGAGTGGTTGGTAAAGAGGTTTTCCAGCTCTGCGGAGGTGATGACCCGTTTGTAGATGCCGTATCCGTACTCTTCTTTGCGTCCTGCATCGAACAGTTTGTAGCCGGTGGCAAGCAGTACGGCAGCGCTGTGCAGCACGGTGTTGTTGCTCAACTTTACCGAGAATTTTCCGGGGGCGCTCTCTGTGATCCCGATGGCTTCGGTGTCGATGTGGAGGGTGATGCCCGGATGGTTCAGGTGTTGTTGTAGCCCTTGCACCACTTCACTTGCAGGTTTCCGGTCGGGAAAGAGCTGGTACCAGTTGTTCAGGTTCCCGCCGATGCTGTTCTCTTTTTCTACCAGATCCACGGTATATCCTTCGCCGGCCAGTCTGTAAGCGGCTTCGCTGCCGGCCGGGCCTCCGCCGATGATCACAATATTCATATTTTGTTGTATCATTTAATCACTTTCATGTAGGTGGGGCAGGCCGGTTGTCCCATGGGCTCTCCCCGGCTGTTCAGGTATTTGGCTGCCGGGTCGTAGGCTATTCCGATTTTGTCGAGGAATGGTTCGACGGCGACCTGGTGCATTTGAAGTCCGATCTCCCACGGGTCGTAACCCAGTACCAGGGCGGTCAGTTCTTCGTAGGTAAATACGGGGATGCCGAAGCCGTTTGGGCCGTAGGTCACTCCCTCCATTTCGCTGAGGGTGTATTGCCATTTGTCCAGAAACATGGCGCATCCGGGGCAGTTGGCTACGATGAAGTCGGGTTCGTAGGCTTGCATGGATTCGAATTTCTTTTTTGAGTTGGCCACTGAAAATCCCCGGTTGGCCATTACCAGATAGTTCCGGAAGCCGAAGCCGCAGCAGTGCCGGCGTTCGGGGTAATCCACCGTTTCCCCGCCCCACGCCTGGATCAGGCCCGACAGCACCGCCGGGAACTCTGCTCCTCCGATCCCCTGGGCGGGGAACATTTTGGCGTAGTGGCACCCGATGTGGTCTACCCCCCGCAGGGGCCTTCCGGTGTGTACGTCCTGCAGGCGGTGAGGCGCCAAGGCGGCGATTTCGTTCCGGAATTTGTAGATGATGTCGGAGGTGTGGGCCAGGTTGGCCGGTTTTTTAAATTCCCGTTTGGTGGATTTCCAGAGAAATTCCCGTATTTTTTCTTCGATTTCCGGGTGGTGTTTCCACGTCTCCAGGATTTCGGTGTAGAGGCCGAAGGAGGTGACGCACGAAGGGGTCATGTTTTCGCACCCTGCTTCGGTCATCAGGGCGAAGTGCCGCGCTACGACCGTCATGGTGGTCTCCGCCGGCACCACATCGGTGTGGTAGCCGATGCCGGTGCAGGTGGTGTGCCGGGGGTCTTCCGTGACTTGTTTGTTGAGTTTATTCCGGAGGATGTCCAGGTAGGCCCATTCGGAACCGGGAAAGAAGGTTTGGCGGATGCAACTGCGTGCGTAGAAGTAGTTGTCGCCGGCGATCTCTTTCTGGTATTCGTTCCAGATCCGCTCTTTGCCTGTTAATTCCATGCGCTTCCCGTATTTAGTTGCCGTGTTGGCCGTTGTTGTCCGTATAGACTGAGATAAAGTACTCTTCCGGGGTGGTTCCCAGTTCTTTTGCTTTTTGGACGGAACAGTGTTCAATGCGTTCCATGTATTCCATGCCTCCGGTTTCTTCGAAGATCCGGTGCAGTTCCTGCATGCTGTCGTTGTCAATTTGGCGCAGCGCTCCGGGTCCCGCTTGCTTCAGGTTGGCGTGCATCCGTTCGTAGACTTCGTCCAGGTGGGCGTAGACCCACTCCCACACGGGTCCCTGTTCGGGGTGCATTTCCGGTTTTACGAGATCGGGGGTGATGCAGTAGCCGCGTTCCAGGATGTTGTGGTCGATCACTTTTTTCAATGCGTATTGCTGCCTTCCTTTTTCCGATTCTGTGAAGCAGCCCTCTTCCTGGGCGATCTGCCGCAGTGCCATGACTACGAGGCCGGGGGTGTTGCCCCGGGGACACCGGGTTTTGCACGACATGCACTCCCCGCAGTACCAGATCTGTTCGGAGCGGAGCAGGTCGCGGAGGGTCTCTTCGTCTTCCCGTTGTACGGCATCGACCAACCGGCGCGGGTCGTAGTTGTAGAATTCCGCGGCGGGGCAGATGGCGGTGCATACGCCGCAATTCATGCAACTGTTCATCCCTTCCCGGAAGTGGATGTTTCCCTTCAGTTTCTTTACCAGTGTCGACATGACTTTTGTTTTTACAAAAGTAGACCAATTCCCCTCCCCGGGAAAGCGGGTAAATACGTAATTAGCGATGTGTATTTATACTTAGAATCTGTGCAGTTTGCTGTCAGGGATGTGGGAGTATGGAAGACAGGTTACAGGGGTGTTTTTCTTTGTGCTGTCTTTGGAACACCTACGGAACACCTACGGAATACCAGCGGAATACCTACGGAACACGTACGGAATACGGGAGTGTATGAGCATATAGTTTTGTTCCGGACGGACTTTGATAACTTGGGGGGGCATTGTGGTTTAGTTCGGATATGACAAATATAAGCCATTTCGGTTTACCTGAAAATAAAAAAGCGCTATTTTTGCGATTGTGTTTAAAGTGGAATTTATACCTTTTTAGCGGACACGAATAAAGAAATTTAAACAGTTTCTTATTTTTTTTCAAGAAAAGTATTACCTTCGACCATCCGGTTTTGGTCTTGTTAGAAGTGAATGCGTTTGCACTAAATAGCACCTATTCATCCTGTTGGGTTTGCGGCACAACAGGTTCTACTGTTGGCATTTGCAATGCAGCGGGCAGTCTTTCCTTTGTCCGTTTCGCATTAAGCATGTTGGCACGCATCTTCTTCCTGTTTGTAAGCCAAAGGCAGAAAAACAGAGCGAAGATGACGAATGTGCCATTTTACCCCCCCCGTTTTTATATTATGTTAATTACAATTACCTGCGGAGAGCCGCTGTACACGAATTAGCGCAAGTTTTCTATTTTGTTGAATTTGTCATTCGACAGTCAAGAGGATCCGTATTTGTACTGCACCCTTTCTGTTGCTTTCAGTTCAGGCGAAGCCGTAACTTGGCCTCCGTTCAGCGTGCGCGGAACTTTCTATGTATATTTTTAGCCCTATACAAGTTTTAATTATCAATTAAAAAAGCAAGACTATGAAAAAGAGTAATTTTTTAGTGATCGTGACGTTCGTGATAATTTCAGGGATAACGTTTACAGGTTGTGGAAGTAAAAAACAGGTCGCTGCCGTTTCGGTAACAGATCAAAAAGAGATGCCTAAACAAGTAGGAGTGGAAGCCGAAGTGGAAATAACCTTTCCTTGTTCGGGTATTGATTCCGATCTGGAATTTGTGCGCGTAAACGGTACCGGTAACAGCAAAGACCGTACGATGGCAAAGGAACGTGCGTATAACAATGCACTGGCCGAGTTGGCTTCTAAATTAGCAGGTGTGGCTTCGATGGAGAACAAAAGGGTTGGTGTATCGACCAATGCCGATGGTGAAGAATTTCATGACAAAATGGTGGCTATTGCCCAACGGATTGCCAAAGCTAACGTGGCGGGTTATCGTACGTCGTGTGAAAAATACACTGTAAACAAACAAAACGGTTCGTACAATTGTTATGTAACTATTGAGTTCGGGAATCAGAAAATAGTTAAAGAGATGTATGAATCAGCCAACACCGAAAAACTATTGAAAGCCGATTACGATTTTGATCGTTATTTGAAAGATTTCAATGCAGACTTGGAAGAGTATGAGAAAGCGAATAAATAGTTTTATCATAACCCTGCTGTTGTTTCCCTGTGCCGCTTTGGCACAGGGAACTGCACCTACTTGGATCGACAGTGATGTGCGTAGCTTGCAATATCCTCCCGACACTTATTATTCGGGCTTTTCCGAAGTAGCAGTTGTGCGAGGAGAAGGGCAGGAAAAAGCCATAGACCGTGCGAAACAAAAGGCGGTGGGCGAACTCTCCGATCGCGTGCGGGTGATGATAAACAGTGAAAAATCGTCGGTGGATGTAAGCATTAGCGGGAGTGATATGGAGGAACAAATTCGTTCCAAATTTTCGTCCATGGTTAAAACCGCTTCGCAAACCGAAGTAACGGGCAGCCAAGTGGAAACTTATTATGATATTTCAAAGCGTACGGTGTACGCCTTTGCTTATGTAAGCAGAAAGCAATTGCGCAATTACTACCAACAGCAAATTTCGCTTTATCTGAATAAAGTGGAAAGCGCTTTGCAAACGGCCGGAGAATTGGCTGAAAAAGGTTACAAAATGCGGGCGCGTAAACAATGCGAAAGCGTGGTTGACGCTTTTGCGGTTGTGGCTTATTCGCAGGATTTGCTCACGGCCATTGATGGGAAGACAGATGATAATACGCTACAACAAAGCCGGAGCGAGCGTTTGCGCAATACGATCATACAAACCCTGACCGACTTGGAGAACAGCATCTATATTTATGTGGAATGTACCGAAACGGTGAACGGACAAACGGTAGTACATATTGGCGACCGCCTGCCGGGACTGTTGACCGAACAAGGCTGCGAGTGCAGCATAACCGACATGCAGGGGGAAGCCGATTATGTGATCAAAGTGGATGCCCGCCTTGCCCGCTGCAATGACGCGCCGGACAATGTGGTGTTTTGCTACGCCAACGCTACAATAAGCGTATACAATGCCCGTACGCAAAAAACACAGATGCCCAAAATTGCCGAAACCAAAGGCGGGTGGACGGGCGGCAATAAAGCCAAAGCTATTGAAGAAGCCTTTGACGAGTTGGCAGAAAGCATTGTGGAAAAAGTGATCCCCATGATTAAAAATTGAATGAGTGAAAAAGGTAACATTATTGCTGATTGTTGCATTTGAAGTAGGCACCCTGTTTGGGCAGCAGCAAAAAGTGGCGGTATATGTGACCGGCGGACAAGATGCTGGTATCAACAAAGTATTGGGCGACCAATTGGTATCCGCGATTGCGAAAAGTGGTAAATACATTGCTATTGAACGCACAGCGAGTTTTCTTGCTGAATTGGGAAAAGAGCAAAATTATCAGCGCACAGGTGCTGTGGATGACAATGAACTTTCGCGTTTAGGAAAGCAGTTTGGCGTACAATTGGTTTGTATTGCCGAAGTAAACAATGTTTTTGGGAAGAAATATGTATCGGCACGATTAATAGATGTCGAAAGCGCTGAGGTTGTCAATACGTCTAATACAAACAGCAATTTGAACACCATGGAAGAGCTTTTAAAAGTAACCCAAATGTTAACAAAAGAATTGACGGGGAAAACCGCCAAAGAGCAGGCTACCGAAATAGCTAAAGCCAACGCGGAAAAAGAAGCAGGATACTGCATATTTGGAAATCTTGCTATTTCAACTGTCAAAACAGGTGAAGTTGATTGGGTAACAGCAAATTCTATGAGTCAAGATGCAACTATTGGTGGATATAATGATTGGAGACTACCGACAATTGGAGAATTAACACAGATATATGCAATTCGTTCATTAGTTTGGGGACGCGAAGACCCATGGGGTTCGGGTTCTTTTTATGACTTCAGCAAGTCTTCGTTATGGAGTTTTGATGCGTGCAGAAATGGTCATAAGATAATCTATTCCAATGGAAGCAATGGTTGCTATAAAAAGACAGCAACAGCAAGGGTTGTATTAGTCCGAACGATAAATAACCATAAATAAAAATAATAGTCTCATTGCTTGCTCTAAGAGTGGTAGTTAGAGCAGCTTTCGGACAATAAATTAAGATAAACAGATTATGAGGAGACACATTTTTATTTCGATTTGCGCCATGGTAATGGCCTTGTTGATGCCTGGAAAAGTTATCGGACAAGATAATAAACCGGCACTGAAAATAGCGGTATATGCCACCGGCAATGTATCGGAAGGACATAAGTCCTATATTGCCAACGCTGTTGAGCACGCGCTTATATCTACCGGTAACCTTCAGGTACTTCCCCGACAAGGAGCCGTTATTGAGCAGCTTATCAAGGAACGGCAATACCAGCGTACCGGCAATGTTACTGATGCCGATATATCCAAACTTGGAGTAGAGCTCGGGGCCGATTTGGTTTGTGTGGTTGAAGTTATCGAGTTTCTGGGGCTTGAAATCAATGCCCGCACCATCAAGGTTGCTGAAAACCGCGCAGTACGTTCAGCCCGCAGCGATCTGGTTAACGATATGAATAACAAAGACCAGATGCGCAAGGCTGCCGAAGATATCGTAAACCAGTTGGTGGGCGGAGGTTCGGGGAGAAGGCCTGCTGTCGGGAACTCCGGTGTCAATCGGAACAACACACAACGCCACCCCGCTGAGCCCGAAATGGTAGCCGTAGATGGCGGCACCTTCTGGATGGGCTGCAGCAGCGAGCAGCAGGGCTGCAACAGTGATGAAAGCCCGTTGCACAGTGTAACAATAAGCAGTTTCCAGATGGCTAAGTATGAGGTAACGCAGGCACAGTGGAAACTCATCATGGGTAATAACCCCAGCAATTTTAAGGGCGACAACCTGCCGGTAGAAACGGTAAGCTGGAACGATGCACAGGAATTTATCAGCCGCTTGAATGCCGCCACCGGTAAGCACTACCGCCTTCCTACGGAAGCCGAGTGGGAGTATGCCGCCCGCGGAGGTAACAAAACGCAAAACTATACGTACAGCGGCAGCCACGATTTGAACAATGTGGGGTGGTTTACCGGCACTACCCATCCTGTGGGAACGAAACTGCCCAACGAACTCGGCATTTATGACATGAGTGGAAACGTACGGGAATGGTGCAGCGACTGGTACGGCACTTACCCTGCCTCCGCACAGCACGACCCTATGGGCGCTTCATCAGGCTCTTACCGCGTGAATCGCGGCGGCGACTGGCACAACCTTGCGACGAGCTGCCGTGTTGCCGACCGGCGCTGCAATAGTCCGGGCTTTCGCAGCAATTATCTCGGCTTCCGCCTGGTTCTTCCTTAGTTTTTCCTGTCGGGATTCCGTCCTTTCGTGTAAGCAAACGAGTTTTGCAAAAAGCGAAGCGGAGCGGAGCTAAAGGCAAAACGAGTGGAGGCTGTTGAAATTAAGACGTTTGAAAATGAAAAATACGCTATTTTTTGCGCTTGCTTTGTGTACAACAATCGTAGCTTTTGGGCAAGAACCTGCCAATAAAAAGATAGCGATGTTGGAACCGCATCTTGTGGGAGGAACTGTTACGGCGATACAAAAAAGTATGATTCGCGCTACGCTTGCTAAAGCCATTAGTGATGCAGGTATGTTCGATGCTCTCACGCGAACGGATATTGATCAGTTGACAAAAGAGATGAGTTTTCAACGTAGCGGTATGGTAGATGATGATGAACGACAACAAATTGGCAAGATGTCGGGAGCTGATTTGATTTGTTTATCGCTTGTTACAGTAGAAAACAATGATCTTTTTATTGAAGTACAACTTATTGAAGTAGAAAGTGGTAGGATTTTCAAGACCGCTAATGAATTAATGCAAATATCATCCAATGTAGGATTGCAGACAGGCTGTCAGAAACTTGCTAATAAGTTGCTCGGAGAGTCCCCAACACGAACTTCTGCAGAACAAAGATTAAACGCTAAAGACTATAGAAAAAAAAATGACTCATTTTTTCTAAGAGGACATAATCAGTATATAGCATTTGGGATATTAAACACCGGCTATCCTGTTACAATGGGTACAAGTCTCGTAGGTAGGTATGGCGGTATTATGGGTATAGGTGTTTATTTAACCATTGGTCTGGATTTTGCAGGGAAATCAACCTATGACCCTGAGAAATCAAGTTATTATCCTGTAGAAGCACATCGAAAGTTTATTGCTCCCTTACATTATTCGGCGGGATTGAAGTTATTTCCATATAAAAATGCATTTCTTTCTATTGGCTATGGTACATTGGGTTGTGAAAAAAAGAAAATGTCGTCCGGTAGTAATGGACATTGGAATACGACAGGTTGGCGGCAGGGAAAAGGACTTGTGTTGGGAGGGGGGTATGATATTTTGGGAAATTTAAATAACACTGGTGTATTTTTTTCACCGAGTGTGGGCCTTTCATTCGATACATTTACGGATAAGTGGCAACCTCTGTTTAATGTTAAACTGGGTATTGCTTGGGGCTATAAAGAGTAAAAATAAAAGAGAATGGAACGAATATCTTGTTTTATAATTTTTGCTTGTTTCTTAGCAAGTTGTAATGATGATTTTTATTCGGAAGGTCGTGTAAAAACAATAGGTGTAACAGAAGTAACTACACAATCGGCCATTTTGAAAGGGAAAGTACAAATAGTAACACAAGGGAAAGAAGCAGATATAGATGTCTTCACACGAGGTTTCGTATATGGCAGAAGTAGTAACAACTTGAATTTAACTGTAACAGATCAGATTTCCGAGGAAGGAAGTTTTAGTTGCCATATATATGGTTTATTTCCGAATACAAAATATTACGCAAAAGCGTTCGCTACAATTCATTTTGATATCGCTAAGAATGTTAGTTATTCTGGTGACTATGATATTGGATATGAATCTCTAAGATGTTATGGCAACATTATCGAATTTATGACTCAAGATGGTGTCCTTGCGCCTTCTGTTACGACAGAATTAGCAAGCAGTATGACTCCAAATAGCATAAGGTTAAACGGAATTGTTGAGTACGAAGGATATCCTGCCTATACCGAGCGAGGGTTTATATATGATACGATTCCTAATCTTACTATAGAAAGACCAAGTAAAAAAACAGTTTCGGTTTCAGGCAATGGGTTAGGCAGCTATTTTGCAGATATTACCGATTTGAAGACAAATGATGTAACGTATTACGTCTGTGCTTATGTTAAAAATAGCGAGGAGCCTGTTTATGGGGAAGAACTAAGTTTCCATTTTGACACACTCAATACTCCTGATGTTGTACTATTACCAATAAACAAACTTATGGTACAAAAAAAAGACATAGAAATAACCCCTGTACTTTGGACGGTAGCGAAAGCTGCTTGTGCAAGTTCACCAATAGGCGGTTATACCGACTGGCGATTGCCTACAAAAGATGAATTAATGGTGCTTTATACTCAGCGTAACACTATTGGTAATTTTACAACTGATTGGTATTGGAGTTCTACGGCCTACAGCGGCTACCAATACGACTACTGGGGGCAGAGTTTTAGCAGTGGGGCGCAGGGCGGCCTCAACGATTATAGTACGTACCGTTGTCGTTGTGTCCGAACTTATAAACCTTAACGATATCATTACATGAAACCAACCATTCTTTTCCTAACCCTGCTGTTTGGTGTGCAGGTGATGGGGCATGCACAGGTAGATTCTTTTGAGGAGTATGTGCGGGAGCAACGGCGGGCGCAGGAGGAGTTTGTCCGGGCGGAGCGGGAGAATTTTGAGAATTACCGGGATTCGCTGAACCGGCAGTTTGCGGAGTATTTGGCGAAGGAGTGGAAGGATTTTAATTTGCAGAAGGCCGGGCCGCTTTTAAAGGATCCGATCCGCAAGCCTCCGGTGTTTGAGGGGGAGGCGCCCCGGCCAACGGAGATCCCGCAGCGGGAGCCGGTGGCGCCGATTGAGCCGGCTCCGTCCCG
>DBDA01000036.1 GCA_002293375.1 Odoribacter sp. UBA944
GCCGGTATACACCCGGTCTCCAGCCCTCGTTAGACAGGAATAATAAAGAATGCGCAAACTATACCGGAAGGAAACAACACTACAACCGGCTCCCCCGGAAAGATGTAGAAAAAAGAGAAAAATACCTGCATCTGCCCTGTGATTCCTCCCATAAAAAGAGCGGCGCTCGCTGAAAAGATGTAACTTTGTACTCGGCTGAGAAATCTAAACAGACCCTTACATACTCTAAACGAAAATAATCACAGATGAAATTTATAGGCCCCCACGTAAGCGCTGCAGGCGGAGTGGAAAATGCACCGGTAGCGGCACATACACTGAAAGCGACGGCTTTCGCCCTGTTTACCAAAAACCAGCGCCAATGGAATGCCCCGCCTCTCTCCAAAACGAATATCGAACTTTTCAGGCAACGTTGCCTGGAATACGGATACGCGCCGGAGCAAATCCTGCCGCACGACAGCTACCTCATCAACCTCGGACATCCCGAACAAGCAGGATTGGAAAAATCGCGGGCCGCCTTTCTGGACGAAATGAAACGGTGCGAACAATTGGGGCTTTGCCTGCTGAATTTCCACCCCGGCAGCTCATTAAAACAGATCAGCGACGAAGAGTGCCTTTCGCGGATCGCCGAATCCATCAACCGGGTGCTGGCGGAAACAGCAGGAGTCTGCGCAGTGATCGAGAACACCGCCGGGCAAGGCTCCAACCTCGGCTATTCGTTCGAACAACTGGCCAACATCATCGACCAGGTAACCGACAAAAGCCGGGTAGGGATCTGTTTGGACACCTGCCACGCATTTACCGCCGGATACGACCTCTCTTCGGAAGCAGGATTTTCCGAAACCTTTGAACATTTTGAACAAGTAGTCGGATTTCGCTACCTGAAAGGGATGCACCTGAACGATTCCAAGAAAGGATTGGGGGAACACGTGGACCGGCACGAAAGCATCGGCCTGGGAACACTGGGAAAAGAACCCTTTCAACGAATCATGCGCGACAGCCGCTTCGACGGCATTCCGCTGATCCTGGAAACCCCGGACGAAACCCGTTGGGCCGGAGAGATCGAGCTGTTAAAACAGTGGCAATAAGATGAAGATCGGACTACTGTCGGATACACACGGTTGGCTCGACCCGCGCCTGTTGGATTTTTTCAGCGAATGCGACGAAGTGTGGCATTGCGGGGACATCGGCTCCGTGGAAGTCGCCGACGAACTGGCCGGGCGCTTTCTCTTCCGGGCGGTGTATGGAAACATCGACAACGACATGCTCCGGCGGATCTACCGCGAAACAGAAATCTTTACCTGTGAAGAGCTAAAAGTAGTGATGACCCACATCGGAGGGTATCCCGGACACTACGATCTGCGTATAAAACCGTTATTACGGAGCGAACAACCCGGCCTCTTTGTTTGCGGGCACTCCCACATAGCCAAAGTCATGTACGATAAAAAACTGGGATGCCTGCACATCAACCCGGGCGCAGCCGGCCGGTACGGATTTCACAAAGTCCGGACAGCTGTCCGCTTCCGGATAGAAAGCGGCCGCATCAGCGACCTGGACCTGATAGAATACGAACGCGAAACAAAAGAATAAACAAATGAACCACACAATGATAAAAAAAATTTTGACAGCAGGCGTATTGCTGCTGGGAAGCCTGTTGGCCGTACAGGCCCAGCGGATCGACACCGAAGTGCGGGAACAAGGCACCAAATTTCAACGGCTGATAACATACGTAGACCTGTTTTACACAGATACGGTGAATTTAAAGCAATTGGGCGAGAGCGCCATTGTAAAAATACTGTCCGACCTGGATCCCCATTCCGTTTACATCTCCCAGGAAGAAGTAGCCGAAATGAACGAACCCCTGGAAGGCGGATTCTTCGGTATCGGTATTCAGTTCAGCATCTTTCGGGATACCCTGATGGTCGTTTCCGTAGTACCCGGAGGGCCTTCGGAAAAAGTGGGCCTCTTAGCCGGAGACCGGATCGTACAGGTAGACGGGCAAAACATCGCCGGTATCAAGCTAAGCAATACAGAAGTGCGGAACCGGCTGAAAGGCGAAAAAGGAACGCTGGTAAAAATACAAGTCATGCGAGGCCGGGAAGCCATGGACTTCAATATTATCCGGGACAAGATCCCTTTACACAGCGTAGATGCCGCTTACATGCTGGACAACACCACCGGTTACCTGAAAATATCCCGTTTTGCCGACAACACCATCGAAGAATTTGAAGAAGCCGTACGGAAAATGCAGCAGGAAGGGATGAAAGATTTGATCCTCGACCTTCAGGGAAATGTCGGCGGGTACATGGGAGCGGCGATCGGTATCAGTGACAACCTCCTGGGCGACCGGAAGCTGATCGTTTACACAGAAGGACGCACCTCCCCGTTACGGCAGGAATATGCCACCTCCAAAGGACTGCTGGAGACCGGGCGATTAGCCGTATTGGTCGACGGAAACTCCGCGTCGGCCAGTGAGATCGTAGCAGGAGCTGTGCAAGATTGGGACCGCGGATTGATCGTAGGGCGCCGCTCATTCGGAAAAGGCCTTGTTCAACGGGAATTTCCGTTGCCGGACAACTCCCGGATCCGTTTAACGATCGCCCACTACTACACGCCCTCCGGCCGAGGCATCCAAAAACCGTATAAAGGAGAGAATTACCGGCAGGAGCTGTACGACCGCTACGAAAGCGGGGAACTGCTAAGTGCCGACAGCATTGTGCTCAACGACTCGCTGAAATATTTTACCAAATTAAAAAACCGGGTGGTCTACGGAGGAGGAGGGATTGTGCCGGACCTCTTCGTCCCGATCGACACTTCTGTGAATTACCTCTATTTTAACCGGCTGATCGGAAAAAATGTGATCGGAGAGTATGTGGTCGGGTACGTTGACAAAAACCGGGAGCAATTGCGAAAACGATACCCCACATTTGAAAAATTCCGGAACGAATTTGTCATTACCGACGGGATGTTGGAAGAGATCGTCAAAGCAGGGGAGAAAGCAGGTGTTCCCTGGGACGAGAAATTGTTCCGCCCGGTTGTTCCTTCCGTGAAGAACCTGTTGAAAGCCTATATAGCCAGAGACCTGTGGGACATGAACGAACTCTACAGGATCCTGAATACGGACAACAAAATCCTGCAGGCCGCCCAAAAAGCCCTGAAAGACGGCACATACGAAAAACTGTTAAATTAAAAGACTCTAACCTATTGCCTAAAAGAGGGGAGGGTCAGTACCGCCGGGTCCGGCAGGCAAGAGGGGAGACCCTCAGGACAGTTGGCGCGGCAGGGACAGATGTCAATGCCGCCCCGGCGGGTGTACAGGCAGGTAACAGAGAGAATTTCAGGACGGAAAATATCAAAAAGCCGTTTGTAGACCAATTCACAGATCTCTTCGTGAAAGTGATTCTCGTTGCGGAACGAAACAATGTATCGAAGCAGGGATTCCGGGGCCGGCAGCGTGTCCGCTTTCAGCCGGATGTAAATGCTTCCCCAATCCGGTTGCCGGGTAACCTTGCAATTACTTTTCAACAGGTGGGAACCGGCAAACACTTCCCCCGGGGTTGTTCGGACGGAGTCCAAAAGAAGGGCCGGCTCTTCCCGGTAAACGGAAAAACCAACCTCCTCCATACCCGCCATCTCTTCCAAAACAGTATAGTTCCCGAAATCAAACGGCCGGTGTTCCGCCTGGTGCCGGTGAAAGGAAGCCCTGACGTTGGTATCAAGCAACCGGCTGAGGTCGGCGGCCACCTGGCGTTCAAACCCGGCACTTCCTTCGCAGGCGGTTTCGCCGAGTGCATGCATATTGAAAGACCCTAAATAGAGTTTCAGAGACTTGCTTTCCACAATACAGGCGCTGTCGGCCGGGTAGACCAACTTCAAAATACCTGTCACAGGCACTCCCTTTTCGGTCAGAAATCCGGCCTCGTAACAGTGCCAGCAATCATACCCGGAAAAAAAGGCGTTATCGGACGGAATGCCGCAAATTTCCCGGTTGTCGGCGCGGGGAACCGCCACCAAAACCTCCGGGCTGTAACGCGCCGGGTACTCCACAGACTTCCCCAGCCACCTTCCCGCCGGATCTTTTATCTCCATCAGAAATTTTGCATGGTATACAGTTTCGTATAAATACCGTTCTGTTGCAGCAACTCTTCGTGCGTGCCCCGTTCAACGATCTCGCCTTCGTGGAACACACAGATCAGATCGGCTTTTTTAATGGTGGAGAGCCGGTGGGCGATAACCACAGAGGTGCGGTTTTGCATCAGATTGTCCAACGCCTCCTGTACCAATTTTTCCGACTCCGTATCCAGGGCGGAGGTCGCTTCGTCCAGGATCATCACCGGCGGGTTCTTCAGGACGGCGCGGGCGATGCTCAGCCGTTGCCGCTGCCCGCCGCTCAGTTTGCAGCCCCGGTCGCCGATCACGGTTTCATATCCGTTTTCGGTTTGCAGGATAAACTCGTGCGCATTGGCGATCCGGGCAGCCTGTTCCACCGCTTCGCGGGTCGTATTTTCCACTCCGAAAGCGATGTTGTTGTAGATCGTATCATTAAAGAGGATCGGATCCTGGTTCACATTGCCCATCAACTCCCGGAGCGCCGTCAGGGAACACTCCCGGACATCCGTTCCGTCGATGGTGATTTGTCCGCCTTTTACATCGTAAAAACGCGGCAACAGGTCGACAAAAGTGCTTTTTCCGGATCCGGATTGCCCCACCAATGCAACGGTCTTACCGATGGGGATCGTTACGTTCACCTTTTTCAGGACCTTTTTGTCCGCCGTATAGGAGAAATCAACATCCCGGTATTGGATCTCCCGTTGGAAACTGCCGATGTGAACAGGGTTCTCCACCTCTTTAATGGAAGATTCTGCTGCCAGAATGCCGTCAATACGATCCATAGCCGCCAGGCCTTTCTGGATATTATACCAGGCGTTGGTGAGGTTTTTGACCGGGTTGATAATGGAGTAAAAGAGCGCAATGTAGGCGATAAACTCCGGCGCGGTCAACGTTCCGGTACTGCTCAGGATCAGCGTCCCCCCGAACCACAGCACCATAACGATCACAATGGTGCCGAGAAATTCACTCATGGGCCCCGACAGGTAGCGGCGTCGCATCAGCCGGTTCTGGATCCGCCGGTACATCTCGTTTTCCCGGCCGAACCTGGCCTCCATTTTGACTTCCGCATTAAAAGCCTTAACAATCCGGAGGCCGGAAAGGGTCTCCTCTATCAGCGAAAGGATCTCGCCCATTTTGTCCTGTCCTTCCCGGGAGTGCCGTTTCAGGTTTTTTCCCACCTTTCCGATCAGGAATCCCATCACCGGCAGCATGACAAACACAAAGAGCGTCAGTTGCCAGCTCATCAGCAACATAGCCGCCAGGTAGATGATGATCAGTACCGGGCTTTGGAAAAACATCTCCAAAGAACTCATGATAGAATTCTCTACCTCCTGCACATCCCCGGTCATGCGGGAGATGATGTCCCCTTTGCGCTCTTCCGAAAAGAAGGGGATGGGCAGGGAGAGGATCTTAACGTAGATCTTTTTCCGGATGTCCCGTACCACACCGTTCCGGATATACACCGTTTCGTAGGAAGCCAGATAGCTGAAACCGGTTTTCAGGGCAGTGGCAAGGATGGCCACCACGCCGACCAGCAACAACGTGCCGGGGGCCCCGTATTGATTTTTGGCGACGGTAATGTAGTAGTACGCCCATTCTTTCAGGGTATCTACATTCAGCGCAAGATCCACCCGCTCGGTCACCTCCGGTTGCGTGCCGAACAGGATCCCCATCACCGGCACCAGCATCACCATGGAGAGCGTACCGAAAACAGCGTGCAGCAGGTTGTAAATAATATTTTTCGATAACCGCCACTTATAAGGAGGAATAAAACGTCTCAGGATAACAATAAAATCACACATACTATCTTGGTCTTACAATCTGACATGTTTTACACCCCCGTATAATTCTCCGGAGTGATCCGTTTCAACTCCTCTTTCAACGACCCCGGGATCTCCAAACCGTCGATAAATTCGGCGATCGACTCCCGGGTGATCTTGTTGTTGGTACGGGTCAACGCTTTCAACGCTTCGTAAGGGTTCGGCCCCCCTTCCCGCCGCAGAATGGTCTGGATCGCTTCGGCCACGACCGCCCAGTTTTTCTCCAGGTCCTTTTCGATCGCTTCCCGGTTAATAATTAACTTATTCAGCCCTTTGATCGTGGATTTAAAGGCAATCAGTGTGTGGGCCAACGGCACCCCGATGTTGCGCAGCACCGTAGAATCGGTCAAGTCCCTTTGCAGGCGGGAAACCGGCAACTTATCGCTCAGGTGCTCAAACAAGGCGTTGGCAAGCCCCAGGTTCCCTTCCGAATTTTCAAAGTCGATGGGATTGACCTTGTGCGGCATAGCGGAAGAGCCTACCTCTCCCGCTTTAATCTTTTGCTTAAAGTAGGACATGGAGATATAGCTCCAGAAATCCCGGTTCAGGTCGATCAAGATGGTATTGATGCGGCGCAGATTGTCGAACAGGCCCGCTAAATGGTCGTAATTGGATATTTGCGTGGTATAGCTTTCCCGTTCCAGGTTCAGTTTCTCCGTCAGAAAGCGGTCGCCGAACACGACCCAGTCAATTTCTGGAAAAGCGACGTGGTGGGCATTGAAATTCCCCGTCGCCCCCCCGAACTTCCCGGAAATAGGAATCTTTTTCAACAACTCCAACTGGCGGTTCAATCGGTAGATAAACACTTTGATCTCCTTCCCGAGCCGGGTAGGAGAGGCCGGTTGCCCGTGAGTTTTCGCCAACATCGGCACCTCTTTCCACTCCTCGGCCAACTCTTCCAATTTAGCGATCAATTCATCGATCACCGGATAGTACGTATCATGAACCGCGTCCCGGAACGAACAGGGGGTGGCCGTGTTGTTGATATCCTGAGAGGTCAGGCCGAAGTGAATAAACTCCTTGTACTCCTCCAAGTTCAAAGCGTCGAATTTCTCCTTGATAAAGTACTCCACCGCCTTCACGTCGTGGTTGGTCACTTGCTCGATCTCTTTGACCTTTTGGGCGTCCTCCAGGGTAAAATCCAGGAAAATTTCCCGCAACTGCGGGAACAGACTTTTATCGAACCGGCTCAACTGCGGGAGCGGCCATTCACACAAGGCGATAAAATACTCGATCTCCACCATGACCCGGTAACGGATCAGGGCGCTTTCGGAAAAATAGCGGGAAAGGGCCTCCACTTTATCGCGGTAACGCCCGTCCACGGGGGAAATAGCAGTCAATGCTTGCATAATCATTCAAATTAGCAGTGTCTAAGTTTACTTTATCAGGATGCCGTAAAACATCAGGTCGGTGTATTCCAGCAATGTTTGGTAATTTTTATCTTTCCGGCGGGTGATGATAAAGGCCTGTTCCAGACTTTTAAACATCAACAGCATGTTTTTGGCAAAAACAGCGGGATCGCTGACCCGGAAGAGCCCCTGTTCTTTTCCTTCGCGGATGATGCCGGTCAGCAGGCCGATCTCTTTCCGGTCAATCTCTTTCCGGAGTTGCTCCACCCGGATGTTGTTGAACAGAAAATCGTACCGGATATACCTGTTATTTCGCACCAGATCCTCAATAACCCCGAAATGTTGCAGAATATACAGCTTCAATTTCCGGTCGGGAGCGAGCAGCGAATCGGCGGCCCGTTGCAACTTCCGGTTGATCGCATCCACCTCTTCCTCCACCACGTATTTGCACAACTCATCCTTGCTTTTAAAGTGGGTATACAAGGTGCGCCGGCTGATGTGGGCGGCGCTGGCAATGTCGCTCATCGTGGCTTTGTGTATACTGATCTCCCGAAACAGCTTCTGCGCCACGCTGATGATCTTGCTTTTGGTTTTTCCCATCCGGATGTTTTTAAAGTGTTGCAATATTACTCAATTTTTCGGAGATAACCGCAGCGGAGACCCGCTTCTTTCGTACCTTTACACCTCGTAATTTCAAAAATACCATGGAAAACGGAGAAGAGAGAATCAGAGAGCTGCGCACGTTGCTGGAACACCACAACCGGAAATACTACATAGACAACGCCCCGGAAATCTCCGATGCGGAATTCGACCGGCTGATGAAAGAGCTGGAACAATTGGAAGCGGATTTCCCCGGGCTGTACGATCCGAATTCGCCGACCCAACGGGTAGGGCAGGATATCAACCGGGAATTTACCCAGGTTGCACACACCTACCCGATGCTCTCTCTCGGCAACACATACAGCGAAGCGGAGTTGCGGGAATTTGACACCCGCGTCTGGAAAACCGCCGGCGAAGTGCAGTATGTGTGCGAATTAAAATACGACGGCACCTCCATCAGCCTCACCTACCGGGACGGGGCTTTGATCCGGGCCGTAACCCGGGGAGACGGGGTCAAAGGCGACGACGTGACGGAAAACGTCCGTACCATCCGTACCATTCCGTTGCGCTTGCACGGGGATTACCCCGCCGAATTTGAGATACGGGGAGAGATCCTGATGCCTTTCTCCGTTTTTGACCGGCTGAACCGGGAAAAAGCGGCTGCCGGAGAGCCGTTGTTCGCCAATCCGCGAAATGCTGCCGCCGGAACCCTGAAATTGCAGAATTCCGCCCAGGTCGCCCGCCGATCTCTGGATTGCTATCTCTACTACATACCCGGAGAAGCTGCCCCGGCAGACACCCACTTCGGAAACCTGAAAAAAGCGGCGGAGTGGGGATTGCGCGTATCACCCCACACAGAGCTGTGCAACACCGTAGAAGAAGTACTCCGTTTCATCGCCAAATGGGACCGGGACCGGGCCGGATTGCCGGTGCCGATAGACGGGATCGTGATCAAAGTGAACGACCTGGAAAAACAACACCTGCTGGGTTATACCGCCAAATCTCCCCGGTGGGCGATCGCTTACAAATTCAAGGCGGAACGGGAAGCGACCCGCTTAATAGAAGTCACCTACCAGGTGGGGCGCACCGGCAGCATAACCCCGGTCGCCAACCTGGAACCGGTCCACCTGGCCGGGACGGTGATCAAGAGGGCCTCCCTCCACAATGCAGACGTCATCGCGGAGCTGGACCTGCACGAACAGGACATCGTCTACGTGGAAAAAGGAGGAGAGATCATTCCCAAAATCGTCGGGGTCGATGCCTCTCTCCGGCGGGCCGGCGCCGAACCGGTACGCTTCATTACCCACTGTCCGGAATGTGGGACGGAGTTGGTCCGGGAAGAGGGAGAGGCCAACCACTACTGCCCGAACGCGGAGCATTGCCCGCCGCAGATTGCCGGAAAGATCGAGCATTTCGTCAGCCGGAAAGCCCTCAACATCGAAGGGATGGGCAGCGAAACCATCGATCTGTTGCTGAACCGGGGCTTGATCGGGAATGTGGCGGATATTTACGCATTGCCGCAAAAGCGGGACGAATTGATGGGCCTGGACCGCTGGCAGGAGAGATCCGTCGCTAACCTGTTGGCAGGTATCGAAAAATCGAAGCAGGCGACCTTTCCCGCTTTCCTGTTCGGCCTGGGCATTCGGTACATCGGCGAAACAGCCTCCCGGAATCTGGCCAGAAGCTTCCGGAGCATCCGGAGCCTCATGGCGGCCACGTACGAACAATTGACAGAAGTAGAAGATATTGGCGGGCAGATGGCCGGGAGCGTATTGAACTATTTTGCCAAAGCGGAAAACCAGGAGTTGGTCGAACGGTTGCTGGCGTACGGATTACCGGGAGAGTTGAAAGAAGAGGAGGCGGGCGCCGGGAAATTCAATGGTTTGACCTTCGTGATCACCGGGACCTTGAGCCGCCCCCGGGAATATTTCAAAGACCTGATCCTCCGGGAGGGGGGGAAAGTGAGCGATTCCGTCTCGGCCAAGACCTCTTTCCTGTTGGCGGGAGAGAGTGCCGGAAGTAAACTTAAAAAAGCTGAAAAGCTGAAAATCAATGTGATAAACGAAGAAGAGTGGAGGGAAATGATTAACAATCGATAGGAATAATTTTTTATTTTGCATACGAACTTCCGTCCAAATGTGCTATCTTTGTATTAAGATAGGACTTGCCGGTAGTGTGTGTAAGTCGGTTATTGGGAGAATGTGATGAGTAGAATCGATACGAGCAGATTGAAACAGATCATGACTTTGGCGGGAGAAGAAGCCCGGCGTTTGGGAAATTCCAGGATCTATCCGGAGCATCTCTTCTTGGGATTATTACGGGTGAACAGGGGACGATTGCCGGACATACTGATCCTGCTGGGAGTGGATTTTAACGAAGTGAAAAGCCGGATTGAAGAGAAATTGGAACTGAGAAAAGAAGCTACGGCTGCTCCGGTGGACCCGGACTTTACCTTGGCCTCCAACAGCATTCTGAGAAGAGTGATGGAAGAGGCAGTAAAGCTGGGAGACGAGTGGGTGGATTCGGAACATGTCATGCTGGCTATTTTGCACAACGAATCCGGATTTGTCACCAAACTTTTTCACTCTATGGGAGTAAATTACGAACAGTTCCGGGAGCAGTTACTGAAAGAACGGGCCCGAATGCAATCCGATTACAAAGAAAATGCCGACGATGAAGACGAAACGGACGAAGACGACCCTTTCGCTTTCAATCCTTACCGAAACCAGGGGAGCGGCAAATCCGCCACTCCTGTTTTGGACAATTTTGGAGTGGATATCACCAAAGCCGCCGAAGAGGGGACATTGGACCCGATCGTCGGGCGGGATCGGGAAATTGAACGGTTGGCGCAGATACTGAGCCGCCGNNGAAAAAGAACAACCCGGTACTGATCGGGGAACCCGGAGTGGGCAAATCGGCTATCGCAGAGGGATTGGCCATCCGGATCACCCAGCGAAAAGTGTCTCGGGTGCTGTTCGACAAGCGGGTGGTAGCGTTGGACATCGCTTCCATTGTGGCCGGAACCAAATACCGGGGACAGTTCGAAGAGCGGATGAAGGCCATTCTGAACGAGTTGGCCGGAAATAAAAATATCATCCTCTTTATCGATGAGATCCATACAATCGTCGGCGCCGGAGGATCCGGCGGAAGTCTGGATGCAGCCAATATGCTGAAACCGGCTTTGGCCCGGGGGGAGATCCAGTGCATCGGCGCTACAACCTTGAACGAATACCGCCAGAATATAGAGAAAGACGGGGCCCTGGAACGTCGTTTCCAAAAAGTGCTCGTCGAGCCGACTTCCGGCGAAGAGACCCTCGAAATACTAAACAACATCAAATCGCGGTACGAAGACCACCACAACGTACGGTACACGCCGGAAGCGATCAAGGCTTGCGTCACCCTGACCACCCGTTACATTTCGGACCGGGCGCTGCCGGACAAAGCCATCGATGCGTTGGACGAGGCCGGTTCCCGGACCCACATTACCCACATCCGGGTTCCTTTTGTGATTGAGGAGTTGGAACGGAACATCGAGGAGATCAAGACCCGTAAAAAAGAGGCAGCAAAACAACAGAATTTTGAAGTCGCAGCGGCTTTTCGGGACGAAGAACGGCAGATGGTCGCCCGGTTGGAACGGGAAAAGGCGCGGTGGCAGACGGAACTGAACGAGAACCGGGTAATCGTAGACGAAGAGCAAGTGGCCGAAGTCGTAGCGCTGATGACCGGCGTACCGGTCAAACGGATCGCCAAAACAGAAGGGATGAAACTGTTGCAGATGCACGACGAATTGGCCGGCAGCGTGATCGGACAGGACGAAACCATCGGGAAAATCGTCAAGGCGATACACCGGAACCGGGCCGGATTAAAAGATCCGAACCGTCCGATCGGTTCCTTTATTTTCCTGGGGCCGACGGGAGTCGGAAAGACCCAATTGGCGAAGATACTGGCCCGTTACCTGTTCGATACGGACGATGCTTTGATCCGCATCGACATGAGCGAATACATGGAAAAATTCGCTGTCTCCAGATTGGTAGGCGCTCCTCCCGGATATGTCGGTTACGAAGAGGGAGGGCAACTGACCGAAAAAGTGAGAAGAAAACCCTACTCCGTGGTCTTGCTGGACGAGATCGAAAAAGCGCATCCCGATGTATTCAACATTCTATTGCAACTGCTGGACGACGGGCAGTTGACCGACAGTTTGGGGCGCCGGGTCGATTTCAAGAATACGATCATCATTATGACCTCCAATATCGGCAGCCGGCAGTTAAAGGATTTCGGGCGTGGCATCGGATTCGGCCGGGAGGACAGGAGCCAGGACAGCGAATACGCCAAAGGAGTAGTGCAAAAAGCGCTGAAAACGACTTTTGCCCCGGAATTCCTGAACCGGGTCGACGATGTGATCGTCTTCAACTCCCTCTCTAAAGAAAACATCCACCAAATCGTCGACATTGAGCTCCAGGGATTGGTGAAACGGGTGCAGGAACTGGGATACACCATACAAATCTCGGAAGGCGCCCGGGAATTTCTGACGGAAAAGGGGTACGATCCCCAGTACGGGGCCCGGCCGCTGAAGCGGGCCATTCAAAAATACCTGGAAGACGAACTGGCGGAAGTCATCATCAAAGGGGCTGCTCCGGAAGGCAGACTGTTGGAGGTCGATTGCGATCGGGAACAGGATAAGATCGTTGTTCGTACGCTTTAAACAGATTCTAAGACTCCTGTAGGATGTCGATCTGCTTCTCGATAACCTGATCCAACGAGATAAAAGTTTCTGTTTTGGAGATACCCGGCACATTCTGCAAGGTATTGATCAATACATCCATCAGGTGCTGGTGGTCATTGCACCGGAGTTTGATCAGAAATGCATAATTTCCCGTGATAAAATGGCATTCCGTAATTTCCGGAATTTTCTCCAACTCCTTCACCACCGATTTGTATTGATGGGCATGATCCAGTACAACACCGATATAGGCGCAGATCTTCAATCCGAGCGCTCTCGGTTTGACCACGAAATGCGACCCTTCGATGATCCCCGCCTCCTCCATTTTTTTGACACGCTGGTGGATAGCGGCTCCGGAAATACCGCACTCCCGGGCAATTTCCAAAAAAGGGATCCGGGCGTCTTTCACTAAATACGAGAGGATCTTCTTGTCTATATCGTCGATCTGGTACTTCATAAATGTCGCTTTGATGAGTTATCTGAAATTCAGTACACTGTACAATTGTTTGCGCTGTTTGTAATACTTCTTCCCCTCTTCGTTCGTAACGGATGTTATGACATGGTCGATCATGTTGTTGAAGATGGTCGCAAACGTATAACCTTCCGGCGGATAGATCTCCGGGTTGTGAATGTCGTTGAGCCGGGCGATGCACATCCGCGTAATCATTTCGCTGGAAACATCGTCTTTGTAAATGCCCTGTTCCATCCCCTTCTCGATATTGATCTTGAATTTCTCATAAATAAAGGCAGAACGGAGTCTTTTGTGGCTTTCATACAGCACGGGAAACGTTTCAGCCAGTTGCATGGTCACCGAGGGGGTGACGTGGAAAAAGCGATCGTTGATTTCGTTGCCCACGATCAGCAGGATATCGATGGCGTTCCAACCGTCAAAATTGTATTCGGTGAATATAGCCTCAAAACAGTTCCGTTCGTGCTCCCAAATGGTATTCACAATATCTTCCCGGCTCGTAAAATGCTGTTTCAGTTCGTTCAGCGTCAAGCCCACCCGGTTCAGGTGTTCCTCCGTAAAATCGTGTATTCCGTAGTGATGGATGTACTTCCTGAGCTTCTCCGCCAATTCGATTTTCTTCTGATCCATACTTCCGATAACTTGTAGACTCTAATTAACTTGGTAAAATTAAGAAAAAAAACCAATTTGTTGTACCTTTGCGCGAAAATACGCTGTACATGACAAAAAGATCCCTCCTGCTGATCATATCTCTACTGAACACCTTGTTTCTCCTCGCTTCCGGAAATAAAACAAAATTAGTGGTCGGCATCACGTTGAATCAGTTTTACCCCGAATGGTTCGCCATCTATGCAAACGAATTGGGCGAAGGTGGATTAAAGCGGATCCTTCACGACGGGAAAATGACGCTGGCGGATTATCAATATGCTTACAGTCAGAATGGAACAGATCAGGCGACCCTCTACTCCGGTATGTTGCCTTCCGGGCACGGGATCATAGCGCACGACTGGTACAACCGCCTCCGGAAAGTCCGGGAAAACAACGTCCGGGCAGACGGATATGCGGAGATCGGGGAGGGTGGCCGGAAGGCTGGAGCTTCCCCGGAACAGTTGCAGACACTTACGGCAGGTTGCATGTTGAAGATGAACAACGTATTCTCCCGGGTCTACAGCATCGGACTGAATGCGGAAGAGGCGGTACTCAGCGGAGGTTCCTGTGCGGACATGGCCTTTTGGCTGAGCGAGAAGAGCGGAAAGTGGGTATCATCTGCTTACTATGCCGATACCCTGCCCCGGTGGGTACACGCTTACAACCGGCTGATCGAATCGGACTTCATGATCCGCAAAGGGTGGATGTCCATAGAAAACGAACTGGCAGGAAGTGCGGTCACCCGCATGAGAAATAAAATAGGGTTGGGAAACGGTTTTTTTTACGACCTGTCGCAGGCGAAAAAACAGTTCAATACCTACCGGGTACTGAAAGGCGCCCCGTATGGGAACACCTTGGTTGCCGACATGGCCGGGAAAGTAGTAGACGAAGCCAGGCTCGGAAAAGACAACGATGTAGATCTATTGGCCCTGAATTTTTCGGCCCTGGATTACATGAACCGGGATTTTGGCGTCTATTCGCCGGAGTTCCGGGACCTGGTGTTCCGGTTGGACCGGGACCTGAAAAAACTGTTGGAATTGCTGGACCAGAAAGTCGGCAAGGGAAACTATACGGTTTTTATGACCTTTTCCGAAGCCCGGGAACTCTTTCCGGAGGAGTTGGAAAAATTGAAAGTGCGCGGCGACTATTTCCGTATTTTCAAATCGGTCTCTTTGCTGAAATCATACCTGAACTTGGTATATGGGGCCGGCGAGTGGATTGCGGATTACGACGCGGGACAAATCTACCTGAACCGGGAACTCATTGAAACAAAAAAACTTTCTCTGCAAGAGATACAGGACCGGGTAGCCGGATTTATGATCGAGTTCGAAGGGGTTTCCAAAGTACTGACGGCTTATTCGCTTACACACAACGCTTTTGCATACGGGCAGGAGTGGCGGATGCAGAATGCTTTTTCCCAGAAACGGAGCGGAGATGTGCTGTTTTGCCTGCAACCGGCCTGGATACCGGCCTTACAAGACAAGGAAGATTTTTATTTCCGCTACAGCAAACGCACCAAAGTGCCCCTCTATTTTTACGGAGCGGGCGTAGGGGACGGTACCCATGCGGCGTTCCGGAACGAATGCCGGATGATAGACGTTTTGCCGACCCTTTGCAGGCTTGCCGGTATTCCGGTGCCCTATACAGCACAAGGAGAGTTTATTTTTTGACTTTTTCAAAACGGACGGTCTCCATCAATTCGATGATGTCCTGTTTTAAGTACTCCACAACGGGAGCCAGCGAATCTTTATTAGGACGGCTTTCAAAGTAGAGCGATCCCCGGAGAAAATGCCGCACGGAGTCGGTCACAAAAAACTGGGCGGGAGAGGCGGCATTCCCTTCGATGAGGTAAAGGATGCCCAATACCGGATCCTCTTTCCGGATCAACGGCCATTCGTTGATGGCCTCCGCTTTGCCGGTGTGGGCATATACCAACCGGTGATTATCCTGCAGAAAGACCTCCAGAGAAGTGTCGGAAACAATCTCCTTGTACGAAATATTGATCGCGGCTTTGTAGTCCGGATAAACAATATCGATCCAGTAAGGTTCCGCTCCCGGTGATGTATCATGCACCACCCGTGCTTCGGTGGCGATGGCGGAGCGATAGGGAAGTGGTTCCTCCATCAGGGTATAGCTTTTTTCCGGAAGATCGATCCGGAAATAGCCGTATGGTTTGGGGGTATACTCTTCCCGGCAACTCGTTAAAAGTAGAACAAACAAAAGAAACAGGAATACCGGATTACTGCGCATTCGCTTCATACTTGATCTTCTTTATTCTCCGGTTGTCTACATCCAATATGGTGAATTTATGTCTCTTATACATGATCACATCGTTTTTCCTGGGGAGCTCCCCTTTGATCTCCAGGATCAATCCGGCCAGGGTATCTGCTTCGCCTTCGATCTCCCGGAAAGATTCACCGTCCAATCCGAGCGTCTTTTCAAAATCATACAACAGTGTCTGTCCCTCGAAAATATAAGCATTGTTCTGGATCCGGATGTAATTCTGCTCTTTTTCATCGGTTTCATCGTTGATATCCCCGACAATCTCTTCCAAAATGTCTTCCATCGTGACCATACCGGAAGTTCCGCCGTATTCATCTACCACAATGGCCAGATGTACCTTCCTGGATTGAAACTCTTCCAGCAGGTCGTTGAGCTTTTTGGTCTCCGGTACAAAATAGGCGGGACGCAAAAGTTCCTGCCACCGGAAACTGTCGTCTTCTTTCAGATAGGGGAGCAGATCTTTGATATACAACACCCCTGTGATGTTGTCTAAATTTCCG
Organism: Odoribacter sp. UBA944; assembly: GCA_002293375.1. GTDB lineage: Bacteria > Bacteroidota > Bacteroidia > Bacteroidales > Marinifilaceae > UBA944. The sequence goes on from DBDA01000036.1 coordinate 16,497, forward strand.
TCGTATACGGGAATGCGGGAATACCCGTGCTCCATGATCACCTCTTTCACCTGCGTAAAGGAGTCTTCGCAGTCCACAGCAATGATGTTGATGCGCGGGCGGAGGATGTCCAGTACGGAAATGTTGCTGAAACGTACGATCCCTTCCAAAATCTCCTTCTCCTCATTGATCTCGTCTTCCTTGGTCAACTCCAGGGCTTTGGAGAGCTGGTCGATGGATATGTTGTTCTTTTTACCCACCCTGTTGCGGATCAGGGAAGTGGAGTGGATCAGCAGCCAGGAGAGCGGCCGGCAAATAAACGCTATCGCAGTGAGAGGTGTCTGCATAAACACGGCCATCTGTTTCTGCGCCCGGTTGGCATAAAGTTTCGGCATTATTTCGCCGAACAGCAGGATCACAAAAGTGACCACAATGACCTGGATGATAAAACCGAGGACCGGATTGGCGGAAAAATCGAACAGGGAATCCACCAGGTAGGAGGAGAGAATTACAATCCCTACATTGACAAAATTATTGGATATTAAAATGGTAGCCAATAATTTATCCGGTTTTTTAGACAAATGGTACGCTTTGGTGTGGCCTTCCGTCCGAAGCTCTTCCACTTGTCCGGGTGTCAGGGAAAAATAGGCGACCTCCGAGGCGGAGATAACAGCGGAACAGAAGAGCAGGCAGAGCAGGATAACGGTCAGGACAATATCCATGCTTAAAAATCCGTTGAAAGCAATCGCAGCGGTGTAGAATAAATCAGGTTCCAAAATAGCAATAATTGGTTAAACATATAGAAGGCCCGGAAACCTGCCGGATTCCGGACCTCGGCCCTTTCAGAACGGCAGGTCGTCGCTGTCGTCGCTCTCTTGGGCAACAGGAGTTTCCGTCAAAGCCGGCTTGGAAAAAGAGGGCGTCGCCTCCCGTACCGGAGCTTCTGTCCCGTCCGGACGTCCGAAGGAAAGCATCTGCATATTATCGGCGTATATTTCCGTTGTATACCTTTTGTTACCGCTCTGATCGTCCCAGACGCGGGTGCGGAGCCTGCCTTCGATGTAGAGGCGCATCCCTTTCTTGACATATTTTTCAACGATTTCCGCCAATCCTCTCCAGAGAACAACATTGTGCCACTCGGTCTGTTCAACTTTTTCTCCGTTCCGGTTTTTGTAATTTTCCGTAGTCGCCAGGCGCAGGTTCGCAACGGCTACGCCGCCCTCCAGGTACTTGACTTCCGGGTCGGCACCGACATTTCCGATTAAGATAACTTTGTTTACCATAGTAGTGTTGTTTGGTTTTCCACAAGATAAGGGAAAACAATCAAAAAACGAAGGTAGCGGAAAAAAAGCAAATAAAAAAATGAACGAACAAGTATAATATTCCACCTGCTCGACAAATTCTTCCGGATTTTACGTAGCTTTGTTGTCGTATGGAACAGACAAAATGCACCTGCGGCTGCCACGGAAGTGTGGAGTGTGAGGATAAACGCCAACGCAAAGTGCTGTGGGCGGTGTTGGCTATTAACGCTGCGTTCTTTATCATCGAAATGACCTTCGGACTGTTATCCCGTTCGATGGGGTTGGTAGCCGACAGCCTCGATATGATGGCCGACGCATTGGTTTATGGCATGAGTCTGGCAGTTGTCGGTGCAGCGATGGCTCGGAAAAAACGGGTGGCCTTCTGGAGCGGACTGTTCGAATTTCTTCCCGCCATTCTCGGTTTGGCAGAGGTCATCCGCCGGTTTATAGGAACCGCGATGATGCCCGACTTCAGAGCAATGGTAGGGATTTCGGTACTTGCACTTATGGCGAATTCTGCCTGTCTATGGCTCTTGCAACGCATGAAAAGCAACGACGCTCACATAAAAGCGAGTGTCATATTTTCGGCCAACGATGTAATCATCAATACAGGGGTAATTGTCGCCGGAGGGTTGGTGTGGTTGCTCGAAAGCAAAATACCCGACTTGGTTATAGGTGTCATCGTATTTTTGATCGTTCTTCGTGGCGCGGTAAAGATGTTGAAATTAGCGAGGTAAATCAGAAGTTAGAACCCCACCTCCTCTCTCTTCATAGGATACAAAGAGAATATATTAGCGTATTCCGTAGGTGTTCCGTAGGTGTTCCGTGCGTGTTCCATAGTCTGAACAGCAAAAGAAAAACGTGTATCACAGTTTATTTGAGCTACTTTATAGCAGCTTATTTTATAGAAAATCGTAGTATCTTTGGATCATGTGAAAAATTAAAATTCCAATAGTATGAAACAAGTAGATCATGAAGAAACCTGCTCAAGCTGTGGAGATAGCGGGTATTTCTATTTCGGTAACTCGCAATCGGAACGAAGAGGTAATAAATACCTTGTGATGCACAAGGCTGATCGTTTGTCTCGAGAAGGAAAGTATGATGAAGCCATTGCCCTTTACAACAAAGTAGATGAAGAAATAGAATATGACCGTCGGGATTACGATGTTTACGACGGTTTGGCTGTCAATCGTGGAATTACATACTATTTGAAAGGAAATTATGACAAGGCAATTGATGATTTTACCTTTGCAATTAGGAGACAGGAAATCGGTAGAAACTATTACCTACGAGGTGATGCATACGAAAAAAAGGGCAAACGTGACAATGCTATTGCTGACTATAAAGAAGCCGCAAATCGTGGGCACGAAGATGCATTGAAAAGACTTGCAAAGATGGGTATTCAATACATAGTTCCTCACGATGAACTAAGAATAAAAAAACTTGAGGAAAAAATTGCATTAACAAAAAGGCTAATACGTTCAGATTACCTATATGAATATGGGTCTGCCAGAGAGAATGAAATAAGATCAAAAAAAAGATATGAGAAAGAATTGCCTATATTAAAAAAAGAATTGAGAGAATTGAAAAAAAAATCTCCAACAAATCAATCAAACATAAACAAACCGACTTCTTCTTTATTCGATTGGATAAAACGAAAGAAAAAATCACTTATATGGATTCTCGTGCTTGGTTGTATTTTCGGTTATTTGATGACGGGGCCAAAATTTGATTTTTCCAAGGAAAAAGCCCCCCTTGTCGAAACAAAACTTGTTGTAACGGCAAATACGCTCAATCTTCGCGAAAAGGACACCAACCAGTCGCCCGTGATAAAAAAACTTAAAAAAGGAGATGTGATTACATATCCGGCCGAATATGTCCCACACGTCTATAACGAAGTAAACGTCGATGTTTGGATACGTGTAGAATCTGAAGGCGTCAAAGGTTGGGTGAACGAAAAATATGTCAGCGTTTATAAGGAGGAAAAAGAATCAGAAAAAGTTGTACTGCAAACAGCAACAACGCAGGCAGATGCAGATAATGTAGAGGCAAAGGAATTAGAAGAAGTTGTTGATACGCAAACAGCAACAGAGACAGAGACCGAGCAACCGGCAGAGCCGAAAGAAATTCCTGCGTGGCAAACCGATATTATCGGTAAATGGAAAGGACCTTCGGGCAGAGCAACATTTGAAATGACCGTGAACGACGATATGACAGGTGTATTTTGGTTTGAGAATAACGGCATGACAGGCAGTTATAAAATGATGATAAAGCATTCCGACGGCGACTATCAAGTTATAGGAACAGAATGGATAGAGCAAAGCATCTCTAATCCTAATGCTTATGGGTTCTTTAATATCAGAGCAAAAATAATCGATGGAGTATTCGACGGTTATTCCAATGGAGCAATTACTAAGTTAAAAAAACAATAGTATTACGAACAAAAAATACATCTGAGAATGGAAAGCGAAGTAAAAAAAGACATATTGGCGAGTCAGGAAAAAGCATCCACTTTTAAAGACCGTTGCGAAGATCAAGCCAAAGGCGTAGTAGCTGACATATCGCCCGAAAGCAAAGAATTTTTTAAGGACTTGGCAAGACGGCTCGGAATACCCGAATCGGCAGACGAAGAAGAGAAATAAGAGCTTGAATGGCGCTCGGTTTGCGCTGTATTTCTCCCAAACAGACAGATACCGGTGGAAAGGGGGATGGCCTCGCTACGCTCGGCGATCCCGAAGGGGGAAACCCTGCAAGACAAAAATACAGCGGTGGATACCGCCAGGCATAAAAACAGCAAAACCACCCAAATTTGTTTGAAGGTGGTTTTGCTGTTTTTATACCTGACCCCTTCAGGGTTGTAATTTTTGCCTTGCGGAGGGAGAGGGATTCGANNATCGACCACTCTGCCATCCCTCCAAGCGGATGCAAATATAGGGTATTTTTGTCAAGAACCAAAATAGTGTTCAGAATTATTTCGGGTAGAAATAACTGATTGTGGCAAAACCAATTGCTGTTCATAAAAGACGAAAAAGAGGCAAGCTGCCGAATATCCGACAGCTTGCACAACTAACCCTAAACAGAAATAAACTATGAAAAATTTCTGATACAAAGATAACCGATGAAAAATAATTTCTCTAATTAAACATTGTTAATTAGATACAAGGAATAAAAACAGTAGGGATCGAAAGACGCTTTAACCGTTGTGTTTTTGCAGATTTTCGGTGGAGAGAAATACCGGAACGATCCGGTTGATTTGCACAGGATCGAAAGGTTGCTCCACCCGGAGATAATTATCGGTAAAGCCGCTCATTTTTCCCCGGTGGTTGTTCGCTTCGAAAAGCACCGGGCGGGACTGGCCGGTAAAACGATCCGCAAAACCGGACTGCTTTTGGGCGGAAATTTCCAGCAGTTCGTTTACCCGCCGCTGCTTCTCCGGTTTTGGGACGCGTTGTCCGATGTCGAGCGCCCGGGTGCCGGTACGTTCAGAATAAGGGAAAACGTGCAACTGCGAAATATCCTGCTCCGCGATAAAATCCCGGGAGTCTTCAAAGTGGGAGAGAGTCTCTCCGTTCATGCCGGCGATCACATCCGCTCCGATAAAGGCATCCGGGCACATTTCCCGGATCGTCCGCACCTTTTCGGCGAACAATTCCCGGTCGTACCGTCTTTTCATGAGCCGAAGCACTTCGTTGTTCCCGGATTGCAGGGGGATGTGAAAATGCGGCATAAAACGGGTAGAAGAGGCGATCTTTCCGATAATTTCATTCGTCAACAGATTGGGTTCGATGGAAGAGATCCGGAAGCGTTCCGCAGCGGTATTCCGGTCCAGATGGCGGATCAGTTCCGTGAAATTTTCGTTTTTCCCCCGGCCGAAATCCCCGGTATTCACCCCGGTCAGGATGATCTCCCGGATCCCTTTCTCCACCAGGTCATTCACGGCCTGTTCCACCTCGGCAATGGTAGCGCTCCGGCTTTTTCCCCTGGCATAAGGGATGGTGCAATACGAACAGAAATAGTCGCATCCGTCCTGTATTTTCAGAAAACTGCGGGTGCGGTCCCCGTAAGAGTAAGCCAGATCGAAGCCGGCCAGCTTGAACACATCGCATCCGTGCGACTCCCGGCTTTTCGGCGTCTCCATCTTTTCCAGATACTCCCGGATCCTGAATTTATCTTTTGCTCCCAGGACCAGGTTGACCCCTTCAATTTTCAGAAGCTCCTCCGCCCGCAACTGGGCATAACAACCCACCACCACGACTACGGCCTCCGGATTGCGGTGAATGACCTGCCGGATCAGTTGCCGGCCTTTGTGTTCCGCCATATCAGTCACACTGCAGGTGTTGATGATGCACAGATCCGCTGCCGCTCTGTTTTCCACGGTGATGGTTCCGGCCTCCTCCAATTTTTGTCTGATCGTAGATGTTTCCGAAAAGTTCAATTTGCATCCCAATGTGGTGTACGATGCCTTTTTCCCTGCCAAGATCATATCCGCCCGATTTGTGTGTGCAAATATAGCTATCTTTGCAGAATAAAATAACACACGATGCGTTACTATATTATTGCCGGAGAGGCGTCGGGCGACCTGCACGCCTCCAATCTGATCAAAGGGCTTCGGAAATACGATCCGCAGGCCGATATTCGCGGCTGGGGAGGCGACCTCATGCGGAGTGCCGGCGCCGATATTGTGCGCCACTACAAGGACACGGCCGTCATGGGATTCTTTACAGTGCTGAAAAACCTGGGACGCATCAAAGAGAATATCCGGCAATGTTGCGCAGACATACAGGCCTGGAAACCGGACGTGGTGCTGTTGGTGGACTACGGAGGATTTAACCTGAAGATCGCCCGTTATGCGAAAGAGCAGGGATTCCGGGTATTTTACTACATCTCCCCGAAGATCTGGGCGTGGAATACCGGACGGGTGGAAAAGATCCGGAAGTATGTGGACCGGATGTATGTGATCTTCCCTTTTGAACAGGAGTTTTACAGCCGGTACGGGTACAGGGTGGATTATGCAGGCAACCCCCTGACGGATGCCATACACAACCGCCCCTTCCGGGACAAGAGCACCGGGGAGTTTATACAGGCGAACCACCTCTCCGGCAAGCCGTTGATCGCTTTGGTGGCCGGCAGTCGGACACAGGAGTTGAAAAATATGTTGCCGAAGATGCTTTCCGTCCGGACTGACTTCCCGGAGTATGAATTTGTCATTGCCGGCGCCCCCTCCATGTCGGAAGCGGATTATGCCCCCTATATTCGGGGAACGGACGTCCGGATCCTGTATGAACAAACCTACCGGCTGATCCGGCATTCGGCCGCCGCCTTGGTCACATCCGGAACCGCAACCTTGGAAACGGCCCTGCTGAAAACACCGCAGGTGGTTTGTTACAGCGGAGAAGGAGGCGTGTTCTATTACCTGATGTTCAAATGGTTTGTCAAAGTAAAATACATTTCGTTGGTCAACCTGATCATGGACCGGGAAGCGGTAACGGAACTGCTAATGCAGAAACTCAACCGGAAACGGTTAGTGAAAGAACTTTCCGCCATCCTGAACGACCCGGTAAGACGCGGACGGATGCTGGCGGATTACGACGAAGTAGAAAGGCGTCTGGGCGCTCCGGGAGCATCGGAACGGTTTGCGGAAATGATGGTAAACGCATTGAATGAAAATACATAGAGGAGATATAATATATTTTAAAGGGATACAGTTACATACATTTATAATCCCAAATTCTTCTTATATTTGCACGGCTTAATAGTAAGCGGGTGAAATGTGCGGATCATGTACAAAGTGACCGGACTATTTTTAGGATTTACTGACCAGATTTATTGGCAGGGGCATGCAGAATTTTCAGGAAAAGGAGCAGGAACTCAGTGCGGGTAAGACGGTACACAAAACGGTAGAGAAACAACAGGGTGCAACTTACTGCTGTCCGAATTGCGGAGCCGTTCATTCGGCGGTCGATAAGTTTTGTTCCGAGTGCGGGGCAGGACTGAAGGAGAACTCGTGCGTGCATTGTGGGGCTGAAACACAGCCGGATTGGGAAATTTGCCCGGCTTGCGGACACAATTTGCAGGCAGAGCAATGTTCATTTTGCGGCGGAGCGATGGAGGCTGACAGCGCCTTTTGTCCCGAGTGCGGCAACCCCCGTACGGGTATTGTGTGCCCGGGGTGCCGGACACTGAATTTCCGCAGTTTTTGCCGGAAATGCAACACCCCGCTGAATGCGCAGGCACAGGAGGCATTGGCGGAGGCGCGAAAAGATCCGAAGGTGCAGCAGGTAATCGCTATTGTCCGGGAGTTAGCCGAACTTGAGGCGTTCATACTCTCTCCGCCCGAAGCCGGAGCTGCGCCGCCTGAGATTCCGGAACTTTCAGCAGAAAACTGCGAATTGATTAACCAATACAAGGAGCTGCTGGCGGCGTTCCGCGGACAGGAGTTGCAGGAAAAAGCAGAGGAGAAGCCTGTGGAAACGTCTGAAACCGCTCCAAAGCCCAAGCCGGTTTTTTCTGTCAACATTGTGAGCAAAGAGGAGGCAATGAAGAAATACCGGGAGAAAGTGGCGGAAATGCAGGAGATGTTGGTTTCAATGACCCCCGATGCGAACCTGACGCCACAATTGCAGCGCGACTATTATTCCGCCCGGAAGATAAAAGTACAGGAACCGAACAGACTCTATTGGGTATGTTATGCTTACGACTGTTGTCACGATTACCCGAACGAATGTTCCAAGCCCTGGAAAGGAGGGAGATACATGTATGTACGTGATGAAGATATAGAGCTATACTATGGCCCGGCTTGATTTAACAAGATAGTTGTTTTGATTTACCTTTGATTTAAGAATATGATGCAAAATACGCAGGAAAAGGCGCAGGAGCTCCACGAATCCAAGCCGGCGCAGGGAATAGAAAAACAGGCCGGCACCACTTATGAATGCCCTAATTGCGGGGCAAGACATTCGGCAAATGACAAATTTTGTTCCGAATGCGGTAAAGGATTGAACGGCACCACATGTGTTCATTGCGGAGTGGAAACGCAGCCCAACTGGGAGATCTGTCCGGCTTGCGGACACAATCTGCAGGCGGAACTTTGTTCGTTTTGCGGCGGGGCGATGGATGCCGACAGCGCTTTTTGCCCGGAGTGCGGCAATCCCCGAACAGGCATTTTGTGCCCCGGATGCCAGACACTGAACTTCCGCAGTTTTTGCCGGAAATGCAACACCCCGCTCAATGCGCTGGCGCAGGAAGCGTTGGCAGAGGCGCGGAAAGATCCGAAGGTGCAACAGGCAATCGCTATTGCTCAGGAGTTGGCCGAACTGGAGGCGTTTTTACTCTCTCCAACGGAAGACGAAGCCGCACCGCCCGAGATCCCGGAGCTTTCGGCGGAAAACCGCGAATTGATCGACCAATACAAGGATCTGCTGGCGGCGTTCCGGGGACAGGAGTTGCAGGAGAAAGCGGAAGAGAAGCCTGTGGAGGCGCCGAAACCCGCTCCAAAACCCAAACCGGGTTTTTCCGTCAACATCGTGAGCAGGGAGGAGGCGATGAAGAAGTACAAAGAGAAATTGTCCGAAATGCAGGAGATGTTGGCTTCGATGATCCCGGATGCGGGCATGACGCCGCAGTTGCAGCGCGACTACTATTCGGCGCGGAAGGTGGAGATCGTTACCCGGACCAAGATCAAAGTACCGCTCTACTGGATTTGTACGGCGTATGGTTGTAAGCACAGCCAACCAAATGATTGTTCCGAACCGTGGAAAGGCGGGAAGTGGGTGTACGATGAACGCGAAGAGGTGACATCTACCTGGGTACGTCAGTAGAAGCGTATGTGGTTTATGGAGTTATAGATAAACATAGTGAGTAGTTTAAAATAAAAAATATGGCAGACGATTCAGAAAAGACGATTCGGCCGGGTGAAGAGCCGGAAGCAGAGAAAACGATGCGCCCGGCAGAACCGGTGGAAAAGACGATGCGCCCCGATGCGGCTTCTGCAGATAAAACGATGCGCCCCGATGCTGATAAGACAATGCGTCCGGACGCAGATAAAACGATGCGTCCCGATCAACAGGAGGAGAAGACCAAAATTGTCAACCAGCAATTTACGGAGATCGAGATCAATAAAGTCCGGTATCAGGTTGTCCGGACGATTTCCGAAGGTACGGGCGAGGCACAGATATTTCTGGTGGAAAGCCAGGGGAGACAGTTTGCCCTGAAGTTGTACTACGTGGGCATCTTCCCGCCACCCAACCACGATATCATGGAGATCATCCGGAAATCGGGAGGAACGGGCCTGTTGGTGGCTACGCTGGAACACGGGGTTTGGACCAATCCGCAAACACAAGAGAAGCGCGATTACGAACTGATGGAGTTTTGCGCCGGCGGTTCGCTGGATCAATTGAAAATTAACGGCGATGAGAAGTTGTTGAGCGAAATTGCGTTGCGTTGCGCTGCTGCGTTGGATTTTCTCCACAAGCAGCAGGTGATCCACCGCGATGTGAAGCCGGCCAACTTTTTCTTCCGGAAAGAGGGCCGGAAACTGACCGATCTGGCATTGGCCGATTTCGGTATTTCGATCCAGGCCGACAAGAACGGCAAGTTGACGATATCGGCCGATATGCATAGCAAACAACAGCTTCGGACCCCTATTTATACCGCTCCGGAGTACTACGACTTTTCCAATGTGATCGACGGGAAGATCCAGATAAGTAACAAGATGGATTTCTTTTCGCTGGGAATGATGTTGTTAACACTTTGGGACGGCGAGGAGATTTTCAGGATGAGCGAATACGAATTGAACAGCCTGAAAAAGAGCGGAAAGTTGCCCTATCCGAAAAATATGGGTGAGCGTACGCTGCAATTGATCAAAGCGTTGACGCTTGCAGATCCAAATACCCGCGCCGATCTGGAAAAGATTGCGCGTTGGGCGAAAGGGGAGACGATCTACGATTTGCAGGCGGAGAAGGACAATATTGCCGGTTTTAAAATTGTTTTCAACAGTTCCAAAAATCAGATAGCCCACTCGCCAAAAGAGTTGGTGCAATTCATGGCGGAGGATAAAACATTGGCTATCAAGTATCTGTATCAGGGGAAAATAGAGGAGTGGTTGGAAGGGATCCACCGCAACGAACTGGCGGCCGAACTGCACGAAATAACGGAGAAACGCTTTCCGAAAAACGAAGAGGCCGGTTTCTTTGCTACCTGTTATTTCTTAGACGATGAACTCCCCTATACGGATGTGAAGGGTAATGCACTCAATTCGCCGCAGGAGATCGCCCAATCGCTGAAAGCAAATGCCAAACACTACGAAAAAGCGTTGACGAACAGCGAAGACTCACTCTTCCTGTTTTTCACCGCTCGCGGTTCGGCGAACGTTACGCAGGAGTTCGCTCCGTTGTTTAAAAAGAGCAAAGACAACCGCAGCGCCCTGTTGCAATTGATCCACACACTGGATCAGACATTGCCGTGGATCATGGTTACCAACAAAAATGAGACCATTGAATGTCGTACGCCGGAAGAAGTGCTTCAAGCCAAATACGAGCATACGCTCAGCGATGAATCCTGGGCAGACCTGATCGGCGAAGGTTTTCTCACCTGGTTGCGTTATACCGATCCGGCTGTAGAGGGAAAGGTCCGCTCAGCTCAGGGGCATGCCGAACGCCAGACGGCGGTATTGTATAACCTCAGCCCGAAAATCTCCTACAATTTTCAGATGGACGAGAACGCCGGCGATTATTTCTTTACGGCGGAAGAGGTGGGGAATTACATGAACCTCCGTATGCGGGAGTACATTCTGGATGAAAACGACAGTTTCGCTAGTGTCCAATTGGATTTGATGTGCAACATTGACAATACGCAATTGTACGACTACTTCAAATCAAAAGGGGTGTACGACGATAAAATCGCTTGGATCAAGTATTGCGCAGACCTGAAATCGAAGGACAATACCAACAAATCCGGCCCCTACAACTGGAAGGTGGGCGTATACAAAGCCATCAAAGGATTGGGGTTTGATCCGTTCTACTATTTCCCCCAAAGTGACAAGCGAATCTATACCCTGGACGAACTGAGCCAGATCCCTTCCAAAGAGATCAAAAATGAGTTGGCGAAAGGGTACCTGCAGGCATGGCTTACCACCTTCTGGCAGGAGAATCCCGCGTTAAACCTGACACCGAAGTATACGTTTGAGCGGGAGACAGTTAAATACCTCCACTATTTAGAGAAACTAGACAAGGATAATGCCGACGTAAAGAACTACAACATCGGGAAAAAATCGGTAGAGAAAGCGCTTGCTAACCTCAAAAAGAAACAGCGGGCACACATCTGGTCTAAAATACTCATCGGGTCGGTTACCCTTTTGGCCTCTGTTGCGGTTATCCTGAGTTTATTAAATATAAACATCCCGATCAATGCGGAAGACCACAAAGGGTGGATCGCCATTGCCGCAGGGGTTGCGGGTGTACTCGCTGCAGGGATCATGTTTCTGGGCGCCAATGCCGGTTGCCTGATCAATCTGGTAGTCGGCGCGGTGGTCTACTTTGCTATCGGAGCACTGCTCCTTTTCTGTATACCGTATATTGGATTCATTGCAGCCGGTTTATTGGTGCTGATGTTGGTATTCTGGATCATCCGTTCTTACTTCAAATACCCGGCCCTGAACCGTGCAAACAAACACCTGCTTCATCCTGGTTTCGAAGAGTTGGAATTTGAACCGTTGCATTTTGCGTTTTCCGATGCACAGAACTTTAAATCGTCGATAGGCGACGCTTCTTACAATTACGCCTCCTATTTGAGTACGGGAACGAAGCGGTTTTACAAACAATTGATCTTCCCCTGGATGCTGATCATCGGCTTGGGCGCATTGCTCTTTTGGGCTTCGTCGAAAGAGTCGGTATGGCGGGCGGAAGCGGAGATCGCCCGGACCCTGGAAGGCGAGTGGCAGGGTACATTTGAAGGACGTCCCGCCACGTTCTCTATTACGAATGCCGGTAGCCGGGAAGTAACGGCCCGTATCGGCGTGAAGTACAACAACCAAACGACCGAGACGGTGAAAGGAAAGGTCGACATGGAGGCGAAAACTTTCCATTTCGACGACACGCATCCCAACAACGGGATCTTGGACGGTGCGTACAATGGCTCGTTCAACGAAGATTTTACCGAATTTTCGGGTGCTTACGAAAACTATAAAACAAAAAAGCGGGTAGATTTCAAATTCACCAAGAGTGTATCGCCCAAGCAAGAGAAAGCGGCTGCAGCCGGGACGGTTGCTGCTTCCGGAACGGCAACAGAGACGGGATCCAAAGCATCGGCAGAATCCAAATCGGCCGCCGTAAAGGAGCAAGCCCAACCGGCCGCTTCGGGTGCGATCGGTACCGGAACCTGGAGTGTGACGGGATCGAATGGCTGGACGGCAGATTTTGTGATACAATCGGTGAATAAAAATGGCACCTTCAAAGGGTACCTCGATTGGTCTAAATCCGGAAGCTATTCCGGAAGAGAACATTGCGAAGGTTCTTTCAATAAAACCACGAAGGCTGTGATACTGAAAGGTGTCCGATTGGAAAATGCCAACGGGATATCCCTCTCCGGTTACAGGGCTACCCTGTCGGAAGACGGCCGGAAAATGACGAAAGGAACAAAAAGTACCGGAGGAACCTGGGAGGCGGTCCGAAAAAATTAAACAGACTTTACTAACGATTGAAAGCAAATGAATTGTCCAAAATGCGATAAACCGAATCGCGATAAAGCAGTCCACTGCAAATGGTGTGGCGCCGGCGTGATTACGAAATCCAACGCTCCGCTGCAGGAGTTGGTCGGAATGGAGCAGGTGAAAAACCAGTTGCAGGATTTGGTCAAAACCTGCGAAAGCGTTCGGGAACGGGCGAAAACTACGGGGGTGAAGAAACGCTTGGGTATGGATATGGTTATCACCGGAAATACAGGTACGGGTAAAACCAAGTTGGTGGAAGTGTTGCAACACTTACTCTATTCCACCGATATTATCAAAAACCCGAAAGCGGTGATTGTGGATGCTGTCGATTACGACGACTTTTCCAAAAAAGACGATAAGGTTGACCACTGGGAAGAGAACACCAAAAAAGCAAAGGGAGGCATTTTAGTTATCGAGAACGCACAGAAATTGCTTCCGCAAAGAGCGTCCGACGATGTGAACAAACTTGACAAGCTGTTCAAGTATATGAACGACGAATGGAACAACGATCCCATCGTCATCCTATCGGGCCTGTCGGGTCTGAAAACGTTTATGACGACCAATCCGGATGCAGCCAACCGGTTTGAGTATCATTTCGATCTGAAGGATTTTTCGGCGGAAGAGCTGACGGAGATGTGCTGTAAAAAGCTGAAAGAGGATGCGTTGGAGTTGGACGAGGAGGCTCGTGCCAAATTGGAACGGATTTTTAAACACGAGGTGCGCAACAAAAAATCCGATTTCGGAAATGCGCATTTAGCCGTTCAAAAAGCGGAAAAAATATACGCGATGGCCGTAAAGCGCGATCCTAAAACCCGGGAGGTATTGCCCGAAGACATTCAGGGAACGGAGTTCCGCCGGAAAACGTACGACGAGATCATGGCCGAATTGGACGAGTTTGTCGGGATCGATGAAATCAAGGAAACCGTTCAGAAACTCATCCACAAAATGGACGTGGAGCGCGAGCGCAAAGGTGGTAATGCCAAACGCGAAGTCAAAGACCATTTCCTTTTTCTGGGAAATCCGGGAACAGGTAAAACCACCATTGCCCGCGTTTTTGCCGACATTCTCAATTCGTTGGACGTGTTACCGACCGGGCAATTGATTGAAGTAGACCGGAGCCAGTTAGTGGCGGGTTATGTGGGTCAGACGGCTTTGGCCGTACAGGATGCTGTGGAGCGTGCTATGGGGGGGATTCTTTTTGTGGACGAAGCATACGCGCTCAAACAGAACGACAGCGACAGTTTCGGACAGGAGGCCATTGACACCCTGTTGAAGTTGGTGGAAGACAACCGGGGGAAATTTGTCTGCATTGCGGCCGGTTATTCCAAAGAGATGGCCGATTTCCTGACTGCCAACTCCGGCATGGCCTCCCGTTTCAACGAAACAGTAAACTTCCGTGATTACAAAGCCGGTGAATTGACGGAGATTTTCCGCCGGATGGTGAAAAAGGAGAAGCTGACCTTAGACGAAGAGGCGGAAAAGCACATCGAGAATTACTTCAAAAAGATCTATATCGGACGCAATACCAAGTCGTTCGGCAATGCGCGCGAAGTGCGGAATGTCTTCGACAAAGCGCTGAAAAATCAAGGGATGCGCCTGCAACAACTGAAAGGGACGCCCGACTACACGCCCGATATGGCAGCGGTTCTCACCCGTGTGGATATCGAAGGGGAGGAGAACATGAAGGAGAAAGATCTGGATGGGATTCTGGCCGAACTCGACGAATTCATCGGTATGGATAGTGTGAAAAAGGAGATTCGCGCATTGGCTAATAAGCTGATGATGGACCGGAAGATGATGGAGCGCGGTTTTGCGGATGCCGAACTGACCAATGTCCATCTGGTTGTGACGGGAAATCCGGGAACGGGGAAGACCACCATTGCACTGAAATTGGGTGAGATCTTTAAAGCAGTTGGCTTGCTTCCGACGGCGAAAGTGGTAGAGAAGGAGCGGAAACACCTCCTCTCCTCTTTTCAGAACGAAACTGCGAAAGTAACGGACAAAGCGTGCGATGAGGCGATGGGCGGTATTCTTTTTATCGACGAAGCCTATACGCTGACGGCTATGGACAAGGCCGGGAATCAGGATAAATCAGGACAGGAAGCCGTGGAGGCATTGATGACCCGGATGGTGAAAGATGCCGGAAAGTTTGTGGTGGTTTGCGCCGGATACCGCAAGGAGATGGAGGAGTTTATTGACAACGCCAATCCGGGATTTAAACGTCGTTTTACCACCTTCCTGCACATTGAAGACTATACCGCTCCGCAGTTGGTCGACATCTTTTTACTGAATGCTAAGAAACAGGGCATCACCCTGACCGATGAGGCCAAAGAGCGTTTGAAAAAATTGGTAACGCAAATGGTAGATGCCAAAGCGGCCAATTTTGGGAATGCCGGAGAGATGACAAAATTGCTGGACAAGGCGAAAATTCGCAAATCGAACCGTTTGGCGGAACTCATGAACAAAGGCGAAGAGATCACAAACGAAATGTTTCGTACATTCGAAGCGGACGATATTCCGTACGATGCTCCGAAAGCCATCGATATGGGCGAGTGCATGAAAGAACTCGACAACTTGATCGGCTTGGAAGCCGTTAAGCGGGAAGTGCGTGAAATTGCCTCTTACATCGAAGTAGAGCGAAAAAAAGCGGAGGCATTGGGCAAAAAATTCCAGGGCGTAGGCGACCACTATCTGTTCGTGGGTAATCCCGGAACGGGTAAGACCACCGTTGCCCGCATCATGGCGGATATATTCTATTCGTTGGGTGTTTTGCCGACCAATAAGTTGGTGGAAGTGACCCGGAAGGATCTGGTGGCCGGTTATGTCGGACAGACCGCCCTGCAAACCGAAAAAGCGGTGAAAAGCGCGATCGGTGGCGTCTTTTTTATCGATGAAGCTTATTCGCTGAAAGGGACAGGGAGTGATTTCGGACAGGAAGCTACCGATACGATCTTACCGATGATGCTCGACTACAAGGGCAAGATGGTGTTTGTCGCCGCAGGTTATCCCAAGGAGATGCAACAGTGGATCGACACCAACAGCGGTTTGGAGAGCCGTTTTACCAAAAAGATCCATTTCGAAGATTATACCGGTGAAGATCTGGCGAAGATCTTCCTGATGAAAGCGAAGAAAGACCAATTGGAACTAACTCCCGAAGCGGAAACCGAAATGCGTTCCTATTTTGACGACCTGTATGAAAACCGGGGGAAAAATTTTGCCAATGCCCGCGAAGTGAACAACTATTTCGATCGTGTCAAGAGAAATCAAAGCGCCCGTATAGCCCGGATCATGCACGATCCCGACTTTGACAAGAATGCGTTTAAACAACTGATCATTGAAGATTTTGAATAGTATGGATTTAGTAAAATGCCCTTTTTGCGGCAAAGAGATAGAGAGTGACAGTTTTTACTGCGATCAGTGCGGCGAGGAGTTAAAGCTTTGCCCGGCAGGACACGGTTTTAAAAAGGGGAAAGTGTGCAGCGATTGCGGTACCAAATTGGTGGAGGCAAAGGATGCAGCGAATGCGCAATCCCCACAACCTACATCACCTGCGCCGTCGGCCGTACCGGTGTCGCCACAACCGCAACCGCAATCGACCGGCACGCAGCCGCAAAACACCAATGTTGGTCAGCAGCCTTCGGTTGCTGCGCAGCCGGCATCTGTTGCACAGCCTGAAGCTCCGGAAAAGACCGTTCGGGCGGCTGCCCCTTCCGCAGAACCGAAGAGCCTTGTTTCAACGGCACTTAATGCCCGCCTGGAGTTGAAAGACGGTGCCGTGATCGGCCGTCGGGCGGGCGACTATGTCCACCTCTTCGGAACCCAGGGATATGTCTCCGGTACCCACGCCCGTTTACAGAAAAACGGGAACGGCAACTGGGAAATTGTCGATTTGGACTCCTCCAACGGCACCTTTCTCAACGGGCAAAAACTGGTTCCCCATCAGCCCGCCGCCTTTAAGCTCGGCGACACGATCGCCTTTTACGATTTGAAATTTGTAGTCAGCGAGTGATCGTATTTAGTTATTTTAACAGAAACTGAGTATGGTATAAGATAAAAAAAGTGTATATTTCATTAGGAGTCTGTTTAAACCATTTATTGGCCTGGTATTTTCTACTAACTAAAGGACTAAAAGAATGTTGATAAAGTCCGATTTAAATTGTGATATCGGTTGCGTACGGCAAAACAACGAAGATATCGTTTTGTTGGGCGGTGAATTGTTTCGTGATAAAGCGCAGGGCTGTGATTTTGAGATCGACGACACTACCCGTTTTGCTGCGATCGTGGCCGATGGCATGGGCGGGCACAACGGAGGTGAAGTTGCTTCCGAATTTGCCACGCAGTTTTTTTGCGATTTTGTGCTTAATCTTCCCGACGGCTTGTCGGCGGAAGAACTGACGGAACAAATAAAGGAGTGGACGGAAAAGGCTCATCGGAATATTTTGGAGCAAGGTTACCGAGCCCCTGATTACGAAGGGATGGGAACTACTTTTTGCGGCTTATTGTTTTACGGAGGATCTGTTTTGGCGCTCAACATCGGCGATAGCCGGTTATACCGTTTCCGCAACGGGATCCTCCGTCAAATCTCCACTGACCACTCCATGCGTGAACTCACGGGCGATCAGACCTTGCCGGTGAATCAGATCTATAACTCGCTCGGAGCCGGTGCAACAGCCTTTGTCGAGATAAAAGAACTTACGGGACAACTTTACGATGACGATCTTTTCCTCATCTGTTCCGACGGCCTTTGCGACATGATTTCCGACGAAGAGATCGAACAGCTCCTTTCGGACGAACCTTCTGCTGGGAAATTGGTGGAAGCTGCCAGAAAAGCCGGGGGCAAAGACAATATCAGTGTTGTTTTGTTACAACTGAAAGAGACCGGGGAGAAGTAATTGAAGTCAAACTGTAACCAGAAAGAAATGATGGAAGATATAGAAGATATGAAAACCATGGAAATGATGAAAATGATGGAAGATGTGGAAAGTATAGCAATAGAAAATATCATCATCAGAAACCTCAAGGTTTATTGTGATACCGAGGAGTTTATCGGTGGAGAAAAGAAGTACAGATCGGTATTTCGCAAAAACGAAGCGGAAACCATTTATGTAGACATAACACTGTTGAATGCCAGATACTTGCAAGTAAATTGGGAAAGTACCCTTTTCTTTTTATTGTACAACTCGGCCGGAGAGTGCATTGCCAGAAAAGCGGTAGAGGTATTTTTGGAAAAAGAGGAGATGGAACTCAATGAAACGGCTTGTTTTACAGGGTTTCATCTTGAAGCAGGCGATTATCACGTCCGTGCGACTACCACTTTCGATGACGGGGATAAAAAAGTAGACTTTCCGATCCTCGATGATCCCGAAGATTACAGTACCGATTTTCAAATTGTCGATATACCGGAAGACTATGGCCAGTGTTTCGCGTTGGAGGATTTTTCTTTTTACCGGCGGAACGAGGGAGAAGAAACGACCGATTTTCGCAAAAACACGTTGACCGGCTTTGATTTGGATAAACTGGAGGCGATCGATGTCTTTTTTCTGGCGCGCAACAAACTCTCTTTTTCTTGGCCATCCGAATTTTTTGTTTCGGTTTTCGACCAGACGGGTATGTTGAAAGAGAGTACCATTCACAAAGGGGCGCCCATAGAGGGAGGGGATCCGGATCAATTCCATTGTTTCATCAATCTGGGAGAAGGGCAGAAATCGTATTGGCGCAAAGGCAATTATCGTGTGGAAGTCGTTTTCATGAATGAATTGATCATTGAAGCGCCTTTTGTGATCGGTGAAAAAGACATCGAAACCCCTTTCAGTCCGGAAACGGTTCAGCCCCGGAGATTTCACGGTGGGAAGCGGGTCATTTCGGCATCTGCGCTAAACATTGATCCCTTGGAGCAGATCAACCAGATGATCGGCTTGCATTCGTTGAAAAAGGAGTTGAAGCGGTACGTGGACAAGGTTCGGTACAACGAAGCCCGTATACAGGCGGGCTATGCTGTTAAGCCTGTTGCTTTACACTCTGTTTACTTAGGCAATCCCGGTACCGGAAAAACGACTGTCGCCCGGCTGATGGGCAAGGTTTTCCATGAATTGGGGCTACTGACCAAAGGGCATGTAGTAGTGGAGGAACGCAATTCGCTGACCGGGAAATTCTACGGCAGCGAGGAGGAGAAAACCACTCAGGCATTGGAACGCGCCCAGGGAGGCGTACTGTTTATCGACGAAGCTTATACGCTGTTGGTAAAAGAAGATCCCAAAGATCCCGGCCGGCGGATCATGGAGACGTTGCTCACCACCCTTTCCGACGAGGGAAACCGGGATATCTGCATCATCCTGGCCGGTTATCCGGATCCGATGATCGACATGCTGAATGAAAATCCCGGCATGAAATCCCGTCTTCCCAACATCTACCATTTTGACGATTATAGTGTGGACGAATTGATGCAGATCGCCCGATCGTATTTGGAGACCAACCAATACGTTCTCACAGAGGAGGCAGAGACCGCCATGCATCGCACTGTGGAGAAAGCCTGCAAGCGTCGTGACAACAAATTCGGCAATGGGCGCTACATCATTTCCCTGTTAGAGAACCAGATCATTCCCAACCTGGCCTCCCGTCTGATCGCGACGGGTGAGATCGAACAGGTCGACCGGATCAACCTCATTGAAAAAGTGGATGTCGAAAACGTCGGAACGGAGATCAGGGATGTGGATTATTTTAAACAAAAGAAAAACATTGGATTCCATCACTCCAATCCCTCATAGAAAAATACCTATAACTTCTAACATAAACCCCTGAATTCCAAAAGAACTCAGGGGTTTATATTTTCTCTACCTGTATACGATTATCCTTTCCCGCCATAGCCTTTCCCCGGTTCGGTATCCCTAGAGGTAAAGCCATACTCGACCATCGGATAGCTGTCCGTAAGAGTGAGATAGTTCATAACTACCGTTATAGCATTGTTCGATACCCGCTGTTGTTTGTCAATGGCGGCATTCCCGGTGAGGTCGGGCATTTTGGCCTTCGCCTCGTCGGAAGCCACGGCGTAAGTAAGCAATGTTTTGTAGTACCCCTGTCCCGTAATAATATACTCCGACCATACTTTATAGGCTTCCGTACGCCACTGCATAATGATCTGGTTGTACTGATCTATCAGCGGATTGACATCGACATAAGTATCCCTATAGGCATTATCATCCCGCGTACTGGATATTTTGGCTATCAACTCGTCTGCCCTCGGCTTGTATTTGTCGCTGACCTCCTGAATGCGCTGTCCGGCGGATTGCAGAGCTTCTTGTATCAGGTTATTGGTGGCGAACATCTGGTCCGTATAAGCAGCAAGGGTTTCTTGGGCTTTTTCCATCGCCTCAGCATCCTTCTGGGCTTTTTGTTGGCGCACTTCCTCTTCCTTCCATTCTTCCTCAGACATCATTTTAACACCGGCTGCTTCCATACGTTTTCTGAGATCGGCCTCCGAGAAGCCATTCTCTGCGATACGCTTTTTGATATACGCTTCGGACTGCTTATCGGTCATATTCTCCACCTTTTTCAGGTCGGCCTCGGTTATGCCCAACGATTTCCACACGGCCATCTCCTTCTCCATTTGTTCCATGCCTTGCGCCTGGGCTTTTCTTGCGCCTGCCATCACTTTGGCCTGCAACTCCTCTTCCGACATACTCATCATTTCGGTCGTGCTGAAACCGAAATTCTCTTCCAATTGCTTGTTCGTAATCGCCATTTGTTTCTGCTGGTTGGCGTAGAATGCCTCCATATCCTGCTGCGTGGGGATCGTCTGCATCATACCGGCTTGCATTACCCGGGCAGCTTGAGCATCGAGTTCGGCCATTTTGTTCTTGAACACCTGATAGTTTTTGGACGCCCACGCCTGCGGAGCCGGAAGGGACGGCACTTGTGCGATAATCTCGTTAGGCGTAAGGAGCGGGCCTGTGACTTGCGGGGCCTCGGCTTGCAGTTCCGGTTGGGCCATTATAACGTCGGAATTTTGCTGTAATGGCTGTGCCGGGGCCTTTTTGTTGTTGTCAACACCGTTGACGACATCTTCGGCTTTTCGGAATGCGCCATCGACGGTCTTGTCCGCAGCATTATTTATTTTATCTTCTACCTTTTTCTTGCTACGGTCTTCGACCCGCTGTATAGCTTTCTTGCCGGCCTTTTCAAGCCAACTCTGCGCTTCGGTACTGGTCGATGACAGGATCATTACCGCTGCTACAAGCGTATACCTGATATTCAGTCTGATTTTTATCATACTTTTCAAATTATTTAAACAAACTATATGCAAAGATAGAAAAATCTCATTACAATCCAAGAAAAATTGTACTGATCCCAAGGCAAACTTTCCGGAGTTACGAGAGAGTGGTCCGGGCGAAGGGGACTGTATCCAAGCCGGTGAATTGGCCGGCCATGTATTTGTAGTATCCGGTTACGGCTACCATGCCGGCATTGTCTAAGGAGAAGCCCAATCGAGGGATGTATACCTCCCAACCGGATCGGATCGCTTCGGATCGGACGGCGGCCTGCAACCCGGAATTAGCCGAGACGCCGCCACCTATGGCGATCTGTTTGATACCGGTTTCCCAGGCTGCTTTTTTCAGTTTATGCAGCAAAATGTCGACAATGCTTTTCTGAAGCGATGCGCACAGATCATTCAAATTATTCCGGATAAAGTCCGGCTCTTTTTTCACTTCGTCGCGGATAAAGTACAAAAAAGAGGTTTTCAGACCGCTAAAACTGTAATCCAATCCGGGGATCCGGGGTTTGCTAAACAAAAAATGTTCCGCATTGCCCTCCTGCGCCAGGCGGTCTATGACCGGACCGCCGGGGTAGGGAAGCCCCATCACTTTGGCGCATTTATCGAAAGCTTCTCCGGCGGCGTCATCGATAGTTTGTCCGATGATCTCCATATCTAAGTAATCCCGGACAACGATCAGTTGGGAGTTTCCCCCGGATACCAGTAACGTCAGGAAAGGGAAGGAGGGATGCCGGCTTTCGACACCCGGTTCTTTGATAAAGTTGGCCAGAATGTGTGCCTGCAAATGATTGACCTCGATCAACGGAATGTTGCCTGCGATGGCGAATCCCTTGGCAAAAGAGGTACCCACCAGTAACGAACCCAGCAAACCGGGGCCCTGGGTGAAAGCGACAGCATCGATATCGGTTACCCGGACGCTTGCTTGGCGGAGCGCTTCGGATACCACCGGAATAATGTTTTGCTGGTGCGCCCGGGAGGCCAGTTCCGGCACCACGCCGCCGTATGCTTCGTGTACCTTTTGTCCGGCAATGACATTGCTCAGGACAAAACCGTCTTTCAGGACAGCGGCGGAGGTATCGTCGCAGGAAGATTCTATTCCTAAGATTACGGGCATTTTTCCTTTCAAATTTCCTGCAATATTAATACTTTTGCAAGCAAACAAAAAACGAGCGGGTATAAAAAAAATCTTCCGGATAACGATTGTCACGGCGATGGCTTTTTTGCTGTTGCTGTTAGTGTTGTATGCCTCCCTGCACACGCCGCGGGTGCAAACACTGCTTGTGCGCCATTTTACCCAGCGGATAGAGCACCTGACCGGTGTGAAAATGGAAATAGGAGGGGTTGATTTCAGGCCGCTAAAATCATTGATACTGAACGATGTACTCTTGCGGGATCACCGGAACGACACCTTGCTCTATTGTCGGAATTTTTTTGTGGAAGCGGATTCCTTCCGTTGGAGCAATCGCAGTTTTGTTGTCAAAGAGATCACCTTTGAAGAGGCGTACTTTAACCTGTGGATCAGCCGTGGAGCAGAGAGATCGGTCATGAACATCGAACTTTTTCTGGACTCTTTGGAGCGCCTCGACAATAGCTCTCCGGAAGGGACCGGACGGAAACGGAAATGGACGATGGGTTTGGAGAAAATCCGTTTGCGGAATTGCCGTTTTGTTTACAGGGAGGAGCAATACGAACCGGTGGACTACGGCATCAACTGGACCGATGTAGAGTGCCGGGACGTAAATGTGGAGATGACGGGTTTCAGATTTACCGGAGATACCACAAAGCTCCGGTTTTCCGGGTTGAGCCTGGTGGAAAAATCCGGCTTTGCCATACGGGAATTGAACACCGGCGCCATACTCCGGGATTCAGCAGTTTTGCTGACGGATACGGAAATCAGGACGGAGAGAAGCCGGCTGTTTCTGGAACGACTGATCTTTCGTTGGAACCCAGGGCAACAGGATTGGCGCTATTTCACGAAAAGGGTGCGACAATACTACAAATTGGGACCATCCAGCGTCAGTTTTGTCGATTTGGCCTATTTTAATAGTGTATTGGTGGGGATCGACAATACTGTCACCTGTCAGGGAGTGGTATCCAACACGGTCAACCGGATCGAAGGGGAAGAGCTGGTGATCGGTATCGGAAAGCACAGTTCCTTTCGGGGAAGTTTCACCTCTCATGGCTTGCCGGACATCGACAACACTGTTTTCGATATTGATTTTTACGATGCCTATTTGGATCCCGTAGATCTGGAAACGATCTACCTCCCTTGGTTCGCCTGGAAAATCCGGATCCCGAAGCCCTTGCACCAATTGAACGGTTTCCGGTTGGACGGAAAATTTACCGGAACGACAGAGGAGTTCCTTCTCCGGGTGAACAGCCGGACGCCGGGACTTGTTGGAGGATTCCGGTTGGCATATGAACCGGCCGGCCTCGACTCCATAGATTATTCGCGCCTCTCAGGGAACTTTCATTTTCCGAACGCCGCGGCAGGGCGGATGTTGGGGGTCCGTTCCCTCGGAAATGCCCATTTTGCAGGCGACTATTCCGGAGTTGTCGGGGAGGAAGACGCTTTGAACGTAACCGCTAAGCTGTACCGGATGAAAGTAGGTGAAGGGACGTTGACAGGAGCTGATCTCTATATGGCCTGGGAGGAAGGACGGATCAACGGAGTAGCGACGGTGGACAGTGACAGTTTGGAAGGAACGCTGGTCGTGAATTACGACCCTGCACCGGAACAGACCTTCCTCGGTGTGAAAGGAGCGGTGGATGTGAAAAACCTCCGGAGTTTCGGTTGGGGAATAAACGGGGGAGTGGAGTCGCTTCGGACCGAATTCAACGGGGTATACGGGGAAAAAGGAGCAGGAAATAGTCTGGCCAACGTGGTGCTGAACGGAATGGTCTACACAGGAGAGAACGGATTGTTTACCGTTCCGTTTATCAGTTTCGAGAGCCGCTCCGATAGCGGCTACCGGACCGCTTCGCTGGCATCCGGCATAGCCGACCTGCAATTGGAAGGCAACGCACTGCCCCGGCAACCGCTCGATTTTATTGCGAACGCAGTCAAGAGATATTTGCCGGTTTACGGTGACGCCGTCATGGCGGCTTCCCACCTGGAGCAGAAGCCAGTCGATTTCAGAGGCTTCCTGCGCCTCAAAGAGGTGACCCCGGTACTGGACATACTCTGCCCAAACGTCCGGATTGCGGATGGAAGCATCTTGTCGGCGGACTACCGGAACAACGGTGAAGAGTTTACAGTGGCGGTAGAGTCGGATTCGCTTACCTATGGAGATTACAGTTTCCGGAACATGCAATTGCGGATGGAAGGCGGAGGGGAGCGGATGGACCTTTCTTGTATCTTGGATCAGTTGGAATACAGGAACGAGTATCGGCTGTACAATGTACGGAACGAACTGACACTGCAGGACAACACCGTCCGGAACCGGTTGGTCTGGAGCAATTGGGGGGCGGAAACCTATAGCGGAGAACTGGCGGCTGATCTCCGCTTCCGGCCGTTGGGAAAGAACGATTTTGCCGCCGAAATAGCCATTCATCGCGGGGTCATTTTGCTGGCGGACAGCGTTTGGCAAGTAGCACCCTCCCGGGTGATGGTGGCGGGAAAAGAGATCCGGATCGACCGTTTCCGTTTGTGGAACAACGACCAGTACCTCTCCATAGACGGGATGATCTCCGAGAATCCGGAGGAGAAATTGGCACTGGAACTGAGCCGGTTTGACCTTTCCGAATTAAACCGCCTGCTTTTCAAAGAGCGCCTGAATGTGTTCGGAGTTGCTACCGGACAGGTATCCATTCGGGATTACTACAAAGACAACCACATCTATTCGGACATCCGTGTCCGGAATTGGGGATTGGAGCGCGATACGCTGGGATCTTTGCATCTGCTCTCCTCTTGGGACACGGACAGTAGCCGATTGGTACTGCAAGCGGAAAACCAGGTGGAACAATCGATTCCTTTGGATATCAAAGGGCATTACAAGCCGTCAGCCGACAGTCTTGACCTGGAGATTCGCCTCTCCGAAGTGGGGTTGGAACGGCTGCAAATCTACGCTTCGGACTATTTCAGCATGAGCCGGGGAAGCCTTTCCGGTCACGTTTCCCTTTCCGGAAGGATTCGGAATCCGGAATTGAACGGCTACCTTTCCCTGAACGGGGTTGATCTGAAGATCCGGAACCTCAATACCTCTTTCCGAGTCAACGATACATTGCACATCCGCAAAAACCGGGTGGATGCGGTAGACCTGGGGATCCGGGATGCGGAGGGAAAGCCGGCTTATTGTACCGGTTACTACGACCTGAATGCCGGCCGGTACGACCTGCAGGCCTATTTTCGGGATTTTCTGCTGATAAACACCCGTCCGGAACACAACGAAACCTTTTACGGGAAGGTATACGCCAGTGGATCCGTGCATTTGCGGAATTCCTCCGGTAACGACGACATCACCGTGAACCTCCGGACGGAGAACAATTCACGCCTGTACCTCCCTTTAGCGGCCGGGGGGAGCGGAAGCGGAAACAACTTCCTTCGATTTATACGGGAAGGGGAGGTGGAACGGCAGAAAAATCCGGTTGCATACGGGCGGCAGGGAACGACGTTGGATGCCAACCTGGAGATCAACGACAACCTGGAGATCCAGGTGGTGTTCGATCCGACCATTGGCGATATACTGAAGACTAGGGGAAGCGGGGACCTGAAGATCGGATTGGATCAGGATGGGATGCTGAACATGTTCGGGGAATACAAAATATCCAAAGGAGACTACCTGTTTACACTGAGTAACCTGCTAAACAAAAAATTTGTGCTGACTCCCGGCGGATCGATTAATTGGAACGGTTCTCCTTACGATGCTACCATCAACATCAATGCGGTGTACAACCTGAAAACTTCCCTTTATGAGTTGCTCTCTTCCACCCATCCCGTGGACAGGAGCACCAAGGTGCCGGTGGAGTGTATCCTGAACCTGAGCGATAATTTCCGGAATCCGCTCGTGAAATTCGATATCGACTTCCCGACCCTCGAATCGCAGACCAAAAGCTACATACAGAGCCTCTTTTCCAGCCAGGACGAGATCAACAAACAGATGTTTTCGCTGCTCATCCTCAACAAGTTTTACACCCCGGATTACATGAACACAACGGATCTGGAGGAGCGGGGAAGCGGCTATCAGGCGGGCATGACCACAGCCAGCGAACTGCTCTCCAATCAGCTTTCCCGATGGCTATCCCAGATCAGCCGGAATTTCGATGTTGGTTTTTCCTACCGGCCGGGCGACAACATTACTGCGGACGAGGTGGAACTGGCGCTCTCCACCCAGTTGCTGAAAGACCGGATCACCCTGTCGGCCAACGGTAATATGGATGTCGGTGGGAACAGAAATACCGCTACCGGTTCCACGAACAGCAACATTGCCGGGGATTTTGATCTGGAAGCCAAACTGAATCGGCAAGGCACGCTCAAATTGAAAGCCTATTCACATACAGACGAAAAGATCATTTACAATTCAACCGAAACCATTCAAGGGGTGGGGATCTCTTACCAAGAGACATTCGATACCTTCAAGGAGTTGGCACAGAAATATTTCGCTATTTTCCGGAGAAAAAGGGAGAGGCCGGAGAGTAAATAAAATTATCGTATACTTTTTTTTCTGCGCTTTTTTTCTCAAATTGCACTTCGCAAACGATTACGAACCAATATTATGAACATACAACAGTATATGGAGAGAGAGGCCCGTTACGGTGCCCACAATTATCACCCCCTGCCGGTAGTACTGGAGCGGGGAGAAGGTATTTACATATGGGATGTACAGGGGAAACGGTATTTTGATTTCCTGTCGGCTTATTCTGCTGTTAACCAAGGACATTGTCACCCGAAAATTGTCGGCGCGATGATCGATCAAGCCCGAAAACTGACCCTGACCTCCCGGGCTTTCTACAACAATGTGCTGGGAGAGTGGGAGGAGTATGTTACACGGTATTTTGGATACGACAAGGTATTGCCGATGAATACCGGTGCGGAAGCTGACGAAACGGCCTTAAAGCTCTGCCGGAAATGGGCCTACCTGAAAAAGGGAATTCCCGACGGAAAAGCTAAGATCATTGTTTGCGACGGTAACTTTCACGGACGCACCATCACCATCGTATCCCTCTCCAACGATCCCGATTCGTATGGCGGTTATGGTCCCTTTACGCCTGGTTTTGTCCGGATCCCCTACAACGACCTGAAAGCGTTGGAACAAGAGTTGCAGGATCCGCATGTCGCCGGTTTTTTGGTAGAGCCGATCCAAGGGGAAGCGGGTGTGTATGTTCCGGACGCCGGTTACCTGAAAAAAGCATACGAGTTGTGCAAGCAGCACAACGTGCTGTTCATGGCGGACGAGGTGCAGACCGGGATTGCCCGGACGGGGAAACTGCTGGCTTGTGACCACGAAGGGGTGCGCCCCGATGTATTGATACTGGGGAAAGCCCTCAGTGGTGGTGTCTTTCCTGTTTCCTGCGTGTTGGCGGACGATGAGGTCATGCTCTGCATCAAACCCGGAGAACACGGCTCCACGTTCGGAGGAAATCCGGTAGCGGCCCGCGTTTCCATGGCTGCCTTAGAGGTGGTGAAGGAGGATGGATTGGCCAAAAATGCGGAGAAACTCGGACAACTGTTCCGCGAACGGATGCAGGCGATCGATTCCGACAGGATCGAATTAGTCCGGGGAAAGGGCCTGCTGAATGCGGTGGTCATTAAACCCAAGAACGGAGAGACAGCTTGGGATGTCTGCCTGAAGATGCGGGACAAGGGGCTGCTGGCCAAACCGACCCACCAGCACATCATCCGCTTTGCTCCGCCGTTGGTAATCCAGAAGATCGAACTGCTGGAAGCGATCGGCATCATTGAAAATGTCTTTGCAGAATTACAGTAAACGACAGAAGTTCCCTTGTTACCGATACTTCTCTTTCTCTACGGGGATCAGAATGTCGTACGTTTTGCGAGAAGCATTCCGCAACTTTGGCTTTCGCAGCCAGGGATTGAACCTTTTCAGGGTTTTGTAGCTGATCCCCTGTTTTTGGGCGAAATCCGCCAGATCGTTGACCGGACCGATTACCTGTAAGGTTTCGGTTTTTTCCACCGGATATGTTTCCGGGATATCAAAGTGGTACAGGCCGGGATGTGTCATGATCTGCTTCAGGGCCAATATGCGGAACAGGTATCTCTCCGTCTCTTCTCCCAGCAGCAGGTCGTAGTACTTCTCCTCTTTTTGGATCTCCATCTGCTGCCGGACCATATTCCCCCCTGCGTTGTAAGCGGCAGCGGTTGTGGTCCAGGATCCAAACTGTTCGTAAGATTTCTTCAGATAGGCAGCGGCAGCTACGGTTGCTTTCTCGATGTTGAACCGTTCGTCTACTTCGCTGTCTACCTCCAATCCGAACTCTTTGGCGGTTTCCGGCATGAATTGCCAGATGCCTACTGCTCCGGCGGGAGAGACAGCCAATGGGTTCAGGTTGCTTTCAATCACTGCTAAATACTTGAAATCGTCGGGAATGCCGTGCTTTTTCAACAGAGGTTCGATGCGGGCGAAGATGCGGGGCGCACTCTTCATGATCTGGATGGAGTGGGAGTGGAGGTAAGTATTAACGATTAACTCTCTGCGCAACGCTTCCTGCACATCCCTTCGGCGAAGAGGGACTGTTTCGCCTGCAAAGCTGATCTCAGCCGGGACCACCACATCGATGGTCTGTTGCCACTCTTCCCGGCCCCTCTCATACGAAGCGGCAGTAACGCTTCCGCTCCCGCCGGAAACCCGGGAATAAAAAAGGATAGCGAACAGGTTGATAACAGAGATCGTGATACACAGGTAAAGCAGGGTCTTGTGGTGTTGCATGTTGTTCCCGTTTTAACATTCAAATCCGTTTCTTTTGCCAAGGTGCAAACTTCAGGTACAGCAGGGAAGCCAACCCGATAAAAATACCGTACACCAATTCACTGCTCCAGACTAGGGCGACGTCCGCCCCCGGCCAGTGGGCGAATAGCCAGATAGCCAGCGTATAGACGGCCAACACTCCCGTTTCCAGCCACAGGGCATGGGTGGTATTTCCCGTACCGGAGACCGCTTCGAAGAGTGTCAATCCGAAAGCCATCCCGATCACCGCCGCACAGATCACATACAGAGAGGGGATGGCGCCGGCGATCAACGAAGGTTCATTGGTATAGATGGAGAGTAGTAACCCGGGAAAGAAAAGACAGCACAGTAACACCGGCGAGATACAGATCAGGCTAAGCCGCAATATTTTTAACAACGTAGGTTTGATTTCATTCAGGGACCCGGCTCCGATCAGCCGGCTTGTCAACGTATTGGATGTAGCTGCAAAGGCAAACACCGGGACAGCGATCAACATGTAAACACTCCGGATAATACCCGAAATGGCCGTCTGTTGTTCGCCCAAATGTTCCACCAGTACAAAAAAGATAAACCAACTGCCAAACGAAAGCAATTTTTGCAGCATTGTTGGAAAAGCCAATTGCAATACGGATTTCATCAGCCACCCCTCCAATTTGTGGAAAGCAAAAAGAGCGTATTTTTTCAGCGGCAGCTTCATCAGCGTATAACCGATAAAGAACAGGAGGGCGGAAACTTCTGCACATACGGAAGCCAACGCTGCTCCGCCTACACCCATCTCCGGAAATCCCCAACGACCAAATATCAGGGCGTAATCCAATGCAATATTGACCACTGCCATGAGCAGGGTCGTATAACTGATCACCTTCGTATTCGAGAGGCCGATGTAGAGCGCCCGGAACAGAAAATTAAAACAGACAAACGAGATGCCGTAATGCCGGTACGCCATAAACTCCACGGCAGCGGCGTAAATGTTGGGCGATTGGATCACGCTGCCCAGCAATTGCTCCGTAAAGTAGCGCTGGATCAAAAAAAGAGAGACCGCCAATAAAAACACAACAACCAACCCGTGTTCAAACACCACTCCGATCCGGTTCAATTTTTCTTCTCCCAACCGCCGGGCAACAATGATCTGGATCCCAATACTGAAGCCCCAGGCAAGTGTGGCAAACACATAGTAGTAAATACCGGCGATCATGGAAGCTCCCAGCGCTACGGCGCTGACTCTTCCCAGAAACGCGGTATCTGTCAGGGCGATCAGGGTTTGGGCCAGGTTCCCGAGAATGATGGGATACCCAATATTCCAGATGGTTTTGTTGGTGACGGCAGACATGCAGTGTTCTATACGATCCCGGAAAATCCCATAAATGCCATGGCTAAGATACCCGCTGTGACCAAGGAAATGGGCGCTCCTTTCATGCCTTTGGGAATGTTGGTCAGCGCCAATTGCTCGCGGATTCCGGCAAAAATAACCAGGGCAAGCCCAAATCCCAATGCGGTAGAAGCAGCGAATACAACAGATTGTAACAGGTCATACTCCTTCTGGATCACCAGAATAGCTACCCCCAGAACAGCGCAGTTCGTGGTGATCAGCGGCAAGAATACGCCCAGGGCCTGGTAGAGAGAGGGACTCACTTTTTTCAGGATAATCTCCACCATCTGCACCAAGGCGGCGATAATCAGGATAAAGGCAATAGTTTGCATGAAACCGATGTTGAACGGATCCAGGACGGTTTTTTGCACGATAAAGGTGACGATGGTCGCCAACGTGATCACAAAGGTTACGGCCCCCGTCATCCCCAGTGCCGTGGAGACCCGTTGGGATACGCCCAGAAAAGGGCAAATTCCCAAGAATTGTGCCAATACAATGTTGTTGACAAAGACGGCGGCGATAAATATCAGTATGTATTCCATAGTTGCTCTATTTTAAACAGACTCTAAATGGGTCAAACCTTTTTAAACCGGTTTACCACAGCGATCAGGTAACCCAAAGCGAGGAACGCTCCCGGGGCCAGCACAAAGATCAGCATGCCGTCGCCCGAGATGAATTTGTGGCCGAAGATGGCTCCGCTGCCCAGCATCTCGCGCACTGCGCCGGTGAGTGTCAGCGCGAGGGTAAAGCCGAGACCCGTGCCTATGCCGTCGAGCGCAGAATCGACCACGCCGTTCTTGGCGGCGAACCCTTCGGCGCGGCCCAGGATGATGCAGTTGACCACGAT
>DBDA01000034.1:0-21001 GCA_002293375.1 Odoribacter sp. UBA944
CAACTACTGATTCGCATGAATATATTTTTGCCCATACAAACCATCTTGGCGATTGCTTCTTCGGCACTCGCTAAAGGTTTGCCCTCCTTACTGTTAGATACTTCGGTGGGGTAAATTACTAATATACAGCGAGCATAATATAAATCACGAATGTTATGAAAAAAAAATGTTGGAATATGGCTGTTGTTATTGATGTCTTTTCCGCTAACGGCGATGTCACAAAGTTGGAAAAGCACTAAATCGACCGATAAACGCACGGTCGTTTTCTGGACCGATGAGAAGGATACTGACTACACCCCAATTCGCGTCTATGTGGACGGATCTTGGGTAGGGTCGTTATTGTATAAGGAAGTAATAGCAAGCTTGAAACGATCGCTGGAAAATGCCACTTCAATTCTTTCAGTGCTTGGATGTATCGTCTGTGAGATCAATTCCAAGGCGGCGAATAAACTTGTGGCGAAGTATGGAGTCTATGAAAACAAAAGGGAGAAGCAAAACGTGTTACCCAAAATTCCGGCCGACAATATCCTGCTGTACAGGATTCCGCGGCATGAGAGCGACACTCCTTCGATTTATTACTTTAAAAAAACATAAGTTGATCATGAAAAAAGCCCTTTATTTTTTGTTTGCGATTTTCGTTCTTGCGGGATGTCAACGAGAGTCGCTGCGTGAAGTTTTGATAGAAAAGAATCTCTCCGCCGTGCGATCAGAGTTATCCCCTGCAATAGATACACTGATTCGTGATTTCAGTATGTATGCCGGAGACAAGGAACAATATGAAATACCCATGCACCTCGTGTGGGTCATAGCAGTAGACTCGCTCAGGCAAAGAGACATGATGGAGCTGACGCATCATGTGATTTGGTATCGTTTGGAACGACTGGGCGGCCTCAAGAGTGTGAAAATTGACAATGTGCGAGAGCGTGTGTATGAAGGCGCAAACTACTTCAGAGAGGAGAATGCGGATAAAATATGGAAAACATTCACCATTCTTGCCGATATAAAAGCCCCGTTCCGTTCTATTGGAATTGGCTCTGAAATTGTAAGGTTCAACGGACTTGGTGAAATCGAACTGCCGAAACGTTTTTATGAAATAAAAGAATGATTAATCGAATTTAATCTATATTAATACCAAGTTTCTTCACTATATATACGATTTTAGTACAGAGCAGATACTTATAAAAATAAACAGATTTTCCCATGATTCATTTTAATGACGAATAATTTCATAAATTTGCGTCAATTAAAATTTCAAGCTGATATGGGAAGAAAAAAGACGTATGATATAGTCCCCCGCTTTAATGAGTTGATGATTCCGACATTGAAGGCTTTGAAAGTTCTGGGTGGTTCCGGTTCTATCGAAGAGATTAGTGAGAGGGTGGCCGAAATTGCAAACATCAGCGAAAAAGCCCTTGCTATCCCCCACACAAAGGATGGAATGCGCAGTGAAGTTGATTATAGGTTGGCTTGGGCAAGAACCTATTTAAGGAGTTATGGATTAATCGAAAATTCTTCAAGAGGAATTTGGGCATTAGCTGATAATGATATCAACCCAGATACCCTTAACGCGAATGAAATAGTTAAGGCCGTAAGAGCCGAAAACAAAAAACCGGAGAAAGATACATCCTCTTCTGATGATTCTATGGAGACCATTGTGGATCATGAGTCTGATGAATTAGATTGGAAAGAAAAGCTATTAAAAGTGCTTCAAGAGGTTGGACCAGCTGCCTTTGAAAGGCTTTGCCAAAGGATATTGAGGGAGAGCNNTTCATTCAGGTCGAGGTTACCGGGAAATCCGGCGATGGAGGTATCGATGGTAAAGGTATCGTGAGACTCAATGGATTTTTGAGTTTTCACGTCTTTTTTCAATGCAAGCGATTCAAAGATTCAGTCGCATCGAGCTATATTCGAGATTTTCGGGGAGCGATGCAAGGACGGGCAGACAAAGGCCTGTTCATAACTACCGGCAAATTTACCAGAGATGCTATCAAAGAAGCAACCCGTGATGGTGCTCCTCCAATCGACCTAATTGATGGAGATCTGTTGTGCGAAAAATTGAAAGAATTCTCACTCGGCGTAAAAACGGAACTTATCGAGGAGGTGACCATCAACCCTGAATGGTTCGAAAAGATCTAAATTTTTGCTAGTTTTGATATACTTTTTCTCGTTTTTCAAAGGCTGGGACAGAGTGGGACAAAATACGATTTATACACAAATGTAACACAATAAGAACAAGACACCTTATAATCATTTGATTATCAGGTGTCTTTGGCAATATGGACGGAACTTTAATCCAAATACTTCGTTTTCAGTTTTCGCAGCAGGCGGGTGATCTCGCCGATCCAGAGAACGGAGGAGGTAGCGGCCAATAGAATCCCCCAATCCGCCCAGGACAACGGGACGGTGCGGAATGCCTCTCCGCCGAAGGTGACGATCAAGTATTGTCCGATCAGGATGATGGGCATGACGATTAGGAATCCGGTGCTCTTGAACAACCTTTTGAAGGCGGATCCTCCTGAGATAAATGCTTTGGCGTTGAACATGTTCCAGAATTGTAGCAGTACGAACGCTGTAAAGAAGAGCGACAGATTGTACAGAGACATGCCTTCCGGCTGTGTCACAAAGTAGTACATCAATCCCAGCAGCGCCATCGTAAACGCGGTCCCGATCCACAAGATCCGGGCACGCATGGGCTTTGTAATGATAAAATCGCTTGTTTTGCGCGGACTGTCCTGTAACACCTTGGGATTGGGCGGGAGGGAGGCTAAGGCGGCGGCGGCAAAGGTATCGATGATGATGTTCACCCACAACATTTGCGGTACTGTTAAAGGCATCTCTTTGCCCAGCAAGGTTCCCAACAGCACGATCAGCAAAGCCGTCAGGTTGATGGTCAGTTGGAAGAGGATAAAGCGTTGGATGTTTTTATAGAGCGACCGGCCCCACATCACGGCAGTGGCGATGCTGTTGAAGGAGTCGTCCAACAAGGTAATGTCACTGGCCTCTTTGGCGACAGAGGTACCCGTCCCCATCGAAAGCCCGACATCCGCATGGTTCAGTGCCGGAGCGTCGTTGGTGCCATCGCCCGTTACAGCTACCACTTCTCCGTTTTGTTTGAGCAACTCCACCAACCGTTGCTTATCCGTCGGCCGGGCCCGGCACATAATCTTTAGTTTTTGTACCCTTTTAAAGGCTTCCTCGTCCGATAATTGTTCAAAATCGACGCCCGTAATGATCTGTTCATCCGTATCTTTTTCCCGCCAGATCCCGATCTGCCGCCCGATCTCCCGGGCTGTGGCATAGGTATCCCCGGTCACGATCTTCACACTGATGCCAGCCTGCATGCACTTCTCCACGGCGGCGGGCACATCGCTCCGGATGGGATCGGAAATCGCTACGATCCCCAGGAAAGTCATTCCTTCCCGCGTCAGCAGCTCCACATCGCCCTCCTCGTAAGAATCAAGGACTTTGTAGGCGAATCCCAGGGTTCGCATCGCTTGGTTCTGGTAGTTTAAAAGCTGTTGGTCGATGTTGGAGCGGTACGTATCGGCTGCTAGTACACCCTCTCCGGTCAGTACTTCCCGGCATTTGGCGTAAACAATTTCGGGGGCGCCCTTTACATAAACGACTGTTTTTCCTACCCGTTCCGACTTCACCACCGTTGCCATGAATTTCCGTTCGGTGGAAAAGGTCAGTTGGTCCAGGATCTCCGCACCTTCCCGGTACTCCATATATGGAATACCCTGTCCGTGCAGCCACAACAACAAAGCGGCTTCGGTGGGATTTCCCAAGGTTTTGAGCTGTCCGTCCTCCGTGTGCTCCAGAAAAGCAGTGGAGTTGGCAGCGATCCCCTCTTTGATTAGAACGCTTAGTTTATCGTCCGATAATGTCTGTTCCGGTAAACCGAAAAAATGAGCCCGGTGAACCTGCATCCGGTTCTGGGTAAGCGTACCTGTTTTATCCGTGCAGATAACGGTGACGGCACCCATGGTTTCACAGGCGTGCATTTTCCGGACCAGGTTGTTGGTTTTAAGCATTTTACGCATACTGAGCGCCAATGAAAGCGTCACACTCATCGGCAGTCCTTCCGGCACCGATACCACGATAATGGTCACTGCTACCATAAAGTACTCCAATATCCGTTCCGCCGTATCCAGGGTCAGAAGGTTGTCCGCTGTAAAAATCCCGGCAAACAGGTCTTTTACAAGCAATATCGAAAAAGTAGCCCCAGCAACAATAAATC
The DNA here is from genome assembly GCA_002293375.1 of Odoribacter sp. UBA944. GTDB lineage: Bacteria > Bacteroidota > Bacteroidia > Bacteroidales > Marinifilaceae > UBA944. The sequence continues at coordinate 4,241 of DBDA01000034.1, forward strand.
CGGCTATGCTGATAAAATGAGCCAAGCGTTGCAATTGCCGGTTCAGAGGCGTTTTCTCCTGTACTATCTCTGTCGATTTCCGGGCCACTTTTCCGTACTCCGTCTGGTCACCTACTTGTTTTACCTCGTATGTACAGTGTCCGTTCACCACAGTGGTACCCCGTAAAACGTAATTGGAAGGGTAGGTGGCCTCTTTTTTAAACTCTTCGAGGTGGATGGTCTTTCCGATGATCGGCTCTCCGGTGAGCGTCGATTCGTTCACTTGCAAAGACAACGCTTCCAGCAATTCACCGTCTGCAGGTACCTCTTCCCCCGTTTCTAACACCACAATATCTCCCACCACCAACTCGCGCTTCAACACTTCGTGAATTTCTCCGTCCCGGATCACTTTGTAAAGAATATCGTCGTTGATTTGGTTCAGGAGGTCAAATTTTTTGCCCGCATCCATTTCAAACCAGAACGAAATACCGGTTGCTAAGAATATCGCAACCAAAATACCGATGGTCTCCGCGTATTCGTTGTGCATCACCGAGATGATCAGGGAGAGTACGGCAGCCACCAGCAAGATTCGGATAATGGGGTCTTGGAACTTCTCCAGGAATAATTTCCACAAAGGTGTTTTAGGCGGGGGAGTGAGGAGGTTCATCCCGTACTTTTCCCGGCTCTCTGTTACCTCTTGTGCCGATAATCCATTGTATTGCTTGCGCTCCATCGTGCAACTGTTTTGTGTTTCTATCAGATTTTGCTGTTGACTATTTGCAAAATAGCCGCCTCCTTCTGTTGCGCTTCCCGGACGATCGCTTCTCCCTCCCGGATGATTTTTTCGGCAAATGCCTTGTCGTCTAATCCCACCGCATTGATTTTCACATTCAAAAAAGCCCCCATTACACCGGACCTAGCTGCAAGGGCCCCCACGCCGGCGTCTGATACCGAATTGGGGTTTCCGGCCTCCGCCATGGCTTGGGCGATCTCCATACCGGCGTAACACAACTGCATGGTTTTAAACGGGACCTCGGTGGCAAATTTGGTAGCCTCCTGAATGGCCTCACGCCGGGCCGCCTTCTCTTCCTCCGTTTTCTTGGGTAGACCGAAAGCATCCATGATTTTATTGAAAGCATTAGTGTCTTCGTCCACCAGTTTGATCAACTGCTCTTGAATTGCTTTTCCCTTTTCTGCCCAACGGCTGAACTCTTCCCAACGGGCGTCCCAACCGCTTTTATGTGCGGAGAGATTGGCCACCATCGTTCCGAGCGCAACTCCCAAAGCGCCCATGTATGCAGAGATGGAACCTCCGCCCGGCGCGGGGGATTCGGAAGCCGTTTCGTCTGCAAAATCGATCAATGTCTGATCAACCAGCTTTTTCCGGCCTTTCTCCGCCTCCTCTTCCAGAATGTATTCGATGATCTTCTTCCGGGGGTCGAACGGGTAAAGTTCGTCCAATCCTAACGATTTCACGGCAATCTTGATCAACTCTTTGTCGGAAACGCCGGACGAACGTTGCTGTTTGTGCAGGAAATAGCGCCCTGCATCCAGCATGGCTTGTAACGGGATTACGCCGACTAATTCGGAACCAGTCACCCGGATGCCCCGCGTCTGCGCCTTTTCGCACACCTCGTCGAATGCTCTATGGACGGAAGTCACCCCGATGTCCGTCAAGTTCATGGAGATTTGCGCCACTCCGTACTCTTCGATAAACCAGCCAATGGCCTTCACCGACTTCAATGTCCCGGGGACCATGACGGTATTACCCTGCTCATCTTTGAGTGGTTTTCCGGTAGCCGGGTCGTTTTTGGCCCGGCCACGTTCGCGCACGTCAAAGGCAATGGCGTTGGCCCGCCGGGTAGAGGTCGTATTCAAGTTGATGTTATACGCCACCAGAAAATTCCGGGCGCCTACCGCCGTTACTCCCGTTTTGCCAATCCGTTCGTTCCATTGACACGGCCCGAAATCGGGATGCCACGTTTCGCTTCCAATCCGCTCTTTCAACGCTTCGTATTCGCCGGAACGGCAATCGGCCAGATTTCTTCGCTCCGGAAAAAAAGCGGCGTTTTCATAACAGTATACCGGTATACTCAACTCTTCTCCGATCCGTTTGGCCAATTTCCGGGCATGTTCCGTCGTCTCTTCCATGCTGATGTTGGAGACGGGAATCAACGGACAGACATCGGTGGCTCCAAAACGGGGATGCGCTCCCTTGTGTTTGGACATATCGATCAGTTCGGAGGCTTTTTGAACGGCCCGGAAAGCCGCTTCGCACACCGGTCCCGGTTCACCGACCATCGTTACGACGGTGCGGTTGGTCGCTTTGCCCGGGTCCACGTCGATCACACTGACACCTTCCACGCTCTTCATAACATCCGTGATCTGCCGGATGATGTTCATATCGTTCCCTTCGCTGAAATTGGGAACACATTCGATAAGTTGCTTCATTATGTTGTGTTTTTTAAGATGAATTACAGTTGTTTACCGTTCAGGAATACCTGTTCTACGAGGTCGCTACCGTAAGCATAGGGCAGGTATTCAATGCCGGAGATCTCTTTTGTAATGTAAAAGTTGGCGCGCTTACCGACGGCAATACTTCCGGCCTCTTCCTGGACGCCCATGGCATACGCGGAATTGATCGTGGTGGCGTTGATGACTTCTTCCGGCAACATCTTGTAGTTAACACATCCGAAGGACATAATCAGCTTCATATTTCCGGAAGGAGAGGAGCCTGGATTGAAATCGGAAGCCAGCGCAACCGGCAGCCCGGCATTGATCATGGCGCGAACAGGAGAGCAGGGCATATTCAGGAAAAAGGCCGCCCCGGGAAGGACGGTCGGCATGGTTTCGCTACCCGACAGTGCGTCGATCTCCGCTTCTCCCACGTACTCCAGATGGTCTACCGAAATGGCGTTGTATTTTACGCCGACCTGCACCCCACCCGAGTAGTCCAATTCATTGGCATGTATCTTCGCACGCATTCCGTACTTCATCCCGGCATTCAGGATACGGTCGGTGTCCTCCACCGTAAAGAATCCTTTGTCGCAAAAAACGTCAATGTAATCGGCCAGCTCCTCCGCTGCAACGGCCGGGATCATCTCGTTGATGATCGCATCGACATACGCGGTTTGCCGCCCTGTGTACGCTTCCGGAACGGCGTGCGCCCCCAGGAATGTGGATTTGATGAGCAGCGGGGTATTCTCTTTCAGGCGGCGGATTATCCGCAACATTTTCAATTCGCTCTCCACATCCAACCCGTAACCACTTTTGATTTCCACGGCTCCCGTTCCCAACCCTGCAATCTCTTCCAGGCGGGCAAAAGCCGCCTCGTACAATTCCTCTTCCGTAGCCCGTCGCAACTGCTTGGCCGAGTTCAGAATACCGCCACCGCGTTTAGCGATCTCTTCGTAGGAGAGCCCTCGGATTTTGTCCATGTATTCGATCTCCCGGCTTCCGGCATAGACCAAATGGGTGTGGGAATCGCAAAAGGAGGGAAGCACCAACCGGCCCGCAGCGTTTACCTCTTTCAGGCAATCAAACCGCTGTTCCAATAGCTCCCGGTCCAACTCCTGCATCGGGCCGAATGCCGCGATCCGGTCTCCCTCAGTCAACAGATAAGCATCCTCGATACACGCCACGTGCGTCATCTCTTTTCCGGCCACCCATTTGCGAGGCTTTTTTTCTACCTGCACCAATTTTTTGATATTGACGATTAGTAAACTCATGTCGTTCTATTTAACTGAATACCTGGAGCCTGTTGGCATCCAAACGGAGAAAGATAAAGATCAAAATGGTAAAAGCCCACAGGGAAGAACCGCCATAGCTGAAAAAGGGAAGCGGGATCCCGATCACCGGTGCCACTCCGATAGTCATCCCGATGTTGATGGCTACATGAAAAAAGAGGATGCAGGCTACTGCATAGCCGTAGATCCGTGAAAAATCGGAACGTTGCCGTTCGGCTAATTGGATCATACGCAGGATAAAGGCCATAAAGAGCAGTATGACAACGGTACTTCCGACAAATCCCCACTCTTCACCCACCGTACAGAAAATAAAGTCAGTACTCTGTTCCGGGACAAAATTGAATTTGGTCTGTGTCCCTTCCAGGAACCCTTTTCCCAAAAAACCGCCTGATCCGATGGCTATCTTGGATTGGTGGACATTGTACCCGGCGCCGGTCAGATCAGTTTCGATGCCCAGCAGGTTGTTGATACGGTCTTGCTGGTGAGGCTGGAGCTTTTCGAATACGTAATCCACCGTAATGGTAGCGCCAATGCAGAGCCAGGAGGCAAGGATCACTAGCAAGATCTGCTTCATTTTGCGCCTATACACAAAAAAGACACCGACGATATTGGTCAACAGGTAGGCATACAGTAACAGGCGGTTGTCCGACACAGGCAGTTTCAGTAACCAGCGCAAAAACATCCCAAATACGAAACAGAATACCAGAAAGATCAGGATGCGGTAAAGCTCCTGTTTGTTCTGCCGATAGTACAAAAAGGCCAGCAACGCTCCGCCGATGATGATCCCGAATACGGCTAAAGGGCTATAAAGTAACGTAAAGATAAACAAAGCAATGGTGATACAACAGAGCAACAGGATGGAACCGTGCAGACCTTCCCGGTACATCACCAGCAAAAAAGAGCCGTACACCAAGGCAGAACCGGTGTCCGGCTGCAACAGGATCAAACCGGCCGGGATCGCCAGTAAGAGCCCGACCTGGAGCAGGCTGGAGAAACGCATCATTTTGAAGCCGTGACGGCTCATTACGTTGGCGATTGCTAAAGCCGTTGCGAATTTGGCAAATTCAGCCGGTTGCACCCGGACGCCTCCCAGTTCGAACCAGCCGACCTGGCCATTGACCCGGATTCCGAAGAGGAGGACTGCCACCAGCGTTCCGATCGTTAACCCATAGATGACAAATGAGAAAGCGGTGAAAAATTTACTATCTGTCAGCAGGATGACTCCGGCCAATACAATTCCCGTGCCGATCCATAGCATCTGTTTTCCGTATTGTTGGGTGACATCCCAGATCTTACTGTGGGTGTCATCGAATACAGCGGCGTAAATATTCAGCCACCCCAGCAGCACCAGCAAAGTGTACATCCCGATAGACAACCAGTCTAAATTGGTCAGGAGGTCAGAGCGTCTGTTCATATCAGTCGATTAAGTTGGCTTCCAGCATGCGTTTTTCCAATGCGTTTTTCCGTTCTGGAACGGTTCCGGTCAGGTATTGTTCAATCAATAAGCCAGCAATGGGAGCGGCGTAACTGGACCCCCATTCGCCGTTCTCCACATATACCAGAATAGCGATCTGCGGGTTCTCGCGCGGAGCAAACGCAAAAAAGGCGGAGTGATCTTCGCCGTGCGGATTCTGAATGGTCCCGGTCTTGCCGCAGATCACCACCGAATCGCTGGCAGCGTTTCTTCCCGTACCGGCCTTCACCGCGTTCTCCATTCCATCGATGATGCACTCAAAATAGGAACTCTTGATATTCACAGGGTGCTTCTTGATCCGAGCAGCATGCTCCTGGTCCATGGGGCGGACAATGTGGGGAGTGATGTAGTAGCCCCGGTTGGCAATACAACTGACAATGTTGGCCATTTGCAGAGGCGTCATCAGCAGCGCTCCCTGTCCGATGGCCAAAGACATTACATAGGTATAGTACCAATTTTGGGTCTTAAACTCCCGGTCGTAATGCTCCCTGGTCGGAATGGAACCGGGCAGTTCGTTGAGAAAATCGGGACATATCTGCTGTCCTAGCCCGAACGACATGACTTGGTCCCGCCAGGGATCGTAAGCATCCCGTACCCCTTTGTACCGGGAATTCTCCAAGATCCGCCGGAATACATTCACAAAATAGGGATTGCAGGAGTGCTGGATGGCACCGCGGAGGTCCAGGGGAGAGGGGTGGTTGTGGCAACTCATGAACCGGCCATTAAAAGAGGCACCTCCGTAACATTCAAATTTGGATGCAGGGGTGATCACGCCCTCTTGCAATCCGATCAACCCCATGATTGTTTTAAATATGGAGCCGGGTGGGTAGGTTGCCATCACTGTACGGTCAAAGAGAGGAAGGTTCGGATTCTGTTGCAATTTAGCGTAATTGGTGCCCCGTTCCAGGCCCACTAACCACTGGGGATCGAAGCCTGGGCTGGAAACCTTCAGCAGAATTTCACCCGTAGCCGGTTCAATGGCGATCACACCGCCCTTTTTGTTCTGCATGAGGTGATAGGCATACTCCTGCAACCTGATGTCTAACGTGGTGGTCAGATTTCCTCCCACGACAGCCGGTTCGTCGTAAGCTCCGTCTTTCAACGATCCTTTCGTACGGTTGTAGTTATCCACCAGCAGGATCTTTTTCCCTTTGGTCCCCTTCAAGACCTGTTCGTAACTCTTCTCCAATCCGTTCACGCCGATGTAGTCGCCCGGTGCATAGCTGCTGTCCCGTTCGATCTGGGCACTGCTGACCTCTCCAATATACCCGAACACATCTGCCGAATGGGAGATGTTGTACTTCCGCAGGGTTCTCGTCTGTATAAAAAAACCGGGGTATTTGTACAACTTCTCCTGCAACATGGCGTACTTGTTGTCCGTGATCTGCGACACCAAAGAAGAGGCTTTGTAGCGGGAGTAGCGTTTGCATCGCTCCAGACTTTTAACCAGGCTCTCTTTGGTGATGCCCAGGATAGAGGTCAGTTCCGTTGTATCGAACGCCTGCATCTGGCGGGGGATGATCATCAGGTCGTAAGCTGCCTGATTGTATACCAGCAACGTATTGTTCCGGTCGAAAATTAACCCTCTGGCGGGGTATTGTACCTCCACCCGCTGGGAGTTGTTAATGGCCGACATTTTATATGAGTCGTCCATGACCTGTAAATAAAACAGCCGAATGATATAGACGGCAAAAATGCAGATCATGATCCCTGAAATAACCGCTCGCCTGTGTGTAAATTTGTTCATAAGATCCGGCTACTCCTGTTTTTTCTTCAAAGCTATGAAGTAATAGAGCAATATAAAAAAGCAGGAAACTACTGTACTGCATACAATACGCAGCAAGGTAATGGAAAAGTTGGCGAACGAGAAAGCTTCCGCCAGAATTAAAACCGTGTGAAAAGCCAGCATGGACAAAAACAGGTATTTCAGGAACCAGCCGAAACTTTTATTCAGGCCGGCGCCCGGGATGTCGTCTACCTGTTCGCGGTTGGAAGTCAATTGCAACATTTTTGGGCGGATGTAAGCGACAAAAGTGGCCGCAGCGATATGAATGCCCACGGTGTTATTGGCCATATCCAAAACCAACCCCAGCAAAAAAGCGGTAAAAAGCACCGTCACCTTTTTTATTTTATAGGGCATGATCAGAATAGCCAACGGGTAGATGTTGATGTGTACGAACGAGTGCAACTGTATATTGTCCAGGATCGCTATCTGGATCATGCACAGGCAGAAGAGATGTAGCAGGTATTTACTGTTATTCATTGTTCTGCATTTGATCGTAAGCGGCTGTTTCCAGTTCCCGTTTTTCCTCTTTTCTCCGGTGGCCAATAATGTATACATTCGATAGCTTCCTAAAATCGGTTGCAAGTTTTACTTTGATTGTCAGAAAATTGGCCGTCTCCCTGTCAACTGTTTCAACAAACCCGATCACTTCTCCTTCCGGAAAGATGGAGGTGAAGCCGGATGTGACAATGGTGTCTCCCTGTTCGACATTTACGTGAAAGGGGATATCGTTCAGGTATGAGTAGCGGTAATCTTTGCCGTCCCACTGCAGAGAACCGTAATAACCGTTCTTTCGGATCTTGGCGGAAACCCGCAGGTTGGTGTTGACCAGCGGCAGAACGATTGAGTGGTGGTTGCTGACATTCTGGATAATCCCCACTACTCCGTCTATAGAGGTGACCGCCATCTCTTGGAGAATGCCCTCTTCCGTTCCCCTGTTCAGGGTGATGTAATTTTTAGTTTTGTTGTAGGTGGCGTTGATGGTTTTTCCGCTGTAAAAATGGTAGTTCGAGTCGGTGTGGAGAGAGTCCCATACCGGAACTTCCTCCAATTGGTCTGTCAATACACCTATTTTATTCCGGAGGATAGTATTCTCTTCAACCAATTTCCGGTTCTCCTGCCGCAATTCGAAATACCCCCTGATTTCTTTGACCTGCGAGGAGAGATTAAAAAAGAAGGTAGAGGTGTAGGTAGAAAAAATGGTTCGTTGGTACCGGTTGTGTTCGACTATCAATGAAAAAGCCACAAATTCCAATAGAATAAAAATAATCGTAAAATGATACCTGAGTATAAGTTTGATAATGTTCTTCACGCCTGATGCTTCTGTGGCTCCTTCGTTCTACTATCGGAGCAGGAACGAAAATTTATCTACATTTTTCAGGGCGATGCCGGTTCCTCGTGCAACGGCCCTGAGTGGGTCCTCTGCAATGTGGAAGGGGATATTCAGCTTATCGGACAAACGTTTATCCAACCCTCTCAACAACGCCCCGCCGCCAGCCAGATAGACCCCTTTGTTGACGATATCGGCATACAGTTCGGGCGGGGTCTGTTCCAAGGCACCTAGAATGGCGATCTCGATCTTGGAGATCGATTTTTCCAGACAGTGGGCGATCTCCTGGTACGAAACCGGTACCTCTACCGGCAATGCCGTCATCTGATTCGGTCCCTGCACGATAAAATCGGCGGGCGGCTCATCCAACTCCGACAGGGCGGAACCTACGTGGATCTTGATTTCCTCGGCCGTCCGTTCCCCGATCTTGATGTTGTGCTGGTGGCGCATATACTCCTGAATATCGTCCGTCAGGTCGTCCCCGGCAATCCGGATCGATTTGTTTGTCACAATTCCGCCTAAGGAGAGCACGGCGATCTCCGTGGTTCCCCCGCCGATGTCCACAATCATGTTCCCTTCCGGGGCCTCCACATCCAAGCCAATCCCAAGAGCGGCCGCCATCGGCTCGTAGATCATATAGACATCCCGGCCGCCGGCGTGTTCCGACGAGTCGCGCACGGCGCGCACCTCCACTTCGGTACTTCCCGAAGGAATGCAGATCACAATGCGCAGGGAAGGAGAGAAGAACTTGTTGTTGATGTTAGCCATTTTGATCATGCCCCGGATCATCTGTTCCGCCGCGTTAAAATCCGCGATCACGCCGTCCCGCAACGGGCGGATCGTTTTGATGCTATCGTGGGTCTTTCCTTGCATCTGCCGAGCTTTCTCACCGATGGCGATCACTTTTTCCGTCCGCCTGTCTATGGCTACGATGGAGGGTTCGTTCACCACCATCTTGTCGTTGTTGATTATAATGGTATTGGCCGTTCCCAGGTCAATAGCGATATCTTGTGATAAAAAAGAAAACAATCCCATATTTCGTAATTAGTGTTTAAAGTGTCTCATTCCTGTAAATATCATTGCTATACCGTATTGGTCGGCAGCATCGATCGAATCCTGATCCCGGACGGAGCCACCCGGTTGTATAATAGCAGTAATACCGGCTTTGTGAGCTGCCTCCACGCAATCCGCAAACGGAAAAAAGGCATCAGACGCCAATACGCTTCCTAGGATTCGTTCCCCGCCTTGCCGGATGGCATTCTCCAACGCCCAGATCCGGCTCACCTGGCCGGGACCAGTCCCAGTAGTGCATTTATCTTTCGCCAACGCAATTCCGTTAGATTTGGTATGCTTGACAACTTTCCAGGCAAAAAGCAGGTCTTCCCACTCTGTTTTTGTCGGCTCCCGCCGGGTGACAATCTGTATTTCCTTTGTCTCCGGAAATAAAACCGTATCCGGATCTTGGATCAACAGGCCACCCAGAACAGTTTTGGCTTTTGGGGCTTCTCTGTCCACCCGACCGATCTCCGGTAGGCAGAGTAGGCGGATGTTTTTTTTCTGGGTCAGAATATCCAACGCCTCCTGCGAAAAGGAGGGAGCGATCACCACTTCCAAAAAGATCGGGGACATCATCTCCGCACACTCCCGGTCAATGGTCCGGTTAGCCGCCACAATGCCTCCGTATATGGAAACCGGATCTGCTTCGTAAGCCTTCCGGAATGCCCCGGAAATGGTTGCATCGCTTCCTACCCCGCAGGGATTAGCATGTTTGGCAGCAACCACCGTCGGTTCCTCAAACTCTTTTAACGCCTCCAACGCCCCATCGGTATCTCCGATATTGTTGTAGGACAACTCTTTTCCATGAAGTTGGACTGCAGCGGTCAGGGTGCCTTCCGTACCTTTGACGGAGGCGTAAAAAACCGCCTGCTGGTGCGGATTCTCCCCATACCGCAACTCCTGCTTTTTCTCGTAGGTCAATGTAAGTGTGTCGGGTTCCCGGATCCCTAACTTCCGGCTGAAGTAATCCGCAATCAATGCGTCGTAATGCGCCGTATGGATAAATACCTTGGCGGCCAGCATCTCTTTGGTGGCCGGGGTGGTATCCCCAAACTCCTTCAATTCGGAAAGAACGTTTGCATAGTCTTTTGGATCCGTCAATACGGTGACAAATTTGTAATTTTTAGCGGCCGCCCGGATCATGGTAGGGCCGCCGATGTCGATGTTCTCGACCACCTCCTCGTGGGATACCCCCGGTTTCAGAACCGTCTGTTTGAAAGGGTAGAGGTTGCAGACAACGAGGTCGACCGGTTCAATGCCGAGTTCGTCCATCTGCCTGCGGTGGTCCTTGTTATCCCGAATAGCCAGAATGCCGCCTTCTACGTTGGGGTGCAGTGTTTTTACCCTGCCGTCAAAACATTCGGGGAATTTGGTCAGGTCCGAAATATCCCGTACGTGAATTCCCTCTTCTTTCAGTTTTTTGTAAGTCCCTCCGGTAGATATGATCTCCCATCCCAAGGATTGCAAGGTGTTGGCAAGATCTACGATCCCCGTTTTGTCAAATACGCTTATTAATGCTTTTTTCACAAATATTTCGTGTTTTTTTAGATGCTTTATTACGATTCGACAAAGTTAAGAAAAAAGAATGTTTTCCTACAGGAAAAACGAGATAAATTTTTGGTTGGCTTGGTGCTACTTAATTGGTTATAATCAACCGGTTGCCACTTTTGGAAACGGAATAGGGGCGGAGTGGGTAAATTTTTTGTTCCGTTTTTGTTGGTTGCCCGGAATACAGTTCGTACTGGGTTTTACAAACAGGACAGGTAGCTATCAGGCCTTCCAGATCGGCACTGGTAAAATGGGAGGTGAGGCTGCTGCAAGCGGTACACGTGGCGTCGAAACAGGTAAAATGATCTCCATCTGGAGTATAGATAACTACTCCGTTTCCTTTATATCCCAACGGATTACCTGTGTTGCTGTGTGTAAAGTATCGGGTGCCGTTTACCCAGGGCGCTTCGCCTCCGCCGCCGATGGTGATAACGGCGTTCCCGATCGGAACGTAGGGAACGATGTGGTCTCCTCCCAGTTTACCGGCATTTTTATCGTCGCATCCGAGATTCAGAAGTAAAAATGCGGTGATTCCGAAAAAAAAGGTTATTTTTGAAACCATTGAAATTAATTTTATCCCGCAAAGATACAAACGAAATGGACAATAACAGCAGTGATCCCAACTGGGTATATATACTTTTAACAATTGTAGCTGTTGGCTTCGGTCTGTTCCGTTCTGTTCACAAGAAGTTCAGGGATATGGAGAGGTCGGAATCGTTTCCCTGGGAAGAGGAGCCTTCTTCCGAAAAATCGGAACCATCTTTCTGGTACGAAAAACCGGCCAAACCGGATCGTAAACCTTTCCTGGAAATAGAGTATGTCGAGCGGCCGGAGTACGTACCGGCGGAGGAGAAGAAAGGGGAAACCCTGCTTGTATCAAGCCCGGTTTTTTCCAGCTCTTCGGAGAGAGAGGAGGAGGAAGCGCTCGAATTTGACCTGAAAAAAGCCATCATCTACAGCGAAATCCTCCACCGCAAATACGACTGACCCTATCCGATTTTTCTAACATTTTTACTGTTCGCACTAAGAGTCTGTGTAAAAATTTGCACGACAGAAGCAAAGGTATAACAGGTTCCGGAACGGGTGTAAAAATCACTAATATACTGGAGATGTTTTGTGCTTTAACCAGGCGGTTTCTTCGGGCGTAAGGAACGGGCTGATTTTTTCAAATATAAGGGCGTGGTAATCATTCAGCCATTTTTTCTCTTCCTCCGTCAACAATGCCGGCAGCAAAGGAGCGGTATCGAAATAGCAAAGCGTCAGGGTTGCAAATCCTAGCCACTCTCCGAAGGCATTTGAGCCTTCATCGGTGCACAAAAGCATGTTCTCGTGCCGTATACCGTATTGGCCTTCCAAGTAGACAGCCGGTTCGTTTGAAGTAACCATACCTGGCAGGAACGGCTGCTCCTTCCAATTTTGCCGGACCTCCTGCGGCCCCTCGTGTACACAGAGGAAATGACCTATCCCGTGGCCGGTACCGTGGCCGTAATTCTTTTTATTTCTCCACAAAGGATACCTGGCAACCACATCAAATCCCGCTCCGGAAGTTCCTTGGGGAAAACGGCAATTCGTTAAAGCGATCATTCCCTTCAACACCAGCGTGTAATCCTCTCGCTCCTCCGGAGTCAATTCGCCCAACGGAACTGTCCGGGTCACATCTGTTGTTCCGTAGAGATACTGCCCACCGGAGTCCAACAGATACAACCCCTTCCGCTCCAACAGGCTGTCTTTGCCCGGAAGGGCAGAGTAATGCGGAAGAGCGGCATTCCTGCCGTACGCGGAGATCGTCGGAAAACTGTCGGAGATATAATCACTGCATACACTTCTGAACTTGGCCAGTTGCTCCGCAGCTTCGGTTTCGTTTATATCCTTTTCTCCGACGGTTTGCTCCAGCCAGTAAAAAAAGCGGGCCAATGCAATCCCGTCCTGTAAACAGGCTTTTTGGAAGCCCGCCGTTTCTGTCGGGTTTTTGACGGCTTTTTCCAAAATAACAGGCGAGCGGTTTTCCCGCACCGTAAAACGCGAAGATACCTTATTGTATACGGCACAATTCAATGAAAACGGGTCTAGGGAAAACACCGCAGACCCCTGCAATGCATCCAAAAACAGGAACAGATGGTGGTAATCGGCTATTTCCACGCCGACTTGCCGCAAATACTCCGCTGTTTCCCGGGCCAGCTTGTGTGTCTTTACAAAGAGGTGAGCGCTCTCTTTCCCCACGACTGCATACGAAATAACCAACGGATTGTACGGAATATCCCGTCCACGGATATTAAACAACCAGGCAATCTCATCCAAACTGCTGAACAAGATATAATCCGCCTGTACGTCGCTCAGAAATTTCCTGACAAACAGTAACTTATTCTCTACCGATCTGCCGCAGCACGACAACTCCAACGACATTACGGGAGTATCCGGCAAGGAGGGACGGTCCAACCACAACTCTCCGAAAACATCTGTCACTTCTCGGATCCGGATATCTTTTCCGGAAAAACAGGCTTTTAAACGGGAAATCGAACTCACGGGAGTACAGAAAGGATCTATACCAACCGTTGCATTTTCCGGCAATACATCCGCCAACCATTCCGGATAATCTACTGCGCCGGGAATCCGGAGTTTGTGTAAAGTGATACTGGAATCCTGCAACTCCTTCCCGGCCTGGATAAAATAACGGGAATCCGTCCAGAGGCCGGCAACATTCGGAGTCACCACAACTGTTCCGGAAGAGCCGGTAAAACCGGAAAGCCATTCCCGTTGTTTCCAGGGGGCAGGCAAATATTCACTGTTGTGCGGATCTGTACTGGACACGATGTAAGCGTCCAAATTTTCCCGGGCCATAATTTCCCGCAAGGAGCATAGTTTTTTTTGTGTTGTCATGCGTGTAAAGATAGTGTAGAATCAGGCTATTGACAAATAAAATATCATTACAACTGTAATGACATTTGCATAAAAGAACGATCGAATAATGGAAATAAAATAAAATACAAAGATTGTGACATTACACATCTATAATCCGTCTGCTTACCTATATAAGCACCTCTATATTGTTCACATAAAACACTAAAGTCCATGCATATAATCTATTTTATCAAAAGAAAAAGAATAAGATTCAAGTATAGAAAGCGATATTTAAAGTGTTTTTTTTCGGTCGTTGTGCTATATATTAATGTATATATATTATAATATCAGTTTATTATGCGATTCAATTAAAGATTTAATTTATATCTATCTGTTCTGAAAAAGTAAGATTATATATGTTTAATTGTGTGAATATCATAGAATTACATAGATCTCGGAGAGTTTGGAATACGAATATGATTGATTTTCAAAACTATCAGATGCAACATGTTCTTTCAAGAAGGAATATGTTACACTTGTAATTTGCAAGTATTTACGATCGTAACTTGTAGAATTGCCATAATTAGGTTACATTTGTAATACCTTACAGCATTTGATTTTTTACCAGGAAAGAACGAAAAGACACACTCATCCTATTTAAGTGTATAAAGAAGGAGCATGTATGAGCACGATCAAAGACCGTCTGAACGAGATTATGGAATACAAGGAGTTGACAGCGACAAAATTTGCCGGACTGATCAATGCCAATCCTTCTGCCATCTCCCATTTGCTGAAAGGGCGTAACCGGCCCGGCTTGGAAATGCTGGAACACATTGCCCGGGCGTTTCCGGATATCAGTATGGACTGGTTGATTTCCGGAACAGGAAGTATAACGGGAAAAAACACGGATACTCCGGTAGTTGTGGAAGAACCGCTCTTTCGGGTGTACCCAATGACTGAACCGGAACCTGTTATTTCGGAAAAAACAGCCGTTCTCCCTGAAAGGCCAACGGCTGCTCAAACGGCCCCTTTGGGAAAAACACCAAAGAGAGTGATTCTTTTTTATACGGACGGGAGTTTTGAGGAGTATCACAACAATTAGAAATGTCCCCAAACGCTTCTTGTAAATAAAAAAAGAGCCCGTTTGAATTTTTAGTCATTTGAGGTTCCATTTTATGTCGGGAACGAGGCGCATAGTGNNAGTGGTTCTATGTAACGAGTTTCCGGCAAAAGGCCCAAAGGGCAAAAATTCTTATATAATTCCGATAATTTCTTGTATATCCTTAAAGCCATTGGCATCTAAGTATGCCTCTATTCCGTCGATGATTTTTACCGTGACGGTAGGGTCGATGAAATTCGCCGTGCCGATCTGAATGGCAGAAGCGCCAGCCATCAGAAACTCCAGAGCATCGGCTGCGTTCATGATTCCTCCCAAGCCTACCACTGGTATTTTTACCGCTTTGGCTACCTGCCAGACCATGCGGAGCGCTACCGGTTTGACACAGGGACCGCTCAATCCGCCCGTAACCGTACTGAGAACCGGCTTCCGTTTTCGGATATCTACGGCCATTCCCATCAGGGTATTGATCAAGGAGAGGGAATCCGCGCCTTCCGCTTCGGCAGTACATGCAATCTCCTGTATGTCCGTTACATTGGGAGAAAGCTTTACCATCAGGTGTTTCCGGTAGACTTTCCGTACTGCCCGTACCACTTTCGATACGGAAGAGCAACGGGTACCAAAAGCCATGCCGCCCTCTTTTACATTGGGGCAGGAGATGTTCAACTCAATGGCCGGGATCTGTTCCAGCTCATTTATTTTAGCGGCTGTTTCAACATAGTCGCAAACAGTAGACCCTGAAACATTGACTAAAATATTTGTTTTAATATCTTTTATTCCGGGATAGATCCGGTCGACAAAATAGTCCACCCCTTTGTTTTGCAATCCGACGGCGTTCAACATGCCGGAAGCGGTCTCCGCCATGCGCGGGTAGGGGTTTCCTTCCCGGGGGTGCAGGGTCGTGCCCTTGACAATAAAACCTCCCAAACGGGAGAGGTCTATAAAGTCCTGAAATTCGGTACCGTAACCGAAAGTACCGGAAGCAGTCAACACCGGATTTTTTAACTCCAATCCGGCCAGATCTATCGTTAATTTTGCCATTTCAATGCTTTTATGTTAAAAACAGGCCCTTCCGTGCAAACGCATTTGTTCCCTTCCAGTGTCTCCGTGACACAACAGAGGCACGCACCGATCCCGCAGGCCATTGTATTTTCCAAAGATACCTCACAAGCAATTCTTTTCTGAAAAGCATACTCTGCAACCGATTTCATCATCGGCTCCGGTCCGCAGCAATAGATCCGGTCAAATGTTTCCCGCAACACGGAATGAGCGATCGGGAATCCCTTTTCTCCGAATGTTCCGTCCTCAGTGGTGCAATGGAGAGTGGCGACCATGCCCAGGTTTTCGCGCAATACCACCTCCGAACAGCTCCGTACTCCGATCAGCAGTTCCGGATACCCGCCTTTTTGACGCAAGGTTTTAGCTAAAAAATGCAGCGGAGCGATGCCGACGCCACCACCGATAAGCAGGATTCGTTCTTCTTTTCCCGGCAGGGTAAAGGTATTGCCCAACGGCAGGAGAATATTCAGTTTATCCCCTTTTTTCAACGCTGCCAAGCAGGCGGTCCCTTTTCCGGCGATTTTGATCAGCAGGTAGAGCAATCCGTTGGCCGGATCGGCGTCAAAGATAGAGATCGGCCGTCTCAGGAAGGTCTCAGGACTGCCTT
This sequence comes from Odoribacter sp. UBA944, assembly GCA_002293375.1. Lineage (GTDB taxonomy): Bacteria > Bacteroidota > Bacteroidia > Bacteroidales > Marinifilaceae > UBA944. Next base: position 20,778 of record DBDA01000034.1, read on the forward strand.
CTACTTTGATGTTTACAAATTGTCCCGCAGCTACTTCCGGAAGTATGGGTGCGTACAGGGTCAAAAAAAACAGGGTATCCGTCAAAGACCGGTTTTCCTGCACCGTAAAGTCAATGATCTTCTTCATTTGTGTTTGAGTTTCTCTTTCAGGTATTTACCGGTATAGGATTGTGCGCATTCCGCCAACGCTTCGGGAGTGCCGGCAAAAACAACACGACCGCCCT
>DBDA01000034.1:21027-52326 GCA_002293375.1 Odoribacter sp. UBA944
ATGATCACGACGGTGTGTTTTCGGGCGATCAGAGCATTCAGGGACTCCATCAATTTGTGGATGTCGTAAAAGTGCAGGCCGGTAGTGGGTTCGTCGAATATAAAGAGGGTCGGGGTTGCGTTTTCCCGGCTCAGGTGATAGGCTAATTTAACCCGCTGGCTCTCTCCACCGCTCAACGTACTGGAGGATTGGCCCAATTTCACATAACCCAATCCGACGTCTGTCAATTTCCGGAGTTTCTCTACGATATTCCGTTCCGTGTGGGTTTTACCTTCGGAAAAGAACGCTACCGCTCGGTCTACTGTCATCTCTAAAATATCGTATATGTTTTGGCCTTTGAACCGGACTTCAAGTACCTCCTCTTTGAACCGTTTCCCTTTGCAATGTTCGCACTCTAAGAATACATCTGCCATAAATTGCATCTCNNCCCTGACACTCTTCGCAACGTCCGCCCGGAACATTGAACGAAAAGTGGGAGGGCTTGAATCCCTGTGCTTTGGCCAATTTTTCGTCGGCAAACAACTTCCGGATATCGTCCCAGGCTTTCAGGTAGGTCACCGGATTGGAACGGGAGGATTTTCCGATGGGGTTTTGGTCGATGAACTCTACACCTGACAGATCGGAGAGGTCGCCCAACAGTTTATCGTAACTGCCGGTGCGATCGAAATGCTCGCCGTACTGTTTTTGCAAAGCCGGTACCAACAGGGTTTTGACCAATGTGCTTTTTCCTGATCCGCTTACGCCGGTAATGGCGGTCATCACACCCAAGGGAATGTCCACCATTATATTTTTCAGGTTGTTTTCCGTCGCTCCGGTAAGGGTGATCTTTCGGGAAGAGGTTCGCCTGCGGGAAGGGAGTTCGATCTGTTTTTTTCCGTATAGATAAGCAGAAGTAAGCGTGTCGGCCGATTTCAATTGCTCCAGAGTGCCCTGAAAAACAATCTCTCCGCCCAATTGTCCGGCCAACGGACCGACATCGATGATCTCATCGGCCGCCCGGATCATATCTTCGTCGTGCTCCACTACGGCCACCGTATTGCCCAGCTCTTTCAGGCGCTTCAACACACGAACCAATTGTTCGGTGTCCCGGGAGTGTAAACCGATGCTTGGTTCGTCCAAAATATAGAGCGATCCGACCAAGGCCGAACCGAGGGAAGTAGCTAAGTTGATCCGTTGGGACTCTCCGCCGGAGAGGGTAGAGGAGAGGCGGTTGAGGGTCAGGTAGCCCAATCCGACTTCCATCAAAAAATCGAGACGGTTCCAGATATCCGGAAGGATCCGTTCTGCAATTTGCTGCTGCCGGCCGGTGAGCCGGATATTCCGGAAAAAAAGCTGCAACTCGCTGATCGGCATATCTACCAATTCGGTGATGGATTTACCGCCGACCAGTACCCAAGAGGCTTCCGGTTTCAGGCGTGTTCCCCGGCAATCCGGACAGGTTGTTTTACCCGTATACCTGGCAATCATTACCCGGTTCTGGATTTTGTACCGTTGGGATTCCAACCAAGCAAAAAAGTCGTAAATTCCTTTGAACCAATGAGAACCGTGCCACAACATCTCTTTCTGTGCAGCAGTCAGTTCGTAATAGGGGGTGTGGACCGGAAAACCGGCTTTGTGTGCACTCCGCACCAACCACTGTTTCCATTCCCCCATGATTTCTCCGCGCCAGCAGACAACACAGTCTTCGTATACGCTCAAGGCCTGGTTCGGGACAACTAAATTTTCGTCGATCCCCAGTATTCTTCCATACCCTTCGCACCGGGGACAAGCGCCGATCGGGGAGTTGAAACTGAACATGTTGACGGAAGGCACCTGAAAGGTGATACCGTCCGCTTCGAAACGGTTGGAGAAGGTGCGGACCGTGTCGGCCGTTTCGATCAAGCAGGTGCCACCTCCCTCGTACAGCGCCGTCTCTACCGCATCCGAAATCCGGGAGACGGTGTCTTTTTCGTTATTGACGGAGATCCGGTCGATCACCAGGCTGATCTCCTCTCCTCCGGACGACAACTCTATTTGTTGTTCCAACAACTCTTCTATCCGGCGGTATTCGTTTTGGTATTTGACGCGGGAAAATCCCTGTGTCAGCAGTAGTAACAAACCGCCCGGTTCGAGCAGGCGGGGCGGGCGAGCCAAGATTATTGTACTTACCCCCTGATTATTTTCTAAAACATAACGGGTAATGTCGTCCGTCGTGTCCCGTTTCACCTCCTTTCCCGAAACCGGGGAGAACGTTTGGCCGGCCCGGGCGTACAACAATTTCAGGTAATCATATATCTCGGTGGAAGTCCCGACGGTGGAGCGTGGATTGGATGTATTGACTTTCTGTTCGATAGCGACGGCAGGAGGGATCCCTTTGATGTAGTCGCATTCTGGTTTGTTCAGACGTCCTAAGAACTGCCGGGCGTATGCCGATAAACTCTCCACGTATCTTCGTTGCCCTTCTGCATACAGTGTGTCAAACGCCAGAGAAGATTTTCCGCTCCCCGAAACTCCGGTGATCACAATCAAGTTATTCAGATCGATGTTCAGATCAATGTTTTTCAGATTGTGTACCCGCACTCCCTTCAGTTCTATCTTTTGTTTTCCCATATTTTGCAAAGATATATCTTTTTTTCCACCGTCGCTCTCGTCTGCTGATCTGAGGAAGCGTTTTTTGCTTTCGAAAACAGCAGGCCGGAGTTTTTTCGTTTGGGAACTAAAAAAGCGCTCCGGAAAGGAGCGCCTTTAGTATTGGAATCAAATCCGCAGATCTATTCGGAAACAACCTCAAATTCCACATTTACTTTTACATCCCGATGCAGTTTGATCACAGCCGTGTGTGTACCCACCTCTTTGATCTCTTTCAATGCAATTTTTTTGCGGTCAATCTCGAATCCTTGAGCCTGTAACGCTTCGGAAACCATGATGTTGTTCACAGAACCGAAGATCTTTCCGGAACTGCTGGTTTTGGCTCCTATGGTCAGTTTCAGGTTTTCCAATTTGGTTGCCAGTTCCTGTGCCTCTGCCTTCAGCTTAGCCTCTTTGTGGGCGCGCTGTTTGATATTTTCCGCCACTACTTTTTTGGCCGATTCGGTCGCCAAAATGGCATATCCCTGAGGAATAAGGTAGTTCCGTCCGTAACCGGGTTTCACATTGATGATATCGTCTTTGTGCCCTAAGTTGGCCAGATCGGTTAATAAGATAACTTGCATTTTTTCCTCCTTCCTTAATTATTTCATCAAATCGGTTACATAGGGCAGCAAAGCCAGGTGTCTGGCCCTTTTTACCGCCGTAGCTACTTTCCGCTGATATTTCAGCGAGGTTCCGGTGATTCTTCTGGGCAGTATTTTCCCTTGTTCATTCAGAAATTTCTTCAGGAATTCCGGGTCTTTATAGTCGATGAATTTGATCCGGCTTTTCAGAAAGCGGCAATACTTTTTCTTTCTGATCTCTACAGAAGGCGGAGTTAAATATCTGATTTCACTTTCGTTCTGTGCCATGGCTTAGTCCTCCTTTTTTGCTTGGTTCTTACTTCTTCTCTTTAAGGCATACTCGTATGCATACTTGTCCAATCTGAAGGTGAGGAAACGGATCACCCGTTCGTCCCGGCGGTAAGTCGTTTCCAACTTGTCCACCAATGCACCTTCTGCTTCGAATTGGAGCAGATGGTAAAATCCGGTCGTCTTTTTCTGGATCGGATAAGCCAATTTGCGAAGGCCCCAAGCCTCCTCGTGTTCAATCCGGCCGCCGTTTTCCGTGATGGCCTGCTTGAACTTTTCTACCGCTTCCTTTATCTGTACATCAGATAAAACGGGAGTTGTAATGAAAACGGTCTCGTAATGGTTCAACATACTAAAATGGATTATTGGTAATAAAATAAATTTGACCGCGCAAAGATACTCTTTTTGAGGAAACAGCAAAAATTATTTTCGTGAAAATCAGCGAGTCTGTTTAAATTTTGCAACTGAAATCATTTGTAAATGTTGCGACGGTTTAGCTCCGCGTGGTAACGGGCGGCATATTCGTTGTGCTGTTTCAATGTTTTGGAAAAGCGATGTCTACCAGAAAAATCACTGTCCGCACAGAAGAAAATGTAGTCGTGCCGGGCGTAATTCAGCACCGCATCCATCGCTACCGGAGAAGGCATCCGCACCGGGCCGGGCGGTAATCCTTTGTGTTTGTAGGTATTATACGGCGAATCAACCGCTATATGTGAGTGCAGGACCCGACGGATGGTGAAATCGTTCAGGGCGAACTTCAACGTCGGACAGGCTTCCAGGAACATGCCTTGTTTCAATCGGTTCATGTAAACGCCGGCGATCAGCGAGTACTCCTCTTCCGCGATCGTCTCTTCTTCCACAATGGAAGCGAGAATGGAGACATCTATGGAAGAAAGGCCTGCTTTGCGTGCCTGCTCCGTCCGTTTGCTGTTCCAAAAAACGCGGTATTCCATTGCCATCCGCCGGATCAACTCCTCCGGAGAGAGGCTCCAATACACTTGATAGGTGTTGGGAATAAACAGGACGATAACATTTTCCGGCCTAAAACCAAGTTCCCGTTGCAGTTCCGGATTCCGGACCGTGTGCAGAAAATCGGTGGAGTCTATGTCCAATTGGCGGGATATGATCCCGGCCATCTGTTCCAGCGTCCGCACGTTGTTAAAGGTCAGGTGGACGGCCAACTGGTTCCCGGAGCGAAACTGGTTGACGATTGCATTGTTGTTCATCCCGTTTTCAATACGGTAACAACCGGGTCTCACCTTGCCGGAGTACCGTTTGAGTTTCGCTGTCCAGCGAAGGGTAGTACTACTTTTTACATACGATCGGCTTTGCAGGGAATCCAGCACGGTTTCGAACGAATCGCCTTCCCGGACATAGATCAATCCATCATCGTCTACCTTCATATTGGGGGAAAGAATGACATAGTATCCGACTGCAATAACACCTGCCGCCAAAACGGCCGCAACCACCAAAATTCTCAGGGTCCACTTCATGCATTGTCTTTATTTCGGTATTCCCGGCTTACTCTTCATCCCGGAAATACAGTTTGTAATAGTTCATATCCCGGGCCGTATCGTATCCCTTTTCGATGTATTTCCGCTGTCCGTGAATGTATACGTGAAAATTTTTATCCAATTTCAGAACGTGGCGGAAGTACCGCTTTTCGTCCTTTACGGCATAATCCGAAACTGGAAAATCGTTGCTCAGGGGAATCTCCTTCTCCTGTTCGTATTGTTGCCGGAAGTCTTCGAAAGCGCGGATGACCTCCGGCTCCCGTACCACCTCTTCTTTAAAACGCTCTTCGGAAAAGGTCTCCGCCTCCTTGAAAAAGCCGATGGAACGGTTTAGCATATCGATCTGATCTGCCATTGGTACATCGTTCTCTTTGTTATACACCTCCCGGACAAACTCCTTGCACAGGTTCAGGTAGCTGCTGGTCTGAAAATAGCTGTCGTCGTATGCCGCTTCCAGGCCCAGAAAATCCTGCACCCAGTACAGTGCTTCCTTGCCGTTGGTCTTGTCCAAAACAGATACCTTGTAACCGACCTCCTCCTGTACGTTGAAGATCAGGCAGGCCTTGTCCAATTTCCGGATGTTGATCCCGGATTCGCTCTCCAAACGGTAGCTGTTCTGTTGCAGAATGACTCGCAGAAAGGTGTCTCGGCTTTCGGATTTAAAGATACCCACCGCATCACAGGCTCCCTCTTCCACGTGGCAGCCGCGGAACAGCACCACATATAACTCTCCTTCCTTGATATTCGGGTTGTTAGATTGTTCGTAGAGGTGCTCCGCAATCTCCAGCGAATGGCGGTAAAATTCCCCGCTTTCCGCAAAGATCTGGGAAACGGAAGCGTAGACTGGGTTGTTGAACAGTTCCCTGGCATAAGGAGAAAAGTGATAAAAGGCATCTTTCTTGAAAGCCGAAAGAAAATAACTCTTTAAAAGGGCTGTCACATCCGGGTCATCCGGCAGGAAACAAGCGTCCGAAAGGGTCAATGCCCCACCTTCGTATTTATTGCCGATCTTGTGGATGACAATGGTTTCTATGGTACAGTGTTCAAAATCGATCATATCAAAATCTAAAATTGACGCCTATGTTCAGGTTCTCTTTGAATTGTAGCTTTTTGGAGTAATTTTTGTCGAATACCGTATACGTATAGATGGACGTTTGCATGAAATAGTTGATCTTGAAGTTAACCTGCACGTTCCAGTTAGCATTAAATTTCTGTTGGGCGTTGCCGTAACTGCTGAACAACAGTAATTCGTTTCGCACGTTGATAATCTTTTTGATCGAAAAGGTATTGCGCAATTCCACCTTGGCCCCAGCATCCAATTTATGCCTTTTATGCTCTACGCCGTAACGGGCCGGATCGATTCCGGTCGTGTCACGCAAATAGGTCCATTTGCCAGCAATGGGAGAGAGGTAAAGCGAAAAACGGGTGTTGGGTTTGTAATCAATCCCGACGGAAGGGGTCACATACAGCGGGGTCATAAAATTCCCCACGATTTTTTTCTTCTCTCCAGAGTAGTCGTATGAGTTGAATAAGGTGGTCTGGATATTCAACTGCGCTGTGTAGAACCAGTGTTTGAAAGCCTGTTGTCCCAACTTGGAATTGATCTCGAAACGCTCGTCATTTTTTCGGAGGCTCTGGTCGCCGCTTTTTAAAAAACTCAGACGATAATAGACAAAATTTTCCCAACTGGTCTTGTTTTTGTTGTAATTCAAAAAATAACGCAGATTGCTCAGCAGTGAAAGAGAATTCTCTCCACCGCCCGACCAGTTGGCAACGTACCCTTGTCCCATGGAAAAATCGACCTCCGTATGATAAGTCCAATAGCGGCGGTGCAAACGGTCTAACGAATACTTCCGGGCAGTAAAAGGATCTTGCGCCGGTTTCAGTTCCAATTTAGGGGCNNGGCTTTTTACCTGGATCCGGGAAGCCTGGATGTCGTCGTCGATCAACATCCGGATCCTGTTGCCTTCGGGAGCTACCTGCACCCAGGTTGCAATGGAATCGCCGTCCCTGGTCACGGGCCAGAAACGGTGGTAACGAAGTCGGCCGTTGTTGATCCAGAAACAAATGGATTGATTGGCCGAATTTTCCAATTCCAACAGTGTGGAGTCGCTGCTGATCTTTTTCAGCCAGCGATAATTGGTATCCGCCCCGATATATGCCGTCAACATTTCAATGTCCGGCAAAACGGCCGATTCTATATGTCTATTCAAACCCTCTTCCTCGCTTGCCGTATCGGACAGGAACTCTTTTTTTAAAAGTTCGAGGGCTGCTTCTCGTTTTTCGATCGTCTGAATGTACCTCTGAAGGTACTCTACCATCGATTTCAACGTATGGTCGGTAGCGTAATTCACCAATGTATTGATCGCCCGGTTCACTTCCGGATCCCGAAAACGTTCCCGTTGCAGGTTCTGTATAGCATAGCGAACACCGGGATTTTCAACGAAAGCATAGCGGTTTGTCCGGAGTGGAATAGTTAATTTAACCGGTAAGCGGGGACGGAGGGAGTCTGCGAAGGTAACTGGCGCCATTCTAACCGGCCGATCCGGGTTCAGATAGGGTTCAAAATATTGGGCCGAACCGGAAAATCCACACAGCAAACAGATCGATATGAGGAAAAATTGTCTCATTTGAAAGGGGAATCTGGTTCTTTGGCCATGTGTGAATAGGTTAACTTTTCCACCCATTTCGGCCACCATTTACTTAAAAAGACGGTTAGTTTTCCTTCTACAAAAGTCATAATGATCTCTCGTTTCTTTTTGTATATTCCTTTGACTATCAATGATGCACATCGTTCCGCACACATCATTTTCCCTTCATTGCGGGGCGTTTCTCCCTGTTGACGTCCCTGGCTGTTCAACGCTGTTTTCCGTATATTGGAGGCAGTAAAGCCCGGCGCGGCGACCAATACATGCAACCCTTTTTTCCGGTTTTCGATCCGGATGGTGTTGAGGAACCCCCGTACGGCAAATTTACTGGCGGCGTAGCCTGTTCTGCCCGGTAAACCGATAAATCCCGCAATGGAAATGATGCCGACAAGGCTTCCCCGGCTTTGCTGCAGGTAGGGAAGGGCGTATTTAGAACAGTAAACGGTTCCCCAAAAATTGACATCCATCACTTTCCGCAATACATTCAAGTCCAACTCCTCGAAAAGCGCCCGCATGGATATTCCGGCGTTGTTGATCAGTACATCAATCCGGCCGAAATGACGGAATGTCTGTTCCACAAGTTCTTTGCAGGCAAATTCCTTGGTGACGTCCGTCCGGATGGAGATACTCTCGGTACCTTGACCTTTCAACTCTTTTTCAATGGTCAGCAACTCTTCCAGCGACCGGGCCGCCATGGCGATCTTAGCGCCCCGGCGAGCGCATTCGTATACTAAGGCTTTTCCGATCCCGGACGACGCACCGGTGATGATCACAACTTTGTCCTGTAAGGTTTTCCGCATCTATATAAGTTTTTGCAAATATAGCAAATTCCGGCATACAGCCTGTGGTTGGTATAGATTATCCGTCTGTTTTTAGGATATTTTAAATTGTCCTATAATTTGCATTATGATAATAAATAGTCATGTAAAAAAGGAGAGAAGCCGATTCTCTCCTTTTTAAAGCTTATTATTTTAATTCATCTATGGCCTTTTGAACCTCTTCGTATTTCTGCATATACTCGGGTTTCTCGTTTCGGAGCTTGAAATAGAGTTCCTTCAGATAAGACAAGGTATTGGGATCTGTCGGAGTGATCTCCCGGGCTTTCTCAAAATACGGGATGACACTTTCGTAAGCAGCATACACCTCTTTGATCTTTTGGTTGTACTCTTTTACATCCATGATTTCGTTCACCTTGTTGTGGAATTCGATCACCTTGTTCAAATTGATGCTTCCCAAGTTGTATTGGGCGACAAATTCTTTCGGGTCGATACTCAACGCCTTTTTATACATCTCTTCGGCTTTGTCTATCTCTCCGGTCTTTTCGTACAACGTGCCTTTAGCCCTGTAGAAAGAAGCATTGTTCGGATCCTGTTCGATCACCGCATCCAAATATTTTTCCGCTTTTTCCGGTTCTCCACCAGACAGGTAGTAATTGATCAATTGTACCAGCATATACGAGTCGGCCGGAAATTTTTCGTACCCTTCGTGCAGGTATTTCAAGGCTTCCTCTTCTTTGCCTTGTTCCTTCAGAATATCGGACAGCATGGCGTATGTTCTGGCTGGTTCGTAATTCAGTTCCAGCGTTTGCTTGTAATACTTTTCGGCTTTGGCCAGATCGCCCGCTTTCTGGGCCGTAATACCGGCATTGAAGATCACTACCGTATCGGCAGGTCTGGCATCCACGATCGGTGATTGTTCGATTTCCAACACTTTTTCAAAGGCGGTCAGGGCTGCCTTAAAATTACCTTCGTTGTAAAGCTCTACCGCTTTGTTGGTATAATCGATGATCAGGTTGTCGTATTGTGTTTTCAGTTTCTTGGTATACCTTTCTTTTTCGTCCAAGGCAATGGTTTTCTGAAAAGCATCCCAAGCCACATCTAATGCATTGGGATCGAGCTTTTTATAGGTATCCACCATACTTTCTGCGATCGCTTGATAGATCTGGCCTTTGGTAAAATAAGCCAAGGGATCGTTTACGCTTTTTTCGTGTGTGATGGCTTCGTCGATCACTTTTTTAGCTTCGTCCAATTTACCGGCCGTAAAATAACTTTCGGCCGACAAAACTTTTCCTTTCTGCGCAAAAGTTACCAGAGAAGCGCAGAAAAAAAGTGTCAAAATAAGAGTTACTTTTTTCATTGTATTGCTTTTTAATAAAGGTTATTCCTCTGTTATATCGTTTTCTTCACCGGTTTCGTTCCCTTCAGCCTCTCCTCCCTCCTCTTCTTTGGAGGAAGAGACTTTGGCAACAGCAGCAATGGCATCGTCACTTTTCAGGTTGATCAACCGAACCCCCTGGGTATTGCGCCCCATGAGCCGCAGCGCGGACACTGCCATCCGGATCGTCAAGCCGGATTTGTTGATGATCATTAAATTATCTTCGTCCGTTACATCAATCAACGCGATCAGACCTCCCGTTTTATCCGTCAGGTTCAGGGTTTTAACCCCTTTTCCACCTCGGTTGGTGATCCGATAATCATCAATGTCCGACCGTTTTCCGTATCCATTCTCGGAAACGACCAGCACGCTTGCCTGGGTAGGTTCTACACAAATCATGCCAATCACTTCGTCGTTCTCGCCACCCAGCGTAATGGCTCGGACACCGGAGCCTGTGCGCCCGATCGGACGCACCTTTGTTTCGGGGAAACGGATGGCTTTACCCGATTTCACGGCGAGCATGATGTCGTTCTGTCCGTTGGTCAGTTTGGCTTCCAGCAACTGGTCCCCTTCCTTGATGGTGATGGCGTTCACGCCCTTCTGGCGCGGCCGGGAATAGGCTTCCAGAGTGGTTTTTTTAATGATCCCTTTCTTGGTACACAGCACAATGTAGTTGCTGTTTATGTAATCGTCGTCCTTCAGAGTCAGGAGGTTGATGTACGCTTTTACCTTGTCGTCCGGTTCGATGTTCAGCAGGTTCTGAATGGCCCGGCCTTTGGCCTGCTTGGTCCCTTCCGGGATTTCGTATACTTTGAGCCAGAAACACTTCCCTTTCTCTGTGAAGAACACCATGGTATTGTGCATGGTGGCCATGATCAGGTGTTCCAGGAAATCTTCATCGCGAGTGGCGGATCCTTTGGAACCCACTCCCCCCCTGTTCTGCACCTTGTATTCGCTCAGCGGTGTCCGTTTGATGTACCCCATGTGGGAGATGGTGATGACCATCTCTTCGTTGGCGTAGAAATCTTCCGGATTGAACTCTTCCGATGCGTATACAATATCCGTCCGGCGTTCGTCCCCGTACAACCGTTTCATTTCCAGCAACTCCTCCTTGATGATCGCCATCCGCATCTCCTCGCTGTCCAGGATCTCTTTCAAATGCAGGATCAGTTTTTGCACCTCTGCATACTCGGCGCGCAGTTTTTCCTGTTCTAATCCGGTCAGGTGGCGCAGGCGCATGTCCACAATCGCCGTCGCCTGGATCTCCGTCAGGGAAAAGCGGTCCATCAACGCATTTCTGGCCTCTTCCGGGGTCTTGGCTGCCCGGATTATCCGGATCACTTCGTCGATGTGGTCGCTGGCGATGATCAACCCTTCCAGAATGTGTGCCCGCCGCTCCGCTTGGTTTAGCTCAAAGCGGGTCCGCCGGGTCACCACATCGTGGCGGTGTTCCACAAAATAGTGGATCAATTCTTTGATATTCAGAAGTTTCGGACGTCCTTTGACCAATACGACATTGTTGACCCCGAACGAAGTCTGTAACGCCGTGTGTTTCAATAAGGTATTCAATACTACGTTGGAAATGGCGTCTTTTTTCACATCGATTACGATGCGCATCCCGTTCCGGTCGGATTCGTCGTTGATATTGGAGATCCCTTCGATCTTTTTGTCGTTGATCAGGTCTGCAATGCGGAGGATCAACTCCAATTTGTTGACTTGGTAGGGAATTTCGTGTACAATGATCTTTTCCCGGCCGCCGGGTGTCACTTCAATGGAGGTTTTTGCCCGGACAATGACCCGTCCCCGGCCGGTACGGTACGCGTCTTTCACGCCGCTGTGCCCGTAAATGGTGCCTCCGGTCGGAAAATCCGGCGCTTTAATTATAGGTATCAGCTCTTCAATATCGATCTCCCTGTTGTCAATGTAAGCACAGATGGCGTCCACCACATCGCTGATGTTGTGCGGGGCCATATTTGTAGCCATTCCTACGGCAATACCGGAGGCTCCGTTCAGCAGCAGATTCGGGATTTTGGAAGGCAGAACAGCCGGCTCTTTTAGAGATTCATCGAAATTGGGGATCATGTCGACGGTATCTTTTTCCATATCCGCCAGCATCTCCTCTGCGATCTTCTTCATCCGGGCTTCGGTATACCGCATGGCCGCCGGGCTGTCGCCGTCCACCGATCCGAAGTTTCCCTGTCCGTCCACCAACGGATACCTGAGCGACCAGGGTTGCGCCATGCGCACCATGGTCATGTATACGGAGCCGTCGCCGTGCGGGTGGTATTTCCCCATCACTTCTCCGACGATCCTGGCCGATTTCTTAAAAGGTTTATTTGCGTGTACCCCTAACTCGTTCATTCCGAAAAGCACCCTCCGGTGTACGGGCTTCATACCGTCCCTTACATCGGGCAGCGCTCGCGAAACAATTACCGACATTGAGTAATCAATGTAGGAGGACTTCATTTCATCTTCGATGTTGATCTTAATAATTTTTTCTCCGCCTTGTTCCATCAAATAGTTCGTTAATTTGTCACACCTCGCTTTTAAAAACCCACAAATGTAATAAATTTCAGTGAAAATTCCTTATACAATCCGGCAAAGTTTTTAGAGTCTGTTTAAACCAAAATCGGGTAATTCAACCTCCATCCGGTCAAATGCAAGCCGGACGTGTGGGGGCAATTCTCTGGACACTTCCGCTGCTGGTCCCATGTCGTGACTGATGTGGGTCAGCCAAGCCGCTTTCACCTGCAACGCACCAATCACTTCCAACGCCTGGCCCAACGTAAAGTGCGACAAGTGGCTCTCTTTTCGCAAAGCATTGATTACAAGATATTCAACTCCATATAATTTGTCCATCGATTCATCCGGAATACCGTTCGCATCTGTTATGTAGGCAAAATTCCCGATCCGGAATCCGGTGATGGGCAGTTGGTGGTGCATCACCGGAACGGGTAAAACGGCTGTGTCGTCGATGTGGAACAGTTGGCTGTCTACCACGTGCATGGCAATATCCGGTACTCCCGGGTACCGGAATTCGCTGAAAGCATAGGAGTAATCTTTGAAAATCACCTCTTTGGTCCGAAAGTCCGCATACACATCCACGGGCCCCTGTTTGAGCCAGTTGAACGCCCTCACATCGTCCAAACCGCCGGTGTGGTCTTTGTGCCCGTGGGTCAATAAGATCGCCCGGATATCCTTCACCCCTTCCCGCAGCATTTGGTATCGAAAATCGGGGCCTGCGTCGAATACCAATTTCCTGCCTTTTATCTCCAATATGGCCGAACAGCGCAACCGTTTATCGGCCGGATCCTTTGACCTGCACACGGGACAATCACATCCGATCACCGGTATTCCCTGTGATGTTCCGCTCCCCAGGATAGTCAACTTCATACGTTCATTTGCCTTTCAAATTCCGAATTTTACAAAGATACATTATTCCCTCCTAGTATGTTTCAAAAAGAGGCAAAAATAGGCGTTCATTTGCAACTTTGTTTGCACGTGTAATTTCTCTATCTTCACGCCCCGATAAATCAGTTATTTTATGCACATGGGAACTCTTTACCTGCTGCCGAATCTTCTGGGAGAAACCTCCGTGGAGGCTGTGATTCCGGCCGAAGTTGCGGAGGTTATCAAAACCACCCGTGTATTCGCCACTGAAAACACCAAAAACACCCGGAGATTTCTGAAAAAGTTAGACAAGTCCATCGAGATTGATGACCGGATATTTCTGGAACTGAACGAACACTCTTCCCGGATGGATGCGGAACAGTGCCTTGGGTATTTGGAAAAGGAGGATGTGGGTATTATTTCCGAGGCCGGTTGTCCGGGAATAGCGGATCCCGGAGCGGAGTTGGTCGCGTTGGCACACCGAAAAGGGGTTCGGGTGGTTCCGTTGGTCGGCCCCTCCTCCATCTTGTTGGCGCTGATGGCTTCCGGGTTCAGCGGGCAATGCTTCTCGTTCAACGGCTATCTGCCCGTAAAGGGACCGGAAAGAGCGCGGACGCTTCGGCAGTACGAAAAGCAATCGGCTGTGGAAAAACGGACACAACTCTTTATCGAAACCCCTTACCGGAACCTGAAACTTTTTCAGGAGATACTAGCCGTGTTGCAACCTTCGACCAGACTCTCCATCGCCTGCGGGATCACTACCGGAGAGGAGTTTATCAAAACCGCCACCATACATGAGTGGAAAAAGGGCCAGGCGCCGGAGATTGACAAAAAACCGACCCTATTTTCTATCTACGCCGGATAATTTTACTATTTTCGCCCCGTGTTTTTCCTGAGTAGCTTAAATATACTGATCTACTGTTTGGTCCCGGCCTTGTTGTTCCTTTGCATGGAAGCCGGGGCTGTAAACAAGCAGGAGTTGTCCGTTTTCTCTACGGGCCGGGAAGCGGCGGTGGATACCGAAGTCCGGTTGTTGGAGTACATGGATTGTCGGATAGTCATTCTTGCAGAAGAGATACCGGTATCCGGCCACATATGCCCCGAAAAATCCAAACCTCTCTTTCGTTACCTGATCCGCAGCGGCGGGAGAAAGCCCGGCGCCATCGGATTAAGGGCACCTCCTTTCAAATAATAATCCATTCAACTATTTTCAGGGCTACTGCGTGCATCCCTCCGCGCCCGTCTGTTTGCCGCACAGTACAATTGTGCGGCAGTAGGGATTCCAATAACCATACAAAAAATATAACGTATGAAATTTTATTATTCGATTATAGTACTGTGCCTGTTGTCCGGGTACGTATCTGCCGGGACCATTTCCGACGATTCGGTTTCTACGAATCTGATGTTGCAGGACGTTACCGTACAGGCTGAAAAACGGGAAATCCGCGTCCTGGAACTGCCGGTTGCCGTCAGTGTGGTACGCCCCGGCGACATTCCTGTTTCCGGAAGTACCGATATCCGGAACCTGTCCGGGATCGTGCCCAACTTTTTTATGTTGGAATACGGTTTGAAACTCTCCACACCTGTCTTTCTGCGCGGTATCGGAACTCCTACCGCCAATCCGGCCGTGGGGCTGTATGTGGATGGCGTACCTGTCTTCGACAAAAACACTTACATTTTCGACTTGTATGACATCCGGCAGATCGAAGTACTCCGCGGTCCCCAGGGAACCCTGCAGGGACGGAACACCCTCGGCGGGGTGATCAACATTCTGACCAACACCCCGTCCGCCACTGCTTCCGTTGTCTTCAAAGCCGGATATGCCAACCACAATACCCGGAATTTCCACCTTTTGGCTAACCTGCCGGCCACCGGGAATTTTTTCAACAAATTGCTGTTGGCCCGGTCGGGCAGTGACGGTTTTTTCACCAACAAGTACAACGGGGAAAAGGTGGACAAAAACGAGGGGCTTACCTTGCGCTACCAGGGGCGCTGGCTTCCGGGAACGGGCTGGGACATCCGGCTGGGGGCCAACTATTACAAGACCAAAGACGGCGGATACGGCTATTATCACCCCGATTCGTTGCGGCAATCACCCTACAAGGTTTCTTACAACTCCCCCAGTTCTTACAAACGGGATTTGGTTACGGGTTATCTGAACATCCGAAAAGAGCTGGGCAACCTGTCACTGAATGCCATCACCTCCTACACCTATTATGACGATTACCAGAAAACAGACCAGGACTACTCGGATTTGGATATCTATTACAACGAAAAACCCTCCAGCCAAAACCTGCTGACACAGGAGATCAATCTGCGCTCCGATAATACCGGGCGGTTCGAATGGGTAGTCGGTACTTTTGGCTTTTACAAAGATCTCTCCAACGATGTGACCACGAATTACGGCTCCCAAAAGAATATGGTGCAGATCACTATGCGGCCGGGCATGCCTCCCGTTCCGGTGCTGGCTGCTTACCTGCAGGATATCTACCACAATAATACCCTGACCCGCGGATGGGCCGGATACGGACAGGCTACGGTTAAAGAGTTGCTGCCTGGCCTGTCGTTTACAGCCGGGATCCGGTATGATACGGAGTATGCCCGGGCCAACTATGCGGACAAACAGGTACGTGCCGGGAGGCCGGACCAGGATACCGCTTTCCGGAACTCCAAAACCTCCGGGGAGTGGCTGCCGAAATTCTCTTTGCTTTACCAGTGGAACGGGCAGAATTCCGCCTATGCCACCGTATCCAAAGGGTACAAGGCCGGCGGCTACAACATTGTCCTGAACATGGCGCGCAACAATCTGAGTTATCAAAACGACTATACCTGGAATTACGAGGTTGGCTATAAACATTTCAGCCGGGACCGCAATTTCCGCCTGAACGCCGCTCTTTTCTACATCGACTGGAAAGATCAGCAACTTTTTCAGATGGAGATGAATGCGGCCATTATCAAAAACGGAGGAGATGCTTCCAGCATGGGGGCTGAATTGGATGCGGAGTGGCGTTTTCTGCCCGATTGGACTGCAACATTGGCTGCCGGTTATACACAGGCGGAATATACGGATTACTCCGGCACAGCTATCATGGGCGGAGGCGCGTTTGATTACAAAGGGAACCGGCTTCCGATGGTACCGGAGTATACTTTCAATGCCGGGTTGCAATACGATAGAACGATCCGATGGTTTGGTTTCCACCGGTTAGCGGCTTCCACACAGGTCTGCGGCATCGGCTCCCACTATTTCGACGATACGAACGATGCAGCGCTGAAGCAAAAACCGTACTTTTTGTGGAACGCTTCCTGTCTTCTTTCAAGCAAACACATTGATCTGAAACTCTGGGCGAAGAACATGCTGGATACTCATTATTTTGCCAATATGCTCTCCAGTCCCATGTCAGTGGTCAGCCCGGATATGAAGTATTTGGGACAATCCGGCTCTCCGGCTACTTTCGGAGCCTCTCTTTCTGTAAAGTTTTAAAATCGTCTTTGAAGTGAAGGTGTATGGATGTGCCAGAAGCGTAAAAGCGAAGCAGCTTCGGCACACCATACACCTTTCTTTTGTTGTTCAGCCTATGGAACACCTACGGAATACCTACAGAACACCTACGGAATACCTACGAATAGGTAAATTTACCAAGTCATTGTAAAAACAGCTCCACTGTCCGGTTCGGATTCGACGGTGAGCGTACCGCCGTGGCGGATTATGATCTGGCGCGAAAGGCTCAGGCCAATGCCTGATCCTTTCTGTTTGGTCGTATAGAAAGGAATGAAGATTCGCTCCATGGCCTCCGGAACGATGCCGCTCCCGTTGTCCGACACGCGGAGTACCGACCTCCCCTCCCACTGGAAAGCTTCTACCCGGATTTCGCTGCCGGACGCTTCTATGGCGTTTTTTATCAGGTTGATCAACACTTGTTCAAGCAGCGAACGGTCGGCATACAGCCGCATCTCCGGCGGATCTGTCCGAAAGACGAGCATTCCCTCCTGCTCCGGAAAGATCCGCTGGATTGAACGGAACAGGTCGGCCACCGGGAAAACTTGTCTGACCGGGACGGGAATTCGTGTCAAGCGGCGGTAACCCTCCACAAACTCTAACAACCCGCTGCTCCGTCGCCGGATGGCCTGCATCGCTTCCAACAGGGTACGGTACGCTTTTTCGTCCGGTTCCTGCTCTCCGGCTCGTTCCAATACGGTTTGCGAAAGGGAGATAATGGGGGTCAGCGAGTTCATGATTTCGTGGGTCAGCACCCGGATCAGTTTTTGCCAGGCGTCGGTTTCCGCCTCCGTGATCACGTACTCGTGCAGGCGCGCGCGGAATGAGGTGAGCGCCTGGTTCATCGCCCGGTTCAATTCGCCGTCCTCCCCTTTTGCATTTTCGGGGAAGGAGATGTTCAGGTCTCCGTAGCGGATCGCGGCGATCATCTGCTCCATCCGCCGGGCAGCCGACCGGCCGGCATGCAAAATGGAAACCAACAGGAAGATCAGGGCGATCCCGATCAGCCCGGCAGTAAAGTAATTCCCCTGCACAAAGAGAAGTATACCTGCCATCGGGAGGAGCATCAGTACGACTAATTTCAGTATCAACCCAAGGTTTCGCTTCATCGCTTCTGTTTTTCTATTTTACGGTACAGGGCATAACGGGTAATCCCCAACAGTTCGGCCGCCTGGCTGATGTTCCCTTTGACCCGGCGGAGTGCCTGTTCGATGGCTTCGTTTTCGAGTTTCTCCAGATTCAACTCTTCCAACGGCCGTCGTCCCGTTGAACCGGGCGTTAGCATGAAATGCTGCGGCAACAATACCTCCCCGCCGGAGAGGATCACAGCCCGTTCGACCGCATGTTCCAATTCACGGACATTCCCCGGCCAGGGGTATTTCAACAGCTTTTCCTTTACCTCGCGTGAAAGTCCGCCTGGATTTTTCCGATATTTTTGGCCGAAATGTTCCAGAAAATGTTCGGCCAGCAGTACTACATCATCGCCCCGTTCGCGCAGGGGCGGGATGTGCAGTTCGATGGTGTTGATCCGGTAGAGCAGGTCTGGGCGGAATTTCCCGGCGTCGATCATCTCCCGAATGTCGGCATTGGTAGCTGAGATCAGGCGCACATCGATCGGAACAGGCCGGGTGGCACCTAAGCGGACGATTTCGCGCTTTTCAATGGCGGTCAGTAGTTTGGCTTGCATGGGCAGGCTCAGGTTTCCGATCTCGTCTAAGAAGAGCGTTCCGCCCCCCGCCACTTCGAGGCGTCCCGGTTTCTCTTTTTTGGCATCGGTGAACGCCCCTTTTTCATAACCGAACAGTTCGCTTTCGAACAAAGATTCGGGAATACTCCCCAAATCGATGGAGACAAAAATCCTGTCTGCACGGGGCGAGCCGCGATACACGGTCCGGGCCACCAGGTCTTTCCCCGTGCCGTTCTCACCGGTAATCAGGATATTGGCATCGGTATTCCGCAGTTTTTCGATGGTGCTGAACAACTCCTGCATGACCTCACTCGTGCCGATGATCTCCCCGTTCTCCGCATCGGGCGGTGTACTTAGAACAGAAACCTGTTGTTGCAGGTTTTCTACACGACGGCGGCTTTGCCGTAATGCTACGGCCGAGGAGAGCGTAGCCAGCAGTTTCTCTTTTTCCCAGGGCTTGGGTACAAAATCAACCGCCCCGGCCTTGATTGCCTCGATGGCTTTCTCCATGTCGGCGTATGCCGTCATAAAGACCACTGCGGCGTCTGGATCCGTCTTCAGGATCTCCTCCAACCAACGAAAGCCTTCGCGGCCGCTGCTGGCATCCTGCCGGAAATTCATGTCGAGCAGTACCACGTCCGGCGGGTAGCGAGCCATGAAACGGACGATCTGTTCCGGGTCGGTCGTTACCCGGATCTCATCCATGTATGGTTCCAACAACAAATTCAGTGCGAAGAGAATGTCTTCGTTGTCGTCAACGATCAATATTTTCCCTTTTTGCATGTGGGTCTGTCTAACTTGTAGGTTTAGAGTCTGTTTACTTTCTTATCGAAGATGAAACAGATTCTTGCACAAAGATAACGAAAAACAGCGGTAAAAATTGTGCGAAATCGAACTTTTTTGTGCGGTACCGCACAGTTCTATGATCAAGAATGATAGTTTATATCTCTGTATATAAATAAATTACAAGAATGGTACACTTTGTGATAATACTAAACACATGGAAATTTGCATGTCGATAAAATACCACAACCTGAAAAAGAGACTCTGTGTGCTGACGGGAGTTGTGCTTGTGCTCTTCTCCCCGTTCCTGTGCGGGGCGCAGGAAAAACTGATACTGACCCTCGATGAAGCCATTGCCCGGGCGCGTATCTACTCCTCCCCGGCTCTTTCGGCGCGCCATACTTTCCGGGCTTCGTACTGGAATTGGCGCTCTTTTCAAGCCGATTACCTGCCATCGGTATCTTTCAGTCTGAGTCCTGCACTGAACCGTTCGATCGAATCGATCACGCTGCCCGACGGGAGTGACAGTTACGTGCGCCGCGACCAGTTGACCGTGAACGGCTCGCTGAATGTCAGCCAGAATATACCCCTGACCGGCGGACGGATCTATGCAGAGAGTTCCCTGCAACGCATTGACCTCTTCACCGACG
Source organism: Odoribacter sp. UBA944 (assembly GCA_002293375.1). Classification (GTDB taxonomy): domain Bacteria; phylum Bacteroidota; class Bacteroidia; order Bacteroidales; family Marinifilaceae; genus UBA944. Next base: position 40,829 of record DBDA01000034.1, read on the forward strand.
ATTCCAAAGCCTACCGGAGTATGCCGGTAGTGATCGGCTATTCGCAGGATCTCTTCGGTTACAACAGCCAGAAATGGCAGCGCCGGATCCAGCCGCTGCGCTACGCTGAAGCGGAAAAAAATTACATCGAAGCAATGGAAAACGTTTCCCGGACGGCAACCCAACTCTTTTTTGCCCTCATTGTGGCGCAGACCTCGTGGGAGATCGCCCGCGACAACCACGCCAACGCCGATACGCTCTACCGCATTGCGCAGAGGCGTTACGAAAGATTGGGAACTGTTACCGAAAACGACATTCTGCAACTGGAAATCAACCAACTCGACGCCCAGACCGACCGGATGAATGCCCGGATGGAGGTAGATGACTGCATGTTTGAATTGCGCCGTTATCTGGGTGTAACAGACGACGTGGAGATCGAAGCCGTACCGGATGAACACATCCCGCTTTTTGAGGTTGATGAGTCGTTGGCCCTGGAGATGGCGCTGGCCAACAATGCCGAGGTAATCACCTTGCAGCGCCAATTGATCGAAAGTGAGAGTTCCGTTTCGTCCGCCCGTTCCCAGCGGGGTTTTCAGGCCGATTTTTTCATGGAATTCGGGCTTTCCCAAAGCGCCGATGTCTTTCAGGAGGCCTTTCGCTCGCCGCGCCGGCAGGAGGTGGTGCGGCTCGGTTTCCAGATCCCGATCTTAGATTGGGGGGTAGGAAAAGGACGGGTAAAAGTGGCTGAAAGCAACCACGAACGGGTGCAGGTGGAGATTGAACAAAACCGGATCGCTTTCCGCCAGAGTATCCTGAAAATGGTCCGGCAATTCAACTTACAGGCGGACAAGATCACGATCGCTTCCAAGACCGATAAGACCGCCCGGCGCCGCTACGAAGTGACCCAGAAGCTCTATCTGCAAGGAAAAGTCACGACGCTGGAATTGAATGCGGCCATCTCTGAAAAGGATTCCGCCCGCCGCAATTACATTAACTCGCTTTATCAATTCTGGAACCTCTACTACAATCTGAGGGCAATGACCGGATATGATTTTCGGCGGCAGGCTGTCATCACGGAAAATTTCACCACACTTATCCGATAGATCATGGATACAAATCTTCATACAGAGAACCCCTCCGGCATGGACCGGACTATTTCCCCGAAACCGTTTTGGTTCCGTCACCGTTATTACTTGGCCGGCGCTGCCGTTTTCCTGGCGCTGATCATCTACGTGCTGATTGTTTCGGCCGGGGGGCAAAAGTTGCGGATAGACCTCGAACACATCATCGTGGCCGAAGCCCGGCAGGATAAATTCCTGGAATACCTCAATGTTGAAGGGATTGTCCAGCCCATACTGACCGTTAAGGTCAACACGCTCGAACCCGGACGGATCGACCGGATCGTGGCCGAGGGCGGAAGGATGATCAATGAAGGTGATACGATCCTGGTGCTCTCGAATCCCGAATTGATGCGTATGATCGAAGACCAGCGCGACGAATGGGAGCAGCAGCGGATCACCTTCCGGCAACAGGAGATCGAAATGGAACAGAAAAGCATTCAACTTCGGGAGCAAACCCTGCAAAATACCTACGAGTTGAACCGCTTGGGCAAAAGTTTCGCTTTAGACCGGGAGGAGTTCGAGATGGGGGTGATCAGCAAGGCCCAGTTGGAGGTAAAGCGGGACGAGTTCGAATACCGGAAAAAGAGTACTGCCCTGCAATTGGAGGGGCTGCGCAACGATAGCATCTCCAGCCGACTGCGACAGGAGTTGATGCAGAACGAGCGGGAGCAGGCCGAGAAAAGATTTCTCCGGGCGCTGGAGCGGGCAGATAATTTGGTGGTCCGCGCCCCGGTGGCGGGGCAGTTGAGTTCGGTCGAGGCTATGCCGGGGCAGCAGGTGGGCAGTTCGGCTACGATCGGCGAGATCAAGATACTCGAACCGTTTAAGATCAACACCCGGCTGGACGAGTATTACATCGATCGCATCGTACCCGGACTACCGGCCTATGCAATTGCAGGTGCGGAGCGTTATCCGCTCCGGATCACAAAAATCGTTCCGGAGGTACGCGACCGGAGTTTTGAGGTTGATTTGGTTTTTGATGACGAACGTCCGGAGAACATCCGGATCGGAAAAGCGTTCCGGGTGCAGATCGAACTGGACCAGGCCGAGGAAGCGGTGATCATCCCCCGCGGCGATTTCTTCCCGGTCACGGGCGGGCAATGGATATTCCGGGTAAACGAAGCCGGCACAAAAGCGGTGCGCGTACCTATTGCGATCGGACGGCAGAACCCGCAGTATTACGAGGTACTTTCAGGGCTTACGGCCGGAGACCGTGTGGTACTCTCCGGTTATAACACCTTCGGCGAAGCAGCCGAACTGCTCCTGAAATAGCGGTCGTTTCATACTAAAATTTATACTATCTTACTTCAAAAAATACAACTTATGAAAAATCTCCGCCTGGCGATCCGTTCGCTGCTTCATTTCCGGCTGTACAGCGCGGTCAACGTGCTGGGATTGGCGCTGAGCTTAGCCTGTGCCATCGTTATCGCCCGCTACGTGCACAGCGAAATCACTGTCGACCGTTTCAACACAAGGCTGGACCGCACCTGTGTGTTGACCACCGAGACCTCCGGCTTCCGGGGAGACATCAGTATTTTAGGGATCGGACGGCACTTTGCCCCCAAACCAGAAAACGACATCCGCAAGGCTCCAGCCGTCGAACGTTATACGGAGTTCGCGTTGTGGGGGCGTTCCGAAACAGAGATCCAGGTTGACGAAAATAAATTCGCCGCGGCTATACTGGTCGCGGATGCGAATTTTATGCAAATTTTCGATTACCCGGTGATCTCGGGAAACCGGGACTTGACACGCCCGGAGCAAGTGCTTGTCACCGAGGAGTTCGCCCGGAAACTCTTTGGTACTGAAGAGCCGCTTGGCCGGACGATCAAATCCCCGACCAACCCGAAGGAGTTTACAGTCATCGGCATCATTGGGCGGCCGGAATACAAAAGCTCTCTGGATTTCGATGTTATTATACTGTCTGAAACAGGCGTTTTCGAAGGCAGAATGGAGCAAACCGTTGTTCTGCTGCATCCGAAGCAGGATTATCGGGCGGTCAATGAAAAATTCAACAAATTCATTTCGGGACGTAGCAGTTGGGCAGGTGATCCCCGGTATCAGCTTTTTCCGCTGAAAGAGGTCTATTTCAGCACCTATACCTCCAATGCCTTTCAACAAGGCAACCGTACCAACGTGATCGTTCTGTTGGTGGTGGCGGTTCTCCTGTTGACGGTCGGGGTATTGAATTTCCTGAACATCTATACCGCCATCGTCCTGCGCCGGGGAAGGGAATTCGGGATGAAAAAGGTCTTTGGGGCCAGCGGACGGCAGGTGTTCGGACAGTTGTTGGCCGAGAACGGGATCCTAATCGTCCTGGCGATGATCATCGCCCTGTCGCTGATTGAAGTGCTGCATCCGGTGATCCGAAACCTGTTGGGATTTGAGCAGTTGCCTTTTGCCCGATTCGATCTTCAACTCGGGGCGGGGTTGCTGATTGCCCTTCCGTTGCTTACCTCGGTGGTCCCTTACCTGCGGTACAATTTCTCTGCACCAGTCACCTCGCTTCGCAGTGTGGGCAAGACGGGCGGACGGGGCGTTGGGCGTTGGTTTACGCTCACGTTCCAATATCTGATCACGCTGACGATGATTGTGGTCTCGCTGCTTTTTTTGAAACAACTTCGGTTTGTACTGAACTACGATCCGGGGTATACATCCGAAAATATCGTTCAGGTCCAGTTCCATCGCACTTATTTCTTCACTACTCCGGAGATCTGGCGGACAGAGAATGAAAAAAGAGCGCAGGAATACAACGAGATCACACGGCAGTTGAATGCCTCTCCGCTGATCCTCTCCTGGGTGCAGGCGGAGAATCCGCTCCGGATCGGATTTTCGATGAACTACCGGGCGCCCGGCGGGGAGTACCAACCCTTTACATTTGCCCGCACCACCGGAGCCTGGATGCGGACTTTCGAGCCCGAATTGGTGGCCGGACGGTTGTGGGACGATGCGCAGGACAATTGGGCCTACAAGCTCGCAACCGACGAGTCAGGCCAGGAGAGGGCTGTTATGGAATCTCCCCGCCGGGTCATTGTGGATGAATCGGCGCTGAAAGCCCTTGGGATCACCGATTACCGGGAGGCCGTTATCGAAAAAGATGAACCCGGCCCAGGATATCCGTCGAAAAACGTCGCTGTACCTTACGAGATCATCGGGGTGATCCGGGATTTTAAGGCCATGCGCCTGTCGGACCAGCGTGCGCCGTTCATTTTCCATTACGAAAACGGATTCAAAGACGAACCGTTGCAGATCGCTTTTGTTCCCGGGCGGCGGCAAGAGGTGATCGAATTTCTGCACCGGCTCCACAACGAAACCGTCGGTGGTGAGTTCAGCTACCTTTTTATCGAGGACGATCTTAAAGCCCTGTATGCCGAGGAGCAAAAAGTAGCGACTGTTTACGGCATTTTTACCGGCATTGCTATCGGGATCTCGGTGTTGGGCCTCTTCAGCCTCTCACTCTTCGACATCCAACAGCGGAAACGGGGGATCGCTATCCGTAAGGTCAATGGCGCTACGACGGGCGATGTACTCCGGTTATTGTTAAAACGGTATCTCTATCTGTTGTTGATCGCTTTTGTGATCGCCGTACCCATTGCCTGGTTTGCCATACAAAGGTATCTGGAAGGATTTGCCTATAAAACGGCGGTTTCGTGGTGGATCTTTGCCGTTTCGCTGCTTGTCACGGCAGGTGTCTCCCTGCTGACGCTGATCCGGCAGACCCGCAAGGCAGCCTCCACCGATCCGGCCCGGGTGATCCGGAGCGAATAGCAGCCTCGTGTGCAAAAATAAAAAATAGAATATATGAAAAACCTCCGTCTGGCGATCCGTTCGCTGCTTCATTTCCGACTGTACAGCGCGGTCAACGTGCTGGGACTGGCGCTGAGTTTGGCCTGTGTGATCGTTATTGCCCGCTACGTGCACAACGAAACCACTGTCGACCACTTTAACTCCCGACTCGACCGGATCTATATTACAACTAATGAGAGTACAAACCGGACCGGCGAGATCGGATTCGGGGGTGTCTATAACCGCAACCGGGAAAAAACTTTTGTCGACCTGCGCAAAGATCCGGCTGTCGAACGGTCGAGTAATTTTATCGTTTACGACGACCAGGAGATACAGAACGGCGAGCGCCAATACACCATTCGTACCGTTGTGGCCGATACCTCTTTTCTGAAAATCCTCGATTATCCTATTTTGGCCGGGAGCGGCGATCTTTCGGCACCCGATAACATCTTGATCACCGAAACCTTAGCACGCAAGGTATTCGGGAAGAGTGATCCGTTGGGAAAACAAGTGCGCTACGGCGTACTGGGAAAAACCGTGACCGTCACCGGGATCATCGGCCTTGTCCGGACGAAAAGCGCCTTCGCGTTCGACGTCATCGTCCCCATGTCGCACACTCCTTTTTGGCACCGGGGAGAAGAAACGCTGGTGCTGCTCCATCCCCACCAGAACTACCAAGCAGTGAACGAAAAATACAACGATTTTTTTGAAATGAAGGTTTGGGAATACTCCATTCGCTACCAGTTGTTCCCGCTGCAAAAGGTATATCTGGACGACACCATCCGGGACTTCGGTACCTTCCGGCACGGCAAGCGTTCCTCCATTGTTGTGTTGAGTTTGGTCGGGTTGCTGATCGGGTTCGTGGGGGTTTTCAATTTTGTCAATATCTACACGGCTGTTGTCTTGCGGCGCGGACGGGAATTCGGGATGAAAAAGGTCTTTGGTGCACCGGGCGGACAGGTTTTTCTCCAACTGTTGATCGAAAACCTCCTGCTGATCGCCTTTGCCCTCCTCATTGCCCTTGCGCTGACGGAGTTACTCAATCCGGTCGTGCGCAACTTGCTGGGGTTCGACCAGATGCCCTTCCGGCAGTTCGACACCCTGCTGGTCACCGGGTTGCTGATAGGCTTGCCACTGTTAACTACTCTTCTCCCCTTTGTCCACTACAACTATGCGGCTCCGGTCAAATCGTTGCAAAGTGTCGGAAAAACCGGTGGACGATCGTCCGCCAGACGGCTGTTCCTGACCTTCCAATACATCCTGACCATCGGTATGATCGTCGTCTCGCTCCTCTTCCTGAAACAGTTGCATTTTATGTTGCACACGGACCTGGGATTTTCGACAGCCGATATTATCAAAGTACCGATGCTGAAAAGCATCGACAGCTATGAGCAGGTGGAAGGCGTGGTCGATAGGTGGGCCGAAAACCAGAAAAAACAGGAAATGATCCAACAAAGGCTTGCCGCCTCACCGCTTTTCACCGGATATTCGACGGGAGAAAGCCCTGTCCACCCGCAACTTTACACCCATACCGGCAATTTCCGGCTCGGTGAGGGAGATAATGAACTAAAGCCCCTCACACAATTGAGCGGAGATGAAAAGTGGCTGAAACTCTTCGACCTTGAAGTGACACAGGGCCGGTTCTTCAATGACGAACAGGAGAATTTTTACACGTACCACTTGATACTGACCGAGTCTGCTCTGCCTTACATGGGTATTACCGACATCCGTACCGACAAGATACAGCCCGAAGACCGGTATTGGTGGGCTTCTGACCGGGAAGAAGAGATGAAGACCAATCCAGCTTACGAGATCGTCGGGGTGGTGCGGGATTTTTATCCCTCGCACTTGGGGGTTAAAAACCGCCCCATCGTCATTATGTTCGATGACGGTTATTATGCAAATCCTGTTTTGGCGAAGATCGCTCCGGGAAAGAAACAGGAGGCAATTGAATTTATGCGCCGGTTGCACGAGGAGATGGTTGGCGGGGAATTTACCTACACCTTTGTCGAAGACGACGTAAAGGCGCTCTACGCCGAAGATCGGAAGGTGGCAACTGTGTATGGCATTTTTACCGGCATCGCCATTGGGATTTCGGTGTTGGGCCTCTTCAGCCTCTCGCTCTTCGAGATTCAGCAGCGGAAACGGGAGATCGCCATCCGCAAGGTCAATGGCGCTACAACGGGAGATGTGCTCCGGTTGCTGTTGAAACGGTATCTCTATTTGTTGTTGGTCGCTTTTGTGATCGCCGTACCCATTGCCTGGTTTGCCATACAAAGGTATCTGGAAGGATTCGCCCATAAAACGGCGGTTTCGTGGTGGATCTTTGCCATCGCACTGCTTGTTACGGCGGGTGTCTCCCTACTGACGTTGATCCGGCAGACCCGTAAGGCTGCCTCTGCTGATCCGGCACGGGTGATCCGGAGCGAATAGCGGTCGGAAATAGGCCCCTGTGTGGGGCTGTTGAATAGACAGAAAAATGTAAAACGATAATTTTTAAAATCGATTCATTATGATTAAGACCTATGATCTTCAGAAAGTATTTCGTACGGAAGAGGTGGAAACCACGGCGTTGAGTAACGTTGGTATAGAGATCCGGAAAGGCGAATTCGTGGCCGTTATGGGCCCCTCCGGGTGCGGAAAGTCCACCCTGCTCAATATCCTGGGACTCTTGGACAACGCAAGCGGGGGAAGTTACCTGCTAAACGGTACGGATGTTACCGGATTCACGGAAACCGAACGCACCCGGCTCCGCAAAGGAGGGATCGGTTTCATCTTTCAGAGCTTTAACCTGATCGATGAATTGAATGTGTACGAAAATATTGAATTGCCGCTGCTCTACATGAACATCCCGGCTGCCCGGCGGAAAGAAAAAGTCCAAGCAGCTCTGGAACGGATGGCAATCAGCCACCGGGCCAGGCATTTCCCGCAACAGTTGTCCGGCGGGCAACAACAGCGGGCAGCCATTGCCCGGGCGGTTGTGGCCGGCCCATCGTTGGTACTGGCCGACGAACCGACCGGAAACCTCGACAGCAAAAACGGCCAGGAAGTGATGAACTTGCTCAGTGAACTGAACCGGGAGGGTACAACGATCGTCATGGTTACCCACAGTCAGCACGACGCAGGTTACGCCGGACGGATTATCAATCTGTTCGATGGCCGGGTCGTTCCCGAAACGGTGATCTGAACCGACCTTTTTGTCAGGAGAGTTTTCGGATCTTACGGCTGATGGCGAACCCGTTGAGTATGGATACCGTCAGGCAGAGGCCGGCGGAAGCCGTCAACATGCCCGACAGGGAAGCAGGTTTAAAATCGGACCAGCTTTCCGTCAGCCAAGGGATGTAGAGGCTGCGGATCCACAAAACCGCCGCCACGGCCAGCAGTAACACGGCAGTATTGAGCGCCCAGGTCAGCCGACGGTAAGGAGAGGCCACCTGCGAAACGGAGTACCCGATCAGCAACAGGTTTTCCAATTTAGTGCTGTTTTTTTGCAACAACAGGTAGATGCTTAGCATCAGGATGTAAACCGAAAGAATGCAGATTACCATCCCGACCGCACCGGTCACAAAGGTAATCCGGTTCAGCATCCCGACTGCTTTGCCCGCCTCCAACTTCTCCTGATCCGTTTCGTATCCGTTGGCTTTCAGAAAACGCTCGGCCTCCGCATCTCCCGAAAGGTTGGTTTCCAGAATAATGCGCGAAGGGGCCGGTTGGGCGTGGGAAGCGTATGTCTGGTTCGCCCATCTCATAAAATCGGCCGGAACCAATATCGTATTCAGGCGGTTGGAGAAACCGACGATCTTTCCAGTAAATTCCCCCTGCCTCCCCTCTCCGCTCAGCCGGATATCCAACCGCATCAGGCCGATAACCCCCTCCGACATCTTCGGCAGGTTGCGGGACTGGGCGAAACCGAAATTGTAGAGGTCCAAATAGTTGCGCGGCAGAATGATCGGGATTGTTCTCCCACCGGGCGTAAAATGCCACTCCGGGCTTTGGATATCCAGGTATTCATCGGGAACCGCTTCAAAAAACATCTCCGTGGAAAAGCCGATGTGTTGAAAAACGATACCGGCTGTTACTTTAAAACGGGAAGCATCGAATATGCCGGCTTTTTTGATAAAAGGCTGCCGGCGGATCTCTTCCAACTCTTCCGGGCTGAACGAACTGTTCCGACCGGTCAGCATGCCGAGCGTACCAATCTTTTTCGTCACGATCAGGTAGTTGTTCCGCATCAATCCGTCGTTATCGCCAAAGAGCGGCCGAAGGTCGGCATAGACCTGTATGCAGAGCAATACGATCACCATTCCGGTCAGGTTGGCGATGAAAAAGCCGGTCAATTGCGCAATGCTCAAATGGCTCCGCAACAGCTTTCCTATCAGGTTCATAAACGCAAGATTTTACTGTACTTCATCTCCGGGTGCAAGCCGATAGAGGTCAGAATCAGGCCGGCTTCCCGCTGCCCGACCTCTTCCGATAACAACTCCCCGGCTATCCGACTGTTGGCGGCGTCCAAATGGCTGACCGGTTCGTCTAACAGCATAAAATCAAAGGGCTGGCAAAGCGCCCGGATCAGGGCCACCCGCTGTTGCTGTCCAAAGGAGAGTTTACCCACCGGAGCCTCCCACTTATCGGCAATCCCTACTCTTTCGAACGCCGCACGAATCCACTCTTCGCTTTTGTAACGCGTCAATCTGTTTTTCAGCCTGACATTTTCGGAGGCTGTTAATTCGGGAAAAAGCCGCAGATCCTGAAAAAGTATGCTTAAATGATTGTTCCGGCACTCCCTCCATTCAGCTCTGCCCCACTGCCGGATCGCCTGTCCATCGAAGGAGATCGTTCCCCGGTAATCTTTCCGGTAGCCGTACAGATAGCCGCAAAGCGAAGACTTTCCGGCCCCGGAGACCGCCTCTATCAAACAAAGCTCTCCCCGCCTGAACGTTTGTTTCGCCTGCCACACCTCCGATCCGGAAAGTTCCCGGCCGCCGAATGCATCGGGTATTACCTGTAGCAACTCGATCGCTTCCATCTCCCTCGAAAATACTAATAGATACCGGCTACCAACCGGCCCAATTCCAGAAACAGCGGCAAACTGTTCTGCTCTTTCTCTTTCAGGTAGACATGCCAAACCGTTTTGCCCGATTGTTCGGATACGATGTCCATGTGGGAAAAGGGCGCGATCAAACGCTTAAATTCGTCCATGTTTTGGGGCGGGATGTGTTGGTATACAAAAAGTTGGACCATGGGAAGTTTCATTAGGCCGGCGACGTTGAGTACCCAGCCAATTGCCGGTTGCTCCCATCCGGCCGTCAGCGGAGATCTGTCTAAGGAAACCGCTGTCTCTTTGTCTAAATTCCGGTAAAATTCCAGGTTGTTGGTCAGGTAAGCTATTCCGTTCTTCCATCCGAAATAAACCGTCATGTCTAACATAAATACCTTCATTTCGTATTGGTGTGCTGCGGTTTTGGAGAGCTCGCCTACTTGGTAAAATTGACGCTCTCCCCACATTTTCAACTGTTCGATAGCATCGGCATTGGAGCACTCCGCATAGAGCAACACCACCGGAATCCCCATCGGCATCACGCCCGTCACTCCCAGCGATATGTCGCCGTCTATGGAGGAGAGTATCTGCTGCAACATCTTTTGTTCTTCGGTTTTCAGACCGGCTTCTTTCCAAATTCCCCATTGATTTAACAGCTCATGCAGTTGCCGGCCCTCTATGTTGGCGGTCTGGTAGCTGAGCAAATCGGCCGGATAACGGGAAAAAAAACGGTTGGTCACCGGACGGAAAAAGGCTGTGTATTGCGCCAATGACTTTTTGGTCTGTGCATCCGCCGTAAAATATTCGTACGCCATTGTCGCTTTGCCCTCTTCAAAACAGAGCGTGAGCAGAATAGCCAATTTGGAGAGGTCTATCCCCTGTTTGGGCATACCGGCGATAAATGCCGGCCAATGGCTGCCCTGGAACAGCACGCGCACGTCGCCGGTATCGGCCAAAAATTCGGAATATCCGGGTTGTACGTTTTTCCCCTGCCGGACAGAAAGTTGTTTGTCTGCATATTTCTGCAACATCTGTTCGTCTTTTCCGATTATACAGAATAAAAAATGTTCGGTGAATACGCACAATACACCGTTTTCCAACAGGATCCGCCGGGTTCCGTTCTTTTCTGTCAGACTGCCGGCCAAGCCCTCCCGCTCCATGCGGAGAAATCCCTCCTGCAAGCGGGTATAATCGGATACCGCAGCAACCCCTCCGGCCACTTCCTCCGCTTCCAAAGCAAATAGATAGAGGCTTTTTTGCAAGTCAAGGCCGTAGATATCTCTGTTCTCCAACAGTGATCCCAGAATTTTTTCAAACCCGTTCCCGGGCATTCCCTGCCGCAAATTTTCCAGCAACTGTTTTCCTGTTTCACCGGATTTTTCCATTAGGCGCCCGGCTTCTACTGCAACAAGAACGGTGGGCTCTTCCGGAAGTATTTTCCGGTAATCAGTCTGTATAACCGGCCGGCATCCTGCCGTCAATAACGCAAAAAATAATGACAAGCGGATTAAGATCAAGTATCTATTCATACGATTGTGTATTTGTTTTTTATTAATGCGAATCAGTAGTTGAAAAAC
>DBDA01000041.1:0-22554 GCA_002293375.1 Odoribacter sp. UBA944
ATGCTGGTTCGTTCTCATGGGCAAAACAGTTGAATGAGATATATCAGAAGGAACTCGCTTCTGCAATGGTGATTAAAAACTTTGATTATTTCGTGTTTTTACAGCTCTATGTTTTTACTTTCGATGAAAATAGACGTATGATATTCTGGGATGACAGGGCTTCTTCTCATGCTCTATCTATTGCTTTTAATACCGATATAAAAGATTCCGAAGAACTGATTTCCACACAACGAGAAATTGAAAAATTAGAATCATATGGACGAAATTACAGATGGCAAGCGACACAGATAGAAAAGAAAATAAAGGATTTGTCGGTAAAACAGAAAGGATATCCAGATATGGAAAAGCAGCAAAAAGAATTTGATTTGATAAATCAGGAATTAAAAGATGTTGCAAAAATATATGAAAATACAAAAATAGAATATAATACACTGCTTAAAAATCAAAGTGTATTAAACTCCGAAATAATGTATAAAAAACAAGAAAGGGCAAAATTGTTTTCAATTTATTCCGAGCCAAGAACCAAATTGCTTCAAAATCCGTATATCAGCCATTCCATAGAAAAGAAGGAGTGCTGTATTTGTGGTTCAAAGGGTGATTTCATTGCGGAAAGTATCGAAAATGGATTATATAAAAACCATTGTCCTTTGTGTGATACTAAAATTGACGAAACTCAGTCGGAAGAACAAGAACACTTGATAGAATCCATTGAAGAAAATGACAAAATAATTACTTCAAAGACGAAAGAAATTGATGTAATAACAAAGGAAATTGAATGGAAAAAAGTGCAGTTAGAGAAAGCCGAATATGAATATGGAAAAGTTAAAGAACGATTAAATAATTTATTAGAATTAAACCCCTTGTTGTCTGAAAATAAAACAGGGAATCAAGGTGTAGATTATTTAATTGAGGTGTATAAAAAAGAAAGAGATGAAAATGTAAAACTTTCAAGAAAATCCTATACAGATAGAGATAAACTACTTGGCACATTACAGGTTTTACAAGACAAAATAGAAAATGCTTATTCTGAGGCTAAATTAGTATTTGTTCCTATATTTAAAAATTTGGCTAAGAGCTTTATTGGATTAGATTTGGACATTGATTTAAAAAGAGAAAAACATGTTCAGAAACTTGTTTTAGAACTTCAGAATAGTGCAAGAACGGATTCGTTTCAATTATCAGAAAGCCAACGCTTTTTCTTGGATATTGCACTGCGTATGTCTCTATCCATATATCTTGCGACCTCAAGTAATCCCGGATGTATGTTAATTGACACACCGGAAGGCTCATTAGATATAGCATATGAAAATCGTGTCGGAAAAATGTTTGCAAATTTCGTGAGTGATTATAAACAAAACATAGTGATGACTTCAAACATTAACGCTTCCCAACTTTTAATCTCATTAGCAGAACTTTGTGGCAATGAAAAAATGAAATTCAAGAGAATGCTTGATTGGACAGATTTGACCTCTATTCAAAAAGAGGGAGAATCTCTGTTTGAAAAAGTATATGTTAGTATAGAAAATGCTTTAAACAGTAAAGTATATGAATAATAACACACAAATAACGCCGGAGGCTTTCTTTGACAGTCTTTCTTTGGCAGAAAAATTAGATGAATTTTTGGATGGGTTTAAAACAGAAGAAATTCAACTGTTTGCTTATTTTTCCTTAATTCTCCATGTATATAATGGGGGTGATTCTGCTTCTTGGGGATATAATTTCATTGTAGATGAAAAGGGGTTTCCTTTTTCTGATGTATTAAATAATGCCATTGAATCCTATAAAGATCAGTTATATCTATGGAATAGCGTTGATGACATTTCTTTTTTAGATGACACAAATACTGTTTTCTATTGTTTTGAAAATAACACAGAGTATTTTTATGTCAACAAACAAAAAATAGATATTCCCCATTACTTCGATTGCTCAAGTATATATGCGTTGCATTATTTTTACTTGAACTATGCATTATTGCAATATAAAACAGAAAAAATATCGACTTCAAATTGTGCGCTATTTAAAGAGTGCTGGTTGGACAATAATCGAATATTTTTCAAGCCTGCTCCTGAAGAACAAATGCAAAAGTCTTTAAAAGAGTTTTTGTCAAGTGCTTTGCGAGGGGTAGAAGTTGTTCGGGAATATAATTTGGGAGCTTCTAAACCTGTAGATATTAGGGTAAAATGGACAGAGGCAAATAAGTCTGCTTTGATTGAACTTAAGTGGATAGGAAAGTCGAAAAAAGGTAATAGCCTGATTTCACACACTGATAGCCGAGCAGACGAAGGCTCAAAACAATTAAAGGAATATCTTGACATGGATAATACAGATAACTTGGTCGAAAAAGCAATTGAGTTTTCAGGAATAAAGAAAAATGATGTTATTCTTGACCCGTTTAATGGAAGTGGAACCCGGGCATCTTCCTTCACTAACTTCCCGATAATTTCTTTGGCTTTGTCGTAATTTTCTCCGTAGGCGATTGCGAATGTCCAGTCCACTCGCCGGGTATCGGCTTTGGAGTAGTTGGTCATTGTGCCGGTAGAGAGGCCTCCGTTGGGAATGATGATGGTTTTGTTATCGCCGGTTGCAATGATGGTATTGAAAATCTGGATTTCCTTGACGGTTCCGCTTTGTCCCTGCGCTTCAATAAAATCCCCGACCCTGAAGGGTTTGAACAAAAGGATCATCACTCCGCCGGCAAAGTTCTGTAACGTTCCGCTTAGCGCCATACCGATGGCGACACCGGCAGATGCGAAGAGGGCGATAAAAGAGCTGGTTTCGATGCCCAGAATGCTGATAATAATAATGATCAGCACAAAATTCAGGGTGATGCTGACCAAACTTTTCAGAAAAGAGAAGAGAGAAGCCTCTACGTGTCTCCTCTGCATGATGCCTGTGATCAATTTGTCGATCCGGCGCACGATCCAGCGGCCGATCAGGAAAACAACAATTGCAGCCAGCAATTTGGTTCCGAATGTGACGGAAATATCCGACAATTTGCTGACCAGTGCCTGCCAGTCGAACGAAGTGGGATGAAGCAACTCTTCCATCAAATACCAATTGAAGTTAATACTGATTTTTCCGATGCAAACTTATACAACTAATTCAATAATTGAACCTTTTGCAGGTATAAAGGAAGGAGTTAATCGGCGTTTGTCATCCAGCGGTAGATAAAGAAAGTGGCTGCTCCGCAAATGATGGCTCCTCCCCAGGAGAAAATCCACAGTCCCAAGAGGGCAGCCCCCAGTGTATAAATCACCGCCTTGCTCCAACTGAAGCCTTGGTCCTTGATGTTTTCCAGGTTCTGCTTTGCAAGTTCGTGGCCTTGCGCCGCTGCCTTTTGGTACCATTCGCGGGCTGTTTCTAAATTCTTCGGTATGCCGTTACCGTTTTGGTAGGCCCAGCCCAAATTGTTTTGGGCCTTGTCGTAGCCTTGTTCGGCTGCCTTGCGGAACCACTCGACCGCCTTGATGTGATCCACAGGCGTGCCCCAGCCATGGGAGTAACAGTTCCCCAGGTTGAACTGTCCCCAAAAGTGCCCCATGTCGGCGGCACGGCAGTAGAGCGGGAAGGCGGCGGCGTATGCTTTGCGGTTGAACCCTTCGTTTCCGATCTCTACCAGTTCGACAGCGGTTAGTTGCCTGTTTATTTCGGCGAGTTTATGTTCCGAATCGGTGGGTTTGTCACTCTCTCCCGCTTTCTTTTTACTCCCTTTGTCCGCCCGCTCTTCCGGGCGGTCTATGGACGTGAGTGCGGCGGCGCATTTGTAATCCCACAGCGCCTGCTCCGCATTGCCCTTTGCTTCGTGTGCTTTGGCCCGTTCCAGGAAACGGTACCCCAGCACGGGAATGCTTGTTTTGTGCATCTCCTCTTTCTCGTACCGGACGGCTTTGTAGTGTTCCTCGATGGCGCCGTTGAGGTCGCCCTCTTCTTCTTTTGCATTGGCGCAATGGTCGTAACTGATGCCTGCAAAGAGACGGCACCCTCTCAAGTCGTTCTCCAATACGTTGAAAGACTCGTCCCACGACGAAGTTTGGCGCTGTATCTCCTGTTTATTTTCTTCCCACTGAGGATCTGTTATCAGGTCGATAACCGTTCCGAATGCTTCGGCCGCCCCCCGGTGATCTTTACTGTTTACACAATCGTAGCCGCGTTTGTACTGGGCAATTGCCGTTTTCAAGGGTTTCAGCAATTGCTCCGGGTTCGAGTTGCCCGAACCGGAAGAGTTGTTAGCGTAAGCCATACGGTTTTATATTTTCTGATTTTTCTGTTGCAAACTTACGCAATTAATTCAATAATCGTACCTTTGTATCTTCTGAATTTTTGTCTGACTATTATGAGTATTGAGAGCTTGTTGACAGAGAAAGTGATCGAGGCGGTGAAGCAGTGTTACGGGGCGGATATTGCGGAGCAGGATGTCCAGTTGCAGCCGACCCGCAAGGAGTTTTCCGGCGATCTGACGGTGGTGGTTTTTCCGTTTACGCGTTGGTCGCGTAAATCGCCGGAGGAGACCGGAAAGGAATTGGGAGAGTATCTGCAGCGGAACATTCCGGAGATTTCCGGTTACAATGTGATCAAGGGGTTTCTGAATATTGAGGTCTCTTCGGTCTATTGGCTGGGAGAGTTGAACCGCGTGGCGGAGACGCCCCGGTATGGCTATGCGGCGGAAAAGAGCGGCCGGAAATACATGATAGAGTATTCTTCCCCCAATACCAATAAGCCGCTTCACCTGGGACACATCCGGAACAACCTGCTCGGCTGGTCGATTTCCGAGATCCAGAAGGCCAATGGGCATGAGGTGAAGATGGTTAATCTGGTGAATGACCGCGGCATCCACATCTGCAAGAGTATGCTTGCGTGGCAGAAGTTTGCCGGTGGGGCAACCCCGGAAAGCACCGGTATGAAAGGAGATCATTTTGTTGGGGAGTACTATGTGCGTTTTGACCGGGTATACAAGGAGGAGATCCGGCAGTTGACGGCCGGCGGCCTGGATGAGGAGGAGGCGAAGAAGCAGGCGCCCATTCTGTTGGAGGCGCAGGAGATGCTCCGGAAATGGGAGGCCGGCGATGAAGCGACCGTTTCCCTGTGGCGGACGATGAACGATTGGGTGTTGGCGGGGTTCGACGAAACGTACCGGCTGATGGGTGTGGGGTTTGATAAGATCTATTTTGAATCGGAGACTTATAAACAGGGGCGGGAGTTGGTGTTGCAAGGCTTGGAAAAAGGGGTGCTTTACCGCAAGGATACCGGGAGCGTCTGGGCCGATCTGACCGAAGACGGCTTGGACCACAAGTTGTTGCTGCGGGACGACGGAACCTCGGTCTATATGACCCAGGACATCGGAACGGCTTACCAGCGGTTCCGGGAGTTTGATATGGATGAGATGATCTATGTGGTGGGGAATGAACAGAATTACCACTTTCAGGTGTTGTCACTGGTCTGCGGCAAGTTGGGGTTTGGCTGGGCGGATAAGATCCGGCACTTGTCGTACGGTATGGTGGAGTTGCCGGAGGGGAAGATGAAGTCGCGGGAAGGGACGGTGGTGGATGCCGACGACCTGATGCAGGAGATGATCCGGGCGGCCAGGGAGATGTCGGAAGAGGCCGGGAAGCTGGACGGGTACAGCGAGGAGGAGGCGAAGGAGGTACACCGGAAAGTGGCGTTGGGCGCTCTGAAATACTTTATCCTGAAGGTAGACCCGAAAAAAACCATGCTGTTCAACCCGAAAGAGTCCATTGATTTCAACGGGAACACCGGGCCTTTTATTCAATATACATACGCTCGGATCCGCTCTATTTTGCGGAAGGCCGCGGAGGCGGGAATGGTGCTGAAACCAGGTGATGTTTCGCTGCCAATCTCTGTCAAGGAGCAGGAGTTGATCAAGTTGATTGTGAAACTGCCTGCCGTGGTGAAAGAGGCCGGCGATACATACAGCCCGGCTTTGCTGGCGAATTACGCTTACGAACTGGCCAAGGAGTTCAATCAGTTTTACCACGACTTTTCTGTTTTGAAGGAGGAGAATGAAGCGTTGCGGAATTTCCGGTTGCTGTTGGCTAAACAGTGTGCAGAGGCGTTGAAGAGTTCTCTGGGCATGTTGGGTATTGAGATGCCCGAACGGATGTAAGAGTCTGTTTTAAAGCCGAAAATGAAAATCAAGTTACCATAACTATGCAACGAAATCTATTATTTATCGTATTGTCGTTTTGTATCTGGGCATGCTCCGGCACCCAAGGCGATAAAAAAGAGTCAACAAGTATGAAAAACGGAGAGAACAAAGGGGTGTTTCAATCCATCAGCCCCGAAGAGATTCCCGGTAATACCATCAGGACGATCGGCAGGGATTGGATGTTGGTGACGGCCGGGACAAAAGAGAAGTTCAACACGATGACGGCCAGTTGGGGTGGTATCGGGCACCTGTGGAACAAACCCGTGGCGTTTATTTTTATCCGCCCCCAGCGTTACACTTTCGGTTTCCTCGAAGAGCAGGAGACCTTTACCCTTTCGTTTTTCGGCGGACAGTACCGGGAGGCGCTGACCGTTTGCGGAACGCTCTCCGGGCGGGATGTGAACAAAGTGGAGAGGGCCGGGCTGACCCCGCACTATACGGAAAACGGGAACGTGGCATTTGAAGAGGCGACGTTGGTGTTGGAGTGCAAAAAACTGTACGCGGACTTTTTTCACAAAGAGTCCTTTATAGATGCCGATATTGTACGGTTGGATTATCCCGAAGAGGATTTCCACAAGGTGTACATAGCGGAGATTGTGAACGTATGGGAAAAGAAGTGACCGGGAACCGGACCAATTTCCACAGCCACAGTCTGTTCTGTGATGGAAAAGCGCCTTTGGAGGAATTTGTAAAATCGGCTGTGGAGGCCGGTTTTACTGCTTATGGGGTATCCTCTCACGCCCCGCTGCCTTTCAAAACATCGTGGAACATGGAACAGTCGGAGGTTCCGGCCTATCTCCGGGAGGCGGATCGGCTGAAAGAGGCGTACCGGGGCCGGATAGCGCTCTATACCGGCCTGGAGATCGATTACCTGAATGAAGCGTGGAACCCGGCATCGGATTATTTCCGGCAGTTGCCGTTGGATTACCGGATCGGTTCCGTGCATTTGGTCTATACGCCGGAAGGGGAGGTGGTGGATACGGATACCGGCGCCGAGAACTTCCGGAAGTTGACTGACAGCCATTTTGGAGGCAGTTTGGAAGCGGTTGTGGGGGCCTATTTTGACGCCTCCCTGCGTTTGGTGGAGCGGGGAGGGTTTGATTTTATCGGACATCCGAATAAGATTGCGTTCAATGCCGAAACGTACCGCCCCGGAGTGACCAGGGAGCTGTGGTACAAAGCACATGTCGGCCGTCTTTTTGAGGCGTTGAAGGAGAACCGAATTATGGTGGAGGTCAATACCAAATCCTACCTGACCAGGGGGTGTTTTTTTCCAGACGAATCGCTTTTTGGCTGTTTGAAAGAGTTGGAGTTGCCGGTGGTGGTCAATTCGGATGCCCACCGGTCCGAATTGGTGAATGCGGGACGGCAAGAGGCGCTACAGGCGTTGAAAAAGAACGGCATTCGCTCTGTGATGGAGTTGGAGGCCGGGAGGTGGGTTGCAAAAGAAATTAGTTGAGGATGACAGAGAGAACCTATACAGAGGGCGAAATGTTGGAGATGGCTGTCCGGTGGGCCCGGGAAGCGGGCAAGATCCAGTTGGGCTATTTCCGAGGATCGGGGTTGCAGATGGAGACAAAGTCCAATCTGTCGGATGTGGTTACCTGTGCGGACAAGGAGAGCGAGGCGTATCTGTTGGAACAGATCGCCGCTCTGTTTCCGGAGCACTCCGTTTTGGGCGAGGAAACCGGTATGCACGAGAGGAACGGGGAGTATTGCTGGGTCATCGACCCGTTGGACGGCACCAACAATTACAGCCAAGGGTTGCCGGTGTTTGCCGTTTCAATTGCGTTGCAATACCGGGGGGAGACCCGTTTGGGGGTTGTGTATGCGCCTTATCTGGATGAGTTGTATACAGCGCTCCGGGGGCAGGGCGCTTTTCTGAACGGAACGCCTGTCCGGGTGTCGCAAAAGCAGGTGTTGCAGGAGTCGGTGCTAGGGACCGGGTTTCCGTACGACAAAGGGACGCATCCGGCGAATAATATCGGGAACCTGGCGACTTTGCTGCCGGGGTTACGGGGTATCCGGCGCATGGGAGCGGCGGCTTACGACCTCTGTTGCGTGGCGGCCGGTTTTTTGGACGGTTATTGGGAGTTGAACCTGAACCTGTGGGATATGTGTGCCGGGGCGTTGATGGTGGAGGAGGCGGGAGGCGTTATCTGTCACTTTCGTGATGACCGGAACGTCTCCATTATTGCCGGGAACGAAACAATTGTAGAAAATATCCACTCGAAAATCCGGTAGAGCATAACAACGTAAAACAACAGAGGTGGCCGAAACTTTCGACCACCTCTGTTGTACTATCTGTCGGGGATCAAAGCCCCAATACGGCTGTCCCCTGTTTGAAAAAGATGTCTTTCGGGATGCCGGCTCCGGCAATCTTGTCCAAATCCTGTTGAAGTATGGGAGAAACCACTCCTTTTTCCCGGATCAATGCTCCGGCTTTTTGGTAATCGCCGTCCCCCTGAATGGTGAGGTAATCGGTTACGATCTGTGTGATCTCCTGTTGCATTTTGGCTGCATCCACCGTGTAGAATCCCTGTTCGTCCCGGCTGATGGAACCGCTTGTCATGAAACGGTCAAACTGCATCATGTTGGCTTTTCCGTGCGCACTGGCGGCCCCGAACCGGGTTGAACGGAAAATACCGGCGATAAAGGTCACGTAGTTATCCAACAACTCTTTTTCGGGAATGATGCCCCATTCGGCCAGCCGGGTAATGCAATACAATCCCAAGATGTCGGCTTTTCCCTCTTCGATGGAGGTGTAGTTGTCTTTTAAGGCGGAGCGTACATCCTGTTTGTCCGTGATGGTATAATTCAGGCCCAGTCCGTGCGCTACTTCGTGGAACATGGTGTTTTCAAAGAAAGCGTCGAACCCGACGTGTTTTTGCTGGTCCGGGTGGATGACCAACTTGGAGATGGGCACCAGGATCTTGTCGAACTTCGCCTGCATGGCGTTTTTCAGTTGCAGCTTACGGCTTCCTTTGGCGGTTTGTACCCGGGGATCGTTCGGCAGGTTGATGGCAATGTTTTTGCTGCCGGCGTTGCAATCCCCCGCGTAGTAAATCACCTCGTATGCATTCATGTCCGGGTTCGCATTGGCTTTCTCCTGCCGGTAGGCTTCCGCTACGGGAAGGTTCTCTTGCAGGCGGGGGAGGTGTTGTGCATAGAGAGAGAGTTTCCGGCTCCACTCTTTGTCCTTCACCAGGATCTGTCCGGAGTGGGCGGCCTTGTACCCGAAGAGTGCGTCTTCGTAGGTTTCGATGGGGCCTACCACAAAATCAAGCGTATTGTCCTGCATCTCCATCCAAGCCATATCGCTCGCTAGGTAGTCGTCTGTCAGCAACGCTTCGGCGCGCAGTTCCAGGTATTTTTTCAATCCGGCCTCTTCGGCCAGTCCGGCTGCCTCTTTCAGCAATGCCGCCGCTTCCCGGGTCGCTTCCGGATAGGCTTCGTGGAAAGGGACCACAATCAATTTTCCTTCCGCATCCCGGCGGATGACAGAGTACCAGTCCGTTTTGGCAGAATCTTCCAATGCGTCGAACTCCTCTTTGCTCATGTCGGCGGGGTAGAAGTTGGCTCCCAGCGGTTTTTTCGGTACATCAGGCACGAACGGTTTGTTGGCGTCCAGACGGTCCCACGGGCCGTAGTTGATGGCGAGGTATTTGACCAAATAAGGGTCGTTGACCTCTTTAAAGAGGCTCTCTTTATCCCCGTAAGCATTTTGCCAGAAAATGGAATCCATCAGGTCGGCTGTCCGAATCAGGAGCGGGAGCATCTTTTTCTCGTTTTCCGTGAGCTTACCGGTATCGGTCGTCAGGGTGAATTCAACATATTGATCGGCCAGTTTCCGGTAGGGAGATTCAGCTGTTTTGCGTTCCTGGCAGGCGCCCAAGAGCGCACCTGCCGTTACAAGGAGTAAAATTTTCTTCATAATGTATGTGTTGTATTAGGTAAGACTAAAAAAAAGAGTGTATCACTGTTTCAACCATTTGTCCAGCCAATCCTTGAAGGTGCGTTGCCAGAGGATGCCGTTCTGGCACCCGGTTACCCAGTGCCCCTCTTCCGGGTAGTAAAGGTAGCGGGCGGGAATCCCGCGCAAGCGTGCGGCGTTGAAGGCCATCATGCCCTGGGTTGCGTCTACGCGAAAATCTTTTTGTCCGTGTATGACCAGAATAGGGGTGTCCCACTTCCCGACAAAGTGGTGGGGAGAGGCAGCGTAGGAGCGTTGCACTGTTTTGTTCCCTTTTTCCCAGGGTGCTCCGCCGAGGTCCCAGTTGGGGAACCACATCTCTTCTGTCGTCAGGTATTTGCTCTCAAAATTGAACATTCCGCAATGGGCGATGAACGTTTTGAAGCGTTTTTGGTGGTGTCCGGCCAGGTAGTAGACTGAATACCCGCCAAAAGAGGCGCCCACGCATCCCAACCGGTTTGCATCCACGTAGGGTTCTTTGGCAGCGGCGTCAATGGCTGACAGGTAATCCCGCATGCACTGGCCGGAGTAGTCGCCGCTGATGGCTTCCAGCCACTCTGTGCCGAATCCGGGCAGTCCCCTGCGGTTGGGGGCGACAACGATGTAGCCGTTGGCGGCCATTTGCTGGAAATTCCAGCGGTAGCTCCACGATTGGCTGACGGTGGTTTGTGGTCCTCCCTGGCAATAGAGCAGGGTGGGGTACTTTTTCGCCGGATCGAAATGGGGTGGGTAGATCATCCACACCAACATATCTTTGTTGTCGGTGGTTTTTACCCACCGCTTTTCCACTTTCGCCGGCGTCAATTGGTCCAGTATGTGTTTGTTGACAAAAGACAACTCTTCGTCTTTTCCGGTTTCCGGGTCCACTTTGTAGATCTCGGCCGGTTTGCTCATGGAGACTTTGGTGGCCAAAAGGTAGTTTTCTACCGGAATGACCGCCGTGTAGTTGTGTATGCCTGCTGTGTGCTTCCGGATCTTTTCACTTGACAACTCCAGCGAGTAGATCTCATCGGTAGCGTGCCAGTCGGAGATAAACCAAATGGTTTTTCCGTCTTTGCTCCAGGCCAGGTGTTCGGCGTTTTGGTCAAACCCGGCGGTATAGTCTTTTTTAGTGCCAGTTTCCGTGTCTAAAACGAACAGGCGTATTTTATCCGCTTCGTACCCGTCCCGTTCCATGCTTTCCCAAGCGAGGTATCTGCCGTCCGGGGAGAAGGCCGGGTTCTTGTCATACCCCATCATCCTCTCCGTCAGGTTGACTGTTTTTCCGGACTCTGTGTCGTAGCGATACAGATCGCTGTTGGTGGAGAGGGCGTACTCCACCCCGTATTTTTTGCGGGAGGTGTAGACCAACTGTTTTCCGTCGGGCGACCAGCAGAGTTGCTCCGTGCCGCCGAAGGGCCGGACAGGCGCTTCCCATTTTTCCCCCTCCAGAATGTCTTTGCCTGTGGTGATGGGAGCGTCGTTGGAGTAAGCGGCTACGAACAGGTGGGTATAGGTTTCTACCCAGTGATCCCAGTGGCGGTAGAACTGATCGTCAATGATGCGGGCGTTTGCCTTGGGCAGGTCCGGGTGCAGGTCATGTACATCCGGTTCCAGTTTTACCTCTTTCAGGTAAACAATTTTGCTCATGTCCGGCGCGTACAGATACCCGCCGATACCGCCTTTGACGTTGGTCACTTGCCGGTTCCCGGAGCCGTCTGCATTGATTTCCCACAGTTGTCCCCGCGAGAGGTAGCTGATCTTTTTTCCGTCGGGCGTCCAGGCGGCGCCGGATTCGTTGTATTCGGTATCGGTGATCTGTTTGGTTTTCCCGCCGGGCAACTCCATTACGTAGAGGTCGCTGTACGAACGGTCCTCCTCTTTGTTGAAATAAGTTACCCCGTATACGGCCTTTTTTCCGTCCGGAGAGACAGCGGGATTGCCGATCCGGCCGAGAGACCACAGCACCTCCGGTGTCATGATGTCGGAGGCCAGGGTTGTTTCGGGGGTTTTGTAACTTTTGCCCGGTTGTTTGGGTTCGTTGACAGGTTGACAGGCCATAAGGGAGATAAACAGCAGGGTAGGTAAAGTGATCCGTTTCATGGTATTTTTTATCTCCGAATTATTTACCCTCCTCTTCCTGCGGAGCGCCGTTCATGGCCGCGACGATCTTTTCCCGCAACTCTTCGGCCAGTTCCGGATTGTCCATCACCAATTGTTTCACCGTTTCCCGGCCTTGTCCCAGTTTGCTCTCTCCGTATGAGAACCAACTGCCGCTCTTTTTGATAACGCCGTAATCCACGCCGAGGTCGACAATTTCGCCGGAGCGGGAGATCCCTTCTCCATACATAATGTCGAATTCGGCTTTCCGGAAAGGTGGCGCCACTTTGTTTTTCACCACTTTTACCCGCGTATGGTTTCCGAGGATCTCTTCTCCTTCCTTGATCGGCCCGATCTTCCGGATATCTAACCGGACGGAGGCGTAAAATTTCAGGGCGTTACCGCCGGTGGTGGTTTCCGGGTTGCCGAACATGACACCGATTTTATCGCGTAACTGGTTGATAAAGATGCAACAAGTGTTGGTTTTGCTGATAGTCCCGGTCAGTTTTCGCAATGCCTGGGACATCAGGCGGGCGTGCAGTCCCATCATGCTGTCCCCCATGTCTCCTTCAATTTCCGCTTTGGGGGTCAATGCCGCCACGGAGTCGATGACGATAATATCTATCGCGGCGGAACGGATCAACTGGTCGGCGATTTCCAACGCCTGTTCGCCGTTGTCCGGCTGGGCAATAAAGAGGTTTTCAGTATCTACGCCCAATTTTTCCGCATAGGAGCGGTCGAAAGCGTGTTCCGCGTCGATGATGGCGGCGATGCCTCCCTGTTTCTGGGCTTCGGCGATGGCGTGTATGGCCAGCGTAGTCTTACCCGAGGATTCGGGGCCGTAGATCTCAATGACCCTTCCTTTGGGGAATCCGCCTACCCCCAACGCCTTGTCTAAGGCGATGGAGCCGGAGGGGATGACCGGAATGGCTTCGATTTCCGTACTGCCCAATTTCATGATACTTCCCTTGCCGAAGTTTTTCTCGATCTTATCGAGTGTCAGTTGGAGCGCTTTGAGTTTTTCCTGATTGATTTCTTTTGAAGACATGGTATGTGGATTATAAATGATACATTTTGAATGGTGTGTGAAAAACAGTTTTGCACCACGCTCCAAAAATAGCGATATTTTAGATAAAACAGTAGCTCTTTGTATTGCTTTTAAAATCTAATTTGCATCTTTGTTTTCTGAACAAAATTTGATACATCATGAAATTCTTATCTCTTTTCGGACTTTCCCTGTTTTTATTTTTTTCCGTACAGGCAGAGGAGGCGGGTACTTACCGCTTTATGAGTTACAACATCCACGCGGGAATAGGTGTGGACGAGCAGTTCGATCCGGGGCGGATAGCAGCCTTGATCAATCGTCACCGTCCGGACGTGGTGGCGTTACAGGAAGTAGACAGTGTTACGCAGCGGAGCGGCGGGTTGGACTTGCTGCAATGGTTAGGCATGCAGACCCTTATGCATCCGGTCTTTGCACCCGCTATCGGGTTTCAAGGGGGAAAATACGGGATCGGGCTGTTGTCCAAAGAAAAACCGCTCAGTTGGAAACAGATCCCGTTGCCGGGCGAACAGGAGGCCCGGACTCTGTTGATCGTGGAATTTCGGAACTATATATTCTGCAACACCCACCTCTCTTTGAACGAGGAGGAGCGTTTAAACTCCATTGCGATCATAGAACGGGAGTTGGCCGAACAAAGAAAGCCGGTTTTTTTGGCCGGAGATCTGAATGCTACGCCGGATTCTGACGTGTTTTCCCGGCTGAAAACCGGATTTTCCGCATTGACGGATGTGAAAAAACCGACCTTCCCGGCTGTTTCGCCGCAGGAGTGTATTGATTACATCCTGGGGTTCACTGGAGGAAAAGAGCCGGAATATGCCGTCTTGTCCGCTGCGGTGATCCCAGATTCTGTCGCTTCGGATCACCGGCCGCTGTATGCGGAGATCAGGTTAAAGACCCAACCCAATCGGATATTGGCTACCGATCCATATCTGCAGAACCCGATCGGTAACGGGATCACCGTCAGTTGGGTGACCCGGGTGCCGGTGTATGGTTGGGTGGAGTACGGGGAGGATCCTCAGCAGTTGAAAAAAGTACACAAGCTGGTGGACGGACAGGTAATCTGCAACGACTATATCCATAAGATCCGATTGGAATCGTTGGTTCCCGGAAAAACCTACTACTACCGGGTATGTTCCCAGGAGATCTTGTCCTACAGAGCGTACAGCAAACAATTTGGGCACACCGCTGTTACGGAGATGCGGGAATTCCGGCTGCCATCTTCTGAAGATGATGACTTTACAGCACTGATATTCAACGACATTCACAAGAAACACGATGTTCTGGATTCGTTGTT
The DNA here is from genome assembly GCA_002293375.1 of Odoribacter sp. UBA944. GTDB lineage: Bacteria > Bacteroidota > Bacteroidia > Bacteroidales > Marinifilaceae > UBA944. Next base: position 14,573 of record DBDA01000041.1, read on the forward strand.
CGAACAGGTGAAAGCGTATCCGTACGACTTGGTGTTTTTTAACGGGGATTGCATCGACGATCCTGCCAATCAGGAGCAGGCGGTCCGTTCCATCGCCTATTACAACCGGAAGGTGGGGGCTGACCGGATACCGGTATTTTACCTGCGAGGGAACCACGAGATCCGGAATGCCTATTCGATCGGTTTGCGGGAGTTGTTTGACTATGTGGGGGATAAAACGTATGGCGCTTTTAATTGGGGAGACACCCGTTTTGTGATGCTGGATTGTGGGGAGGACAAACCGGATGACCACCCGGTCTATTACGGTTTGAATGATTTTACGCAGTTGCGTTTGGATCAGGCGGGATTTCTGAAACAGGAACTCTCTTCCCCGGCGTTTAAAAAGTCGGTTAAAAAAGTGCTGATCCACCATATCCCGATTTACCGCTTCCGCCGACCCAATGCTGATGACGATCGCTTTAATCCTTGTAAAAAGCTGTGGGGCGATCTGTTGGCCCATGCTCCTTTTCAAGTGGCGTTGAACGGGCATACACACCGTTTTGCCCATATTCCGGCGGGTACAGATTCCAATCCGTTCCCGGTTGTCGTAGGAGGCGGGAACTCGTTGAGAGGGGCTACCGTCATGGTTTTGCAAAAGAAGGGAAAGCAGATGACCTTGCAGGTGTTGAATGCCCAGGGAAAAGAGCTGTTAAAATTAGATCTGTAAAAATTGGGATTCTCAATCCAAAGAACTACATTTGGACAACCGATTGCATTGATTTACGCTCCGAATGAACGAAAAGAAGAAAAAGATCTCCATCTACGATATTGCCGCTGTATTGGGCGTATCCGGCTCGACAGTCTCCCGGGCTTTACAGAACCACCCTGCAATCAGTGAAAAGGTTCGGGAGCAGGTGCAGAGAACGGCCCGGGAGATGAACTACAAACCCAATGCCTTGGCAGTGAATTTGAAACGGGGGTATAGCAAAACGATTGGTGTAGTGGTGCCGTATATCAACCGGAATTTTTTTTCATCGGCTATCGAGGGGATCGAAGAGATCGCCAACAAAGTGGGGTACGATGTATTGATCTGTCAATCGAATGAACAGCACGAGAAAGAGCGAAAAATTTTGCATTCGCTGTCGCAGGGAAAGGTGGACGGGGTGATTGCCTCTATTGCTTATGAGACGAACGATTACACGCATTTCAATAATTTGGCGGAAGACAGGATCCCGTTGGTGTTGTTCGACCGGGTGTCGGATGAGGTGAAAGCGGGGACCGTGCGGGGGAATGATTACCAGGGGGCTTACCGGGTGGTAGAGTACTTGTTTTCCGTGGGGTGTAAAAGGATTTTTCATTATGCAGGTTTTCAGCATGTTACTGTTTGGCGCGACCGCTATCGGGGTTGGTTGGATGCGTTGCAGGCGTGCGGGATCACACCTGGGGCCGATTGGGTGCGTACGGGAGGAATAACACAGGATGCAGGGGTGGCCTTTGCCCGGGAGATACTGCAAGGCAAAGCGTTGCCGGATGCTATTTTTTCAACGAGCGATTGGGTGGCGTTGGGTATTCTGTTGGAATTGATGCGGAACGGGGTGAAAGTGCCGGAAGAGGTAGCGATTTTCGGGTATGCGAACGAGCCGTTCGATGAGTTGATCACCCCTTCGCTCAGTTCTGTGGACCAGTTCAGCAAAAGAATGGGGTGTGCGGCGGCCCGGATGCTGATAGACAAGTTGAACGGAGAGAACCCGGAAGATGTGATTATTGAACCAGAGTTGATCTTCCGGGATTCGACACGGGTGTCAGGTATGCTTTCAGTATAAATTTAATGATATAACAGATGAAGGTAAATTATGAAGTACGTCATGCAGCCCATCCGGAGGATGCAAAGGGGTATGATACCCAAAGACTGCGCCGGGATTTTCTGATCGAAAAATTGATGGCGAAGGATGAAGTCAATCTGGTGTATACGATGTATGACCGCCTGATTGTCGGAGGGGCCGTTCCGGTAGAGGAAAAATTGGAACTGGCGGCTATCGAGCCTCTGAAAGCTCCCTTCTTCCTGCACAGAAGAGAACTGGGGATTATCAATGTCGGAGGAGCCGGTACGGTTGAAGTGGATGGGAAGGTATTTGAATTGGGATATAAAGAGGCATTGTATCTCGGCATGGGCGACCGGAAGGTGGTTTTTAGCAGCCGCTCCGCGGTAGAACCAGCTCATTTTTATTTTAACTCCGCACCGGCCCACCGGAATTACCCTGACCGGAAAATTACAAAGGCCGATGCCGTTGTGGTGGAAACGGGCAGTTTGGAAGAAAGCAATCACCGTACCATCAACAAATTGATTGTAAACCAGGTGTTGCCGACTTGTCAGTTGCAGATGGGAATGACGGAACTGAAAACCGGAAGTGTCTGGAACACGATGCCCCCCCATACTCACGACCGGCGTATGGAAGCCTATTTTTATTTTGAAGTGCCCGGAAATCAGGCGGTTTGCCATTTTATGGGCGAGGTGGATGAGACCCGGCACGTTTGGATGAAAAACGAAGAGGCGGTTATTTCGCCCGTATGGTCGATCCACTCGGCTTGCGCTACCTCCAATTATACGTTCATCTGGGGAATGGCGGGTGAAAACATGGATTACGGGGACATGGACACCGTAACAGCGCAAACATTAAAATAAGACCGTAAGATAAGAAAGATGACTAATAACTAAACTAAAATGAACGGATTGAAATTGTTCGACTTGAGCGGGAAGACCGCTTTGGTTACCGGTGGTACGCACGGGCTGGGAATGGCCATTGCGACGGCATTGGCAAAGGCCGGAGCGAAATTGGTGGTAAACGACCTCTCCGAAGAGAAATTGGCCGGTGCTGTAAAAGAGTATGCGGCGAACGGTGTACAGGCGCACGGTTACCTGTTCGATGTCACCAACGAAGAGCAGGTGCAGGCAGCGTTGGTCAAGATCGAAAAAGAGGTCGGGCCGGTGGATATTCTGGTAAATAACGCTGGGATTATCAAACGGATCCCGGCATTGGAGATGTCCCTGAACGATTGGAACCAGGTGTTGAATGTGGACCTGAACGCTCCGTTTATCATGTCCAAGGCGGTGGCTAAGGGGATGAAAGAGCGGGGAGGCGGCAAGATCATCAACATGTGCTCCATGATGAGCGAAGTGGGGCGTGATACGGTGAGTGCGTATGCGGCAGCCAAAGGAGGCCTGAAGATGCTGACCAAGAACCTGGCTACGGAGTGGGCCCGTTACAACATTCAGGTGAACGGGATCGGGCCGGGTTATTTTGCGACGGCCCAGACAGCTCCGATCCGGGTGGACGGACATCCTTTTAATGAATTTATCCTGAAACGGACACCGGCGATGCGTTGGGGGGAACCGGAGGATTTGGCCGGTGCGGCTATCTTTCTTGCTTCCCGCGCTTCCGATTTTGTGAACGGGCACGTACTGTATGTGGACGGCGGTATATTGGCCTCTTTGGGAAAAGCTTCCAACGAAGAGTAAACAATTAAAAATATAGATGTATGAAGAGGTATTTTTTCTTTTTGGCCATATTGGCCGTACTGGCCGGATGCAAGGAGCGTACCGCCGGTATTTTGGTATTGGTTTCTAATCCGACGGAATCTGTCCGGGATCAGGAAACGGTCTCTGTCTCCTGGGAAGCGTTGCTGGCTGTGGATTCGTCGATCGTACCGGAGACGGTTGTAGTAAAAGATGCGAATGGGCAGGAGATCCCTTCGCAGGTGGTGTTCCGGGGAATGGAAAAGCCGCAGGAACTGATCTTTCAGGCTTCGCTGGCAGCAAACGCTGCTGCGGATTTTTACATCGGGAAGGGGATACGTTCCGCTTACGAACCCAAGGTATTCGGCCGGTTGGTGCCGGAACGCAAAGATGATTTCGCCTGGGAAAACAACAAGATCGCTTTCCGGATCTACGGCCCGGCGCTGGAGGCAACCGGAGAGATCAGCAACGGGATCGATGTATGGGTGAAGTCTACCGATAAATTGGTGGTGAATGCCTGGTATAAAACAGATGATTACCACAGAGACCACGGTGAAGGATTGGATTGTTACAAAGTGGGACGTACCCTTGGAGCAGGGGCAATGGCGCCTTATGTGAACGGGCAGTTGGTGCTGGGAAATAACTTCACACACTCTGAAGTGTTGGATAACGGCCCGTTGCGCCTGACGTTCCGTCTGGCGTATGCCCCTTACAAAGTTGGAGAGAATGAAGTGACCGAGACCCGGACATTTACGTTGGATGCCAATACCCATTTTAACCAGGTGGAGGTGACGTATGAAAACGCTCCTGCAGGGATGGAAGTAGCGGCTGGTATTGTTTTGCGGGAAGCGCCGGGAGAGCTGATGTTGGATACGGTTGCTGGAGCAATTGGATATTGGGAACCGCAGAACAACGACAATGATATGGACAACGGACATACGGCTGTCGGCGTGATCTTCCCCGGTGGAGCCACAGCAATGATGGAGCAGGACGGGCATTTGCTGATGACCAAGGCATACAGCGCTCCGTTCGTATACTATTGCGGGGCCGGTTGGAGCAAAGGCGGTGTGGCTTCCGTGGGCGAATGGTTTAAGACGGTAGCGCAGGCGGCTTTCCACGTTAAAGAACCGTTGGAAGTGAAGTTGGTGTCTAAAAAGTAGTGCATAAACAAAAAGAGAAAAAGATATGAGCAAAGTGGTTACTTTCGGAGAGATCATGTTGCGTTTGGCTGCTCCGGGCTATTTGCGTTTTTCCCAAGCGAAAGAGTTTACGGCGACTTTTGGAGGGGGAGAGGCCAATGTGGCGGTATCCCTGGCCAATTACGGGATACCGGTGGATTTTATCACCCGGTTGCCGGAAAATGATATCGCCCGCAGTTGCGTGATGGACCTGAAAAAACACGGAGTAGGCACCTCGGCCATTGTGTATGGCGGCGAACGTTTGGGGATCTACTTTTTGGAGACAGGCGCTGTGGCCCGGGCCAGCAAAGTCGTGTACGACCGGGCGCACTCCTCCATTGCCGACATCAAACCCGGTATGGTGAACTGGGAAAAGGTGTTCGAAGGGGCCAACTGGTTTCATTGGACCGGTATTACGCCCGCTTTGTCGCAGGGAGCTGCGGATGCCTGCTTAGAGGCGATCCGGGCGGCCCGGAAGTTGGGCGTGACGGTCTCTTGCGACCTGAATTACCGCAAGAATCTCTGGAAATACGGCAAAAAGGCGTCGGAAGTGATGCCCGCTCTGGTGGAAGGATGTGACGTGGTGCTCGGGAACGAAGAGGATGCGGAGATGGTGTTTGGCATCAAACCGGAGGGATTTGATGTGACGGCGACTGCCGGCGAGGTACACGCTGCTGAATTCCAATCGGTATGCGCCCAGTTGATGAAGCGCTTCCCGGCGGCAAAAAAAGTGATTATCACTCTTCGGGGCTCCATCAATGCCAACCACAATACGTGGGGTGGGGTACTGTACGACGGAAAGACGTTGTACGAATCCCCCCGGTACGACATCACCCACATCGTGGACCGTGTTGGCGGCGGCGACTCCTTTATGGGCGGATTGATCTACGGCTTGCTGACCTATACAGGCGACGATCAGAAAGCGTTGAATTTTGCCGTAGCGGCTTCTTGCCTCAAACACACCGTTTATGGGGATTTCAACCTGGTCACTGTGGAAGAAGTGGAGAAACTGATGAGCGGAGATGCGTCGGGAAGGGTTTCCCGGTAGTGTTTTTCAGATAGTGTAAAACCGATTAATAAAAAGTGTACAATGGCTCGTTTTACCAGAATACAGGTAGCCGTTAAGATGGCGGAAAACCGGATGATCCCGGTTTTCTACCATGCAGATGCGGCTGTTTGCAAAGAAGTAGTCCGTGCAGCCTACGAAGGCGGAGCGCGGGTGTTTGAGTTTACCAACCGGGGAGATTTCGCCCACGAGATCTTCGGAGAGTTGGTGAAGTGGGCGGCCGTGGAGCTGCCCGACCTGATCCTAGGCGTTGGCTCAGTGGTGGATCCGGGAACGGCTTCGCTCTACATTCAATCCGGCGCTAATTTTATTGTCTCTCCCCTGTTGAACGAAGAGATGGCGAAGGTGTGCAACCGGCGGAAGATTTTGTGGAGCCCAGGATGCGGCAGCCTGAGCGAGATCAACAAGGCGGAGGAGTTGGGGGCGGAGATTGTGAAGATCTTCCCCGGTTCCTCTGTGGGCGGCCCACAGTTCGTGAAAGCGGTGAAAGGTCCCTGCCCTTGGAGCAGCATTATGCCAACGGGTGGAGTGGAGCCGACGGAGGAGAATTTGAAAGCCTGGTTTGACGCCGGTGTCACCTGCGTGGGAATGGGGTCGAACCTTTTCCCGAAAAAGATGATCGATGCAAAAGATTGGAGCGGCATCGCCCGGTTGGTACAAGAGGCTTACCGGATCGTGGATGCAGTGACGAAGAAGTAGTACCCTAATTTAAAAGCATGTTTGAAATTACAGGAAAAGTGGTTGTGATCACCGGCGGATGCGGTGTATTGGGATCGGACATGGCCCGCTATCTGGCCAAAAACGGAGCAAAGGTAGTCGTATTGGACCGTATCCCGGAAAAAGGAGCGGAGTTGGTGAAAGAGATCAAAGTGGCTGGAGGGGAAGCGCTGTTTTTGATGACCGATGTACTCAACAAAGAGGTGTTGGAACGGAACCGGAAAGAGATACTGGAAGCCTACGGAAGAATCGATGTGTTGGTGAACGCTGCCGGCGGGAACATGCCGGGAGCGACGATCGCCCCGGATAAGACCATCTTCGATCTGGCCATCGATGACTTTAAAAAAGTGGTGGACCTGAACCTGTTCGGGACGGTGATCCCGACAATGGTTTTTGCACAGGCGATGGTGGAGACGGGCGCCGGAAATATTGTCAATATTTCGTCGGAGTCGGCCCTGCGCCCGTTGACCCGGGTGGTTGGATACAGCGCTGCTAAGGCCGCCGTGACTAATTTTACCAAATACATGGCTGGGGAACTGGCATTAAAGTTCGGCCCCCGTTTCCGGGTCAATGCCATGGCTCCCGGCTTTTTCATTACGGAACAGAACCGGACCCTGATGACCAATCCGGACGGTTCTTATTCCGACCGGGCCAAGACCATTTTGGCACACACCCCTTTCCGGCGCTTCGGCGAACCGGAAGAGTTGCTGGGTTCCCTGCACTATCTGATCAGTGATGCTTCTAAATTTGTAACGGGGACAGTGTTGGTGATCGACGGCGGATTCGATGCGTTTTCCATTTAAAAGATTGTACGGCTATGTATTTAAGTGAACAGACATGGCGGTGGTACGGCCCTAACGATCCCGTATCGTTGGCCGATATCCGCCAGGCCGGGGCTACCGGTATTGTTACGGCGTTGCACCACATAAAGAACGGTGAAGTGTGGACGGTCGAAGAGATCGAAAAGCGGAAACAGATGATTGAAGAGGCAGGGTTGAAGTGGTCTGTGGTGGAGAGTATACCGGTGCACGAACACATCAAGACGCAAGAGGGAAACTTCCGGCACTACATTGAAAATTACAAGGAGAGTATCCGCAACCTGGCCCGATGCGGGATCCGGACCGTCACCTATAATTTTATGCCGGTGCTGGATTGGACCCGTACCGATCTGGCCTATACGATGCCGGACGGTTCCAAGGCGCTCCGTTTTGAGCGGGCGGCGTTTATCGCTTTTGAGTTGTTCCTGTTGAAGCGTCCGGGCGCGGAGAAGCAGTACACCGAGGCGGAAATAGCTGTAGCCCGGGCGCGTTTTGACGGCATGAGCCGGGAAGAACGGGAGACGCTGGTGCGGAACATCATTGCCGGTTTGCCGGGAGCGGAGGAGAGTTTTACGTTGGAAGAGTTCCAGGCCCAGTTGGATCGGTACAAAGATATAAATGAGGAGCAGTTGCGGAGCAACCTGATCTTTTTCCTGAAAGAGATCGCTCCGGTGGCCGATCAGGTAGGGGTGAAGCTGGCTATCCACGCC
>DBDA01000041.1:22598-22780 GCA_002293375.1 Odoribacter sp. UBA944
AACGGACTTTGTTTGTGTACCGGTTCGTTCGGCGTGCGTGCGGACAACGATCTGCCCGGTATGATGTCCCGCTTGGGCGACAGGGTCTATTTTGTACACCTCCGTTCCACACAGCGGGACCAGGATGGAAATTTCTACGAAGCCAACCATTTGGAGGGAGATGTGGATATGTACAGCGTGAT
>DBDA01000041.1:22792-37055 GCA_002293375.1 Odoribacter sp. UBA944
GTCCCGACCACGGGCACCAGATGTTGGATGACTTGAAAAAGAAGACCAATCCCGGCTACTCCGGAATCGGAAGGCTCCGGGGATTGGCGGAGTTGCGCGGTTTGGAGATGGGCATCGCCAAAAGCCTATATGACGCTAAATAAATTCGAGATTTTACGATCTGATTAAAAACACAACGTATGAAAAGAGTTCTTTTTATCGCCCTCTTTTTGTGGGTGGCGATTACCGGTATTTTCGCGCAGGGACGAACCATCCGCTCTTTTAACGACGAATGGAAGTTTAAAAAAGGCGACTATCCTTCGGATCCGGTCGCTCAGGCCGGTTGGGAAAAAGGGTGGAACAAGGTAGAGATCCCCCATACTTGGAATGCCAGGGATATGCAACTGCAGCACAACAACTTTTACGCTGGACCGGCCTGGTACAAAAAAACGTTGTTTGCCGAAGCGGGTTGGAAGGACAAAAGAGTATACCTCCGTTTTGAAGGTGCCGGGCAGGTAGCCGATCTCTATGTAAACGACAAGTACGCCGGCAACCACCGGGGAGGCTATTCCGCCTTTGCGTTCGACCTTTCCGGCCTGTTGAAATTCGGGGAGGAGAACACCTTGCAGATCTGTGTGGACAATGCCAGCCGTCCGGATGTGATCCCTGTGAACCACAGCCTGTTCGGGGTTTATGGAGGTATCTACCGGCCGGTGTGGTTGGTGGTAACCGAACCCGTCCACATTGCAGTGACCGACCATGCCTCTCCCGGTGTCTATGTGACGCAGAAAAACGTATCTTCCAAAGGAGCGGACATTTCGGTAAAGGTAAAATTGGAGAACGGCACCCGGAAAAATAGCCGGGTGGTGTTGGAAAATGTGCTTTACACGCACGATGGCAAAGTGGTGGTGCAGAAAAAGGAGGAGATCACTGTCGGCCCGACCGGTATACAGGCCTTTACCCATACGTTTCACCTGAACAAACCCAGGCTGTGGCAGGGGCGTAAGGACCCGTACCTCTACAAAGTAGTGTCGCGTGTCGTTTCGGACGGGAAGGTGTTGGACGAAGTGGTACAGTCGTTGGGGATTCGGAAATTTGAGATCGTGGCCGGAAAAGGTTTTTACCTGAACGGGGAGAAATACCCGATGTACGGAGTGACCCGCCACCAGGATTGGTGGGGTGTGGGAAGCGCCTTGAAAAAAGAGCACCACGATACGGATCTGGAAATGATCATGGATATCGGCGCTACAACTATCCGGCTGGCACACTATCAGCAGTCGGATTATTTCTATTCCCGTTGCGATTCGCTGGGATTGATTGTCTGGGCGGAGATTCCCTTTGTCAACAAGGTTAGCGGAAAGGAGTGGGAGAACGCCAAAGAGCAGTTGACCGACCTGATCCGGCAGAGTTTTAATCATCCCTCTATTTATGTGTGGGGATTACATAACGAGGTGTATATCTACGGCGGTTCGTCCGATTATACGGCGACGCTGACTTCGGAACTGCACGAATTGGCCAAACAGGAGGATCCGGACCGTTATACGGTATCTGTAAACGGATACGGACACATGGAGCATCCGGTGAACGGAAAAGCGGATATACAGGGGATGAATCGGTACTTCGGTTGGTATGAGAAAAAGATTGAGGACATCAAACCTTGGATCGAGGCGTTGGAAACCAGGTACCCCGACCACAAATTTATGCTGACGGAGTATGGCGCGGACGCTAACATCCACCACCAGACGGAACACATCGGCGAGTCGTTAAAATGGACCGGGGAGTATTACCCGGAAACTTTCCAGACAAAGACCCACGAATACCAATGGAGTATTATAGCAAAGCATCCGTATATCATCGCTTCCTATCTTTGGAATACGTTTGATTTTGCCGTGCCGATGTGGAAACGGGGAGGGGTGGAAGCCCGGAACATGAAAGGGTTGGTTACTATCGACCGGAAGATTAAAAAAGATTCGTACTTTTGGTACAAAGCCAACTGGAGCAACGAACCGGTACTCTACATCACACAAAGAAGGTTGAAAGAACGGGAAAAGCAGGTGACGGACGTTACCGTATATAGCAATACCGGTGTACCGGAACTCACCCTGAACGGCCGGCAATTACCGTCGCCCGAAAAGGGGTATACCGATGTGCACTACATTTTCCGGAATGTACAATTAGACCAGGGGGCCAATCTGCTGAAGGCCGTGGTCATAAAGAACGGAAAAAGCAGCGAAGATCAAGTGGAATGGTACTTTACGCGGGAGTATAAGGCCGGCGAAGCCACTGAGCTGAACAGTTCAAAGGAGCATTGGGGATTTTAAAAGAAGTGCTTTTTGAACACTTCTTATGGATAAGAAAAGAGGCTGTCTAAATATCACTTTTTAGACAGCCTCTTTTTTTTAGGTATTCGAATATCCTGAAAATCAGTTGTTTTTCAGGATTTCCTGTGCTTTTTCTAAAATGGTTGTATCGTCGATCTGGACAATGCCGCCTTCAGGCCCCTGTTCAAAATGAATCCCGACCGCTTGTTTGTTGGGATCACAGGTTCCGCCGAAATAGTGCCGTACCGTTTGAACTTCCAGCCCCAACTCGTCGGCGATCCGCTGCATGCTGCCAGAGGGCAATTGATCTTTGATTTTCCTCAATTCATTGAATGTCATTGTCATCATATCTCAAAATTTTAAGGGTTATCGGTGGAATAAATGTAGGGCTTAATTTCGACAAAACCAAATAAAACGTTTTTTTGCAGACTTTTCTTTCAGACAGTACAGGTTGCATCCCTGAAAACTGTAAGCTTGCTTGTGTTTTCCCTTGGCTTGCACTACCTTTGTCCGGCAAAACTTCCCGGAGGAGCGCCTTTAACCAGACACTTACCACCGGAAAAAACAGAGGCCATGACATTTACGGAATTGAAGATCAGCAGACAGATTGTAAACGCCTTGGACGATGCCGGGTTTGAACATCCGACACCGGTGCAGGTGGAGTCTTTTCCCGTGATCCGTTCCGGCAGGGATATGATCGGGATTGCGCAGACCGGTACGGGGAAGACGTTGGCCTACCTGATCCCGATCCTGATGCGGTTGCATTACGCACAAGGCAGCCATCCGCGGGCCATTGTGATCGTGCCGACCCGGGAGTTGGTGGTGCAGGTGTGCGAGAGTGTGGAGTTGCTGGTCGAATACATGGATATTCGTTGTGTTGGGATCTACGGCGGGACGAACATTCGCACCCAGCAGGAGAAGGTGTACGAAGGGGTGGACCTGCTGGTGGCTACGCCGGGGCGATTTATGGACATTTACATGAACGGCATTCTCCGCACCCAACAGGTGAAAACGGTGGTGATTGACGAAGCCGACCGTCTGATGGATCTGGGATTTATCCCCCAGTTGCGCAGCATCCTGGAGGTGGTGCCGGAAAAGCACCAGACACTGTTGTTCTCTGCAACCTTCTCGGAAACGGTCACTAAATTGGCGGCCGATTTTATGATCGACCCCGTGCGGGTGGAAGTGGCGCCGCAAGCGACTCCGGTAGATACAGTAGAGCAATACGGCTATGAGGTCCCCAATATTATGACCAAGATCAACCTGCTGAATGTTTTATTGGCGGACAAATCGCTCTATACCAGGGTTATGGTTTTTACAGAGAGCAAAAAGAATGCAGACCGGATCACGGAGAAATTGGAGGGGATCTGGAAAGATGAGTTGAGCGTGATCCATTCAAACAAAGCGCAGAATACCCGTCTGAATGCCTTGCGGGCGTTCAAAGAGGGGAGGGCGCGGATCTTGGTGTCGTCGGATGTGGCGGCCCGGGGGATCGACATTGAGGAGGTGTCCCACGTGATCAATTTTGATATTCCGGCCTTGGCGGAGGAGTACATTCACCGCATCGGGCGTACGGCCCGGGCCGGCAAAGAAGGGACTGCCATCAGCTTTGTCTCTCCGAAAGAGGAGGAGCGGATGGAGGCGATCGAACAGTTGACGGGGCAGCCGGTGGAGCGCATCGTTCTGCCGGAGGAGGTCAAGATTTCCGATATACTGTTGGACGAAGAGAAGGTGCAAACCTCCAACATCACTTACCAGAAAGGGGGCCGTCCCCAAGGCGGCGGCGCCTTTCATGCCCGTTCCGCCAAGAACAGCAAAACTCCCGGCTCGGGAAAAAAGAAAAAAAGAAGGTAACGCTTTTGGCTATTAATGCAGGTCCTGTTTGAGGATCCGGATCACCCGGTCGGCTTTGATGTCGGAGGCGATGTACCGTTCCAGCACTTTTTGGGCCAGTTCCCCCGCCGGTTGCTCCCCTGCGATCTCTCCGGCCGCTGAATGGATCAGCGTGATCACACTGTTTTTGTAATCCGAGATCATACACCACGCCTCCTCGCTCAGATAGAGCTGTTGCGAGAGGTTGTACTCGTACTCTTGGCGGATGTCGCCGGCCAGCAGACGTTGGTACTCCCGGACGGAGAGCGCGGGGTTCAGGGTGCGGGGGATCAGGGAATCGGGCTTGATCCGTTCCGTGAACAGGATCATCCGTTCGTGCGCCAGCAGGCGCAGATTGATCAGGGTTTGGGCTACACTTTGGGCTCCGGCCTCCCCGGAAACCGCCTCCCTCTTTTCCCGGACAGTTTGCTGCGTGTATTTTCCGACAAAGATTTCCAGGGAAGAGGCCAATTTGCGCAACAAGGGGTAACAGGCCAACAGAAAGATCACAATGGCCAACAGTAAATAATCGCTCAGGTTCAGGTTCATCTTTTTTGCTTTAAACAGGCCCTAACGGGTGACAACGGTTTCTCCGCCCGGAAGAACGGTCTGTATGTAATTGTCGTACATGGCGCTGCACTGTATAGCGGGACGGAGGTACGTTCCGGGGAAAGCGCTGTTGAAGCGGAACCGGAAGGTTTTGCTCTGTCCTTGTGTCAGATTAAAATAGACATAGTACCGATCGTCGCGGATATCCGTGTGGTCGGCGCCCGTGAAAGCCTGTGTGTTGCCCGTTAACCGGTCGTTGATGATTTCAAAGCCGGAGGGAAGCAGGTAGTTCAGCGCCAGGTTGTAATACGTTCCCGACTGGCCGGTGTTTTTAATGGTGATGGCAGCCGTGATGTCCATACCTTGCGGCAGGGAGTTGATGTCGATGGCCTGTTCGTTCCGGTCTGTGTAGCGGACCTGCATGGACAACCCTGCGGATTGTTCCTCCGTGACAACTCCGAATGGAGCGGCGGCACATACCTGCCGGACGTACAATTTGGCTTTGCTATTGTTTTTTACCTCGACCACGCTCCGGCCCTCTTTGATCGGAAGCGTCTCCTGCCAGAAAGTTTTGTCGGTTCCGGCCGTTGATTTTTTACCGCCGATCCGGAGTTCCGCCTGTATTCCCTCGTTCTTTCCGACAAATTTTTCCACGTACTCCGTAGCGGCTATCAGGGAGAAAGCGATGGTTTGGGTACTCATCCAACGGTCGGAAGAGAGCGCCTCCGAAAGGTCCTCCAACAGGCGGTAGGCATCTTCCTGCCTGTTTTGGTAGATGGCCGATTGTAGAATAATCGCCTTGTCCCGGATGTCTGACCCGAAACTCCCTCCGGTTTGCCGGTAGGGCTGCACCTGGGTGTTTGCGTCCCGGATGATGCTCCGGGCAATATCCGGATGGTTGCTTAGGGCGTAGGCCGAAGCCAGCAGCCAGCGGGCGGTGGTGTTTTGCAAGGGACGTTCTTTCATCCGGTTCATGGCGGCCAACGCCGGTTGTCCGCCGAGGGCCAGCACATAGAGCCGGTAGCCCTGTATCAGTTCGTCGTAATAGGAGGTGATCCGGTATCCGTTGGCGGCCGATTTCAGGTAGCGGAGATCTTTCTCCAACAACTGTCCGGATAGATAAAATCCCTGTTTACCGGCGGCGATCAGGAAGTGGGCGGCGTAGCTGCTGACCCACTCCGAGGTGTAAACATCTCCCGGCCAGTAAGCAAAACCGCCTTCCGCTGTCTGGTAGCGCCCCAACCGTTCGATCACCGATTTGACGTTGTTCTCCGCATCCGATCTCTGCCGGTCGTTCAGGGGCAACAACTGCCCCAGTGCCACTTGCGGGAAAGCGCCCGATACAATCTGTTCGCCGCATCCGTGCGGGTAGGTGATCAGGGTGTTGAGCCGTTCACTCAGGTTGAGCGGCGGAATGGTGGAAATTTCCAGCATTGCTACCGGGTCGGCCCCCGTTACCTCCGTATTGAAGGTCGAATTTTCTCCCGCATCCAACAGTTTGGAGTGACTCCAGGTAACGCGGGGATTGGGGACACGCACCTCCACATCGGTTGTTTCAGCCGCCTTTTCCTTACCGGAGCGTGCGGTGAAGGTCAATTGGGCCTTTCCGGTCTGTTCTTTGATCCGGACTTTGAACCAACAGGCCTGCTCGCCCGGTTCGGAGAAGGCGATCGAAGCCGACCGGCCGGAAAGCGGTTCAATCAGGTCATTGGCGGCTAACTCCACCTTCACCTCCCGGATACTCTTCTCCATGGCGAAGACTGTTACCGGGACCTCGACGATGTCGCCGGGGGTGAAGAGGCGGGGCATGGCGGCAGAAATCATCAGCGGTTTCTTGACAAAGGAAGAGGCCTCGGCCGAACCGTATTTTCCGTCGTCCGTGGCGGCTACCAGCATGGTACGCACTTCGCCGATGTACTCCGGCATCCGGAATGTGTGGGTGCGGGTTTCCCCCTTTTTCAGCAAGAAGGGGCCGTCGAACAGTGCCACCGGCTTGAAGCGGTTCGTCTTTTCGTCCTGCGGTGTTTTCAGGGTTTCGTCCCCTCCGACGGCAAAGGCCTTTTCCAAGCGGGCTCCGTATGCACCGAACAGGTAATCGTAAAAATCCCACGTCTTTACCCCCAAAGCTTCCCGGACGTAAAAAGCGGGAAAGGGGTCGGGGGTGCGGAAAGAGGTGATGGAGAGTAGTCCTTCGTCCACCACCGCCAGCGTATAGCTCATGGGGCGGCCCTCTTTTTCCCGGACGGTTACGGAGAATTCCTCTCCGGGGCGCAGTTCCGGGGCGGTTTTAAGTTCCGGTTGCAAGTGCAGGGAGGGCTCTTCCACCGGAATATTGATGATGCCGTACAGGCGTACCGGCCGGTCGTTGTCCCGTTGGCTTTGCGGCTGTATCAGGGTGATGTGGGCGTAAATGTTCGGGCACATGGCCGCTGTGGCTTCGATTTCGATCTCCGTATCCCCGGCCGTGGCTTCCATCCGGCGGATCTCCTGAAAAGAGGTGCCGTTTTCCAAACTGAAAATAAGGGTCCCACCCTGAGATGAGGGGACTTTCAACCGGATCTTTTCGCCGGCTTTGTACTCCGGTTTGTCCGTGCTGATGTGCAGAAGGGTGGCGATGTCCGCGCTGTTGCTCTCCGCCCAGGAGCCGAAGTAAGCGATCAGGCCGGTGGTGTGGCCGGATCCCTGATCGGTCGCCTGTATGTAGTACCGGCCGTATTCTTTGATCTCCACGGGAAGGGAAAATTCGCCCTGCTGAACGGTGATCTCTTTTTCCCATACCAAGTTGTTGGAGGAGCGGTGAATGTATGAGCCATATCCGTTGTTCTCGGCATCCCACCACCAACGCCAGTCAATTTTATATACCTTTATGTGGACGCGGGGAGAGGAAGCGGCTTTTTTGCCTTGCGGGGTGACGACTACCCCTTGCAGCCGTACAGCTTCCCGGGTCGAATACCAGTTGTCGGGCGATTCGGGGAGGCGTATCCCGACATAGCGGGTGTAGGGGGAGTAGTGCGTGGTATAGGTGGCGATGCTGAAATCACTGCCCTCCTCGAACAGCCGGGTGGTGAACGAGGCGTTCAGCACGCCGGGCGCTTTTTGCACATCGATGGGGTCCAGCGAAAAGGAGAAGTTCCCCTCCGCGTCGGTATTTCCGTTGAACAGCGTGGCGGTATATGGTTCGAATGCATCCGCCGTGTTCCGGAAGATGTAGGAGGGAAACACCCGGAAACGGTAGTCGCCGCCGCTAATCCGGACTTCGGTCTCTGCTTTCCGGTTCGGTGCGTTGGTTCCGTTCAGCCAGCGGGTCCGGGCACGGACAATCTGTCCGGAAAGCCCCTTCCCGACAATCTCTTCGTTCGGGAAATCCAACGCGATGCTGAAACGGTTCGGTTTGACCGTTTCGATCCGGATGGTTTTGGAAAAAGTGCTGCCCCCGATCTTTACCCGGGCACTCCAATAGCCGGTAGGGGCTTCCGGATCGGTGGAAAACCGGAACGTATGGATCGGATTTTCGCCGGTGATGCTCTTACGGGAGCCTGCCAAATTACCCTGCGGGGTGTAGAGTTCGGCAATGACCGGGTGTCCGGCCGGTAACAGTTGTTGTTTGTCCTCCAGGATAAACGACAGGTAGAGGTCGTCCCCGGGCCGCCACACGCCCCGTTCGCCGTATATAAACCCTTTCAGGCCCGTTTGTACATTTTGTCCGCCTACATCGAAGTTGCTCAAAGAAAGCGATGTCGCATCGGCCACCTTCAGCCACGCTTTGTCATTCCCTTTGGAAGCCACGACGGTAAACCCTTTTTGCCCGCTGTTCAGTTGGGCGAATCCGTTTTTATCGGTTTGGGCCGAGTCGATCGGGTTGTTTTGGTAGTCGTACAGGGTAATGCGGCAGTTGTTAACCGGCCGGGCGTCGGCGATGTCGTTGACGGCGACAAAATAGCGGTTGTCGCTCCCCCGTTTCACCACCGTGCCCAATGAGGTGTTGATGATGTTCCGGCTGATAAAACGCTGGCTGGTATAGTAGGAGTCGGTACACGGGTTGTCCCGGTCTTCCCAGCGGTAATCGTCGTTGTAGTAGTAATCGCTGTAATAGTAGCTGTTACCGTCCCAGTCCTGTTTGTAATAATCGGTTTTCCCGGTTTCCTCCCCGGCGCATGCCAGCGTGGTATACGATCTTTGGAAGCGGATCTCCACCCGGTAGATGACCCCCTTTTCCAGTTCCACGAGCTCCGGGAGGTTCAGGGTGTAGTCGTTCCATTGGTTCAGGTCAATGGTCTCCCCCTCTTTCACCAGGTTGATTTTTTTCCGGAATACCGGCCGGGCGGTCCGCATTAGATCCGAGTTACTGTCGTACGAATTTTCCTGCAGGAAAAAATGCATGTTCTGCCGGAATACTTTGATGATCTGTACGTCGACCGATTTCAAGGCGACGGCGGAAAAGGGCACCAATACGTTGCCGCCGGACGGCACGATCGCCCCTTGCCCGATGAATTTTACAGCCGGGAGATTAGAGGGAAGTTTAAGTATATGACCGGTGGTTTCGGTCAGGGTTTTGCCTTCCGAACTCCGGATCCCTTCGTGGACGGTTATTTTGATCTCGGAGTCGTTCGGCCGGGTGGTGTAATAAAGAAAAACGGTGTTGTTTTCTGTTTTATACTGTACACCGGAGATCCCTTTGAGGGTGATCAGGCCCTCCAGGGATTGCGAATGGTCAACCTTTTCCGAAAAATCGATGCGGGCGAGGTTGCGGTTTTCCTCATTGAGTTGAACATTCAGTACGGTAAATTCGTTCCGCCCCGGAATGGTCACTTCGGCTGTGGAGTTGCCGGTAACCGATTTCCCGAATGCCAGTTTCAGGGTTTGGGAGTTGTCTGTTTTGGCAATGCCTTGGATCTGGAAGCGGTGGGTGTTCCCGTTGTGTTGCCAGACCGTAACAGGTTCCTGTCCGTCTAAGGAAACGCTCAGTTGTTTTTCGACGGCTTCTGCCTCCATGACATCGGAAGCGTGCAGTTCGCCTTCGTAGCGCAGCGTGTCGTTGCTTTCGCCTGTGATCAGGTTCCCCCCTGAAAAAGAGAGGTGAAGCGGAATGATCTTGACGCCGAACTCAAAGGTCCGGTACTCCTTGGGCACCTCCAGTAAGGCGTCCAACCGGAGTTTGAATTTGTACTCCTTGCCGTTCTCGAACCGGTTGTCCGGCACAAAGACCAGTGTCTGTTTCTCCCGCAGGTACAATTTGCCTTTTACGGCGGGGGAGACGCTCAGTATCTTTTCCGGCAATACTTCCTCCGTTCCGTAGGGGTGTTCCGGCGCCTGTTCCAAAAGGATCTCAATAGGTGTTTCGGAGGTGATGGTCCCGGAGGTGTATCCGTAAATGTATTTCCGGATATCGGGCTGTTGCGGGCCGGAACCGGTATGCTGGCAAGCGGCGAAAAGCAAAAGGCAGAGCGCCGGAAGCAGAAAGAGGTTTGTTTTGAAAAACATGGCGTTTGTTTTGAAAAAAGGGTAATAAAACACAAATTTACAGGAAATATCCCGAAATGTCCCGGTTCCGTTTTATTTTTTTCTACATTTGTATTCCTTTAAAAAAAGCAGTCTTATACAGCTTTTAAAGAACAGGTTATGAGAATTGTGGTTATAGGTACCGGCTATGTCGGATTGGTGACGGGGGCGTGTCTGGCGGAAACGGGGATCACCGTGACTTGTGTGGATACGGATCAAGCTAAGATCGACCTGTTGAACAGTGGAGGGATCCCCATCTACGAACCGGGATTGGCTGAGTTGGTCGCCCGGAATGTGGAGCACGAACGCCTCTCTTTTGCGGCTTCGCTCGCCGGGACTTTGGAGCGGGCGGATGCGGTTTTTATTGCGGTGGGTACTCCTCCGGATGAAGACGGGAGCGCTGATCTGAGCGCCGTGTTGGAGGTTGCCGGGCAGATCGGGCAACAGATAAGCAACTACACCGTCGTGATCACAAAGTCTACGGTTCCGGTCGGAACCAACCGGAGGGTGAGGGCGGCAGTGCAGGCGGAGTTGGACCGTCGTGGCGTGGCGGTGCCGTTTGATGTGGCGTCTAATCCGGAATTCCTCAAAGAGGGGGATGCCATCAACGATTTTATGGCGCCGGACCGGGTCGTGATCGGAGTTGAGTCTGAGAAAGCCAAAGAGGTATTGACCCGGCTGTATCACTTTTTCGCCCTGAACAACGTGCCCATTCTCTTTATGGATATTCCTTCGGCGGAGATGACCAAATACGCTGCCAATTCCATGCTGGCCACCCGGATATCTTTTATGAATGACATTGCGAACCTGTGCGAATTGACCGGTGCGGATGTGGATGCCGTAAAAAGGGGGATCGGTAGCGATACCCGGATCGGTAAGAAATTCCTGAACGCGGGGATTGGCTACGGAGGTTCCTGTTTCCCGAAAGATGTAAAAGCGTTGGTGAAGACCGGGGAGGAGAACGGCTACAATATGGAGGTATTGAAAGCTGTGGAACGGGTGAATGAGCGGCAGAAAAACCGGCTGTTCGATAAAATAGTAAAGTATTACGGGGGCGATATCCGCGGCCGGAAATTCGGTATCTGGGGGCTTTCGTTTAAACCGGCCACCGACGACATGCGCGAAGCTCCGTCGCTGGTACTGATCGGAAAACTGCTGGAAGCCGGAGCCGTACCGGTTGTGTTCGATCCGGTAGCGATGGAGGAGGCGCGCCGGAAATTGGGCGACCGGGTGCTGTATGCCCCGAACATGTACGCGGCCCTGGAAGGTGCGGATGCCTTGGTGGTGGTGACGGAGTGGCAGGAGTTCAAGGTACCGAAATTTACTTACATTGAGCGGGCGTTGAAAGAAAAGGTTATTTTTGACGGGCGGAATATTTACGATCCGGTCCAGATGAAGGATTTTGGCTATACGTATTACGGTATCGGTAAATAACGGAAGAGAGGGATGCGTATTTTATTTATTGTAAATCCGGTATCGGGTATGGGATGGGGCAGGGAGTTGCCCGGAAAGTTGCGCTCTATGCCGGAATACCGCGATGTTGCATACGATATTGAATATACGCAATATGCCGGACACGGACGGGAGTTGGTAGAGGCTGCCCGGGAGTCGGGAAACCATACGCATATTGTCGCCGTCGGCGGGGATGGGACCGTGAACGAAGTGGGGACAGCTCTTTTCGGAAGCGACATTGCGTTTTCCGTGGTTTCGCTCGGTAGCGGCAACGGTTTTGCCCGCCATTTGGGCTATTCTCAATTTGTCCGGAAAGCTTTGCGGCAATTGCTGACAGGCATCAGTGTACATGTGGATGTTTTGGAGATCAATGGTCTGTACTCTTTGAATGTAAGCGGCGTCGGTTTTGATGCGGAGATTGCCCACGAATTCAATACCTTAAAGATCAGAGGTGTTCTCTCTTATGTGTATGCAGGCACGAAGCGGTGGTTCCGCTATTCGGAAAAGAGATACAAAATTACGTTCGACGGAAAATCCATCGAAGAGGATTGTTTTATTCTCAGTTTTGCCAATGCTTCCCAATATGGGAATAATGTGAGCATCGCTCCGCACGCTTCTCTGACAGACGGTTTGGTGGATATCTGCCTGTTGAAACGCCCTACGTTCTGGTCGGTGCATTCGTTTCTTTTCTACATGCTCAACCGGCGATTGGATAAATTCAAGTATTTTAAGGAGTTGCAATGCCGGGAGGCGGTCATTGAAGGAGATATTCACAAGGTGCACATTGATGGGGAAGCGGTTATCATGCACTCGCCGATCCACTTGAAAGTACACCGGAAAGCCTTGAAGGTTGTCTTACCCACACATATTTAGATTACTTCTTTTCCGGCGAATCTTTTAGCAACTCCTCTGCAATTTTGAACATATAGGCTTTGGCTTCTTCGTAGTTGTTGGAGATGATGCCGTCTAAGATCGCTTCTTTGATGGCGTTTTTTATATTGCCGATCAACCGGCAGGGAGGCAGGTTGAAAGTGGCGATGATCTCTTCTCCGCTGATGGGCGGCTGAAAGTTGCGGATGGAGTCTTTTTCTTCTACCTCTTTCAATTTCTGCCGAACGATCCGGAAATTGTGCAGGAATCGTTTTACTTTTTCCTCGTTGCGGGAGGTGATGTCCGCCTCTGCCAGTGTCATCAGGTCATCGATGTCGTCTCCGGCGTCGAACAGCAGCCGGCGGACAGCGGAGTCCGTTACTACTTCTTCGGCCAGCACAATGGGGCGCATGTGGAGGTTGACCAGTTTCTGGACATACCGCATTTTTTCGTTCTGCGGCAGTTTCAGGCGGTTGAAGATCCGCGCCGTCATCCGTTCTCCCACGTGGTTGTGGCCGTAGAAGGTCCATCCCTGTCCCCGGATGTATTTTTTGGTGGCCGGTTTTCCGATGTCGTGCAACAGAGCGGCCCACCTCAGCCAAAGGTCTTCGGAGTGGAGCGAGAGCGTGTCTACTACCATCAATGTGTGCAGGAAGTTGTCTTTGTGCCCGGTACCGTCGATCCGTTCTACTCCTTTCAGGGCGGTCAGTTCCGGAAAGAAGAGCTCCAGCAGGCCCGCTTCGTCCAGTAGCAGGATTCCCCGGGAAGGTTCGGGAGAGAGCATGATCTTGTTGAATTCATCCAGGATCCGTTCCGTGGAGATGATGTTGAGCCGTTCCCGGTTTTCCCGGATGGCGCGGAAGGTGCTTTCATCTATCCGGAAGTTCAACTGGGAGGCAAAGCGGATGGCCCGCATCATGCGCAACGGGTCGTCGGAGAAGGTGATGCCGGGTTCCAGCGGGGTGCGGATCAGCCGTTCGTCCAAGTGGGGGATGCCCCCGAACGGGTCGATGAGGGTGCCGTAATCCGCTGCGTTCAGGGAGATGGCGAGGGCGTTGATGGTGAAGTCCCGGCGCTTCTGGTCGTCTTCCAATGTTCCTTCTTCTACAAGCGGTTTCCGGGAGTCGGCCCGGTAGGACTCTTTCCGGGCGCCGACAAACTCTACCTCCATCCCTTTGTACCGGAACATGGCGGTGCCGAAGTTTTTGAAGAGGGAGACTTTGCAGTTTCCCAGTTTGGCGGCGACGGCTTCGGCCAACTCCATCCCGTTCCCGACCACGACGATATCGATGTCCTGGGAGGGCCGGTGCAGCAGCAAATCCCGGACAAACCCGCCGATGGCGTAAGCGGAAACGTTTTTTTCCTGGGCTACTGCGGCCACTGTTTTAAATACGGGATGTTTTAGCGCTTCCTCCAAATTTTTTGTAATAAAGTGGTGTAAACAAAATCGCCAATATTCTGAAGATCAGATTATTGGCGAAAGTTGTGGAGGTCGGTAGCGGAATCGAACCGCTGTACACGGTTTTGCAGACCGTTGCCTAACCGCTCGGCCAACCGACCCTGCTGCATTTTGCGTGGACAAAGATAAAGGTAATTCCGTGAAATCAAAAGAAACCCGAAAATTAATTCGGGGCAACCGTACGAAATTTTTTTGTATTTTCCATTTGTGTTTTGTGTTGACCGGCCTTCCGGTGTACAGTCGTTTCTGTCTGTATACTTTG
>DBDA01000026.1:0-12198 GCA_002293375.1 Odoribacter sp. UBA944
CCGGTCGAATCGCTCCCGATGGCAGCCAGCAACGCCCGGACGCCCGCCTGGAAATCCGCTCCGGCGGCTAAACGTCCCAATGCCTCCGCAAAGAGGTTGACACTCTTTTTGTTGGTGTAAAAAACAAGCTCCTCCAACGCCGGCGAATGGAATTCAAACAACAACGCCTTACCGGGTTTGGGCAAGGTATCCCGTACCCACTCAATGCCTTCGCGGGAAAGGAGTTGTCCGACCTCTTGCAAAAAACAGCGGTCGGGATGGTGCATTCCCCCTTTGACCCGGAACACCGCCCGGTTGGCGGGAATTGTCCCTGTGACGTGAAAGAGCCGGGTATACGGCCCTCCGTAAATCCACGCATTGTCGCGGTTTTCCGTGGAAGCGACGACCGAAGAGAGAAACTCTGCATCCGGAACAGCCGGTTCCACACCGATCAACCGGGCAGGAGAGCCAACTGCCCCGGTGGTAAAGAGCAGTTCGTAGGTATTGTCCCGGTAATTAAAGGGGAACCAACCGCTTCCGTAGTAATTGGAGATGTCCTCCCAGAGCCAAGAGCCGGGCAACGCCGCAGAAAGTCCGTCTGACTCCACCCAGATATCCCCGCAGATCTTACCGATACCGGCTGCTTTTACCTCCCGGACCAGACGCTCCGTCAGTCGGTGTTCCGGAAAATGGCGGGAGTCGGGAGAGGGATCGCCGCACGCCTCCACGACAATATCGCCGTACAACACGCCGTTCCGAACGGATCCAGTGCGCCACACCGGCGTTTTGTAGCGGAAAGTCGCCCCTTTCTCTTTCAGGGCTAACGTCGTAGAGAACAACTTGACAACGGAGGCGGGCTGCATGGATTTGCCGGAACGGTACTCCACTACCGACTTTCCGTCCGCCACTGATTTTACGGAAATACCTACGGAGGCGCTTTTTAACCCGTCCGTATGCAGCAGCTTCTGCAACGCCGCCTGCTGTCCACACAGCGGCAGAGAGCAACCGGCCACTGCCAATAGCAACACCGTCCGGAAGAGCCTGCCTGCCATGTTACTCCTCCATGGTTTTCAGGATATGCTCCACCTCCTCTTCTGTATCTCGCAGTTTCGATTTACAGAAAGCGATCAAGTGGGACACCCGCTTTACTTTGGTTCCCAGTTCATCTACATCCAACTTGTTCTCTTCCAACAGACTGACGATCTCTTCGATCTCCGCCATGGCCTCTTTGTAACTCATCTTTTTTTCCATACCGGTGCTATTTTATCACTGTACTCTCGATCCGGCCATCTTTCAGGAAAGTTTCCAATACCTCTCCGGCCGCCGCTTCCGAAACGCTTTTCAGCGCCTTTCCCCGGATGCAGGTAATGGAGTACCCCCGCTGCAAAACATGTTCGGGATCTGCGTATTTCATTTTTGTTTCTGCCAACTCTAAGCGGTGTTTGTTCCGGGAAAACAGCTCCCGGCTGCGCTGTCCGGCCAAATCCGTACAACGATCAATCCGATTTCGCTGCCGGTCGAACAGCAGTGCCAATTTGCCGGTGATCCGGTTTTGCACCAAACCGAAAACGGTCAAACGCCGTTCAACGCCCGAACGCACCCCGTTCCGCAAGCGGCCCGAGAGCAGTTGCAGGCGATTTTCCCGTTCCTGTAAAAAAAGGGCTGTCCATTGCCTGAACCCGATAACCATCCCCTCCTGCCGGCTTCTCTCTTCCCGGACCAAGGCCATAACTCCCTGCACAAAATCCTGTTGCAACTCTTGCAAACGGCCTTCAAAACGGGCAAAACTGTCTATCAAGAAAGCGGCGGCAGCCGTGGGTGTTTTGACTTTTAACCAAGCCACCCAATCCACCAGCGTATCATCCCGGTCATGACCGATCCCGGCAATCACCGGCAGCGGAAACTGGGCAATGTTGGCAGCCAGATCGTAGGTATCAAAACTGCCCAGATCGGACTGGGAACCGCCGCCGCGGATCAATACCACAGCGTCAAACAAGGCTTCGTATTCGTAAATCCGCTCCAAGGCTTCGATCACAGAGGTCGTCGTTTTCTCTCCCTGCATCACGGCGGGAAAGAGCTTGACATAAAAACGGTATCCGTACGGATTTTCCGCCAGGTGGTTCAGAAAATCTCCCAGACCGGCGGCGGTCGGCGAGGAGATGACCGCAATGTTTTTCGGCAACGGCGCCATCTCTAAGTTCCGGTTCATATCAATGACCCCTTCCCGCTCCAATTGACCGAGAATTTCCCGTTTCTTCCGTTCCAGGTCTCCCAACGTAAAGGCGGGGTCTATGTCTTTTATATTCAGGGAAAATCCGTACAATTCGTGGAAAACCACTTCCGCGTTGATCAACACCTTCATTCCTTTTTCCAACGGCCGGCCGGCTGTGGTTTCGAAATAGGGTTTCAGCATCCGGTAGGTAAAGGACCAAATGGTCCCCCGTGCCACGGCCCGGACCTTCTCCTCTCCCTCCTGTTTATCCGCTAACTCTAAATAGCAGTGTCCTGTCCGGTTTTCCTGCACCGAAACAATCTCCGCTGTAATCCAAACAGGTGCTGTAAATCCTTGCTGCACTACCTGCCGGACCCGGCAGTTCAGTTCGTACAACGAAATAAAGTTTACGGCTGCCATTTTCCGTCTTAGAATCTGTTTAATTTCCGGTCGCCCGCATATACAAAAGAGGATCGTTAACAAAATCCGCCGGGTCGACGATCCGCCGGCCCTCCTGAATTAACGCCTCCAACTGCCGGTTCTCTTCCAACTCTTCCTCCGGATTTTCCACCACCCCTTGCACATACGTCCGCTCCTCTTTCAAAGTACCGTCAGGCCGGTAATATTCCCATACACCCTCTTTCCAATTATCGGCATACCGCCCTTTGACCAACAGGTGCCCTTCCGGGTCGTAACTTTTCAATTCCCCGTCTAATTTTCCGTTCGAAAAGAAGGCTTCCAAGCGCAACGCCCCGTTGTCGTAGAAAAGTTTCCAGGAACCGGAAAGCCGGCCATTCTGCCACTCTTTCCGTTCCGCCACTCCTCCGCCGGGGAAAAAACGCTCCGCCGGGCCGGAAAGACGGTTGTCGGCGTAGCTCTCGGTCATCAGCAAACGCTCTCCTTGCCGGTAGCTCCATACCCCCTCCTTTTTCCGATCGACGTACCGCCCCGAAACGGACACCTCCCCGCCGGTAGCATACAAAACAGCATCCGTTTCCCGTCCGCTGTGGATCATAACGGCTTTGACCGCTCCGTTTTCGTAGTAGTGTATCACCCGGCCAACCGGCTGATCATTCAAAAACGAGCCTTCGTAGCGCAATTTTCCACTCGGGTAGTAGCCTTTTTTTACCTCACCCTTCTGCGCTTTTCCGGACGGAGTGTATAACAACAGGCAAAAAAGCGGTATCAGGAGTACGCCCTTCATTCCTCTTTCAAATTTACGGTCCGGTTCAGTTCGTCGATGTAATCCAACAACTCCTCCCGCCCGATTTTCTTGGCTGACGAGGTCATGAAAGCCAACGGGGTGGTTTCCCAGGTATCCAACATCGCCTGTTGGTATTCGGCAACGGCCGTCCGCCGCTCTACCGCCGACAGTTTGTCCCCTTTGGTGAACACCATTACAAAAGGCACTCCGTTCTCCCCCAGCCACTCCATAAACTCCAGGTCTATCGCCAACGGTTGGTGGCGACTGTCGATCAGCACAAAAAGACAGACCAGGTTGTCCCGTTTCAGGATGTAATCCCGGATCAACTTCTCGAACTGTCCGCGGGTGGACTGGGATGCCCGGGCATAACCGTATCCCGGCAAATCCACCATGTACCAAGTGGCGTCGATCAAAAAATGATTGATCAACCGGGTCTTCCCCGGTTGTGCCGCCGTTTTGGCCAGTGTACTGTGGTTGGTGAGCATGTTGATCAGTGACGACTTCCCGACGTTCGAACGGCCGATAAAAGCATATTCGGGCTTATCGGACGCCGGGCATTTCCATACATCTGTGTTGCTGACCACAAATTCCGCTTTCCTGATGCCCATAGTTGCCGGTTATTTCTTTTTGGCCGAACGCCGGCCGTTGTCCATCCCTTTCCGCTTCTCGCCAAAACGGCCGCGGCTGTTCCCTTCACCAAAGCGGCGCTCGTTTTTCCACTTGCCGGGCGCATTCCACTTCCCGCCCTTCTCGCCGCCCCTTTCGGGTTTTCTCAACCCGCCGGGACGCTCTCCCGTCTCCGTCAGGGTAAACGGCAATCCGTTAAAGTTTACGTTCCGGAAATAGGAGCCGAAACGTTCTATTCCGGTCACATCTACCTCAAACTTGGTGTTGGTGTTGAAGATACGGATCCCGCCGATCTGCAACCCCCGGACCGGAGCGTATTCGTTGATGATGGTCATCAGGTCGCGGGGCGTAAAATCGTCGTCGCGGCCCACATTTACATTGAATACGGTAAAGTTATTGTCCCGGTCGCCACCCCTTCTCTTTCCATCCCGACCACCCTCCCGGTCAGAACCGGAACGGTACCTTTCCGTCTCCGAAAGGTTCAGGTCTTCCACCCCTGCGTACTTTTTCAGCAACCGCCCAAATTCGTACGATACGATTTTCTGGATCAACTCCTCCTTGGTCAGTTCTTCAAATTTTCCGAACAATTCCTGTTGGTAGGGAGAGAGGGTATCTTTCTGCTCCGATGCCAATATTTTGTCGGCGTACCAGAGCAACTGCGCCCGGCATACGGCCTCTCCGCCGGGTACTTCCCGGTATTCAAATTTCTTTTTGAGGGCGTTCTCGATCCTTTTCAGTTTGCCCTTCTCCTTGGAATTGATGATGGCCACCGAAACACCCTCCCGTCCCGCACGGCCGGTACGCCCGCTCCGGTGGGTATAGCTCTCCACATCCTCCGGGAGGTTGTAGTTGATGACGTGTGTCAGGTTGTCCACGTCCAATCCGCGGGCAGCCACGTCTGTAGCCACCAACACTTTCAAACGCTTGGAACGGAAACGAGCCATCACCTCGTCCCGCTGCGTCTGGCTCAGATCTCCGTGCAAGGCGTCGCAATCTATGCTGTCTTTCTGTAATTTGTGAGCGATCTCACGCGCGTCTATCTTGGTGCGGGTAAAGATGATCGCATACATATCGGGAGCACAGTCAATGACCCGGTGCAGGGTTTCGTAGCAATCTTTCGCCCGGACCTGGTAATACTGGTGGCTGACCGTATCCGCCCCCTGGTTTTTTTTGCCCACCGCTATCTCTATCGGGTCGTGCAGGTAGTTCCGGGCGATGCGCTCCACCTCCCGCGGCATGGTGGCGGAAAAAAGATAGGTGTTCCGCTCCTTGGGCGTCTCTTCCAGTATGAAATTGAGGTCTTCCTTGAAACCCATGTTCAACATCTCGTCGGACTCGTCCAGTACAACAGCCCGGACTGCGTCAATGTCGACGGCGCTCCGGTTGATAAGGTCGCACAACCGTCCGGGGGTGGCCACCAACACGTGCACCCCTTTCTCCAACTCCCGGATCTGCCGGCGGATATCGGTCCCGCCGTACACACAGGTGATTTTCAGGTCGGGTCTGTATTTTGAATAATTTTTCAGGTCGTTCCCGATCTGTACGCACAACTCCCGGGTCGGGCTCAACACCAGTATCTGTATCTTGTTCAGGCTGCTGTCCAATTTTTGCAGCAAAGGTAGCCCGAAAGCCGCCGTTTTTCCCGTACCCGTCTGGGCCAATGCCACCAGGTCCCGCTCTTCGCTTAAAATTACAGGGATCACTTTTTCCTGTACCGGGCTGGGCGTTTCAAATCCCAAATCAGCAATGCCTTTTAAAATTT
This sequence comes from Odoribacter sp. UBA944, assembly GCA_002293375.1. Classification (GTDB taxonomy): domain Bacteria; phylum Bacteroidota; class Bacteroidia; order Bacteroidales; family Marinifilaceae; genus UBA944. Next base: position 5,785 of record DBDA01000026.1, read on the forward strand.
CCCCTTCTAAACCTAATTCTCTAAATTTTTCCATTTAATTGATATATGTACTTACTAAACTACTTTTACATTTCGCCGCCGATTATACGCCGGCACATTTTTTAATTCTTCTATCTGATCGGCGGAAAGCTCCGGCTTCAGCGCCACCTCTTCCGCACGCAACAGGGGTCTTTCTCCCTCTTCGCCCAAGGCCTTTCCCTGAAAATCCAGGTCATCTTTCGGAAAACCGGTTGCAATAATGGTCACAGAGATCGCATTTCCCAGACTTTCGTCGACGCCCACCCCCCAGATGACAGAGGCCGTATCCCCCACCTGCCGGATGACATAGGAGGTGATCTCCGTCAATTCGGAGGTGCGAATTTCGTCCGTCCCGGAGGTAATATTCAACAAAATATCCTTGGCGCCACGAATGTCGCTGTTGTTCAACAACGGACTGTCCAACGCCTCCTCGATCGCCTTCTTGGCCCTCCCCTCTCCGGCTGCCCGAGCCGCTCCCATCACCGCTACCCCGCTGTCGGTCATCACCGTCCGCACATCCGAGAAATCCACGTTAATGTATCCCGGAAGGGTAATGATCTCTGCGATTCCCTTTGCTGCAATGTTCAATACCTCGTTGGCTTTGGCAAAGGCCTCCGGAAGTTCCAGAGAGTCGTATATCTCCATGATTTTTTCGCTGTCGATGACCAGCAGGCAATCCACATGCTCCTTCATGTTCTTCAACCCCTCTTTGGCCTGGTTCAGCCGTTTCGGCCCTTCAAAACGGGCCGGGAAGGAGACAATCCCAATGGTCAGAATGCCCATCTCCTTAGCCATTTTCGCCACGATAGGAGCAGCACCGGTTCCGGTTCCTCCTCCCATCGCCGCCGTGACAAAAGCCATTTTGGTGTTTTTCCGGAGCATGGACTCAATCTCCGCCGCACTTTCGAGGGCGGCCTGCGCTCCGACCTCCGGGTTGTTTCCCGCTCCCAATCCCTCCGTCAGCTTCTTCCCCAGGTGTATCTTCGCCGGGATCTTGCTCTCCAATACCTGTGCATCGGTGTTGCAGATCACAAAATCCACATCGCAGATCTTTTCAGAGTACATATACTCTACGGCATTGCATCCGCCGCCCCCGACGCCGATCACCTTGATGATTGTCGGGGAGACCTCTTGCAAGTTAAAATTCACCAATCCTTCCATCTGAATCTGTTCTGTCGTTTATCCGCTGCTTCATTTCATTTCCGCGTCCCGGTTCGTGTCTTCGGAGAACATGCCGCCTAACTTTTGCCGCAGCCAGCCGGAGGAGTCTGGCATGTCGTTTGCACCGCTCCGCCGCCGCCGGGGAGCCTCCTCCGGATGTTGCCGGGCCCGCTGCTCCTGCTGTTTTTGACGCCGTGCCCGGGCTTCCTCCTCCAATTCCGCCGAACGAAGGGTGATCATCTCCAACTCTTCCGGCAGGTCTTCCACCTTAAATTCTAACGACTGTCCGGAAGTTCCGGCGACAGCAGTCTTCTGCGCTACGCCCGGTTCGGCACGAAAATTTCCTTTGCCATTAAAGCCCACGGCAATCACCGCCACCCGCAATTTTTTCCCCAAAGAGCTATCCTGTCCGGTTCCCCAGATAATGTCCGCGTCGTCCTTTCCCACCCGCTCTTTCAAGCGTTCGTTGATTAACTTCAACTCTTTGGTTGTCAAGGCATCTTCTCCATACAACATGTTCAGCAATATTTTCGATGCCCCGCGGATGTCGCAACTGCTCAACAGGGGAGAAACCAAAGCATCTTCCAGCGCTTGTGTAGCCCGGTCTTCTCCTTCCGCCTCTCCCGCTCCCATCAGAGCCACGCCGCTCTCCCGCATCACGCTGTTCACATCGGCGAAGTCTACGTTGATGTACCCCTTAATGGTGATGATCTCTGCAATACTTTTCGCAGCGATCGCCAGAATGTCGTCTGCTTTCGCAAAAGCCTCGGAGAGCCTGAGGTCCCCGTATATCTCCGGCAAACGGTCGTTTTCCACGATCAGCAGCGCATCTACCACCTCTTCCAACTCATCGATCCCCTGCATGGCCTGCTCCATTTTCCGGCGCCCTTCAAAACTGAAGGGCAAGGTCACAATGCCAATGGTCAATATCCCCAATTCCCGCGCCTGCCGGGCAATCTCCGGGGCCGCTCCCGTACCGGTTCCTCCTCCCATGCCGGCGGTGATAAAGACCATTTTGGTCTGGCGGGCCAACATACTGCGGATAAAATCCATGCTCTCTACGGCCGACTGCCGCCCACGCTCCGGCACACAACCAGCCCCACGCCCCTCCGTCAGGGCTTTTCCCAACTGGATCCGGTTTTTCACCGGGCTTTGACGCAACGCCTGAATGTCCGTATTGCACACCACAAACTCCACACCGTGTATTCCCTGCCGGCACATGTGGTTCACAGCATTGCTGCCGCCACCGCCCACGCCGATCACCTTGATGATGGACTCCTGCTGTACGGGAATTTTCCAAGGTATCAGTTCGTCGTTCTCCATAGCTTACTATCGTATTACTTAGTTCCGAAATTGTATGCTTCCACACCTATTTGAACAACCGGCTGAACCAACCGGTTTTCTCTTCGGAAGGCTCGTACGGTTTACACAACAACAATCCGAGGGCGATGAGACAGGAAGGCGCCAACAGCACTTCGTCCGCCGCCTGTATCCCACGGGCTTTGGCGTATCGGCAATGTTGTCCGGACAATTTCTCCACCAGCGACAAGGTATCTGCCAGGCGACTGCCACCACCCGTCAACAGCACCTCTGCTTCGGGACCCGTAAAACCGGCTTGCTGCAACTGAAAAACCACCCCTTCCAACAACTCCTCCATTCGGCACTGAATGACTTTGGCCAAATCCCGTTTCTCGATCTGTTTCCGGAGGCCGGGTATCTCCACCTTCTCGTTCCGGCAAGCGGAACGCAACGCACTCCCCTCGTCCTGTTTCAATTTTCGGGCCTGCCGGATATCCTCTATTTTAAAAGCCTCGCAAATATCCGTATCCACCGTTTCCGTTCCCAATGGCAGTATCACCTCTTTTTCCAACAGACCGTTGGCAAACAGCAGTACACCTGTATGGGAAGCACCCATATCGACCAAGGCGAAACGTTCGTTCCGGCCCTGCACGCCAACGCCCGCTGCAAAAGCCCGGACAGCCGGAAAAAAGCGGACCTCTCCAACCCCCAGCTCCAACAACATCTTCTCCAACTCCTGCAGATTATTCCCGGAAGCCGTATAAACCCGGTAGGTTACCGTCAACGCTTTGCCGGAGCGATCCAGCGGCCGGCGGGTCGGGCTGTCGCCATCTAAGGAGTAGGCCACCGGAAAACAGTCCAACACCGGATGTTCCCCCGCCGTCGCATCCCAACACTTGCTATCCGCTCTTTCCAAATCACTCTCTTTCACTATTTTACGCTGTACCGAAACTGTAACTTTCTGCTCTGTTACCCGAATCGCCTTTCCACTCAGGGCGACGTGCATCATCTCCACAGGTTGGCCTTTCGCCCCCTCTTTCAGCAGGAACTCCAGGTAGGAACGCACCTTGGCCTTATCCGTCACCACTCCCTCCTCCACACCCGCGGAGGCAATCATTTTGATCGCGGCCAACCTGGGAGCGCCACCGCTTTCACCGGCAACAGCCATCACCATTTTTTCGGATCCCATGTCCAAAGATGCAGTCAAGCCCATATGTAACTCCTCATTTTAGCGTTTAACACCGATTGCCTGTTTGTTAAACTTCAGATTGATTTCTTTGTAAATATTCCACCCTCTCTTCCCCGTCCCTTCTTGCAGGAACAAACGTAATTTTTCCATTTTTTCCTCCTGTTTCTCCAGGGTTCCCAGTATAATCCGGAAATCCCCGACCTTCGGGATCAATACCAATTCTTCCCGATCATCCACCACAATTTGCTCCACCAAAGCGTCCCAAAACGGATCGGCGCGAAGCGACAGGATATAGGGATATAACTTTTCCATAGCAAATTTCGGTGTGACTTTTCCGGTCACCACCGGTACCCGGGAGGTGTATTTGGGGGACAACGGCATGATCCGCCCCTCTTCATCAACGTAAAACCCCTTACCTGCCAATACGCGGAAAACAGGCCTACGTTGTGTGATCTCTACGTGGATATTACCGTCTAAACTGTAGTAAACCTGAGCCGATCTTATCATCGGATCCCTGACAAGCAAATGTTCAATGCTGTCTGTGTCCAACCGGGAAACAGAGAGCCCGTCAATTTCTCCGTACCCCTGCCGTATCAGCCTTTCCACATCATTTTCGTCGATAAAGGCGTTTACGGCGGCATCCCGGACGGCTACCTGCAATCCCCGGCAGGCCACCGCTTTTAATTTTGTCCCCGCAAAGGTAAGCACAATTATCCCGTAAAGCAACAATCCGGAAAACAATATGTAAGGCCATACCTTGCGCATCTCTCTCTTGTTTTACCGCTCTGCAAACAAACGGGCCAAATCCGGCACCAAGCGGTCAATATCTCCGGCGCCCATTGTCATAAATACTCCTTCCTGCACCTCTTCTTCCACGTACTTCAGCAACGCTTCCTTGCTGAGAATACGTCCGGGCTTTTTCAATTGCTTCCGGATCAGTTCGGAATCCACGCCGGGCAACGGCTCTTCCCGGGCCGGGTAGATATCCAACAGCAATACCTCGTCGGCCAGGTCCAGCGCAGCGGCGAAACCGGCGCTTAAATCCCGCGTCCGGGTGTAGAGGTGCGGCTGGAACACCACCGTCAGTTTTTGGTCCGGCCACAGCTCCCGGGCCGACGACAACACCGCTTCAATTTCGCGGGGGTGGTGGGCATAGTCGTCCATATAGGTTACCCGGCCTTCCGCCAAAATGCTGAAACGCCGCTCCACCCCCCGGAATCCGGGCAACGCCGCCCGGATCTCTTCCGGAGTCGCCCCAGCTTCCAACGCTACCGCAATAGCCAATGTGGCGTTCTCTACGTTGATCCGGCCGGGAATCCCCAGCAACAGGTCCGGTATCTCCCGGCCGCGCCCGTGGTAATCAAACCGGTAGCGGATCCCCTCCACCCGCAGACGGTCGGAATAAATATCACTTGGTGCATCCAACGCATAGTAGCTGTCCGCCTTCCTGCCGGCGAGGCGCAACCCTTTTTTCAGAAAGAGCAGCCCCTGTTCCGCTGTCCGGGCGGCAAATTCGCCAAAAGCCTCCACCATCGCCTCCCGGTTTCCGTAGATGTCCAAATGGTCTGCATCCATCGCTGTAATACCGGCTATCCAGGGATCTAACTGCAAAAACGAACGGTCGTACTCGTCCGCCTCCACCACCAGGTAGTCGGAAGCAGGGTCCGTCAACAAATTGGTGCCGAAATTGACCGATATCCCTCCCAAAAAGGCATTGCAACCGACAGACGAATTTTTCAGCAAATAGGCCAACAGGGTCGTTGTCGTCGTCTTTCCGTGGGTCCCGGCGATGCAGAGCGCCTTTCCCGAACGGGAAAGCATGCCCAATACCTGGGAGCGCTTGTGCAGGATAAAACCATTCCGGGTAAAAAAGCCCAATTGCCAACTCTCCTTCGGAACGGCCGGTGTATAGATCAAAAGCGTATCTTCCGGATCCCGGTATGCAGCGGGGATCGCTTCCACATCGTCCTCGTAGTTGATCTCGATCCGTTCCTCCGTCAGCATCTTCTCCGTCAGCGGCGAAGGGGTCCGGTCGTAACCACCCACCCGGAAACCGCGGAGCCGGAACCAACGCGCCAGAGCGCTCATCCCGATCCCGCCAATCCCGACAAAATAGACGTTTTTCTGTTCTTTCAGTGTGCTGTCCATTCTATTTCGCTTTCCCGTCGACTCTCTTCAATATCTCTTGGGCAATCCGGAGATCGGAGTTGTGCACCGCCAATGAAGCAATGTTCGTCGCCAACCCTTCCCGTTTTCCCTCTTGCTCCGTCAACTCTTGGAGTATCTCCGCCAACTTCTCCGAAACCTCCGCATCCCGGACCATCAAGGCGGCCCCTTTCTTGACCAATGCCAACGCATTCTTGGTTTGGTGATCCTCCGCCACATTGGGTGAGGGGACCAATACCGCCGCTTTTTCCAACAAACAGAGTTCGGAAATGGTTCCGGCACCCGCCCGGGCAACCACCACGTCCGCACAGGCGTAGGCCAGGTCCATCCGGTTCAGGAAAGGCGTCAGCCGGATGTGGGCAGGCAGGTTCTCCCCTATCTCCTTTTGCAGAGAGTCGTAATACGATCCGCCGCATTGCCAAAGCAGTTGGATGTTTTTCCAGGAAGCGATCAGTTCCAGATTCTTACGTACCGCTCCGTTGAGGCTTCCCGCCCCCAAACTACCCCCGGTGACCAAAATCGTCCGCTTTTCCAAGTCCAATCCGTACAGTTCCATCCCCGCTTCCCGTTTGCCCTCCATC
>DBDA01000026.1:12220-26037 GCA_002293375.1 Odoribacter sp. UBA944
CGCTCCATCCCGTCGTACGCCACACAGATACAGGCCGCCTTTGGGGCCAACAGGCGGTTGGTGATCCCCGCGTAGGAGTTCTGTTCCTGCAAGATCAACGGAATACCGGCCCGGGCGGCTACTCTTCCAATGGGACCGCTGGCGTAACCGCCGACCCCCACCACCGCATCCGGCTGAAACTCCCGAATAATCTTCCGGGCTTTCTTCAAACTCTTCATCAGGTTCAGAAGTACCCGGATGTTCCCCAACGTCAACCGCCGTTTCAACCCCATAACGGGCAGACCGATGATTGGAAAACCCGCTTCGGGCACTTTTTGCATCTCCATCTTCCCCTCCGCCCCCACAAACAGGATCTCTATCTCCGGATCCAACCGCTTCAGGGCGCCGGCAATCGACAGGGCCGGAAAAATATGTCCGCCCGTTCCCCCGCCGCTAATAATGACTTTTCTCATAAATATTTGGTATTTATTGGATTTCCACAACCTCCTCCTCTTCAACGGTGCCGACTGCCTCTGTCCCTGCTTCCTCCGCCTGTTCTCCCTCCTCATCGAATGTACGGGCCACGCTCAGGATCATCCCGAAAGCCATGCTGGTGAACAACAACGAAGTCCCCCCCATGCTCACCAATGGCAACGGCTGCCCCGTCACCGGAAAAAATCCGACGCAAACCCCCATGTTGATCAGGGCCTGCAAAACAATCAGGATGCCCAACCCGGCTGCCAACAACGCCGGAAAGGTGCGCGTACAGCGCCGGACAATCACGCCGACCCGGTAGAGTATGATCAGGAACAACAGCAGGATCACACCTCCGCCGACCAATCCGTACTCCTCTACAATAATAGCAAAAATAAAATCCGAATAGGGGTGCGGCAGAAAATTTCGCTGTACACTGTTGCCCGGCCCTGTGCCGATCAAGCCGCCTTTGGCGACGGCTATTTTGGCCTGATCCGCCTGGTAGGACTCCTCCTCTCCTCCGGAAAAGAAAGCCGTTACCCGCGATTTAATGGTTGGCAACCGCCACATCTCCCCTACTTTGGGGGTAAACGAAAGGGCAACCACCAATGCCACCACTCCAACCACTCCGGTCAGAATGGTCAGCATACGGGTTGTTCTTACCCGCCCGATAAAGAGCATGATCAAACAAACCGCCCCCAGCAGTACGGAGGTGGAAAAGTTGTCTAAAAAGATCAAACCGATGGCCGCAACCACATAGAGCATCCTGCGCAACACCTCATCCCCGCACCCCCGTTCCGTCTGGCCGAACGAGAGGACGCGGGCGGTATACATCACGGCCCCCAGTTTAGCTATCTCCGATGGTTGAAAGGTCAGGCCGATCCAAGGGATCCGTATCCACCGGTCGGCGCTGTTCAATGTAGTCCCGGCGAATTTCGCCACTACCAGTAAGGCAATTCCCAACAACAGTACCGCTTTGGCAAATCCGAGAAAATATTTGTAATGGACCGATTGCAGCCAATAGATCAGGAAAAAACAGACCGTGATGATCCCCACCTGTTTGCCCAGGAAAAAGATCGGATTTCCTTTGGCCAGCCGGCCTGTGGAAGAATAGACGACAACGACGGAAGCGATCATCAGGCCAATGATCACATACCAAAGCGTGCGATCGCCCTTAAACCATACGTTCTCTTTCCAATTTGCCATACCGCTCCGGTGTTATAACTTATTTACCTGCTCCTTGAATTGCCGGCCCCGGTCCTCGTAATTCCGGAAGAGGTCGAAACTGGCGCAACAAGGGGACAATAAAACGGTGTCTCCTTCGACCGCGTATCGCTGTACCTGTTCCATCGCCGCCGCCAGCGAATGGGTATCTTCCACGGGGCAAATCCCCGAAAAGGCCTGCAACAATTTTTGGTTATCCGTTCCCATAGCCACCAGCACCTTCACCTTCTGTTTGACCAAAGCCTCCAACGTCAAGTAGTCGTTCCCCTTGTCCGTACCGCCCGCAATCCACACCACGGGGCCGGTCATGCTGTCTAAGGCATACCAAGCCGAATCCACGTTGGTGGCTTTCGAATCGTTGATGTAGGTCACCCCTTTTTTGACAGCAACGGTTTCCAAGCGATGTTCTACCTGCGGAAAGCTCTCCAATCCGTCTGCGATCTCCTCGTCGTTCAACCCAATCCGCATAGCGGCCAGCACGGCCGCCATGGCGTTGTACAGGTTGTGCCGGCCCCGAAGGGAGATTCGGTCCCGATGGATCCGGAACTCTCGGCAGTCCAAACGGGCCACCAGCTCTGCTCCTTCCATCCACGCCCCGTTTTCGCTTTTCGGCTTTCCGGTATAGGTAAATGCTGCCGTTTCCGGAACGACGGCCAGGTGTTGTACCTTCTCCTGTACACACCCGCTATCGGAACCAAAAATAAAAAGCCCTTGCGGATCCATGTTATTCAGGATGCGGAACTTGGAATCCACATAGTTTTCAAAACAGTAGCCGTACCGATCCAGGTGATCGGGCGTGATGTTGGTCAGAATGGCGATATCCGCCTTAAAATGGTATATACCGTCCAATTGGAAACTGGAGAGTTCAACCACGTACATTTTGTGAGATCCGGTCGCAACCTGTGCGGCTAAACTGTTCCCGACATTGCCAGCCAAGCCTGCATCCTTGCCGGCCCGGTTCAGCAGGTGCCAAAGTAACAGCGTAGTGGTGGTCTTTCCGTTGCTGCCGGTGATGCAGATCATCCGGGCATCCGAATGCCTCCCGGCCCACTCGATCTCGGAAATAACCTCTATACCCTGTCTGCGTAAAATCGCCACTAACGGTAGCGAATCGGGTATTCCGGGACTTTTTACCACCAAATCTGCCGCCAGGATCTTTTTCTCCGTATGGCCTCCCTCTTCCCAACAGATCCCCTCTCTTTCCAACACGTCCCGGTAGGCATCTCCCAACCGCCCTTTGTCGCTCAGGAACACATCGTACCCCAGTTTTTTCGCCAGGATCGCCGCCCCGGTCCCGCTTTCACCGCCCCCCAATATGACCACTTTCCGCACCATCGGTTACCGGATTTTAAGGGTTACAATGGTGACCACCGCCAACAGAATCCCGACAATCCAGAAACGGTTGACGATCTTGGGTTCGGGAATCCCTTTTTTCTGGAAATGGTGGTGCAGGGGCGACATCAGAAAGATCCGCTTCCCTTCCCCGTATTTCCGTTTGGTGTATTTGAAATAGCTCACTTGCATCACCACCGAGAGGTTCTCCATCAGGAAAATCCCGCACAGGATGGGAATAAGCAACTCTTTGTGCAGTATAATGGCAAAAACGGCGATGATCCCGCCCAGTGTCAAACTGCCCGTATCCCCCATAAAGACCTGCGCCGGATAGGAGTTGTACCAAAGAAAACCAATGGTCGCCCCGATAAACGCCGCCCCGAACACCACCAATTCGCCCGAATAGGGGATGTACATGATGTTCAGGTAGTCGGCGTAGAGCATGTTACCGGATACATAGGCCAGAATACCGAGTGTCGCCCCTGCTATGGCGGAGGTGCCCGTCGCCAGGCCGTCCAAGCCGTCCGTCAGGTTAGCGCCGTTGGATACGGCCGTCACAATGAGTATCGTCACCAATACAAACACGATCCACCCCCACTCCTCCGCATGTGCTCCCGCAAAAGAGGCAAACCAGGCGTAATCCAACTCGTTGTTTTTGAAGAAGGGGATGGTTGTTTTCGTAGATTTTACGTCCCGGGCCAACACTTGCGGGATATTCCCCCCGCCGAATCCTTCGTCGACCGCACTGGCCACAACACCGATGTCCGACAGGGCCACCCGTTCGCGGATCACGACGTCGTCGCTCAGGTAGAGCGTCAAGCCGACAATCAATCCGAGGCCGATCTGCCCCACTACTTTGAAATGTCCTTTCAAGCCCTGTTTATCTTTGCGGAATACCTTGATGTAGTCGTCCAAAAAGCCGATGACACCCAGCCATACGGTGGTGATCAGCATCAGTTGGATGTAGATATTGTCCAAGCGGGCAAACAACAGCACCGGGATCAGGATGGAGAGAATGATGATGATCCCGCCCATCGTCGGTGTTCCCTTCTTTTGCATCTGCCCTTCCAGGCCGAGGTCCCGGATCTCCTCCCCGATCTGTTGCCGCTGCAAGGTGCGGATGATCCGTTTCCCGAGGATTGTCGCCAACAACAGGGAGAGGATGACCCCGCAGGCCGCCCGGAAGGTGATGTATTGGAACATGCCGGCACCCGGCCAATCCAATGAATCCAAGTATTCGAATAAATAGTACAACATGAGGGTTATGGGTTAGGGTGTTGGTGGAATGTTTCCTGTATAATCTCTTTGTCGTCAAAGGGATATTTGACCCCTTTGATCTCCTGGTAGTTCTCATGCCCTTTGCCGGCGATCAGCACAATATCTCCTTTGGAGGCCATCAGCAACGCTGTCCGGATCGCCTCTTTCCGGTCGGTAATGGTGAGCACCGACGACCGGTACTCCGGTTTCACGCCGGCCTGCATGTCGGCCAGAATGGCCGCGGGCTCTTCGCTCCGGGGGTTGTCGGAGGTCAGGATCACGCGATCGCTGTACCGGCACGCCGCGGCGGCCATCTCCGGACGTTTGGTTTTGTCCCGGTCCCCTCCGGCCCCGACCACAGTGATGACTTTGTTCCCTTTTCCTTTCAGGCCTTTTATGGTAGACAATACATTCTCCACCGCATCCGGCGTGTGGGCGTAGTCCACCACGGCAACCACCCCTTCCAGCGAAAGCAGGGTTTCAAAGCGGCCGGAAACCGGGGCCAACAGGCTCATCTTCTCCAAGATCTGTTCCGGTTCCCACTCCAACAGGCGGGCAGCCGCATAGACCGCCAACAGGTTGTAGGCGTTGAAATCGCCGGTAAACCGGCTCCACAGCTCCCGTCCGTCCAATTGCAACAGGGTGCCGTCCAGGTGTTTCTCCACTACTTTGGCGGTAAAATTAGCCGCTGTCCGGCAAGCGTAGGTGTATTTGCGGGCGGCCGTGTTCTGCAACATGACCCGGCCGTTCTTGTCGTCGGCATTGGTCAGCGCAAACGCCTCTTTTTTTAATCCGTCAAAGAAGGCTTTTTTGGCTTCGATGTAGGCTTTGAAGGTTCCGTGGTAATCTAAATGGTCGTGTGTGATGTTGGAAAAGAGCGCCCCGTCAAAATCCAGCCCGGCGATTCGTTGCTGGTGTATGGCGTGCGAACTGACCTCCATAAAACAGAAGCCGCACCCGGCGTCTGCCATCTCCCGCATATAGCGGTTGATCTCCAATGCATCCGGCGTGGTGTGGGTCGCTTCGCTCCGTTGCTCCCCGATGTAGTTGCAGACCGTCGAGAGCAAACCTGCCCGGTAGCCGAGCAGGCCGGCCAATTTGTACAACAAGGTAGCGGTGGTGGTTTTTCCGTTGGTCCCGGTCACTCCCACCAATTTCATCTCCCGGGAGGGGTTTCCGTAAAATGCCGATGCGATCCGGCCCAAGGCCTCCGAAGCATTCCGCACCTGCCGGTAACAAACCCCGGTTTCCCGCTTTTCCGGCAACTCCTCGCACACTACAGCCGCCGCTCCCTGTTCTATCGCCTTTTTTATGTAGGCATGCCCATCCGCGTGCACGCCCCGCTGCGCCACGAACAGGTCTCCCTTTCCGACTTTCCGGGAATCGAAACAGACGGTCCGGATCTCTACGTCCGCCGGGCCGGAAGCCTCCTGTATCTCCACCCCTTTTATCAATTCCTGCAGCTTCATTCGTTGTATTTTGATCGTTTTTACCTCAACTCTATCCGGACAAACTCACCTCCCTGCAACTCCGTTCCGGGGTCCAACGATTGCGCCTGTACCATGCCAGCCCCGTTTACCTCCACCCGCAACCCGGCGTTTTCCAACGCGTAGAGTGCATCCCGCAACCCCATTCCCTTGACATTGGGAACCACAGAGTTGTTGATCCTTCTTGGTTTCAGTACCATGTTAGGCCCTTCGTTGCTGGCGGTCAGCACCCAGTTGGTCCGTTCTGTATTTTCCGTGCCGTCCACGGGTTGTTTCAGCGCTTTGAAGATTGTTGTAAAATCTTTTTTCCATCCGTTTTTGCAGACCGGAAGGGTTTTTTCTGCCTGGGGGGCAACTTCTCCGTATTGCATGTAGGCAATGGAGTAAACTTTATCGGCGATCTCCCGGAATACGGGGCCGGAGACCTGACTGGCGTAGTAGCCCTTGCTCAACGAGGGGTTGTCCACCATGACGATGCAGGAGTAGAGCGGTTTGTTCGCCGGGAAATAGCCGACAAAACTGGCCCGGTATTTCCGCACGCCGTAGCCGCTGGTCCCCGTCGCGATCCGCGCCGTCCCGGTCTTTCCCGCGATCCGGTAGTGGTCCGTCCGGATGTTCCGGGCGGTTCCGTTCTCTACCACGCCCTCCAGCATGGCCTGTATTTTCCGCAAGGTAGCCCGGCTGCAGATCCGCGCTCCCGTCTCCTCCGGGCGGATCCGTTCCACGACCTCTCCCCGGCTCCGGATCTCTTTTACAAAACGGGGACGCATCCGTTGTCCGTCGTTTGCAATGGCGTTGTAAAAAGAGAGTACTTGCAACGGGGTCAACTGCAATTCGTACCCGACACTCATCCAGGGCAGGGAGATCCCGCTCCATCCTTTTTCGCCCGGATGTTTGACGAGAGGTTGCCCTTCGCCCTTGATGACCACGTCCAATTTTTTATTCAATCCCATCGCACACAAACGGTTCACAAAACGTTCCGGCCTCTCTTTGTAATGGCCGTATACCAACGTCGAGATTCCATTGGAGGAGATCTCGAAGAGGTGTTGTATGGATATTTTTCCGGGTTTTTTGTCGTCCGATTCGCTCAGATAGCGGTCGTAAAACCTGTAAATGCCGCTCCCGCCCAGATCGATGGTGTCTGCCGGTTCGACAAAGCCGTCTTCCAACAAGGCGATCATGGTGGCCGCTTTGATCACGGAACCCGGTTCCACGGCGTCCCCGACGGCGTAATTTCTGTCTTCCGTGTATTTATCTCCCTTGCGGGTCAGGTTGGCGATTGCTTTGATATCGCCCGTCTTCACCTCCATCAACACGGCTGTTCCCTTTTCCGCCTCGAATTTCTCCAACTGTTTCAACAGTGCGTTTTGCACAATATCCTGGTAATCGACGTCTATGGTGGTGATCACGTCTTTTCCGTCTTCCGGTTCCTCCACTGTTACCGGCACCCAGGTACCGGACATCATTTGCTTGACGCTGCGCCCCGGCACCCCTTTCAGGTCGCTCTCGAAGGCCTGTTCCAAGCCGACCAACCCAGCCAGTTCCCCTCCTTCCCTGTTCAGGTAGCCGATGGTGCGGTTTGCCAGGTTTTCGTGTGGCTGGATCCGCTCGCTGCTCATCACCTCCAACAAGCCGCCCCTGTTTTTTCCCAACCGGAAAATCGGGAAGTTTCGGATGGTTTTCAACTGGATGTAATTGATTTTTTTCTTGTTGATCAGGTAGTATTGTTTGTTTTGTTCCCGGGCCTGTACCAATCTTTTCCGGTACTCTGATTTCGAACCGTCCTGGAAAAAACGGGACAAACAGAGGGCCAGGCTGTCCACCTGCTCCCGGAACAGTTTTCCGTCCACTACGGAGGCGTCGAACCGCAGTTCGTAATACGGGACGGAACTGGCCAATTTACGTCCGTCCACGGCGCAGATATCCCCCCGGCTGGGCGCCACCTGTGAATCTTCCAACCGCACCTCCACCGAGCGGTTGCGCCACTCTTTTCCATCGATCACCTGCACGCGAAAGGCCTGGAACACAATGGCCGCAGCCAGCCCCATTACCAATAGGTAAATCAATCCGATACGCCATATAATCTCTCCCTTCATCGACATAAAAACGCCTATTTTTTATAGAGTTTTACCGGGGGTTCTTTGCTCTCTTCCAAACGAAGCCCTTCCTCGTTGACCCGCCGTTTGATCTCTGACTGTTTGCTGATGGACATCAGCCGGGCTGCATTGGTGATCGATTCGAAACGGAGTTCCTGCACCTCTCTCTCCAATTCTACCCGTTGCTTGTGTATTTGCTCCGCCCGGTAGCCGTTTGCAATGTACAGCACGACCAATGCTGTCAGGAAAAGGATCAGCATCAGGTTTTTCCGGATTAATTGATCGGCCAGGGTACGCCCGTCCAGTAGCCCTTTTACCGAGCCGCCTATCGCCTCTTTCAACTCCTCCGCCGGAGATATGAAATCCTGATCTTTCCGAAACAAACCCATAGCTATCTCCCTTTACGGCTTGGCCGCGATTCTCAGTTTGGCGCTTCTGGCCCTCGGATTCCGGAGAATCTCCTCTTCCGAAGGCACGATCACCTTGCGGTTGACCAGATCGAACCCTTTGGATTGGTGTCCGTACACCGGGTCTTTTTCTATCTTTCCTTCCACATTTCCCGCTTTGAAAAAATTTTTGACGATGCGGTCCTCCAAGGAGTGGTAGGTAATCACCGACAGCCGCCCCCCCGGCCGCAACACCGTTTCCGCCCGTTGCAACATCTCTTTCAGTGCGTCCAGCTCTCCGTTGACCTCGATGCGCAAAGCCTGGTAGACCCGGGCTAAATATTTGGTCTCTTTTGCCTTCGGTATGCAAGAGGCTATTACACGGTGAAAATCCGCTACCGTCGCTAATGGTTTTTCGGCCCTTCCTCTGATCACCTGCGCCGCCAGCTTTCCGGCATTCTCGACCTCTCCGTATTGCCGGAATAACTCCCGCAACTCCTCCTCACTGTAATTGTTCAGGATGTCCGAGGCCTTTAACCGGCTCCTCCGGTCCATGCGCATATCTAATTCTGCATCGAACCGGAAAGAGAAGCCGCGGCCGGCTTCGTCGAATTCGTGGGAAGAGACGCCCAGGTCGGCCAATATGCCATCGACCTCGGTGATCCCGTAATAGCGTAAAAAGTGGAGCAGGTATTTAAAGTTGTGATTGACAAATAGGAAACGATCGTCGTCCGGCAGGTTCGCCAAGGCATCTTCGTCCCGGTCAAAGGCCAGCAATTTTCCGCCTTTCATCCGGCTCAGGATCTCCCGGGAGTGCCCGCCCCCACCGAAAGTCAGGTCCAGGTAAACGCCTCCGGGGCGGATATTCAGTCCATCCACCGACTCTTTCAACAACACCGGTACATGATACTCCGACATACAAAACCCTTCTATTTCTTTGCGTTATCTTCAAAAATCCGCTGCGTTAACCCAGCGAATTCATCGCTTTTTAACGCCTCTTTTGTGTATGCTTCCGCTTCCCAGATCTCTATCCTCGATCCCTGGCCTGCCAATACGATCTCTTTGTCGGCGCCGATCTCTTCCAGCAGGCGCTTGGGCAATAGGATCCGCCCGTTGGCGTCCATCTCCACCTCCGAGGTTCCTCGGAACAGCTCCCGCAGGAAGCGGGCGTGTTGCCTGTCGAACGGGGAGAGGCGGGATTGCAACTCTTCCACCATCGACTCCCATTCGCTGAGCGGGTACATGTCGATGCAGGGCGCGTAGATGTTCTTCCGCAGTACAAAGATTGCCTGCTGGGATGCCGTCATTACCCTGCGCAGGGGGGCCGGTACCACCACCCGGAACTTACTGTCCGCTTTACACGTGAAATCTCCAATAAAGGACAACATGCCGTAAAAGTAGAAAAAAAAACCCACTTTCACCCACTATTGCCCACTTTTTTATCCATTCTTGTGATTTTAACACATTCGTAGAAAGAGCAAAACGAAAGATTAAAGCAATTTTTCTATTTAAGAGTACTTTCTATTGGGCATCCCGGGTTTTATTTTTATTTTGCGCCTTTGAAAAAATATACCGTATGAAACCGATCTCTTCGTTGCGCATTTCGATGGCGCTGATTGTATTGTTCGTGTGTGTAACCGTCGTATGTGGAGCCTCAAAATGCTCCGGAGAATACCCCGATGAGGTGAAAAAGCAGATGAAGGAGTTCTTTACCGAACGTCTGGCGGGTGGGGAAGGTGTGTTCGCGGACTGGACGCCCGTTGCATTGACCGATATCGAATGGGAACGGAAGGCAGTTTGGAAGGTATGGAAGGAGGCGAACAACGGTTTTGAGGAAGAGAAGCTGATCCCGTTGGATAGCCTCGCGTTGAAAAGATCGGGCCGTTGGAGGTTGCCCGAAGAGTGGGAAGCGGGCGCCGTGATGCCTTATTACTGGGGGATAAAGGGCGAAAAACCCGGAGGCGGCTATCCCCTCTACCTCTATCTGCACGGTTCGGGATCGAAGGAGCATGAGTGGCATGCGGGGATCACGCTGGCGCAACGGTTCGACGATGCGCCGTCGGCCTATTTTATCCCTCAGATACCCAGCGAGAAGCAATACCGCTGGTACCAGCGTTCCAAGCAGTATGCGTGGGAAAAGATGTTGCGATTGGCTTTGCTCTCGGGCGATGTGGATCCCAACGCGGTCTATTTTTTCGGCATCTCGGAGGGAGGGTACGGCAGCCAGCGGATGGCGTCGTTCTATGCCGATTACCTGGCGGGTGCCGGCCCCATGGCGGGAGGGGAACCGCTGAAGAATGCCCCCGCCGAGAATTGCCGCAACATCGCTTTTTCACTGCGTACAGGGGCTAACGATGCCGGTTTTTACCGAAACACCCTTACGCAATACACCAAAGAGGAGTTCGACCGGCTGCAGGCGGCGTTCCCCGCCGGGTTCGTCCACGAGGTTGAGCTTATTCCGGGTAAGGGGCATGGCTTCGATTATTCGCCCAACACTCCGTGGCTGCGGCGGCACAAGCGCAATCCTTATCCCCGTTTTGTTTCGTGGGAGGATATGGAGATGGACGGAAGATATAGGGAGGGATTTTACAATCTGTTGGTCCATGAGCGTTCCAACGGAGACGAAGCGGAGCGCACCTATTACGAGATGGAGATCGACGGCAACAGGATCTCGCTGCGTGTTGATCTGGTTGCTTACGAGGTTACGGAGAAGGACCCGCGCTGGGGCATTGAGATGAAGTTCGCCAAAAGTTATAAAGCTGCTACCCGGGGCAGGGTGACGATCTACCTGTGTAATGAATTGGTTGATCTGGATAAAGAGGTTACGGTCACGGTGAACGGGAAGCCGGCTTTTAAGGGCAGGGTTGTGTGCGAGCGCCGGCATTTGGTGAACAGTTGCGCGGCTTTCTTCGACCCCGAAAGGCTCTATCCGGCCGCCGTCGAGATTGATCTGTCTGCGTTGTAAGAGTCTGTTTATACAATCCGTACGACCATTGAAAAACAACTTGTTTCGCGGGCCGTTCCGGTGTATGGTGTGCTGAGGCTGCTGCACTTGGAAGAGGTAACGGGGGCATTCTTTCCTTTTGGCCTTTGTTTGGCCTTTGTGCTGTCTTTAGTAGACCGTCCATAGAGCATCCTTAGAGCATCCATAAACTGTCCGTAGCGCGTTATAATACCGTGGTGTTTTTTGTGAGGTGTTTGGAGTTGTTTTCCGGGATGTTGTTTGGATGCAATCTACGGGATTTATTTTATTTTCGGAAGGGGGATGGGTGTTTTTTTGTGGGGTGCTTGTGAGGTGTTTATGAAAAGTTGGGGGTGGAGTGGAAAAGATTTTCGTATCTTCGTACCGAATTTGAGAAACTGATTATGTATAGAGTGATTTTCTTTTTCCTGTTCGCCTCTTCTGTGTTGTCGGCACAGACCATACCGGGGCGGGACGAGGCGGAGCCGGATTTCTTCCGGGAGCTCGGACAGCCGGACGAAAACGGCGGCTATGTCCGTTTACAGGGAGAGACTTTTGCGCCGATGTTGGTGAAGTTGCATGTGGAGCTTAACCGGAAACAGAAAACATTTATGGGATACCGCATTCAGATTTTTTCGGGCAATCCGTCTAACCACTCTATGGAGCAGATCCAGGAAACGAGGGCAAGGTTTTCCGCTCTTTTCCCGGATATACCTGTATACTTGAATTATTACGATCCGGATTTTAAGATCCGGATCGGCAATTTCCACAATAAATTGGAGAGTATTCCTACCTTGAAACGGATCCGGTACCACTACCCCGACGCTTATCCGGTAAAAATGGAGATCCCTGTCCGGGACCTGTATAAATTGGCCCATCCGGAGGAGGAAGAGGCCGTGACGGGCGAAGAGGAGAAGACCGGTCAGGATTCTGAGGAGAATTCTATGTTTTGATTCACCGACCGCACCTCTTCCATTTCCCGAAGCAGGTGCTTTTTGAATTGTTCGTATTCGGGTGTATCGGGGCGGAATGGGCGGTGTTGCAGGCTTTTTTGGATCTTTTCCACCCGTTTCAGCAGTTCATCCGTCGCCCGGTCGAAGTAGGTTTCCCGGAACCGTTCCCAGATATATTCCACGGCCTGTCCGGATATGTGCAGCATGTCTGTGTCGTAGAAGCGGTAATCCCGCAGTTCGTCCATGAGGATTTCGTATGAAGGGAAGTAAGAGACCTGTTTGAAATGGGCGGCCAATTCGTCTATGGCTAACAGCAGGGCGGATTTGCTCACCTGGTTGCCGTGGGCGCCCTCTTTCCAGTGCCGGACGGGGCTGACGGTAAAAATGATGTGCAGGGCCGGGTTCAGGGCGGATAAGGTTTTGATCAATGTTGTGTATTCCGCTACGATCTCGTCCGGTTTGAGGCGAAAGCGGTCAAAATCGGTGCCCGGGAAGCGGTGGCAGTTGGCGGCGATCTCTCCTGTTTTCCGGTAGCGGTACGCCCAGGCTGTTCCGAAGGTAATCAGCAACTGGTCCGCTTCCCGCAGGTGCCGGGCGCCGGCGTGCAGGCGGTTGTTTATCCCTTCCAGGCAGGTTTCCCGATCGCTTCCGGAAAATGAACCGTGGTGCTGCAGGCTGACCCACAGCCCGTTTTGTTGCAGCAACTCTTCCGGACCGAGCTGTTTTTTTTCTGCCAATAACTGCAATGTCCCGGCCACGGACAGGGGGTTGTATTGAATGCCACAGGGGTTGACATCCGTCCGGAAACAGCCGTTGCGTAATTTTTGCCCGATGCTCTCCGCAAAGCAGGAGCCCAACAGCAGCAAGCGGGAGTCGTGCGTTATGCGGAGGGGTGATGGTGGTATTTCTATTCTTGTCCGGAAGTCCATTTTTATTTTTTTAATTTGAAACGGCTGCAAGGTACGGATTAAATTTCGTATCTTTGCAAAACGTTCTTTATGGGGTAGACATGGCTTTGACAGCATGAAGAATAGGTATGTAAGCATGCCGGGCGCAGAGAAACCGGCCCGTTAATCCCGGACTCAAAATTTCAATTGGCGAGAATAACTACGCTCTTGCTGCCTGATCGAATCACAGTAGATCGGCTTAATCGCTGTTCAAGGAACGGCGACGGGACATCCCGCCGGTGGTTTTGCCTTATCCCGGCCGGCATACGGGGTGCAGTCAATGTAAGGTTAGTCTGAGCCTGCTTCGGGCGAAGGGCGAAAATTCAGAAGCTAAGGTGAGGTTTGGGTGCTTTTTTCCGTACTTCATTCGAAAACCAATAAAAAGCTAAGCGTGTAGAAAGCATATGGATTCCGTGTTTGGACCAGGGTTCGATTCCCTGCTACTCCACTGGGGGCCGAAGATTATCGGCGAAAAAAGTAAGAAAATCCCTGCAAACATTCGATTTGCAGGGATTTTTCGTTGTTTCTACGTCAAATCTAATGCCGAAGAGATGCTCCCCGACAGGCCCGGAGCTTGNNTGATAGCTATATGCAGAGTTGCCGCTTCATAAAGTTCGGAATAGAGTGTGTTTACAAAGGCAAAGGCAACACTCTCTTTATCAATTCCGCCATTCCCGTGGCACATTCTGCAACTCGCTCGTAGCTGACCACGGAGAGGTT
>DBDA01000021.1:0-252725 GCA_002293375.1 Odoribacter sp. UBA944
AATATCTTTTGGGCCAGTTCTACTTTGTATTGGATCACTACTTACGCCGGCGTGCTGATTTTCACAGGACTGATAGCCTACGATTCGCAGAAATTGAAAATGATAGCGCTGCAAACTGATGATGAAACCGCCAAGGCCAAATTATCCATTCTGGGAGCACTGAGCCTCTACCTTGACTTCATTAATCTTTTCCTGATGCTGTTGCGCATCTTCGGACAAAGGAAGTAGCCTGCAAATTATATCTCAAAATCTTCCGGCTTGTACCACGCATAAAACCTGCCGGACGAGGGAACAAATTTAAGCACGCAGAAATCCGGGTCGGTATACGACTTTTCCGGATAGGCGTTTTTGAATTTTGATTGCCAGTATCTTTCCTTGATGACTAAGTCGGACACTATTTCCATGTGCCCCTTGAGCATACAACCTTTCCACACCAGCTTGCGACTGTAAAAGTAAACGCTTGCTTTCGGGTTTTGGCTTATTGCAGCAGCAAATTTCGAAGATGTATTCGTGCAAAAATACATTTCATTGATGGACTCCCTGTGCTTGCCGGGCACTACCGCCTTAACAAGCGGGTAGCCGTCTTGTCCCACACAGGATAGTATAAAAGTATTCACACTTTTATACAACTTTTCAGCTTTTTCTTTTGTTGTTGTCATTGGGGTTAGCATTGCAATTTGCTTTCTATTAGAAGTTTATTATACTATATCTTCTTGATATTCTAAACATTTCTCAATTATCTGTTTTGAGTATTTTAATTTGTCAAAAATATCGTTATTCGCAAGGTTTAATATCCGCCGCCGTTCAAAAATCATGTGATTTGTTGTGACGTCTTTACTGAAACCAAAGTGTCCATTTGTGTTTTTGAGGTCGTAGGGCATAAACACAGAATGAATAAATGGTTGTCTGTAGTATTTTAAATAATTTTCATAGCGAAAAGTTTCATTTTGTTTGCTAAACCAGTCTTTTCCACATGCACATTGTCCTAACACAACAATTGTGTTCGGATTTTTGTCCTCAAAAGGAATCCATGCAACAATATCTAATCCTTCTTCTTTGCTATTGTAATCTGATATTTGCTCTATTTCTTCATTGTTGCATTCCAAGTTAATATCATTGGCTAGTTGCCTTATTTTTGTTTTTATATTTCCTTTATAAATATTGTTGTTCGCAAAATTTAAGACGTTCGCTGAAGGCAGATAGGTTTTTAAAACTGATTCTGAAAGTACTTCAAATTCAGATGTAATTTCAGGCTGTAGCTTTTTGAATGATTTTAAGGAAGATGCAACTATCAAGTACAGATAAAGTTTTTGTTGTTCGGTCAAATGATCTTTATCTATTAATTTAATTCCCTTTTCTGAATCCATTTTAAAAGGGTAGGCATTTTGATAAATCGTTTTTCGTTCTTTTATGTACTCAAAAATTATGTCAACAAACTTTTCTGCCGAATCATATTGTTGAGCATCAATTTGACCAATATTTCCATCTGTTGGATTTGGCAAATTAAATTTTTCTCCGCTATCTTGTATTCTGTCTATTACATCAGATAGAGAAACAAAATCATTTGAGAATAAGCAGACTAATTCAACATAGTCTGCGTAAATGTGTATTTTTGATTTTGTTTCGTTGGGTAATTTTACCGAAAAAGAAGAGAATTGTTCGGATATATTTATGTTAAAGTTCTTCATCAAATTTACCTGATTCAAAGTCATCCTTTACTGTTTTTATTTTTCGCACAATTCTATTGATTTCCGTCAAATCATCTAATAAGTTAGAATATGGTCTTTTAATTCTTGTAGTTAAACCATCGGCTTTTTTTAATTGATTAATGGCATTTTTCATCGCATTCTCAAATTGTATATCAAATTCATCAGTAAATTCGATAGCAGTAAAAAGATCTTCTCCAGCTTTGAATGCACGCAATGCCATTGGCGAAGCAATTACTTTGTTAAGCGTATTTAAATTTTCACTATCCCCAATTATTTTATTGGGCAAACTTTTATCAAATAACCATTTTGTCCATTCATACAAATTATCATACTCGATATTTTCAGCAGGATTTTCTTTTTCTAGATCCACACCAAGAAAATCAGCTATATTCGAACGGCTTAAACTATCTGCCAAATAGTTGAAATAAAAGGTGGTATCACTCAAATCTTTTATCTTATAGAAGTCATTGTTTTCTATTATTTCATATAATTTATAACCTGCAAGAACTCGAACAACATAGTCTTTACGACTACCTATCATTTTTGCAATTTCTCTGCTTGCAGAATTTATTGTGTCGCTTGGAAAATAATCATCTTTCAATTTTGTTAAATAACGAGCCTTTTCTAACAATTTCCAAGATTTAATACCTGTTATATGTCTATAACCAAGATATTTCAAGATTTCATCTTTGTTATCAAATATTAAACAGGGTATTTCATTTGGAATATTATGCTTATCTGTTTCTACAATTACTTGAGCTATTTTACTTTTATATACTTCCCCAATTTCTGGATTGTGCAATAATTTTACAGCGGAAAGCCTGCGGTTACCTTCAACAACAAGATATTTTTCTCCTTGTTTGACGACTAATAGCTGTTCTCCTTCAAAGAAACCATTCTTGCCAATGGCTAACATTAGTTCTATCAATGAAGCATCTGATAAAAGAAAATTAATTATTTCTTTTTCATTTTTACTATTGCTCATTGATTTTGGCAAACGAGGATTATGAGGGTCTAATAATAAATCCGCAACTGAAATTCTTTTAAAAATAGCGTTTGACATAGTTATATTTTTTATTTTCTTTCCCAATACTGATTAACTTTAAACAACTTCGCTTTGTCAAATTCTTTGATATTGGAAATTGCTTGTCCTTTCTGAATTTTTTCCATACTTCGGGCAATTGTTGTTGTTTCTTTACCCGAAAGTCCAAGAAATTTTTCTATTGGACGAGTGCTTTTGTCATTGATATTCATTAAAAAAGCAGTGGAACAAAGAGTAGAAAAATCAAAATCTTTTTGATTGTATTCTTCAATCCCTTGTGATAGCAAAACGATAGAAACGCCTTTTGAACGAATTTCTCGCAACATAGTTTCTAAAATTCTTTGATACTTTTTCTCTTTAAAAAGATTATGTGCTTCATCAATAATGATTACATAACGCAATGATTTACAGCCATGCTCTTCCGGACTGTCAGCCATATTCATAAATGAATTATAAATGTAATTAATTATCAAGAACAAAGAAGTAAAGCGAATTGAATCCGGCAAGCTTCCTGAAAGTGATAGATATGTATTTTTGTCTAAAAAATCGCATTCATTTTTACGATCTTCCAAAAAGATTTCGTAATAACTTAAATCGCTCATGATCTTCGTTAGCTTATCCTGCTTATCATAAATTTCCTGCAATTTTTCATTTATTTGCTGAATTGTTGGATAAGTTCCGCCTTTTTGTTCAATAAATGCCTCATTCGTTGCTTCACGTAAATTTAATACCTGTTTTTCGCCCAAATTATAGTATTTACAAACAATATCAACAAATTTATCAATTCCCAATTTCTTATTTGTGTCATTTACATTGTCAATAAAAGTGAGCGGATTTATCGGGAATTTTTGTTGTGGAACATTAATAAACTGTGTTTTTGTGTTGGTAAAAAAATATTCGTACTTTTTAATATCGTCTTGTTTCAAACCTTTGAAATCTAAAAAAATAAAATTCACTTGTCCGTGCGATTTTTCGTAAAGTTGTGAAACAAAATCAAGTGCAAATTGTGTTTTTCCTGTTCCCGAATTGCCTGCGACAGCAATGTGTGCATTATCATATTTTTGAATGTCGTTGATTGAAAAATAAATTGGCTCATCTGTATCAATAATTTTTCCAACTTCTAATTTTATTAAACCTGAAAAATATGATTTATCAATGTGTTGTTGATTATTTTTGACATGTCCAAGTGAAACATTCAAATCTATTAAATGAACTGTTCCTTTTTCAATATATTCATTTAAAAAGTCAAAAAATGTATAATCACTTGCGTTAAAAATATTGTCCAAAAGTTCTAATCCGTGGTCAATATGTAGTTTTACATACTTTTGAATATTTTCGTCTGTTCGATAAATTCCATAGTACTGACAAATCAATGCAATATAAAATTCTTTATGTTTTGTATCGAATAAAATATGTTCTTTGTACTCTTTACCTTTAGAGTCATAAACAGAAAAATCATTGCTTGAAAACTTCTTTTCTTTTTGCAATGAAAAACCCAACGCAATTCGAGCAATTACATTCTCAGGCGTACGGTCTGCCAATTTGGGCGTAAGACGACGAATAATTTCCTGACTTTTTTCTGAAGTTTTTATATTAATTTGCATTGTAAATCTGATTATAAGTATTTAAAAAATTATCGGGCATTGTTTCCAGAAACTCCGAACTATCTGTAGTAGTGTTTTTTATCAAAAACGCTTTGCAAACATTCGGCTGCAGTAAGGCATATTCTTTTTCGTTCAGTTCTTTATTTATCAAGGGAAAAATCACTACTTGTTTTGATACATTCGGATAGAAGTTTTGGATAATATTTTCAGCATGCTTTTCGTCAAATTTCTGCATTGGACTATCAATAAATACAGGAAATTCAATTTCAGATTCCTCAACGAGTGAACTTAGCAACGCTGAAGCATACATTTGCCTTTCGCCCATCGACAACGAACTTTTGTCAATAATATGATTGCTTTGATTATATAAAACAATATCAATATCATCGCTCGCAAAACTAATATCAACAACTACTTTTTTGATAAAGTCTTTTTTGTGCAAAAGTGCTGTGAGAGAATTTAACATTTTCTCTTGCAGAGATTCTTTCTTTTGCTCTTTGAATTGGGTTATAAAATTTTGCAACTTGCTGATTAATTGTTTTGTTTTCTGTTCTTTTTCAGAATATTGCGTTGAGTCATCAATCTTTTTACGCAAGATTTCTTGTTTTTGTTTGAATGCTTTTATTTGATTTCCAAACTCGCCAATATCTTGATTTTGTTTTGCAATTTTGTCATTGATTTCGGCAATTTCATTGTCAAGAGCTTCTTTTTTAGTCCTCAAACTTGCTATGTAATCATTGTCTGACGATTTTTCAGCCTCTCGAATTTTCCGAGTTATTGAATCTAATTGGTTTTTGATTGACGAATATTCTGTATTTAAGCGGGAAAAGGAATTTTTGAAACTATTTTTTATTGTACTAATAAGTTGATTAAATTCTCGCACTTGTGTGTCTGAGAAATCGTGCAAAATTTGCAAGTTTTCATCAACCTCTTCTGTGTCAGAGAAGAAATATTTTTTTACAAGTAAAATAATTTGTTTTTTGAAAAATTCTTCTGTTTTTACATCGACTGCAAAATCAAGTTTTCTTTTTTCATTTTCAATTTCTTGTTTGATTTTATTAGTCTTTTCACTTACATCGTCTTGTTTGAATTTTTGTTCTGACAATTTACGCTCTTTTTCAAGTTGTTCCGATACATTGAGTAGATTCTCTCCGGCCAAAGCAAATGGAATTAAATCAAACAATTCTTTTAATTGCTCTTGCGTTTCTGATTTTTGCAATTCTAATGTAGATTGGGTTTCTTTGAATTTTTGTAATTCTTCTAACGACATTTTATCGCCTTCACGAATTAGTTTTATTTGAATATCAGCAACTTCTTTTTCTTTTAGATTTTTATTCTGGGTTAAAGTGTTAATAAAAGTTTCAGCAGTTTCTAATTCAATTTGCTTATTTTCAATATCAGTTTTCAGCTGATTGAGCTCTTTTATTTCTTCTGGTTTTGCTGATTTTCTTCTGTATTCATCTTGCTTGTCTTCAAGCGTTGTTTTTAAATCCTCATATTTCTGAATACCTAAAACTTCAGAATAGGCGCGACTTAACTGTCTGCGCTGCTCGTTAAGATTAATTTCTGCGAGCGATACAATTTTTTCTGCATCGAAAAAGAAAAATTTTGCAATGGCAATCGGCAAAATAAAATCACGGATGAAAACTTCCTCGCCTTTTTGATTGTCTTTTGTTAAATCTTCAATCAATTCATTTTGATAACCGTCAATCAAAACTTCTACTTTATCTGAATTAGAAGATAAAACATTGTAAGTTCGTTTTATGGCTACTTCTTTACAAGTGATTTCTGGAATTTTCACATCAGTAAAAGTTATCGAAACTGAAAATTCACTTTCGCCATTTTCACGGGCTTTTCGGTTAAGACATTCTTCTATATACTTAGTGTAATTTCCTTTGTCTTTGATTTCCTTATTATAAAGTTCATCAACTTGTTCCATTTGCTTTCCGTACAAGCACCAAACAAGCGACATTAGAAAAGTGGTTTTTCCAAAACCGTTTTGTCCGCTAATAACAATAATGTTTTTATCGTCAGTCGGCAATAAGGAAATTCGGTTCCTGCCTTTGTAAATTCGGAAATTATCGAGTTCTATTTCTTTGATATACATTATACAGTCTCCTTCTGAAGATATTTTTCAATTACTCTTTCCATATCGTCTTTCAAACCTTTTTTGCGATTCATTAACGCTTTATGCTTTTGCAAAGTCAAAAGTTCTTGAATTAAATCGTAATCAGACGGATTTTCGCTACAAACTGATTTCAGTAAATCAATTTCTTTTTCGAGCCGGTCGTCAATATTTTTCATATCTAATTCTTTATTGTAAATATTGTTGTAAATTTCTGATATTTTGTAGGTGAAATACAAATCTCTGTGCCAAATCACCTGAATAGCGATGAGTTCTTGATTTGTGATCAATTCAATTTTTGGATTAATTTTTTGCATTTCTTTTTGTGCGGTAAGAATTTGTCGCAAAAGTTTTGCTCGGTAATCAATCGTGTAATTCCCCTGATTATGACCATCTTCTGTTACCGCATATTGTCCGTTTCTGCGAGTCGTTTCTCGGTTTTCAGAGATATTTCGATTCTCAAACATACTGTTTCGCAAATCAAGTAATATTTTCAACCACTCCATTCCGTTTTTTACTTGTGCAGTCATTGACTTATCTTCTTTCACAACCGTGCAAGTCCAACAACCGAAACGACTTTGTCCACAAGCCCCATGAGATTTGTCTGTTACCATTGTCGGACATTCGTAGTCGTCTGCGCTTGCATCAAAGTAAATTTGAAAAAGTTGCGAGTTGTCAGCTCCCCAAGGCGAAGTCATTTTATTGATAATGTACCAAACTTCTTCTAACATCAACTCTTTAATTGGAGAATACACAAAAGTGCTTGCATGGTGTGGGTGTTTTGTTAGTCGTTTCCCTCGAATTTCGTGTTTTTTTATTGAATTTGCACGAGTTACACTTTCACTTCTGCGGGTTCCAACTAAAATTATAGCCTCTCCGTTTTCGGCAACTTGTTCCAAAATAAAACGAGAAGTTGGTTTTATTTTCATTCTTTCCGTGCACCAACGGAATGTGTTATTTGGTACAGGATAGCCACGCCCGACCACATTTACCCAAAAACTATCTTCTAATCGGGGAATAGTTTTTTGTACTTTTATCGGTAAATTTTGTTCTACAGCAGCTTGCTCAATTTTCACTAAAATTCCTTCAACATAATTCTGAATAACAGGGTTTTCTACAAGTGTATCATTACAAACAACATAAATTTCTCGTTTTCGTTCCTCATCAGGAACTTGTCGGATTGCGTGCCAAACTAACTGTAAAAGTACTGTAGAATCTTTACCACCACTGAAGCCGATAATCCAAGGACGAAGATGATCGTCAATCAAATATTGGTCTATAAGTTCTGATATTATGTGATTTATGCGTTTGCTCATATTCCCTCATTCTAAGTTATTTTGAACATCAAAAGTGTTTTTAAATTCTTACAAAGATATAATTATTTTCGTGTTTTTCAAGGGGAAATGTAAAACATAATAGCAATCAATGATTTAGCCCTTTATGTTTTCTAAATACAAAACACCGCGTACAGCGGCACGGATTTTACGCCGTTTTCCAATCCGAAGTTCTTTTTGGATATGCGGATAGCATAAGGACACTTGTATTTCTCCATAAAAATGCCTAAACTTTTAGAGCGCACCCGTACGCCTGCTTTCACTTCAACCGGAATAACATCCATGCCTTTTTGAATCACAAAGTCCATCTCGGCGGTGTTATCGTTTTTCCAGTAAAATAAAGGTGTCAGGTTGGCAGAGAGCGCTTGTGCCACATAGTTTTCAGCAATGGCGCCAATGAAAGTGCCGTCGGTTTCCAGCGGAGACAATATGGCCTGCGCCGCTATGCCCGACTGCATAGTCAGCATTCCCACGTCTGCCATGTACAGCTTGAAATCGCTCAGGTCAACATGCACTTTGATCGGCATAATACCGCGGGCTATTTTTTGGCATTTAAGTACCACGCCTGCGTATTTAAGCCATTCGATGGATTCGCCGAAAATAGTAGCACTCCCGCCTTTTTGTACAACACTGTATTGAAATTTATGATTCTCTTTGGCCAGTTGGGCAGGGATGGATTCATAGCATGCCCGTATTTTTATGCTTACGGCAGGCTCGGCATATTTGGCCATATCGGCAATGTATTCTTTAAGAATCCTGTTTTGGATGTCTGCCGTCGCTACGAAGCTGTTGGTGTTGAAAAACGCTTTTACAGCAGCGGGCATGCCGCCCACCAGCAAGTATTGGTTATAAAGCGTAATGGCTATTGAATGCACGTCTAAAGGCTCGTTGGAGTCGAAATGCTGACGAATTAATCCGGCGAGATGCGCTTTGTCCGATGCCCATAAAAATTCTTCAAAATCCATAGGGAAGAGCGTGAGTTCGTCAACCTTGCCTACCGGAAAGGAGTATTTTTTCCGGTTGATGGCCACTCCCAGCAAAGAACCCGCGGCTACAACATGGTATTCGGGCGCTTGTTCGCAAAAATATTTCAACGAAGTCAAGGCCCTTTCACTCGTCTGGATCTCATCTAAAATGATCAATGTTTTTCCCGGAATAATCCGTTGCGAGTGTGCTGACTCCAAATATTGGATAATGGGGGCAGGTGTAATGTTTTCCTCAAATTTCTCTGCTAAGGCTTTGTCTGTTTCAAGATTGACAATAATGCAGTTGTCGAATTCATGCCGGCCAAATGCTTGCAGAATATAGCTTTTGCCCACCTGGCGCGCACCGTTAACGATGAGCGGCATCCTCCCGGACTTATTTTTCCATTGGACTAACTCATCATAAATTTTCCGTTTCATTGCATGTATATTTTGGGACAAATATACTTTTATCTATGGAAAAATACAAATTTTACCTATTTTTTCATAGATAAAAATAATTTGACCGGTGAAATTGGCTTTTTACTTTTGTTACTCACTTTGTTGCCACCAAAAGAAAAAGCACCTGCATTTATTATTGCAAGTGCTTGGTTCTCTGTGGCTCCTCAGCCAGGACTTGAACCTGGGACCCCCTGATTAACAGTCAGGTGCTCTAACCAACTGAGCTACTAAGGAATAAATGGACAAATTTCTTTGCTCCTCAGGTAGGACTTGAACCTACGACCTACGGATTAACAGTCCGCCGCTCTAACCAACTGAGCTACTGAGGAATTTTTTGTAAAGCGTTGCAAAGATAGTGCTTTTTTTGAATGCTGCAAAAAACGGAATTAAAAACTTTTTCCGGGAATAAATTCTTCTCAGCAGCGTGAAAAAGCGACTTATTCACCTAAGGAGAATACCTTTTAGAGGCTTAAAAACAGCTTTTTAGGAAAAACCACTTGGTTTAATTCTAAAAATAGTATAGCTTTGTAAGCTATGTAATTTGCGAAGATGTGAGTAAGGTGTTCCGGAAATACGGTTTATCTCTTTTCTTGGTGTTGCAAGCCGGAGTTTTGTGGGGACAGTCCGGATTGGTGCTGACGGGTAATTTTAAGAGTTGCCCGGGTCAAATCAATTTTCCGGTCAATCTGCAGGTGTCGAATTACTCCGGATACAAAGATGGTTCGTTTACTGTGGATTGGGGAGATGGAACGAAGCAGACCGGATTGACATTCGCAGAGATTCAAGCGATTTCACACAACTATTCACCCACACGTAGCGAACTGGGAGTTTATGTACTTCAGGTGTCCGGGGAACGGGTTTCCGATAGCCAAATCGTGACGGTAACCCAAGAGGTGATCAACGAACCTCCTGCGCCGGCATTGACTGCAGGTACTGCGGGGATGGATCCGAGTTCCTGTCTGGGAGAGTCAGAGGCGAATTTCAGTATAGGGGGATATGAGAACAACTCTTCCGAGACCACATATACACTCCATTTTGGTGACGATGGACCTGATCAGACCTACGGACGAGGGGAAATTGAAGCCAGGGGGGGGAACATGTCCTACTCTTTTTCTCAATCGCACTGCGAAGCGGGATTCGGAAGTGAAGGGTATGTGATTACAATAACGGCTACGAATGCTTGCGGAGTGACCAAAACACAGACTGTTCAAGGATTTTATGTATACAAAAAGCCGGAAGCAAAGTTCTCTTTTCTGGATGAATATGGGTGGGATAAGCCAACCATTACCGCTTGTGTGGGGCATCCGTTTTCTCTCCGGAACGAGACGGAGCCGGAAATGGATTTCGATTGCCGGGAGATTACGGATGACGTCACCTACACCTGGATGTTCCAGAACGGCAAGCGGGGGGGGGCCGGGGATACGATCATACAGACTAGCCTGCGGGTATTTTCGTGGATTTACGACAAAGCCGGAACGTACAACATCACATTGGAGGCCCCTCCGACCAATTGCGGGGACGGAGATGTCAAAACCGTAAGCATTGTTGTCAGGGACAGTGTGCAGGCGGACTTTGAATACGACGGTAGTTTTGCCAACGGTTCCGATACCCTGTGCGCTGGTCCGGTTTGGATCAAGAATAAGTCGAAGCATGCAGATCCGCTAAAATATGATTGGGCGATCTACAACATAACGGAAGACAAGGGCGAGGCAGAGGATTTTAGTTACTTGGTTGGTGACACAAGTTCCACGGATATACGGGTGACGTTTGGGCCGGGGAGTTACCTGATCGTGCTGGAGGCGGCTAATAATTGTTCGAAAAATATTCGGATAGACACCCTGTATGTAAAGGCGAATTCGCGGATCAGCAGTTTTGGCACACTACCGGATTTCTGTCCGGGAAACACATTGAGCATCGATTCGGTCGGGATCGAGTACGAATGGGTCTTTCCCGATCAGCCGGAACAGCCGACCTGGACCGTTGAAGGCGGAAACGAAGGTACGGACTGGGAGTGGGCGGAGGGAAGCGACGCACACGACACCATCCCGTACATCCGGTTTATCAACCACGGCGAGTATGTGGTGAAAGCGACATTAAGCGGAGTGGGGTGCGGAACGCCGGCTTCGGTGGAAGATACGCTGCTCATTTACGATCCGGAGATCAACATGCAGCTCTTGCCCGACAGGACGGAACTGTGCGAAACAGAGACGCTGACCGTTACCAACAGCTCCACCGGTACCAACCTGCAGGCACCGGTTTGGCGAGTGTTAATGGAAGAGGGGCTGCCGGCTTCTAACACTGATTGCAGTTACAGCATCCTTGACGCTACCCGGACGGAGTTCTCTTTTAACAAATACGGAAAATACAGGATCCGAGCGGTCTTTGTTGCGGAGTGTAGCCAGGATTCCACGGAGATAGCGATACTGGTAAAAAAAGCCCCTTCCGTTACCCTGAGTGAGCTGAGCCCGATCTGTCCGGACACATTGGACTTCAAAGATTTTGTCACCTACGTCTGGAACAGCAACCCCCGGGCGGCCACCTGGACCATTACGCCGGATGTGGTGGACGGATACAAATTTATAGGTTCTACACCCGCCGATACAATGCCCCGGATCGCTTTTGCCAAAAAGGGGAGCTATCAGATCAGGGTGGAGGTAGACAAGGCCGGATGTGCCGTAAGTTCCTGGGAAGCGGAGCAAGTATTAACAGTGGTAGACTCTTCCATCACAGTAAACATTGTACCGGAGCGTACCGAAGTGGGGGAGGACAGCGTGTTGCGCTTTTCCAATACCACCGTCGGCGAATCCCTATCATACAGTTGGTCGGTGACCCCGGCTTCCGGTTCCGGAGGTTTTGACAGTTTTGATGCCAAAGCCACCTCCCCGGAGATCCGTTTTACCCGCTGGGGGAACTACACCGTCAGCGTCAATCTAGAAGGGCCTTGTTCCCATTGCGGTCCCATCGAATTTCCCATCGTGGTACACGGTATTCCCGCCTTTACATTTTCCCGCAGCGTCCACAACTTCTGTACGGAGGGAGCTACGGAGCTCGACCTTGCTTCATACATGACCTGCGACTCGGCCGGAAACGACGATATCCGCTGCCAATGGCGGATCACGCCTGCTGCCGGCTATACCTTTACGTCCGGAACGGAAACGGACATGTATCCGAAGATCCGGTTTGACGCTCCGGGCGTTTACACGGTATCCCTGGAGTCGGAAACAACATTCGGAGGAGTCCGGACAACACTTCCGCTGACAGTCAATGTACTCTCTTCGCAGATAGAGGCTTCGGCCACCCTTTCCGCGCTTTCTGGCTGTGTGGACGATCGCTTTGCGCTCACCCTCACAAACACCTCTGCGGGGGATTCTTTGGCCTGTCGGTGGGAGATCACTCCGGCGTCGGGTTGGAGCGGGGATCTTTCTCAGGCATCTACGGTTGTTGAGTTGATCGATGTACAAGAGTATACAGCCATCCTGACAGCAGAGAACCGGTGTGGCGAAGACACTACCCATTACCGTGTCCGGGCCTATGGAAAACCGGAGGTGGAACGTTTGCAGAATAGCCTGATCCGGGATGTCTGCGAAACCGATTACCTGTTTGAAGGCGTCCGGCACATCGGCTACATCCGGGAGAACGGGGATGCCATCACCTACCGGAAATGGACGATCAGCCCCGAAGGGTATATCTGGGAAAACGGCGCGGACGAAAACAGCGACCGTCCCGACCTCTCTTTTGAAGGGGGGAAGAACTACGAAGTGAAAGGGGTGTTCAAAAACAGTTGTACGGATACCGTGTCAGTTGTGTATACCGTTACGGTCGACCGGTTCGAACCGGTTTTGACCATGAACGATACGGCGGTATGCGCCCTGACCGCCCCTTTCCTGTTGGTAGCGGCGCCTTCCGGAGGAGAGTGGCACACCCTGGCCGGGAGTGTCGTCCGGGAGGTTTCCGAAGGAGAGTACCGGTTTGATCCCTCTATTGATGCGGCGGCAACGTACACATTGGTCTACACCAAAGGAACCCTCAGTTGTACGGCTCACGACACTCTGGAGGTTTCCGTACACAAATTGCCCGAACTGGTGTTGGGAGGAGACCGGGAGATGTGCCCGAATGATCGGGAAACGGACCTGACCCCATCGTTGAATCCGGGCGGGGTGTGGAACGGTGCCGGTATTTCGGATGGAAAGACCTTCCGACCGGAGTTGAGCGGAGAAGGGGAGTTCATCTTGCTTTACAGATACAGCGATCCGGTGACAGGTTGTGCGGTTTCGGATTCGATCGGTATGACCGTTCACGCCTTGCCGGCCCCCTCTTTTACCATTGGCTCGAACTTCTGCTTTGGTCAATCGGCTCAGTTCATTCCGGCCGAATTGGGCTTTGGACATCGTTTTGTCTGGGATTTCGGGGACGGAAGCTCAAAAGAGACAACGGTGGATGCTCCGGCGACGTACCTGTATAAAAATCCGGACCTGGTCTACGTACAGGCGGAAGCGATCTCGGTTTTCGGATGCCGGGACACTTCGGAACCGGTTCAGGTAGCCATCACCGCCCTGCCTCCGACTGCTCACTTCCTGTTGGACAAAGACGACGGCTGCGGCCCGCTGGATGTAAACGTGGCAGTAGATGCCGGCCTGTACACCGACACCACGCTCCTCTTTTCCTGGCGGTACGGGAATGGGCAAACCTCCGACGATTTGCAGCCGGGTCCGCTCCGGTACCTTTCGACGGTCGAGGACACAACCTATCGGATTGAATTTTCCGTATTCAACCGGTGTGACACCAATCGGGTAACCAAAGAGATCCGGGTTGGCTCTCGCCCCCAAGCCTCTTTTGTAATGATGAACCGCTATGAGTGTTCGCCGGTAGAGGTGCCTTTCGTCAACCGGAGTACGGGAACGGCTAACGAATATTACTGGGATTTCGGGGACGGAACAAGTACGACGGACCGGGATCCGGACCATACCTATTATGCGGAAGAAACGGCAGAGGAATATACCGTAACACTCTTTGTGCAAAACGAATGTTCGCGGGACACAGTCAGCAAAGAGTTGCTGATCCGCCCCAATACCATCCGTCCCCTCTTTAGCATGGACAACCGGCGTGTTTGCGCCCGGCAAGAGGTTCGCTTTGACAACTACTCCACCGACCGCGCCACTGGAAATGCTGTCGGATTTGTGGATTATTACTGGGATTTTGGCGACGGCAACTTGGACACGGGGTGGGATGCGTCCCACACCTACACCCGCCCGGGAGTCTACCCCGTCCGGCTCTTCCTGGACAACGGTTGCGGTTTTTCGGTAAAGAGCGATTCCATTACCGTTTTTGCGCTTCCGGAGATCAAGATCTCCGGAGGGGATTCCCGGTGCGAAGGATTGCCGCTGGATTTTGCCGTAGAGAGCAGCGAACGGTTGCGCTCGGTAGAGTGGGACATGGGGGATGACTCCGTACATTACAGCCAGGTGCCTTTTGAATACGTGTACGAAAATGCGGGCCGGTACGCCGTAACCGTTCTGGTGAAATCAGCCGCCAGTGCAGGTTGTCCTGCCTTTGCCCAAAAAGAGGTCGAGGTCTGGTCGGGTCCGGATGTGCGGATCGAACCATTGGACACCATGGCTTGCCCGCCCTTCCTCTATGTGCCCCGCATCACCGGCAGCGGCATCTATTTCAAGTGGGACTACGGGACCGGTGAAGGGTTGAGTGCGGACAATTCTTACACCTATCACAACCAGACAGAGGTAGAGACGGATTACCTGATTACAGCGTATGCGGAGACCGGAAAAGGGTGCAAAGGGGAATACAAAGGGCATATACGCCTCTACCCACAGCCGGTGGCGGCCTTTTCCAAAGAGATCTTCTACGGGAGACCGGAACGGGTGCTGTTCGTCAACGATTCGCAGGGAGAAACCCACGCAGAGTGGACAATGCCCAACGGACAAGTGGAAGTGACCATGGGAAATGTAGAGTACGCCTTTACCGGCAAAGGGCAATACCCGGTATCACTGCTCGTGGAGAACGAGTACGGCTGCCGGGATACCGCTGTAAGTGAACACCTTGCGTACAAAAGCGGGCTCTACTTCCCGGACACCTTTATTCCGCACAGCGAAAACGGGTCCGTAAACAACTTTCGGGGGATCGGGATGGGATTGAAGGAGTACCATTTGGAACTTTTTGACCTGTACGGGAACCGAATATGGGAAAGTAAAGCGCTGGTGGACGGTATGCCTGTGGAGGGATGGGACGGGACCAATCCGAACGGGGAACCGCTTCCGCAGGGGGTCTATATGTGGCGGGCCAAGGCGGTCTTTTTCAGCGAAGATGTCTGGACAGGATCGAACAATCCCTCCGGGCAGGAGCAATCCACACAGGGTGCTGTGTTGCTGTTGCGGAAATAAATGAGACGAGTTATGGGTAAGTTTTGGATATACGGGATATTGGCGGCGGTTGGATGGTTGGGGTCTGTTGAGAAAGGAAGTGCGCAGGATTCAAAGTTGCCGCACCCTTTTATGTGGAAATCCTTTAACAACCCCGGATACAGCGGGTTTGAGGGGTTGATGAACGTGAACGTGGGAATGCGGCGGGCGTTTTGGAGCAAACCGTTGGATTTCAGGAGTTATTTCGTATCGGCCGACTACCCGTTCCGGGAACAGCGATCGCTGGGATTGGGAGGGATCTCCCTCTTTTACCAGCGGGACCAGGAGAAATCGTTGATGTACGTGACGAACTCGTTGGGACTGTCCCTCTCCACCCGGATAAAGGTTTCCCGCTCAACGGTACTGCAATTCGGCATTCAACCGATGCTCTACCTGAAAAGCCTGGATCCGAACCGGGTGCGGTTGGGCGACCAGTACGACCCCTACTACGGGTTGGTATTGCAGGTCTCTCCGGAACTGATTGAATTCTACACCGACCATGTGACCCTGTTCGACATGGCCGCGGGGATATACGGACGGACCGATTTCAATACTGGCTTTAAAGGGGTTTCCAGTTTGGAATACGGTTTCTCGGTCTACCACATCATCGAATCGACCCAATCTTTTTTATCGGAACACGGTTCCGTCTCTTCGGAGGAAAATTTGTTGTACCGGCGTTATTCCGGCTATCTTTCGTATACACATCCGTTCCCGATTGGGTACGAACTGCAAACCACCCTTTCACCTTACCTGATGATGGATATGCAGTCAGTGATGAAGAACATACAGTTCGGTGTGGCGTGGGAAGAGGAGCGCATCGGTATGTTCGGTCTGGGCTTCCGGAGCGATCAGTACAAAGGGTTGAGTATCGGCACCTTGTTGCTCAGTCTGGGCGTAAACATCATGCGCAGTTCGGAGCAGGGGTGGAAGTTGGGCTATACCTTCGAGGTGCCTGCACACCAGGGGACCATGTACAAAAACACCAGCCACTCGCTCTCCCTGCACTGGTATTACAAACACACCCCACAGCGGTGTGTGGCGCGTTTTGACAACCGTCTCCCTGCGGGGTCCGGCGGTCGGGGGGCGCGAGGGAAACGGACGCGAACGTTCCGGTATTGATTACAGTATAAAGAAGAGATATGGGTGCAAGGCACTGTTTACCGGTTATGTTGCTCTTCCTGCTGTTTTTCGGGAAGGGGCAGGACGTATTTGCGCAGGCCGATAAGTTGGTATTGCAGGAGGAGAACAATTTTCTGTTTTGCCAATCGTCCGGAAGTGTGTTTGACACCCGTTTCTCTGTTCCCGGCAGTGCGGATTTGACTGCTTTTGAGGATGGCTCTTTTTCAGTGGTATTTGGAGATGGGAGCAGTCAGGGGGCTTTGACGGTGGCAGCGTTGAAAAGCGGAGTTGCACATACCTACAACGGAGCGGCCGAGTATCAGGTAGTTTTCTCGGGCCGGGTAAAAGGAGGCTCTGTTGTTAGCAAAACTTATTCGCTCAAGGCTTATAACAGGCCAACCTCCAATTTGTCCATTGTGGATCCCAATGCCCGATGCTTAGGCAGCGAAATCACGTATACGGTCAATATGGCAGACGCGGCTTTTACTGAAATGTACTCCATTGATTTCGACGATGGTACGCCAATCCAAACATATACTGTAGAGCAGTTGAAAGCATCGGGCGGGAAGGTGACGCATACGTATAGCAGATCCTATTGCAATCCATGGCATCAGGGTTCATCGGGAGATAATTTTACAATTAAGGTTACGGCACAAAATGCATGTTTTTCGCGGGAAGCCACGAATCAGGAGTATGTGGCCGAGCCGCTAAAAGCGCAATTTTCGTTTGACCAATTAGCCGGTGGGCGATTATGCACTTTTGAAAAGGCACATCTTCGGAACCTGACATCCGGAGGTATGGGAGAGGATTGTAATCCGACCCAGGTCAAATATAAATGGGTGTTTTCCGACGGAACGACCTCGAATGAGTTTCAGCCGGATATAGAGTTTGGGGAACCGGGTTCCTACAACATCAAATTGATAGCCACCAATAACAGTTACGCTTGCGCATCGGATACGACTACGGAATCCATCCTGGTAATGGAGCGGGTGAAGGCGGATTTTACGATTCTCAACGATACGATTTGTGCAGGAACAACCTTGAAGTTTACCAACAAGAGTTCCGGGGATTCCCCGAAACCGTACAGATGGGGTGTCGTGCCGTTGGATGGAGGGAAGGCGCCTGCTGCGCCTGGCAATGGTACCATACATCCGGCAATCACCTTTCCTGATTACGGGCGTTATCGGGTTACCCTTTACGTAGGAAACGATTGCTCCAACGACCAGAAGGATACCATTATTACGGTGCGTAAAGATCCGGAGGTGCTCCAATTGTATCTTCCGACGGCGATTTGCCCGTCCCGATTGGATTTACAGTCTCGCGTGCGTTACGCCTGGAACGGGAACACCCCTGTCCCGGAGTGGAGTATTACCCCCGGCACGGGCTTTTCCTATGCGGTAGGCACCGGCCCCAACTCCGAGTACCCCGTGCTGGATTTCAATACTCCCGGAAATTACACCGTGACGGTGACGCTGAAAACAGTGGGATGCCCTGCCGGCGGATTGACCCGCACAGCGACATTCCAGGTGCGGGATCCCAAGATTGTCCGGACCTTGTCGTCAACGGTGACCGATATTTGCGAAGGGAGCATGGTCTCTTTTACCAGCACCTCTACCGGGCAGGATCTGAAACATGCGTGGAGTGTCACCCCCTCGTCCAATACAACGTTTGTCAACGGCAGTAAACCGTCGGATACCAGCCCTTTTGTTCAATTCAACACATACGGGGATTACGGTGTCAGATTGACTCTCTCTAATAACTGTAATTCATTGGACACTACTATTTCCGTACACGTGAAGAAAGAGCCCAAAATCTCCTTTTTTGAGCCGAAAGGAGTGGTTTGTCCGGAAGATATATTGGATTTTAGCGATTACTTCAGCGCTCATTTCTACAACAATCCGGTAGAGGCGGCGTGGAGCGTATCACCGGCAACGGGGTTTGACTATATCCGTGGCACCGACGGCACATCGACCTATCCGGTAATCCAATTCCACGACCCCGGCACCTATACCTTTACCGTTAAATTGAACGGGGTTGGTTGTCCGGTTGCCGACATGTTGCAGGAAGAGACGCGCACCGTCAAGGTGCGGAACTCCGCCATGAGCTTGAATTTGACGGCATCGGAAACAACCTTGTGCGAAGGGAATAACCTGGATTTTTCCATGAAAGGGGTTTCCGGTCCAGATGACGCCCTGTTGTACCAATGGAGCGTTGTGCCGGAAGATCCTGCCGGGAATTTTGTGTTTGAAGAGTACGGCACCGATAAGCCATTGGCGCGGGTAAAATTTAATACTTGGGGAACCTACCGGGTGCGGGGAGAGGTGCGAGGTTATTGCGGAACGTTGGATTCAACGGTCGTTGTTACAACTCAGAAAAGTCCGGAAGTCCGATTGCAGGATATAACGGGGATTTGTCCGGGCGTACTGGACCTTTCGGAGTATGTATCGTACGTTTGGTACAACAACCCACCAGAAGTGGCGTGGGAAATCAAACCGGTCGGTGCCACACCGCCCGGCGGTTCTACCTATACAGGCGGAACGGATGCAACCGACCTCTACCCGCAAATAGACTTAAAAGAGAAAGGAGAGTATATTGTGCGGGCATCCCTCTCTTCCGTGGATTGTAAAGAGGATTTTTTACATGCGCAGCAAGATTTTGAGGTATACGATACCACCATTGTGGTCGATGCCGAACCGATGGGGAACACCGACATTTGCGAAGGAACCGAGGTATTCTTTCGCAACCTGAGCGTCGGCCAGGGATTGGAGTGGCGCTGGGAGGTACAGCGAACTGGCGGAACTGACGGGACGGATACTTACTACGCCTTTACACAGGGGACCGTAGCGGACGATCAGGCGCCTGTCATCCGTTTTGACCGCTACGGAGACTATACGGTCACCCTCTTTATTGACGGCACCTGTAACCACAAAACCAAGAGTTGGCCAATCACGGTCCGAGGTGTTCCCGCCATCCGTTTGGAGGGCCGGATGAAGTCGCTTTGTGCTGGCCGGGCGATCGTTGACCTAAAAGAGTACATTGAATACACAGACCTGAAAAACAATGATGTGGACTACTATTGGAGCGTGATCCCGTCCACCGGCGTCTCTTTTCAGAGCGGGGTGCAGGATACGGAATTTCCGGTCATTACCTTTTCACAACACAACCAGTATATCGTGACGTTGGAGGCAACTCCGCAATTGCAATGCGGCTCCGGCCCCGACCCTTGGATGGAATTTGAAAGCCGCATCAACGTCTTGGACGAGGAGTTCCGGGCGGTATTTGAAACGGATACAACGCATTGCCTCTCCGATACGCTCTGGCTGGATAACAAGTCGGAAGGGGACTCCTTAACCTATCAATGGTCGGTAGCTGCCCGGACCGCTTCGGGAGGAGGCTGGCAACTGACGGGCGGCGGGGCGACGGCGGAAGAGCCCGGACTGAAGCTCTCCGAGACCGGATTTTACGACGTTACCCTGGCCATTCGGAACCTTTGCGGCACAGACGATACCACCTTGGCCATCCGGGCGTTTGCCGTTCCGGAGGTCAACATACAGGACATTTCCGGCGTTTGCGAGCCGTTCGGGTTCCGGGCGGCCGACCACGTAACGGTCCGGGAGAACAACGACCCCCTGTGGTCCGCCGAATGGAGCGTAGTACCGGCTCCCGCCTCCGCAAGTTTCAGCCAGACCGATTTTTACCCTGAGATCCGTTTTTCCGCCGGGGAATATGTGGTACAGGTACAATACAAGAACAGTTGCTCTCAGCCCGGTACGGCTAATTTCACCATTCGGGTAGACGAATTTATTCCGGTTACTTTGCCGAACGATACGACGGTTTGTGTGCGGACGGATCCTTTCCCGCTCATCGCAGCTCCGGATACCGGCCGTTGGAAGTCGGCAGCCGGGAAGGTGCTCCTCCGGCCGGATGGCTACTATTTCAATCCGGATTTCTCTCCCTACTTTGAAGGCGAAACACAGGTGATATACGAATTGCAGAACGGCTCCTGCCTGGCCGTCGACTCTTTTGGGGTATACCTCCGCCCACTGCCGCGGGTCAGCGCAGGCGATACGCAACAGATGTGTCTGAACCACGAGCCGTTGGCCCTGACGGGAGAATCTCCGGCCGGAGGCTATTGGACGTATGCCGGCAATCCGCTTCCCGGCGGGAAATTTCCGGCGGTTGCGGAGGGGGATTACCCGGTGGTCTACCACTATGCCGACCCCTACAATTGTCTCAATGCCGATACGACGAAGGTCACGGTACACCCGCTGCCCCTGACCGGCTTCGTTGTGGATACGCTGCCGTGTATCCGCACGGCGGTGCTGTTGGATACCGATCAGCCGGAAAATACCTTCCGCTGGGACTTCGGGGACGGGAGTGTCGGGGAGAATACCGGCGATACCCTGCATACCTACACCGGTTACGGTTTCCGGGAGATCCGCGCCGAGGTGGTTTCCGTGCACGGCTGTATAGACTCGGCTGCTCTCCGGCGGATCGAAGTGCTAAATGTGGCCCCTCCGGCCCTTTTTGACATCAGCTCGTTGACGGGGTGTACCCCCTTTCAGGTGGCCCTCTCCGTGGATGAGGCGGTATATGCCGACGACCACAACTACCTCTCCTTCCTCTGGGATTACGGAGACGGAACAATCGGCAATACCTTGTTGCCTGTCTCTCCCCGGATATACGACGCGCCGGCTTGGGACACTACCTTTACCCTCTCCTTTGCCGTCGGGAATAAATGTACGCAAAGCACCTGGGATACCGTGATAAACGTTGGCTCCCGCCCCAAAGCCTCCTTTGTATTGCAGCACCGCTGGGAGTGTTCGCCCGTACCGGTCGAGGTGCAGAACACCACCACCGGTAACCGGAGCGTCTTCAGTTGGGACATGGGGGACGGGACGCTTTTCGGAGACATCCGCAACCCGGAACACGAATTTACGACCCAGGAACAGTCGTCCAAATATTACATCACATTGACGGCTATCAATCCCTGCGGAACAGACGCACATACCGACTCCCTGATCATCAAGCCGCGGACCCTCTCCGCCCACTTTACCCCAGAAAAAACGTACGCCTGCGTGGGAGAGGAGTTGCACTTCCGGAACAACTCCACCGATACTCTGACCTTGGTGGAGAACACCTATTGGGATTTCGGGGACGGGAGCCGGGATTCCCTGTGGAATGCCAGCCATATTTACAATCGGGCAGGGATTTATCCGGTGCGTTTGTGGATCGATAACGGTTGCGGCTTCGATACCATTACGGACCGGATCACGGTCTATCCGCCGCCCGAACTGACTATTTTGGGAGAAAAAACGTTGTGCGAAGACGAGGAGTTCCATTTCTCGTACCGATCGGATCAGGTGTTGAAAAAAGTGGATTGGGATCTCGGCGACGGCCGGACGGGCGTTCGGGACAGCCTGACGCATCGCTACGCAGGGTACGGTAAATTCAACGTAATGTTGACAGGGGTTTCCGCTCACATGTCGGCTTGCCGCTCCTCCGTCGTGCGGGCGGTGGAGGTATACAACAAGCCGATCGTCTCCATCCTCCCGATAGATACGGTTGCTTGTTCTCCCTTCCTGTATAAGCCGGAAGTGCTTATTACGGGGCACGCTTCCCTGTTGTGGGATTTCGGAAACCTGTCCGGACAGAGTACCCTGGGCGAGCACCGGTATGTAAACGATACCTACGGGAAACAGGACTTTACGGTGAAGGTTCATGCGGAAACGGACAAGGGGTGTA
This sequence comes from Odoribacter sp. UBA944, assembly GCA_002293375.1. GTDB lineage: Bacteria > Bacteroidota > Bacteroidia > Bacteroidales > Marinifilaceae > UBA944. Next base: position 22,516 of record DBDA01000021.1, read on the forward strand.
CCTCCGGATACGAGCGGTACGTTTCCGTTTATCCCCTCCCCAAGGCTGGCATCGAGAAAGAGGTTACAAAAGGGAGACCGGAAAAAGTATTGTACCTGAACCGTTCCGAAGAGGCGGCCGAATCCTTTTGGATATACCCCGACGGCCATCTGCTTTACTCTTCGGAGAGCGTGGAAATGGACTACAACGAGAACGGCCTTTACAACATGGGATTAGTCGCCAGGAATTCGTACGGTTGCCCGGATACCGCCTGGTTGGCGCACAAAGTGCTGTTCCGGGGATTGTTCTTCCCGAACACCTTCATACCGCACAGCCGAAATGAAAAGAATCGCCTCTTCAACGGGATCGGGATGAGTTTGAGTGAATACCATTTAGAGGTATATGACCAGTACCAGAACAAAATCTGGGAGACCCGGGAGTTGCAGGACGGCAAACCTGTCGGAGGCTGGGACGGTACCAGTATAAACGGAGAGCGGATGCCACAGGGCGTTTACCTCTGGCGGGCCAAGGCGATCTTTCTGGACGATACAGTCTGGACCGGAGAGAACAACGACTCCGGGGTTGTTGAGACCGTACAGGGAACCGTTTTGTTGCTCCGGGAATAAAAAAGAAATAGCAGGCAAAAATGGAAACGATCGATTTTTTCAAAGGAGTGAATTTTGCGGTGACTGTGTGTGACCGGGAGGGGACCATCCTCTACATGAATGATAAATCGGGTGCTATCTTTCTGAAACCCGGTAGGGAACAATTGATCGGTGCCAATGTGCTGGATTGTCATCCGGAGCCGGCGCGCAGTTTGCTGGACAGTATGTTACAAGATCCCCGGACCAATGCTTACACCGTTGAGAAAAACGGCGTGAAAAAATTGATCTATCAAACTCCCTGGTACCGGGAGGGAACGTATATGGGATTTATGGAGTTGTCTTTAGAGATACCGGCAGAGATGAAACATCATGTCCGCAAATCCTGACGTTTCAACAGACACTAAGCTTAATTTTTCTATTTTTGCAGATCAATCCACATAAATGAAACTATGAAGGTATTGTTGTTGGGAAGCGGCGGGCGCGAGCATGCGCTGGCTTGGAAAATGGCGCAAAGCGATCAATTGGAAAAACTGTATGTGGCACCGGGCAATGCCGGAACGGCGGAGATCGCCGGGAGCCCGGACCTGGCCGTAAACGATTTTGTTGGGATTGCGGAGTTTATAGCCAAGGAAGGGATCGAATTGTTGGTGGTTGGGCCGGAAGATCCGTTAGTGGGGGGTATCCGGGATTTTCTGGAGGCGGACGGCCGTTTCGCTAACCTGATGATCATCGGACCGGGAAAATCTGGCGCCCGTTTGGAAGGGAGCAAAGATTTCGCCAAGGAATTTATGCTCCGACACCACATCCCGACAGCTGCGTACCGGACTATTACGGCAGAGAAACTCGAAGAAGGAAGAGCGTTCCTGCGGGGCCTGACCCCTCCCTACGTCCTGAAAGCGGACGGATTGGCTGCCGGGAAAGGCGTCCTGATCTTAGACACCCTGCAGGAGGCAGAGCGGGAATTAGAGGAGATGCTAGCCGGAAAATTCGGAAAAGCGAGCAGCCGGGTGGTCATAGAAGAGTACCTCTCCGGCATCGAAATATCCGTTTTTGCGTTGACGGACGGCACCTATTACAAAGTGCTCGGGTCGGCCAAGGACTACAAACGGATCGGAGAGGGGGATACCGGACTGAACACAGGCGGCATGGGGGCCGTATCGCCGGTACCCTTTGCGGACGAAGCGTTCAACCACAAAGTAGAAGAGCGGATCATCGCCCCGACGGTAAACGGCCTGAAGGCTGACGGGATCGACTACAAAGGCTTCCTCTTTTTCGGATTGATGAACTGTGGGGGAGAGCCGAAAGTGATCGAATACAACGTCCGGATGGGGGATCCGGAGACAGAGGTCGTCATGCCGCGTATATCCTCCGACCTGTTGCGGCTTTTTGAAGCAACGGCTCGCGGGACACTCTCCGAAGCCGCTTTCGAAACGGATCCCCGTTCTTGTGTGACGGTGATGTTAGTGGCTGGAGGCTATCCCGAAAATTACCGCAAAGGCGATACCATCCAGATCGGGAACACTGGAGAATGCCTTGTTTTTCAGGCAGGGACCAAGCGCATCGGGGAGAAGGTCGTAACCAACGGAGGGCGAGTCATGGCCGTCGGTTCGTACGGAAAAACCATCCGGGAGGCGTTGGAAGAGGCTTACCGGGGGGTGTCACAGATTGGTTTTCAGGGTAATTATTTCAGAAAAGACGTCGGACAGGACTTGATGAAGTTTACAGAGAGATGATATTTACCGGTTTCTTGCGTTCCAGGAAAGCATTCGCGCTTTTACTGTTGCCTTTTATCTTGGCAGCCATTGTAGTATCCGGCTACTGTTTCCGGCCTGTTTTCCCCTATGTCGCTCCCTATTCCCAAGGCTTACTTAGCGTAGATCTGCCAGACACCTTTCCGCTGGTTTGGAACACCGTGTTGGGAGGGGTAGCTGTTTTAGTGGCCGCTTGCCTGCTCTTTTTGCTCAATGCCCGGTACAAACTCTTGCCCTACAACACGCCCGTTCCCTCCTTTCTCTATGTGATGATGACCGCCGGATTGTTGATCAACCGGGGATTTGACTCGATGCTGGCGGCAGTTTTGGTCACCATACTGGCTTTTTTCAGTCTGCAGGGGGCCATCAATAACAACAAAACCAACGCCCCTGTTTTTAACTTCGGCTTATGCATCATCTTGGCGGTGCTTCTTTTTCCCAAATTCGCCCTGTTGCTGTTGTGGGCTTTTTGTGTGATGCTTTTTTCGGGGCGTTCTACCTTAAAAGACATTCTGGCCCTTTTACTGGGCATCGTTACACCGTTATTCTTTGTCGTTTTTTATTACTTTTGGGAAGAGCGTCTGGAAGATATGTGGCCGATGTTCTGGGGGATTCTTGTATCGGGCGAATACGTGATGGGGATCGGAACCAGTGAAATGATCCGGTACGGCTTTCTGCTGCTGTTGCTGATTTTTTCCCTCTTCTCTTTGTTAGCCAATTACGGAGGATCTGTTGTCAGCCAGCGAAGAGGCGTGTTCTCCCTGCTCTCCCTGCTTTTTTTCTGCGGCGCTACCCCCTTTCTGGTACCGGGGATCTCGCACGATTTTATGTACCTGCTGGCCTTTCCGCTCACTTACCTGTATACCAACTACCTGGCCACCCTGCGTTACGCCTTGTGGGGAGATATCCTGTTCCTGCTCTTTTGGGTCAGTTGTTTTACGGAGTGGTGGCTTACGGTTTGAATTGGAGCATCTCCCCCCGGTACCCTTCATCAAACACGCCGTTTTCGTAAACTTTCCGCCCGTTGACAAAGGTAGCATACACCCGGTAGGTTAAACGCTCCCCTTCCAAGGGCGACCAACCGCACCGGTACAACAGGTTCCCTTTTTCGACCGTCCAGGGATTCTTTTCAACAATACAGATATCGGCTTTGTATCCTGGGCGCAGAAATCCCCGCTCTTGAATTCGGAAAAGCGCAGCCGGCGTGTGGCACATCCGCTCCACCACAATCTCCGGTGTCGTTTCGCCCCTTTCCGCCAGTTCCAGCATAACACACAGAGAGTGTTGCACCATCGGCCCGCCGCTGGCCGCCCGTGTATATACACCGCTCTTCTCTTCAAAAGTATGCGGGGCGTGGTCGGTGGCGATCACATCGATAATGCCGGCATTTACCGCTTTCAACAGCGCGGCTCTGTCCGTTTCCTGCTTGATGGCAGGGTTCCATTTCACCATATTCCCCTTCTCCCGGTACGCCTCGTCGTTAAACCACAAGTGGTGTACGACCGCCTCCCCCGTGATCCTTTTCTCCGGCCGGAAGGAGCCGTCCAACAACCCGGTCTCTTCTGCCGTACTTAGGTGTAACAGGTGCAGCCGGCTTCCGAATTTTCGCGCTAAGGAGACGGCTAAGGAAGAACTTTTCAAACACGCTTCGCGGCTCCGGATCTCCGGATGGCAGGTGGGAGGGATATCTTCACCGTAGCGCTCCTTGAAACGGGCCAGGTTGGCTTCAATGGTCGGATTGTCTTCGGAATGAGTGGCAATCAGCAACGGTGACTCCGCAAAGATCCGTTCCAGGACGGGGAGTTGGTCCACCAGCATGTTCCCGGTGGAGGAACCCATAAACACCTTGATCCCGCAAACCGTAGCAGCGTCGGCTCGTTTTATTTCGTCTAAGTTTTCGGAGGTTGCCCCTAAGTAAAACGAGTAGTTGACCAGCGAATTCCGGGCTGCAATCTCCTGCTTCTCCTCCAACAGCCGGCGGGTAGTAGTCGGTGGATTGACGTTCGGCATATCCATAAACGACGTGACCCCGCCGGCTGCCGCCGCCCGGCTCCCTTCCGCCATATCTCCCTTGTGGGTAAGCCCGGGTTCCCGAAAATGCACTTGGTCGTCAATCACCCCCGGAAGCACGTAACGCCCGGCAGCGGAAACCACCTGGCACCCGGCTGTCTCTTCTGGGGAGAACCGCTCTTTGATCGCTTCGATCCGGTCGTTTTCAATCAATACATCCGCTTGGAATACCCTCCCTTCATTGATCAGCGTTCCCCCTTTAATCCATGTCCTCATAACATCCCAACAACTAAACGTTACTAACTACACGCTACTGTTTGTATTTCCGGGTAAAGATACTCCCCAGTTTCATGGCGATGACCCCGAAGATCGCCTCCGTAAAGATCCCTCCGCTCATTTTGGAGGTGCCCCGGGTGCGGTCTGTAAAGATGATCGGCACCTCCTCAATGCGGAAACCGCGCTGCCGGGCCGAGAATTTCATTTCGATCTGAAAAGCGTACCCCTTGAAGCGGATCCGGTCCAGGTCGATGGTTTCCAATACCTCTCTCCGGTAACAGACAAACCCGGCCGTTGTATCGTGCACCTTCATACCCGTGATCATCCGAACGTATTTGGAGGCGAAATAGGACATCAACACCCGGCCCATCGGCCAATTTACCACATTCACCCCCGTCACGTACCGGGAACCGATCACCACATCGGCGCCCTCCCGGCACCTTTCAAAAAGCCGCACCAGGTCGTCGGGGTTGTGGGAGAAGTCGGCGTCCATTTCAAAAATGTATTGGTACCCCTTTTCCAGCGCCCAGCGGAAACCGGCAATGTAAGCCGTTCCAAGCCCCTGTTTCCCGGGCCGTTCCAGCATGTGCAATTGGGAAAATTCCGCCTGGAGCCCTCGGACGATCTCTCCCGTACCGTCGGGTGAATTGTCTTCGACGATCAACAGGTCAAATCCGGGCTTCAGGCCGGCGACGTAGCGGATCATCTGTTCGATATTCTCCTTTTCGTTATAAGTGGGGATGATAACAACTCTTTCGTTCACAATTTCCGGTTATAAGTAGTTCATAATTTGTTCCAGACGGTTCCCCCGGGATCCTTTCACCAAAATGCAGGCGTTCTCCGGCGTGTGTGCGCTGAGATACTCCGTCAGGGCCTCCGTATGCTCAAAATAACGTATAAAGGTACAGGTATTGCGGCAATGTTCAAAAGGATGCCCGACCAAGAGCGCCTCGTCGAACTTTTTTTGGGATAGCAGTGCAACGATCTCAGAATGAGCGATTTCACTTTCAGCACCCAACTCCTTCATCTCCCCCAGAATGACCATTTTGTGCGGAGCATTCAGTTCCGCAAAACTCTCCAATGCCGCCCGCATGCTGGCGGGGTTGGCGTTATAGGCGTCCAGGATCACCGTATTCCGTTCGGTTCGGACCAATTGGGAACGCATGTTGGAGGGTTGGTACGCCTCAATAGCGTCGCGGATCTCCAACGGGTCCATCCCGAAAAAAAGCCCCACAGCCGCCGCTCCCAGGACATTGGCGAAATTGTAACCGCCTGTCAGCCTGGTTTTGATATAGAGATCTCCCTTTCCTGTTTTCAGGGAACATACGAAATACGGAACACTTTGTTTGATCTCTCCTTTGACATCCCCCTCCTTTTGTCCGTAGAGCGTCCGTTCAATCCCTTCGGACAGCTCCGTCAACAGCGGATCATCGGCAAAAACAAACAGCCGTCCCTTCCGGGCTGCCACATGATCGTACAACTCTTTTTTGGTGCGGACGATCTGTTCGTAACTCCCGAACCCTTCCAAGTGAGCCCGGCCGATGTTGGTGATCAGTCCGTAGTTGGGATCGGCTATGCGGCAGAGAAACCGGATCTCTTCCGGGTGATTGGCCCCCATCTCCACGATGCCGAACTCTGTCCCTTCATCCATATTGAGCAACGTCAGGGGCACCCCGATGTGGTTGTTGAAATTTCCGGCCGTTGCCACAGTGCGGAAACGGCGGGAGAGCACAGCATGACACAACTCTTTGGTAGTTGTTTTTCCGTTGGTTCCCGTAATGCCGAGGATGGGGATGCCCAACCGTTGGCGGTGCAGTCTCGCTGTCTCCTGCAAACAACCCAGGACATCCTCCACCAAGATCATCCGGTTGTCCGTACGGTAAGCAGCTTCGTCGATCACCGCACAGGAGGCGCCATCCTTCAACGCCTGTTCTGCAAAGCGGTTGCCATTAAAGTTTTCCCCTTTTAACGCGAAAAACACATCTCCGGGCGCAACACTGCGGGAATCCGTCGTTACCCGCTGGCCCTTGACATACCGCTCATACAAATTGATCACATCCATCCGATCTTACTATCTTACGCTCTCAAAAACAAATAGAGGCACCCGGCAGGTAACCTCTATTTACACGATTCCAACATTATCTTTTTTATTTTCTGCCCGGATCCGGCCCGATGTGGCTCATGGCGCACCGGAACCCAATATCATTGGTGGATTTTTTCTGGTTCAGATACCTTCTGGCGCTCGGAGTGAGCCAGTAAGCCCGGTCTCTGAACGAACCGCCCTTGTACACCCGGGACTCGTCATCGATCAGCGTCGTGGTCTCCTCTTTGGTCTGGTAGTACATATCCGATGTCCCGGCATCCCCCTCTGTAGACTGCCAATTGATATCATTGGAGATACGGGATTGCAGGTCACCGTCGTTGAAGTTCCGGTTGTCTGCTGTCCGGTAGTTTTCGCGGGTGGCCAATTCCGCATCGGTTTGCAGCCGGTTCCGCATACGTCCCAGGCTGTCTTTCTGGGCTAAATTTCCCTCTTCGTCCAGCAGCGGAGTGGTAAACATGTTTCCGCGAAACGGATTGTACGCCGCTATGTCCTGAAACGACAGCGGACGGTATACATCGGCCACCCATTCGTTGACATTCCCAGCCATATCATACAGCCCGTAATCGTTGGGATAGAAAGACATGACCGGGGCGGTAAAGATATAGCCGTCGTTCGGATCTCCGGCCACACCGCTGAAATCCCCTTCGCCTCTGGCAAAGTTGGCCATCATGCGTCCCCGATTCTTCTTTTCCGCGTACCGCACCCAAGAACCGTCCCAAGGATAGATGCGGGAGTTTCCGATCCGTTCGTCCTCGGTATTCCCGACCAGTGCGAAGGCTGCGTATTCCCACTCTGCTTCCGTAGGCAGGCGGTAGGCCGGCAGGAGGATCCCATCCTCTGCTCTTACAGGCCGCCTGTCTCCACCCATTCCCTTGTAATTATTTTTAACACTTCCGGCATATTGCCCGGCCAAATATGCCTCCGTATTGAAGTTGTTTTCGTCGGCCTGATTCGTCGGATCGTGGGCCAACACATTTTTGTCGATCAGGATCTGTTCGTTCACCCGGTCCGTCCGCCAGATGCAATATTCGGTTGCCTGTTCCCAACTGACCCCGACAACGGGGTATTCGGCAAAATTCGGGTCGCGGAGGTAGTTGGTAACATACGGTTCGTTGTAAGCCATCTGGTTACGCCAAACCAAGGTATCCGGTAACGCCTTCTCGTAAACCTCCGGGAAACTGACAAAAACCCGTTTCAGGTAACCGAGGTATTCCAACCAGTCAATATTGCATACCTCGTGTTCGTCAATATAGAAAGAAGAGAGGCTAACCCTGCGGGGAATGTTGTTCCAATCCTTCATGACATCTTCCTGGGTCTGTCCTAAAATAAACGTTCCTCCCGGAATAAAAACAAGTCCCGGCCCTGCTTTCTGCCCCTTCACCTTTTTGTACTCAATCCCGCCGTTCTTCTTGTCGTTGTAAGCCCAGCCCGTAGTGGAAGATTTTTTGCCTCCTCCAAACACACCTCCGAACAGGCTCTTCACTTTCTGGCACGACGTGGCTGAAAAAAGCAACATGCAACACAATCCCCAAGCAATGATCTGATGTTTTCTCATGAGTATAGTTTTGTCATTTTATGATAACCGACCGATTTAAACGAACATAAATCTAATCCACAAATATACGCACTTTAATAGATTTCTGAAAAAAACTGCCACATTTTTTCAGAAAACCACCCGACAACCTTGATATTGACACTTTTGTTTTCTATTTTGTAACCCATAAAAAAACGCACACAGTTGATATGAAAATCAGAACAGGGATCGGATTTGATGTACACCGGCTGGCAGAAGGGCTGGAACTATGGATCGGAGGGATCCGGATCGAACACGAAAAAGGGAGTGTGGCGCACTCCGACGGGGACGTACTCATCCACGCCATTTGCGATGCATTGCTTGGTGCGGCCGGTCTCCGGGACATCGGCTACCACTTCCCGGACACTTCCGGGGAGTACAAGGGGATCGACAGCAAGATTCTGCTCCGGAAGACAGCCGACCTGCTGCAGGCAGAAGGGTATGCGATCGGAAATGTGGACAGCGTGATCTCTATGGAGCGCCCCAAACTGAAAGCATACATTCCGGAGATACGACAATGCCTGTCGGCAATACTGGGCTTGGAACCCGGAGACCTATCCGTCAAAGCCACCACCACCGAAACCTTGGGATTCGAAGGCCGGGAAGAAGGCGTGTCGGCCTATGCCACTGTTTTGATATACAAAGAATAGAGAGAGCCGGGAGTTGCATTGCTCCCGGCTCTCGGTTTTATAAGTGTACTGCCTCCCCGTACGCTGCTGCCGCCGCTTCCACAACAGCTTCGTTCATGGTGGGGTGCGGGTGTATGGTTTTGATCAAGGCATGACCAGTTACGCCTGCTTTCCGGGCCAACACCAACTCGGCGATCATCTCCGTCACATTAGCCCCGACCAAATGGGCGCCCAACAGCGTACCGGCTTTGGCATCAAAGATCAGTTTAACAAACCCGTCCGTAGCGCCGGCAGCACTGGCTTTTCCGGAGGCAGTGAAAGGAAATTTGCCGACCTTCAACTCAAATCCTGCTTCTAGGGCTTTCTCTTCGGTCAGACCAACGGAGGCCACTTCCGGGGTCGTATAAGTACAGCCTGGAATATTGCCGTAATCGATCGGTTCCGGCTCCAGGCCCGCCATCTTCTCCACGCAGCAGAGAGCCTCCGCCGAAGCAACGTGCGCCAGCGCCTGTCCGTGTACAATGTCGCCGATGGCGTATACCCCGGCCACATTCGTGCGGTAAAAAGCATCCACTTTGATCCGGCCGTTCTCCACGGCGATCCCGGCCTCCTCCAGACCAATGTTTTCGATGTTGGGCATAATCCCTGCCGCGGAGAGGACGATTTCCGCCTCCCGTGTCTCGATCTCCCCCTTTTTGTTGCGGATGTTGACCTTCAACAGATCGTCCGCTTCTTCTACGCTCTCTACGGAAGATTTGACCAACACCTCGATCCCCGCCTTTTTAAAAGAGCGCCCCATCTGTTTGGAAACCTCCTCGTCCTCCACCGGCAATACATTGGGCATAAACTCCACCAGCGTCACCTGCGTACCCACAGCATTATAGAACCAGGCCAATTCCGACCCGATAGCCCCGGAGCCCACCACCAGCATAGAGGCCGGTTTCCGCTCCAGCGTCAGCGCCTGCCGGTAGCCGATGATCCGCTTGCCGTCCTGCGGAATAGCGGGCAACTGCCGGGAACGGGCGCCGGTGGCCAAAATAATATGCGTCGCTTCGTATTGCGTCTTCGTTCCATCACCGGCAGTCACCTCCACCTGTTTGCCGGCAGTTACTTTGCCGTGCCCTTCGATGAGGGAGATGTTGTTCTTTTTGAAGAGGTATCGAATCCCTTTGCTCATCTTGTCGGCAACTCCCCGGCTCCGGGCGATGATCGCGCTGAAATCGGCTTCCGCGCCGGCAAGTTTGACGCCGTACTCCTCTGCGTGACGGGCGTATTCCAATACCTGTGCGGATTTCAGGAGGGATTTGGTGGGAATACAACCCCAATTCAGGCAGATCCCCCCCAGTTCTGCTTTTTCCACAACGGCAACGTTCATGCCGAGTTGCGAAGCGCGAATGGCGGCTACATATCCGCCGGGCCCGCTTCCGATAACAATCAGGTCGTACTTCATAATCTTTTCTGTTTTTAATAGGTGCTCCGATGCGGAGACAAAACTAACAAAACAAAAAAGATAATCCAATCGAAGCGTCTGTTTAAAATATCCTGTTGCTGAAAAAGAAAAAAAAAGATACCTTTACGAACCTTGAGAAAGGTTAACAGACTCGGAATACATGACGTAATTTAAACCTGAATAAACGATGAATCTATTGAAAATTTTAGGAATGGTTGCAGTAGCGGCGGCGACGCTGTGCGCCACGGCACAGGAACATGCCTTGTGGATGCGGGATCCGGTCATCTCCCCGGACGGTAAAACCATCGCTTTTTCCTACAAAGGGGACATTTACACCGTTGGTCGCGAAGGAGGCCGGGCGGTCCAACTGACAACACACGCCGCATACGACGCCTACCCGGTCTGGGCGCCGGACGGTAAAACCCTCGCGTTCGCTTCCGACCGGGAGGGGAGTTTGGATGTGTACACCCTGCCCGTACAGGGCGGAGCGCCGTTCCGCTTGACAAACAACTCTGCGGGAGAGGTCCCGGAAACCTTTACGCCGGACGGTAAAACAGTACTGTTCCGGGCCGGATATATGCCGGACGTCAACTACTCCCGTTTCCCTTCGGGCGCACAAATATACAGCGTAGGCGTACAAGGCGGCCGGCCGGAACTCTTCCTGACCGTTTCGGCATTTGACATCCAATTCGACAAATCCGGAAACCGCATCATATACCACGACAGGAAAGGGTACGAAGACAACTGGCGGAAACACCACACCTCTTCCGTCACCCGCGACATCTGGCTGTACGACCTGAAAACAAAAAACTTTACCAACCTGACGGCCAAAGAGGTAGAAGACCGGAACCCGGTATTCTCCGGCGACGAAAAGAGCCTCTATTTCCTGAGCGAACGTTTCGGAGATTTCAACATCTGCAAATTGGAGTTGAGCAACCCCACAGCGGTGACGCAGATTACCAAACACACCAAACACCCGGTTCGTTTCCTGACCATCGCAACCGACGGCACACTCTGTTACTCCTTTAACGGGGAGATCTACACCGTACAGGAGGGGCAGCAGCCCCGAAAAGTCGAAGTAACCGTTGTTTCCGACCGGATCGAGCAGCAGGTGCAGCAATTGACCACCAACGGAGGGGCCCGGGAAATGGCGCTCTCGCCCAACAACAAGGAGATTGCGTTTATCTACCGCGGGGACGTTTTCGTGACCTCCGTCGAATACGAAACCACCCGGCGCATCACCAATACGCCGGAACAGGAGCGTTCCGTGGAATTTTCTCCGGACGGGAAAACATTGGCCTATGCGTCCGAACGCAACGGCGGTTGGAACATCTACACCACCAAACTGACAGACAGCACTGATAAACTGTTCGTATACGCTAAAGAGTTGAAAGAAGAGCAGATCACCGCGGAAAAAAGCGCTTGCTTTCAACCCGCCTTCTCTCCGGACGGCAAAGAGATTGCCTTCCTGCAAAACAGAACAGAATTGAAAGTAATCGAGCTGAAAAGCAAAAAGATCCGGACGGTTTTAGAAGGAAAATACAACTACTCCTACTCCGACGGCGACCAATGGTACGAGTGGTCGCCGGACGGTAAATGGTTTCTGGTCAGCTATTTTGAAAAAGGCGGTTGGCAGAACGAAGATGTCGGTTTGGTGAAAGCCGACGGAAGCGGGGAGATTCACAACCTGACCAACAGCGGCTATGTCGAACGGACTCCCCGGTGGATGATGGACGGCAAAGCGATCATCTGGACGTCCGACCGGGCCGGATTCCGCAGCCACGGCAGTTGGGGATCCTACTACGATGTCTACGCATTCTTCCTCGATCCGGAAGCGTGGGACGAATTCCGACTGAACAAAGAGGAGGCGGCCCTGGCCAAGGAGCAGAAAGAGTTGGAAAAAAAACAGGGTTCCTCCGGGAAAGCGGACAAAAAAGACGACAAGAAAAAAGAGGCGAGCAAATTGCCGGAGTTGAAAATGGACCTGGTCAATATAGAGGACCGTACCACCCGACTCACCATTAACTCCTCTAATCTGGGGGCCGCAGTCCTGACAAAAGATGCCTCCAAACTCTATTATCTGGCCCGCTTTGAAAGCGGTTTCGACCTGTGGGTACGTGACTTCAAAGAAGGTTCCACCAAAATACTCGCCAAGTTGAACAAGGGGGGAGGGGCGTTGGAGATGGACAAAGAGGGAAAAAACCTCTACTTGTTGTCCGGCGGCCAGATCTCCAAGATCGACGTCGGCAGTGGAAAAACCACCTCTGTTTCATACAGAGCCGAAATGGAACTAAAAAAACCGCAGGAGCGGGAGTATATTTTCAATCATACTTGGCAACAGGTGGCGGATAAATTTTATGATCCGACCTTGCACAGCGTAGACTGGGATTTCTACAAAAAAGAGTACGCACGTTTTTTACCCCACATCACCAACAACTACGATTTCGCCGATTTACTGGGTGAGTTATTGGGAGAGTTGAACGCTTCCCACACCGGGGCCCGGTACGGTGCGCCGAATTCGGCCCGACAGACGGCGGTATTGGGCGCTTTTTACGACGACACCCACAAAGAGGATGGATTGTTGATCAAGGAGGTGTTGGAAAAGGGGCCGCTGACAGCTTCCAAAACCAGGATCAAGGCCGGGGTCATCATCGAAAAGATCAACAACGAACCGATCCGGGCCGGTGAGAATTATTTTCCCTTGCTGGCCGGGCAGGCCGGAAAACGGGTCTATCTGTCGTTGTACGATCCGCAGACCAAAGAGCGCTGGAGTGAATACGTAAAACCAATTGCTTTGGGCGTGCAGAACAGCTTGCTGTACGAGAGATGGGTAAAAGAGAAGCGGGAGTTGACAGATCGCCTGTCCGGCGGGAAAATCGGCTACGTACACATCAGGGGCATGGACAGCGAAAGCTTCCGGAAAATCTACTCTGATATTTTCGGGCGGTTCCGGAACAAAGAAGCGATCATCCTGGATACCCGTTCCAACGGGGGAGGCTGGTTGCATGAAGACCTGGCCATCCTGCTGAGCGGGAAAAAATTTGCCGAATTTGTCCCCCGTGGGCAGTACATCGGGCAGGATCCGTTCAATCAGTGGACCAAACCCTCCGCCGTGATCATGGGAGAGGACAATTACAGCAATGCGCACGGCTTCCCGTGGGTATACAAAGAGTTGGGGATCGGAAAATTAGTCGGCATGCCGGTTCCGGGCACCATGACGGCTGTCTGGTGGGAAAGCCAGCAGGATCCCTCGTTGGTGTTTGGGATTCCCGAAGTGGGCATGAAGGACAACCAAGGGCGTTATCTGGAAAATCTCCAACTGGAACCGGACGTGCGGGTAGAGAACGACCCGGCTTCCGAAATCCGCGGAGAGGACAAACAGATTGAGGAGACCGTGAAACTTTTATTGAAAGAGATCGAATAATCCGGAAGACAGATGATTTTAAATAGATGAGGTATAGCAGATTTTCTATTCTCTTACTGCTCTTTTTTCTGCACGCTGGTTGTCGCCGGGGTATGGAAAAAGAGACGGTTTCCGTGACCATTCTGCCGCAGAAATACTTGGTGGAGCGTTTGGCCGGGGAGCTGTTGGAGGTCAATGTATTGGTGCCGCCGGGAATGAATCCGGCTACGTGCGATTTAACAACCGGCGTATTGAAGAAACTGCACGACAGCCGGATCTGTTTTACCATTGGAAACCTCCCTTTTGAAACAGCACAACTCTATCCGGTATTGCAGGGGAAAGAGATCGAAACGGTCCGACAGGCGGACGGATTGAAGTTGCTGCCCGGCAGTTGCGGGCACGTTGCCGACCCGCACGTCTGGTTTTCCCCCCGGAATGCCGCACTGATGGCCGAGGAGATTTGCCGGGTGTTGGGAAAAAACTATCCCGTACACCGGGAGCGTTTCGCTGCCAATTTGGAACAACTGCGCCGGGAGTTTGCCGAGGTGGATTCTTTAGCGTTGGCGGCGCTGGATGGTAAAATGCAGCGTATGTTCCTCATTTACCATCCGGCGTTGACCTATTTTGCCGGAGCTTACGGTCTGGAGCAACTCTCCATCGAGGAAGAGGGAAAGGAGCCCTCTCCTGTTCACCTGAAAAAGGTTGTGGACCGGGTACGGGAAAGAGAGATACCCCTGGTTTTTGTACAGAGCCAGTTCGATACGCAGAACGCGGAGGCGATTGCTCGGGAGACCGGCATCCGGGTCGTATCGATCGATCCCCTTTCCCCGGATTTGAAAGCGGAGTTGCTTCACGTCGTTCGAATACTCTCCGAAAATCTTCGTTGAGCCGTGGGGACCCTCTTTGAATTGAAACAAGTCACAGCCGGCTACGACGGAAACCCGGTATTGGAAAACGTAGATTTCCGCGTGGAGGAGTTCGATTTTATTGGGATTACCGGCCCGAACGGGGGAGGAAAAACCACCTTGCTGAAAGTGATACTGGGCTTGTTGAAACCGTCGGGCGGTACGGTTGCTTTTTCGGTCCCGCTCCGCAACCTGTTCGGTTACCTGCCGCAACAAAACGTTTTCGATAAACAGTTTCCGCTGACGGTGGAAGATGTAGCACTCTCCGGGTTGTTGTCGGAGAAAGGGATTTGGAAAAGATACACACGCGACGACCGGGAGCGGGCCGCCGCCTTGTTGGAACAATACGGATTGGAAAGTTACCGCCGCGCGCCGGTGGGCGAACTCTCCGGCGGGCAGGCGCAACGAGCTTTTCTTTGCCGGGCGCTGATCGCTTCCCCCCGCGTGTTGGTATTGGACGAACCGACCACCTATGTGGATGCCGGTTTTGAGCAGGAGTTTTACGATCTTTTGAAAGAGTTGAACCGGCGACACACCATTCTGTTGGTTTCCCACGACAGGGATGCCGTCCGTTCGTATTGTAAAACTGCTCTCCGGATAGATCGGAGTGTACAGACGGTACATACCTAAGGAACTGCTTATGGCGGAACTGTTGCACTATACCTTTTTTCAGCATGCCTTGATTGCTACCATTCTGGTAGGGATTGTATGCGGGGTGGTCGGTACTTACATCGTCGCCCGGCGGATGGTCTTTATCAGCGGAGGGATTACCCACGCCTCTTTTGGGGGATTGGGAATTGCCTGGTACCTGGGTTTTCCGCCCCTCGCCGGCGCGGCGCTCTTTTCGGTGGCATCGGCTTTGGGGATCCATTGGCTCTCCCGCCGGCAACGCATCCGGGAGGACTCTCTCATCGGTATTTTCTGGTCGGCGGGGATGGCTATCGGCATCCTGTTTATTTACCTCACGCCGGGCTATGCGCCGGATCTCATCACCTACCTGTTTGGCAATGTATTGACGGTAACCCGCCCGCAGATTTGGGTGATACTCGGTTTTGCGGGCGTGACGCTGCTCTTCTTCGCCCTCTTCTCCCGTCCGCTGTTCTACATGGCTTTTGACCGGGAGTACGCCCGCACCCACACCTTTCCGGCTTCTGTTCCGGAGATCGGGGTGACATTGCTGATCGCCCTGACCATTGTTCTCAGCATGAAACTGGCCGGCATCATCCTGATCATCTCGTACCTAACTATTCCCCAGGCTATCGCCTCTCTCTTCAGCAAGGATTTCAAACGGCAGCTCCGGATCGCCCCGTTGGTCTGTGTACTCGTTTCCGTAGCCGGCCTTTTCCTCTCCGCCCTTCTGAACATCCCCTCCGGCGCCGTCATCGTCGCCTGCCTGCTGTTCGTATACATATTCTTATGGCTCCTTCGTCGCCTGGGCTTTTTCGTGTGATATCCCCCTTCTGTTTCTCGTTCGGTTTCCATGATTGGCCAATAGAACATAACTACCCAATACGATGGAAACAGTGAAATTCAGTGATGTGGAAGATAAGATCCTCCTCATCCGCAACGAAAAAGTGATCCTTGACAGCGACGTTGCCGTACTCAAATTCAAGCACACTATCAAACGGAAGGAATAATCCATCCAAAGCCCTTACAAAAAAAAGCTGCGGGAAACCGCAGCTTTTTTTACAGATATGTTCGCTTCTATTTTTGGAAGAACCCCAATTGATCGGGATTGAAGTTCCGGATGTAAGCGGCATAAGAGGCGACTTTCGCCTGTCCGTACTGGATAAAGATCCCGGCGGATTTGGCAAAGCGGGCTTCCCGTTGCGCATCCGCCAACAGCAGGTAACCGATGATGGTGTACCCGGCGATCTCCACCAACCGGCGGGCGTGGAAATCCACGTATTCGGGACACTCGGCTTCCGCCACCAACTGCGTACAGGCCTCCAACTCACCGGTCATCTCCTTCAACGTGTAACGCAACGGCTCGTACTCCGGAGCGATGTGTGCCTGTTCGTACACTTCGCGGATGTACTTGGCGTACTGCCCCGTGGTTACCCCGCGGATGGCGGCTACCACCTGCAACTGCGACGTCCCCTCGTAAATGTTGGTGATCCGGGCATCCCGCACATAGCGCTGAATGGGATAATCCTTCATGTAGCCGGAACCGCCGTGGATTTGCAGCGAATCGTAGGCAATCTCGTTCGCATACTCGCTGGCAAACAACTTCTGCAACGGCGTAAAAATATCGGCCAACCGCTGGTACTCCTTCATCTCGTTGCGCTCCTCTTTTTCCAGCGCCCGCTCGTGCGAGAGGTGGTAATAGGTCTTGTAAATATCCACAAACCGGGCTGTTTCGTACAGCACGGAACGCATCCCGTGCAGTTTCGCCTCCATGTTGGACAACATCTCGTACACCGCCGGGAACTCGATGATCGGCTTGCCGAACTGCTTCCGTTCCTGTGCATACTTCAACCCTTCCCGGTAAGCCGCTTCGGCGATACCGGTGGACTGGGCGCCAATCCCCAACCGGGCGGCGTTCATCAGGGACATCACATACTTGATCAACCCCATTTTGCGTTCGCCCACCAATTCGGCCGGTGCGTTCTTAAACACCAACTCGCATGTCGGCGAGCCTTTGATCCCCAACTTGTTCTCAATACGGCGCACTGTGACGGCGTTGCTGTTCCGGTCGTAAATAAACATGGAGAGGCCGCGGGCGTCTTGTGTGCCTTCTTCGGAGCGGGCCAACACGAGGGAGATGTGCCCGTCGCCATTGGTGATGAACCGCTTCACCCCGTTCAGGTACCATTGGTTCTCTTTTTCGTTAAAGGTTGCCTTCAACTGTACGGCTTGCAGGTCGGAACCGGCGTCCGGTTCGGTCAGGTCCATGGCGCAGGTCTCCCCGGCTGATACGCGGGGCAGGTATTTCGCCTTCTGCTCCTCGTTGGCAAATTCGTTGATGGTTTCGGCGCAATCCTGCAATCCCCAGATGTTCTGCAATCCGGCGTCTGCCCGAGCCACAATCTCGGCTGCCATGATAAAGGGAGTGATCGGGAAGTTCAGCCCGTTGTACTCCCTCGGCAGGGAGATGCCGTTCAGGCCGGCCTGGTTGATAACGTCCAGGTTTTGTTGGGTGCCCCGGGCATATTCTACGTGCCCGTCCACCACTTTCGGCCCCTCCTCGTCCACCGATTCGGCGTTTTCAGCCACTACGTCGCCGCAAATCTCCCCGACGATTTCCAACACCTTGTCATAATTGTCAAAAGCGTCCTCGTAATCCTTCGGGGCCTCTTCGAACTGTTCCTTTTGGGTGTAGTTGCGCTCTTTCAGCTCCACGATCTTTTTCATCAGCGGGTGCGCCAGATGAAATTTTATATCTTCGTTGTCTGTGTAAAAATTAGCCATATCTCTCCTTATTTACTGTTCTTTTTGTAATACTGGATCATTTTCGGGATCACCACATTCAGGTCGCCGGTAATCACGTAGTCGGCAAACTTGTTGATGGGGGCATTGGCGTCGTTGTTGATGGCGATGACTAAGGAGGACTCCTCCATGCCGGCCGTGTGCTGGATTTGTCCGGAGATACCGCAGGCGATGTACAGCTTCGGCCGCACCGTTGTGCCGGTCTGGCCGATCTGGCGCTCGTGTTCCGTAAAACCGGCGTCTACGGCCGCCCGGGAGGCGCCGACCTCTCCGCCCAACACCTCCGCCAACTCAAACAGCAGTTTGAAGTTCTCTTTGGAGCCTACGCCGTACCCGCCGGATACAATGATAGGGGCCGCTTTGAGGTTCACTTTCGATTTTTCAATGTGGCGTTCAATTACCCGGATGACAAAATCGGCCTCGTTGAGGTATTTTGCCACGTTGATCTTCTTTACCTCCCCTTTGTGGTTCGGGTTGAACACCTCTTTCTTCATCACCCCTTCCCGCACGGTAGCCATTTGCGGACGGCACACCGGATTGACGATCGTAGCCACAATGTTCCCTCCGAAAGCAGGGCGGATCTGGTAGAGCAGGTTGTCGTACACCTGTTTCGTCTTCGGGTCTTCAAACGAACCGATCTCCAAACTGGTGCAGTCGGCGGTCAAACCGCTGTGCAGCGCCGAAGAGACCCGCGGGCCGAGGTCGCGGCCGATGCTAGTGGCGCCCATAAAGGCAATCTGGGGCTGCTCCTCCTTGAAAAGGCCGGTCAGGATGGCGGTGTGCGGCAGGGTGGTGTAGGGATACAACCGCTTGTCGTCGCCCGTCCACAACACGTCCACACCGAACGGAAAGATCTGTTCGCCGATCTTCTCCAACCCGGAACCCAGTACGACGGCTTCCAGTTTTACGCCCAATTTATCGGCCAGTGTGCGCCCTTTGGTCAGCAACTCCAGGCTGACGTCGGCCACCACACCCTCTTCTATTTCGCAATATACAAATACACTGTTCATACGAATCTGTTTTTATGTGTTATCAACCAATGGTGTGGTTGGCAATCAATTCTTTCATCATCTCCTCGATCCCGGCGTCGGAAGTGTCCAGTACTTTGGCTTCCTTGGCTTGGAATACCACGCTTTCGATGTGTTTCACTTTGGTGGGCGAACCGCTCAACCCGAGGTCTTCCGGATTGCTTTGGATGTCGTTCACGCTCCACTCCGTGATCTTCAGGTAGGGGCGTTGGGAGGCCATGGTCACATAGTCTTCGTCTGCCTCCTGCATTTCGGAGGTTGCTTTGGCGTGTTTGTACTTCATCACCAACCGGGCGTTGCGGGGGCGGCAGGGGGCGGCAGAGCCGTTCACCGTTACCACGCAGGGGATCGGCCCTTCCACCACTTCGCTTCCCCGCTCCAAACGGCGCCGGATCTTCAGTCCTTTTTCGTTGCACGCCAGGATCTCTTCAGCATAGGTGATCTGGGGCAGGCCGGACTTTTCGGCCACCTGTGGGCCCACCTGTGCGGTATCTCCGTCAATCGCCTGACGGCCGCAGATGATCAGGTCGGGCGAGAGGTTTTTCAGGGCGCAGGTCAGCGCGTAGGAGGTCGCCAGCGTATCCGAGCCGGCAAATGCCCGGTCGCTCAGCAGGTAACCGCCGTCCGCTCCCCGGAACATCGCTTCGCGGATGATCTCCGCCGCCCGTCCCGGGCCCATGGTGAGGATGTGCACGGTGGTGCCTGCTATCGTATCTTTTAGTCGCAATGCCTGTTCCAGGGCATTCAGATCTTCCGGGTTAAAAATAGCGGGCAGAGCCGCCCTGTTTACGGTTCCGTCGGCTTTCATCGCATCTTTCCCGACATTTCTGGTATCGGGCACTTGCTTGGCCAGAACAACGATTTTTAGTCCTTTCATACGTTTATATTGTTTTTCATTAAAAATCACGCAAAGATAATACTTTCATCGAATTAATTCTAAATTGCCTTTACTTCCGGGCGAGGGCAAATGCCCGGCCGGCGTGGAGGGCTTTCAGGTTCATCTCAATGACTGCCTCTCCCTTGCGGGCGAAAATGTCCCGTACGCCCGCTTCCAGATAATCGAAAGGGATCTCGATGAACGGGGAGGCGGCGCCCAGCATCACAAAGTTGCCGGCCCGGATGTTGCCCGCTGCCTCTTTGGCAACGGAGTCGGCGTCGATGACGATGCGGTGGGGCAGGTCCTCTAATGTCTGCATCAGCGTTTCTGTTTCGGGGTAGTCCGGGATGTTCACGAATGGGGTGGAGCTGGTTACCACATAGCCGCCTTTTTTGAGGTAGGGTAGGTAGCGCAACGCCTCCATCGGTTCTACGGAGAGAATGATGTCTGCTTTTCCTTTGGCGATCAAATCCGAAAAGATGGGTTGGTCGGATATCCGCATAAACGACTGTACGTCGCCTCCGCGCTGGCTCATGCCGTGCGTTTCGGCCTGTTTCATGTAAAGGTCGTTGGTCAGGGCGGCGGAGCCTAAGGCGGCGGCGATGGAGAGGATCCCCTGTCCTCCTACGCCGGCTATAATCATATTGGTGTTCATGGCATGTTGCTTTTAAAATGGTACGGTTTAGGCTTTTTTGTCCCGGCGTGCTTTTTGGATGCAGACCCGGCGTGGGATGATCACGGATACTCCCCGGTATTCGATCTCTTCGCGGAGGATCCGGCACAGTTCTTCGTGGTTTTTGGGTACGGGGTTCAGCACCCGGATGTGTGCGGGGTCAACGCCGATGCCTGCGCAAATGTTCTCTATCCGCCCGAACGCTGCAGAGTCTTGCCCGCCGGTCATGGAGGTGGATTCGTTGTCTGAGATGATGATGGTGAGGGGTGTTTTTTCGTTCACGGCGTCCAACAGGCCTGTCATGCCGGAGTGGGTGAATGTAGAGTCTCCGATCACGGCGACGGCCGGGAAGAGCCCGGCGTCCGAAGCGCCTTTCGCCATGGTGATGGAGGCGCCCATGTCTACACAGGTGTGGATGGCCCGGAAGGGGGGCAGGGCCCCGAGGGTGTAGCAACCGATGTCGGAAAAGACCCGTCCTGTGTTGTACAGGCGGATGACTTCGTTCAGGGCGTTGTAAACATCCCGGTGGCTGCACCCTGTGCAGAGGGCTGGTGGGCGGGGCGCTACAATGTCGGGTACCGGGGCGCCTTCTTCTACCGGTAAACCGAATGCTTTTGCCAGCAGATCGGGGTTTAGTTCTCCGTCGCGGGGCAGTGTGCCGTCTAACCGGCCGGTGATGCGTTTGTCGCCGGGGTAGCCTTTCAGTAACTCTTCTATGATGGGGTATCCTTCTTCTACCACGAGAATGCGTTCACACTCGCCCAGGATCTGTTTCATTTGTTTGCGGGGCAGGGGGTATTGGCTGATCTTTAATACGGGGTAGGGGGGATGGCCGCCGAAGCATTCCATGACGTAGTTGTACCCGATGCCGCAGGCGATTATGCCGAGTGATTTGTCGTTTCCTTCTTTGTACCCGTTGTACGGGGAGTTTGCGGAGGCTTCTTTGAAGTCGGCTTGTTTGGCTAACAGCAGTTTGTATAGTTTGCGGGCGATGCCGGGTAATAGGATGAATTGTTGCGGGTTTTCCGGCAGTTTTAGTTTGTTTTCCGGCAGCACATCGCCGGTTTTTACCCCTGAGCGGGAGTGCGCCAGGCGGGTGGTGATCCGCAGGATGACGGGGCTGCCGACTGTTTCCGACAGGGCGAATCCGTAGCGTGTCATGTCGTATGCTTCTTGTTGGCTGGAGGGTTCTAATACCGGGATTTGCGCGAATTTGCCGTACATGCGGGAGTCCTGTTCGTTTTGGGAGGAGTGCATGGAGGGGTCGTCGGCCGCTACGATTACCAATCCTCCGTTGGCGCCTGTTACTGCGGCGTTCATGAAGCAGTCGGCCGCTACGTTCATGCCTACATGTTTCATGCAGACTAATGCCCGTTTTCCGGCGTACGACATGCCTAATGCCGTTTCCATGGCGGTTTTTTCGTTGGATGACCACTCCCGGTGGATGTTCCGGTCGATCGCTTGTTTTGACAGTTGGATATACTCGGTGATTTCTGTGGAGGGGGTGCCGGGGTAGGCGTATACACCGGATAATCCGCTGTCAATGGCTCCCTGGGCGATTGCTTCCACGCCTAATAATAATCTTTTTTCCATAGTTCGGACACTGATTACATACACAATTTGGCTAACGTTTGCGAAGGTAATCAAATTTTCCGGAACCTCTTTTCCTTCCGGAGAAATTCATCGGGTTTTGTGGGGAGAGGATGAAGAGTCCGGCTAAATTTGTTGATGCTTTAAATGTTAAATTTTGTGTGTTTGCTCGAACATGGTACGACTATGGTACGACTATGGTACGACTAAAACAGGATGTCCAGATGGTCCAGGCGGCTTCGGCTTGGTTGTGGAGCATTTCCAGGCCATTTTGGGTGTGGGCGCCTTGTTTTTTGCCCGATGCCAGGAAGCGGGTTTTTTCCGGGTTGTATGCCAGGTCGAAGAGGTAGTGGTTGGCGGTAAGTTGTTCGTAGGGGAGGTCCGGGCATGTGTTGATATCGGGCCAGGTTCCCAAGGGGGTGGTGTTGATGATCAGAGGGGTGTCGGGAAGCAGGGCGCCGGCCTGGAGGTAACTGATGCATTTGGTTCCGGAAGGAGTGCGGGAAACGGTTGTCCATTCGATGCCGAGGGTGTCTAATATGTAGCAGACGGCTTTGGCGGCCCCGCCGTTTCCGAGTACCAGCGCTTTTTTTACCTGTTTCGGCACGAAGTTTTCCAATGACTGCCGGAATCCGGTTGCATCTGTGTTGTACCCGCATAGTTTTGTGCGGTTGCCCTGCCGCTCTATTTTGACGCAGTTGACGGCGCCGATGGTTTCGGCTTCCGGGCTGAGGTGGTGGAGGAGCGGGAGGATGGCCTGTTTGTGGGGGATCGTTACGTTGAAGCCTTGCAGGTCCGGGTGTTGCCGGATCAGTTCCGGCAAGAGGGTGATCTCCGGCAGTTCGAAGTTGCGGTATTCCGCTGCGATCCCTTCCCGTTCGAACTTTTCGGTGAAGTATTTCCGGGAGAAGGAGTGGCCCAGCGGGCAACCGATCAATCCGTATAGCGGGCGAACGGGCACGGCTCAGGCGTTTTTTTTGATCCGTCCGGCGGCGTATTCGATGCCCCAGATCAGGAGGAATCCGCACAGGCACATGAGCAGGGCGGTCCAGACGCCGGTGTCGAATGTGTCCGGCAGGATGTTCCTTTCGGTAATCGCTTTTTCTACGCCGTGCCGGTCGATGTAGGTTTCTAACGGCTCTTTCCACGGCCACACTTTGTTGAGCGACCCGATCATAAAGCCGGTCAGGGTGGCGACTGTTACGGCGTGGAAATTTTTCAACAACCAGGAGAGCAGGTGTGAGAAAGAGATGATCCCGGCGATGGCGCCGACCGCAAATAGGCCGATGACCGGAATGTTTAGTTCTCCGACTGCTCTCATGAGGTATTCATACTGTCCCAGCAGCAGCAGGATGAAGGCGCCGGAGATGCCCGGCAGGATCATGGCGCAGATGGCGATGGCGCCGGAAAGCAACACGAACCATCCTGTTTGCGGGGTGTTTGCGGGGCTTAATATGGTGATCAGAAAGGCGGCGGCGGCCCCGGCTGCCAAGGCGATGATTGTTGCGGTGTTCCAGCGGGCCACTTCTTTGGATACCAGTAGGGAGGAGGCGATGATCAGCCCGAAAAAGAGTGACCAGATCTCGGTGGGGTGGTGGGCCAGCAGGTAGGTCATTAACCGGGCCAGGGAGAAGATGGAGAGGCCGATGCCGCAGACGACGGCGAACAGGAAGTTGCCGTTCACCTTTTTCCAGAAAGCGCCGAATTTGCCGGTGAAGAGTAATTTAACCGCTTGCAGGTTGATGCTTTTGATGGAGTCCAGCAATTCTCCGTAGATGCCGGTAATGAAAGCGATGGTGCCGCCGGAGACGCCCGGCACTACATCGGCTGCTCCCATGGCGACTCCTTTTAGCACTACGAGCAGGTAGTTCTTTTTTTGCATCTGGTTATATGCTATTTAAAGAAGACATTCCGGTGTTCTGTCCTGCGCAGGTCGAATACTGTTTTTACCGGGGAGAAGGTGCTTAACGGGACCTCTACGAAGAGGGTGATCCAGTTGGCCATCGCCCCGTTCCAGAGACCGGGCAGTTCTTGTACCCGGATCTCTTTCCCGTGGTAGGATTTTTCGGTAATGAACCCTTGAGAGTGGTCGATAAAGTCCAGCAGGTCGAACCGTTTTCCCCGGTAATTTTTTGTTCCGCATACTAAATCTACCGGGTTGAAGTGGGTGGAGCGGTCGAAGATCTTTTTTTGTTCTTTGTCTTTGGGGTCGATCTGGGCCGATTCGATGATCATGAGGCGCCGGCTTCCGTCGGCCGCTTTTACCCAGAACGGTCCGCCTCCCGGTTCTCCTTCGTTGCGTACCATGCCGCATACCCGCACGGGCCGGTTGAGCAGGTCGAACAGGAAGCGGATGTGTTTCCGCCGGTCGGTAAATGTCAGGCCTTCGGGCTTTTTGTAGCCGAGTTGTGATTCGAGGAAGTGTTCGATTTCGTCTACCTGTTCGTCGGTGATGTTCCGTTTTATCAGCAGGTCTAATCGTTCGAATATTTTGCTTTGCATCTCCAGCAGGGTGCCGGCCAGCAGTTTTTTGTATTTGACGGTGTCTCCTTTGCTGCGGTCGGGCAGGACGTTGTCGATGTTTTTGATGAAGATGATGTCGGCTTTGATGTCGTTGAGGTTGTGGATGAGGGCTCCGTGGCCGCCCGGGCGGAACAGGATGTGCCCTTTTTCGTCCCGTACGGGTGCTCCTTTTTCGTCGATGCTGACGGTGTCGGTGGCCGGTTTTTGTATGGAGAATGATACGTCGTATTTTACGTCGTATTTTTTCTCAAATACTTTGCATATTTTTTTCAGGCGCGCTTTGAAATGGGGCAGGTGTTCTTCGGATACGGTGAAGTGGAGGCGGGCTTCTTTTTCTACTTTGCCGTACAGGGCGCCTTCTACCAGGTGTTCGTCCAGGGGCGTCCGCACGAAGTCCCGGTATATGTGGAAGTCTATGAGTCCTTTGGGGGTGTTTCCGTAGTTCAGGCCTTTTTCGGTTAAGAGGAATTCCAGTATTTCCCGGTATTCTCTTTTTTCGAGCATTTTATCTATTTTTTTGCCGGTTTTCCACAGTTCGTTTTTGAGGTGTTCGTAGAAGGGGTATTCGTTGAGGCTGAGGAAGAAGTCCCGCATTCCGTCCCACTGTTTGTTTTGTATGAGGGTGAGGAAGCTTTCGTTGTCGTCCCGGTAGGTTTCTATGAAGTGGAAGAGGGCTTTGAACATGCGGGTGGCGGAGCCGGAGGCGGGTACCATTTTGATTACGTCGGCGTTGCGGCTGCCGTTTTCGTAGAGGTCGATCAGGTATTCTTCTTCTTCGGCCGGTATGGTTTTGATGCCGTTTTCCGGGGTGGCGGGCTCGCAGAGCTGTACGAAGCCGAATCCTTTTTGAAAGTTTTCCAACTGGTTGTCGATCGCCTCTTTTTTTATCCCGCGTTTTTTGAAATCCGCGATGTCCGCTTTTGTGTACATGGTCCGAAGTTTAGGTAAACAATTCTTCTGCAAAGTAGGGTAATTATTCCCATTTTTCAAACAGATGGGCTCTTTATTCCAGGGTAACGGCCTGAAAAAATTCTTTTTCCACTGTCGCTTCGGTCTGTTGTTTCCGAAAGCGGGGCTCCGCTGCGGTTTACTATGCTCCGGCTTTTGCTGGAATCCGCAACCTCCTCAGTCGCGTTGCTCCTTCGTTGAGCAGGGCGGATTCCGGACGCTCAGCCGGAGCGAGTAAACCATTCGCAGCTCTCGCCCATGCTTTCGGAAATCAACAGGCCGAAGCTTGGCGCGTTTCGGAAAATGATGTTGTTCCGGGAAATGTTTGGTGGATGTAAGTTTAAAGAACAGTAAATGAAATAAGCATTTTTGTGTTATTTTTAACGGGAAAGTGGACGGATGTAAGGAAAT
The DNA here is from genome assembly GCA_002293375.1 of Odoribacter sp. UBA944. GTDB lineage: Bacteria > Bacteroidota > Bacteroidia > Bacteroidales > Marinifilaceae > UBA944. Next base: position 48,680 of record DBDA01000021.1, read on the forward strand.
TTGGGTTACCTTAGCGCAGTGTAAATCTGTATACTGGCAAAATAATGGAAAGAGATGCGTTTTTACGGATTTTTTTTCATAATTTTGTATGTGGACGTTTTTTGAATAGCAGAGGTGGGACGTTTTAACTTGGTGGGGTGTATGATGAAAAAGATTTTAACCATTGGCTTGTTGTTGTTGGGGGGTATCTGCACAGCGCAAAATGAGTTGTTTTCCCGGCAATATTTTTTGAATAATTATTTGATGAACCCGGCTGTGGGGGGGATCAATGATTATATGGATCTGCGGGCGTCGTATAGCCGGCAATGGACGGCGATTGAGCACTCTCCTACATCCATGTTGTTGACTTTTAATGCGAACCTGGCCAAGGAGAAGGACCAGGTGTTGCGCTATTCGCCTTTTGAGAAACGGTATGCGGTGAGCAAGGGCGGCCTGGACCATTATGACCGCCGGATTAAGCACGGTGTCGGGGCGAAAGTTGTTTACGATAAGATCAACGGGTTTACGTATACGGATGCAACGGTGAGTTATGCCGCTCATATTCCGTTGACCGGGGCGTGGACGTTTTCCGCGGGGGTAGGGGGTGGTTTGTCGCTGTCGGCGATGGATCTTACCGGCCGGTATTTGGGGGAGGACTTGTCCGATCCGTTGCTGAACAACGGGAAGCGGAATGAGATGGTGCCGCTGGTGGAGGCGGGGGTTTGGCTTTACTCTACCGGGCCGTATGTTGGCGCTTCTTTGACCCGTTATATGGAGGATCCGTACGATGAGGACCAGAAGGCGCGGTACATGAATATTTATGCGACGGCCGGTTGGCAGTTGCAGGCTTCCGAGCAGTTTGTGATCGTTCCTTCCGTGATGTACAAGCATGACGGTTATTCCGGGCACAATATCAATGTGAATGCGATGCTTTGGTTTACGGATATTGCCTGGGCGGGTGTTTCGCTGCGCAATTTGGAGCATCCTTCGGTGCATGTCGGGGTGCTTTGGCGGAATACGCTGGAGTTGAATTATACGTATGACATTAATAAGAGCGAATGGGGCGGCTCGCACGAGATCGGTATTGCTTACCGCATCTGGAACAAGGCCGATGATTGTAAGAATAAATGGTATTTTAAATAAGCAGGGGGATGGTACGAGCAGGTTTTCGGATCGGGTTGCCGGGCCTTTTGTTGGCTGTGTGGCTGGGGTTTTGTTTTCCGGCTTTTTCACAGGTGTATTATGTATCCGTGAATGGCAATGATGGTAATAACGGCCAGAGTAAGGAGATGCCTTTTAAGACCATTTACAAAGCGCTGGCACAGCCCGGAGTGACGGAGGTGCTGGTTGCCGTAGGGGTTTATCCTGTTTCGGGGAAGATGGGGCAGCCGGGGGAGTTGGTGGTGCCTACGGGCGTCACGGTAAGGGGCGGTTACCTGGTTGTTGACGGGACGATGACAGATACCCAGACGGACCATCCGGAAAGTATTGAAAACCAGACTATTTTACAAGGGGACTCCTCCTGCCGGATCGCGGTAGTGGGGGGTATTTTGGAGAACGTAACGGTTGCGGGGGGGCGCACCAAGGGGCAGAACGGAGGCGGCGTCTATGTGGAGCCCGACGGGGTTGTGCGGAATTGCATTGTTCGCAACAATTCGGCGACCGGTGGGAAGGTGAAGGTGGGTGATCTGTTTATGGAAAATTCGGCGGGTTTTTACTTTTTAAGCATGCAAAATTTCCAGATAGAGTTAAAGGAGCAGTTGGTGGGGGTTGTATTTTGGGTGAATCCGAACGACAATGTTCCGGACGAGGAGAAGGGAAAAGTGATTGCCTTTGCAACACAGAGTGCTAAATTTGCGGACAAGAACCCGGAAGAATACCCATTTTCAACCCCTTCTCCGCTGTATTATCCGACTTCCCGACTCGCTATGAGGGATCTGGATGGTGAACGAAATACGATTGATCTGCTTACTTACGATCCGACTATATTCCCGTTGACGAAGTCGTGTCGTGACTACAGAAGCGGTGAGGCGGACGCTGGCCGGTGGTATATGCCTGCTTGTGGAGAAGTTATGCAAATGTACGCAGAGTGGCTTGCGGTCAACAACACGTTTAAAATGGTGTGGGACAAAATGACACCGGAGGAGAGGATGCCCTGTTTTAATTTTCCGACGCGTGCTCTTGCTAATCGACCTTGGGAGGTCGCCGCCTATTGGTACGGCACATCCTTGTACACTTCCACGTTATTTAGTGACCAAGGTATTTGGGTATATCAGAGTCCCCGTACAGTGGGTGTTCTGTTTAAAGAACAGACCGGAAGAAGTTTGTGGAATAGTGCCGGAGTAATGACATATCCGATCCGAAAATTTTAATACGATGAGAGCGGTAGTGATCAGTATATTGTTGTTTGCTTGTCTGACGGAATCTCGGGGACAGGGGATCGGAGGAGGGGTTTATTTGGAGGATAACGCCCTCTGTATCGGCTCTGTGGTCCGGAACAATCAGGCCCTGGATGGATTCGGGGTTGCGGGAGCTGCCGGGCACCTGATCAATTCGACGGTTGTGCAGAACGAGGTGCTCCCTGTGGACACGGTTGATTTCCAACCGGGCGATATCTATTGCGGAGACGGAAAGATACGGGATACGGCGGCGTACAGAAAACGGGACACCATGGATGCCATTGGCATTGTTTACTGGTGCCGCTTTGATTCGGATGTTCCTTACCCCCGGGGGGCTGTTGTGTCGTTGGAGGAGTTTCAGGGCCAGTGGGGGGCAGATATATATGTAGGGCAAGATCCGGAGATAGGTTATTCGACAAGAGGGTTAGATTATTCAATGGTGATGGTTATGGATACGGCCTGTTATACCATTACCCGGCATATTTACGAAGCGGCCAAAGCGTGGGGTGGAGGGGCAGAGTCGTACGCCGCTTACACCTGTTACCGGTATCATCATCCGGCCGAACAATCGACTCTGGAGCATCCGGATAGCAGGGAGGTGCAGTGGTGTTTGCCGACCTTCCTGTATTTTGTACGCATTTGGGCCGCCCTTCCGGAGGTGGAAGCGACCCTCTCTTTTTTGCAGGGGATGCGGGAATACGGGGGAGCGCAGTTGTTTTTGGCGGGAAAGGATTCCAGTAAGCCGTGTTGGTATTGGACTGCAAATGATGGAATGGGGCCACAAGGAAGGAATAGCGTGTTTCTCTTTGGTATATTTGGCGGCGTGCAGGCGGATTTTACACAGACTCTTGAATCCGATAAAAATCAACTTAATTACTACCGTCCGATTTTTATTTTTTGACGGAGACGGGTACGTTTTATGACGAGAAAAGTGAACATAGTGCTTCTGCTGCTGTTTGCAGGTTGTTTCCTCCCTCTTTCGGGGGGGGCGCAGGTCCGGTATGTCTCCTCTCCTTCTCGGGGAAACGGGAACGGAGAGAGTTGGGAAAATGCCTCAAGCAACATTGGAGAGATGCTTGCCCAGGGGAGTGAGGTGCGGGTGGCTTTGGGAACCTATGTGCTAAATGAAGAGTTGTTTGTTCCGGCGGGGAAACGGTTGACAGGGGGGTGGTTTGACGGCGAGCGGGTGGAGAGTGGAACAGAGAACACGGTCCTGGAAGCCCGGGGCGAACACCGGGTGGCAACAGTGGCCGGCTTGCTGGAAGGGGTGACGGTCACGAAGGGGTTGGCTGTGCGGGAGGATGGAGGCGGGTTGTTGGTCGAATCTACCGGGGAGGTGCGCAATTGCATTGTCCGGAACAACCGTTCGGCCCGTTATTATCCGCAGGTGGGGGATTATTTGGACAAAGACGGCAACCTGATACCGCAGGCGGGGTTAACCCCGTCCAATATGCCCGATGTGCGGGCCGTTGTTTTTTGGGTCAATCCGGATACGCTGGCGTCTAAAGGGAATAGAGGCTGGGCTGTAGCGGTGCCGGACGGGCCAGACGGGGAGTTGTACAGTGGTCCGATGGATTTTGTTACCACTTGGGCTGAGACGGACGGTATATTGACCGATCATGCGTGTGCCACCCTGCGCGAAGCGTTGGCGGATACGGCCGGATGGGCGAATACGCAACGTATTGTGGCGAATTCCGACCCGGAAACGACGAGTGTGGCGCAAGCCTGTTTGGATTACGGGCGGGCAGGCGAAGAGATCCGGTGGTATTTGCCGGCGTTGGGACAGTTGCGTCATTTGGTCAGTGAGCTGTTGCCTGTGTATGCGTCTTATGCGCGCCTGATCCAGAATGATGCGTATCAGAGTTTAATCATGTATAAGCCTTCTTACAGTTCAACCGAAGTAGGAGACAATGCTGTATGGAGTATACAATTTGATAGTGACTATTACAATGAGAGTGGATACAACGGAGTAAATAAAACACGTAGAACTATCCCTAGTAATTTTCAATTAATACCGATAACCTCTTTTTGAGAGATGAAGGGTGTGATCTATACATGCATGGTGCTGTTTGCCGCCGTAAACGGGTGGGCTCAAACCGGGGGGGGGATCTATGTAAGGTCCGGCGGGAAGGTTGTCGGTACGGTTGTGCACGGGAATCTGGCGGAAGACGGGTACGGGCTTGCCGGAGGGGATGCGGAGGTGATCAATTCGACCGTTTGCACGAACGGGCCGATGGGCAACATCATGGACGGCATACAACCCGGAGACATTTATTGCGCGGACGACACCATCCGTTCCCGGGCCGATTACGAGAAGAGAGCGGAAAAAGATGCCATCGGGGTGGTGTTTTGGGTAAACAGCAACTATTATGCCGCCTACCCGCGCGGGTATGTGGTGGCGTTGGAACAGTCCCTGCAACAGTGGACGGCAGGTATCCCCCGGTATGCAAACGCCCCCCTGAGCGATACGGCCTGTTACCAAAAGACACAGGAGCTGGCGGCGGCCGGCAATGAAGCGGCGATGTATTGCGCCGGATATGCCGCAGGCGGAGAGGTTGCAGGGAGATGGTGTATGCCGGCCGGGAGGCAGTTGTCGTTGCTGTATACGAATCAGGCGATTGTCAGCGAAACGTTGGATTTTCTCTCTAAGCCTGAGGAAGGGGCTGTTACAGGAAGTATAGCGGGCCTGGAGGAGACGTTGTATTGGAGTGTGAGCATTCGGGATGCGATGTATGTCTGGATGCAGGAGTTTCGGGCGCCGGAGGATATGGAGACGATATATTCAGGATCTTTTATCCGCCTTGATCCGAGTGCGGACCCTGCAGCTTATGCCGTACGTCCGATTTTTGTTTATTGATTAAGCGTTTTGGCCATGATAAAAAGAGTACATTGGGTGATGTTGTTGCTGTTGCTGGCGTGGGGAGCGCAAGCGCAGGAGGAAGGAGCTGCCGTTAAGCTGGGAACCGGAGCGAAGGTGAAAAATACGATTATCTGGGGAAACAAAGGCATTCAGTTGAATCCGGAAGTTACTCCGGAAACTTCTCATATTTTTGCACCGGGGGTGGCATCTCCCCTTTTCCTGGATTCGCTGAACGGAGATTTCCGTTTGAGAAAGGGGTCGCCCCTGATCGATTCTGCCGATGTGGATACCGATGCCGGGATGGGCCTTTATTTTGATGAAAACGCCCTTGATTTATGGGGAAATCCCCGCCTGAGCGGTACGAAATTCGATATCGGGGCGCACGAATACCGGCTTTATAAGATTAGGTTCATCAAGGCACCCGAGGTCGTTATTGAGCAGGTGGCGGTGGATGGGCATGCCAGTGACTCCAATGGAGTGCATCTGGGGGAGACCTATAAATTCAGGCCCGTGTACGACGGTATAACGGGAATAGAGACGGACCTGGTTATTGTGCGGGACCTTACTTCGAATGAACTGATACCGGATGAGGACGGGTATTATTATATCAGGGACGTTCAAACAGATAAAGAGGTCGAGATCATTGTGACGCCTCCTATTTTTGTCCGGGCCATGAAGAGTGCGAACGGAATAATAGCGGTGACCAGAGAGGATAACACTACTGTCTCGACGCTTGTTAAGGATACGGTTATGGTGGTGGAGGAGAACGAGGAGGTGCGTTTGGATACGACGGCGGACGAGGGGTACTACTGTTACGATGTGTATGTGGCAGCAGATGCAACCGGGCCTTGGTCATCCATTAAAAGCAAGGTCGGTGCAGGAAAATCTTATGCCGTTACGGGGGATGTTTGGTTTAGAGCGGAGTTCCGGCCCCGGTCCATCTCTATTGAATTGGAGGTAAACGACAGAAGTCGCGGAACGATCACTGTGACCGACAATGATTCTCCTCCCAATACTTACACGTTGGATGCCGGGAATACCGGATCGGGGAGTTTTACCTATGCGCCCGACAGGAGTTTTTCCGTAACAGTCGCCCCGGAAACCGGCTATGAGTTGTCCTCGTTGACGGTATACGACGCGGACGGGAGTTCAAATGCCGAAGTCATCACCGCCGCCAAAACAACGAATATGAGGTTGAACGGGTTGGTGATCAAAGCCGTTTTTGTACCGCTTACATATACGGTAACCTGGGATCCGCTCTATGCGACGCTTGTTGTTACACCGGGAACAATGGAAGTGAACCCGTCCGGCGGGTTTATGATCGAAGAGGTAGAATACAATACCACCCTAACCGTTACTGCAACACCAGAGGAGGGGTATAACGTTACCGGACTGACGGCGAACGGATTGACTACGGGTGTCTCTGCGACCGGAACTCCTTATCAGTGGAGCTATGTTGTGAAGGGCAATACCGAATTGGATGTGACAACCGACTTGCAAAAGCAGACGGTAACCATTACTTCCAATACGCCTTTGGTCTTAGCGAATACGTGGTCGACGGCCCCTGTTTTGACGGGCGCCGGGGGCGATGAAATAGCGTATGGGAGTACGTTGGAGATCACGGTGTCTCCGGCAACCGGCTATGAGTGCATCCGTGCGGTGGTGAACGGGGCGGCGCCTCAGGCGGTGACCGGAAATAAACTCACGCTGCCGGCAATTACTTCGGCCCAGACGGTGGAATTGCAGTTTACCCGCATCCCATACGAAGTAACCTATATCAATGCGACCCCCACCATGGGGAGCCTGACGGTGAGTAAACAGGAGCCTGACGCCAGCGCCTGGACGGCTTTTGTGAGCAGTCCGGGCAGTGCGGCGTACGGGGATAAGATCAAGGCGGAAGTTTCTCCGAATACCGGTTATAAGCTTAAATCCCTGACGCTGACCCCTGACGGGGAGGGCCCTGTGGATTATACGTCGGCAGGAACCTTTGCAGTGGACCTGGAGAAGGACCTCGCTATTGCGGCGGAGTTTGAGCCGATCCTGTATACTGTTACGTTGAGGAAGGTATATGATCCTGCGTATGCAGGGCCGGAAGTGACAGGTACGGCCCCGACTGAGGGGAAGGTGGAGCTGAAGGTGGGGGGAACTACCCGGTTGACGGTGGATTATTCGGATGCGGACCATACCGGGACGGTCCAGTTGCCTTACGGAACGGTGGTGCAGGTGGTCCCGACGACTAATGTGGACTATGTTACCGACAAAATAGAGGCGGACGGGACAGACATTACAACTCTCCGGCAATTTACGGTGACGGGGGATGCGGAGGCCGATGTATGGATTGTATACCACAAGACCGATTTTGCGGTAACCTGGGAGACGGTTTACACCGGTTTTACCAGTACGATCGATGTACAAAAATCAGGTGGGGGCACTGTTCTTAACGGCAGCAGTTATCCGACCGGTACTGCTTTGGAGGTGATTGTGGACCAGCAGGCGGGGGAATTTTGTACGGGGGTTTTTGCCAACGGGGTCGATATTACCGGAACAGATCCAGTGGCGAATCCTCCCACGGCAAGTATTAGCGGGGAGGCGATCCACTTTACCGCCGAGTTTGTTAAAATGTGTCGTGTTAAAATTACACCTCCGACGGGGGGCACCATTACTGTGAAGGACGATAAGGGTACCGTTTATAACGACGGTGACCCGGTTCCGGCCGGTACGACGCTTAAGGCGACCCTGGTGACTACGCTTCCCGGTTATTATTGCACCGGGTTGACCGCCGAGGGAAATTCGTTGTATGCGTGGAGCGGAACCTCCACGACCTCTCCGCCCACGACCACCGGGGAGCAAACGTATACGATCCCTGTGAACCATGCAGGCGGTGATATTTTGTTTACAGGGACCGCGGCAGAATACTACTGTGTCAGGTTTACCACACCGATTAACGGAACGCTGGCGGTTGAAGCCGACGGGACTGCCTTGTCTGCCGGAACGCAGTATTGGTATCCGAAGAATGCAGCGATCGGCATTACGGCGGAGAATACGACTACAGGGTATACATTGAATGCATCCCGTGTTGTAAACAACGCGGCCGATGCTTCGACGATAGTGTTGGACGAGATCAGCGCCGACCACTACGGGTTGGCAGCTCCTTTGGGGTTGGTGAAAGAGTTGGACCTCTCTGCCACGTTTGTAAAGAAGGAGTACGCTGTTACGTTGAATTTGACAGGCCTTGGAGCAGCAAGCCGGACTGATGCCCTGGCGGCTATCGGGTTTACGGGGACCGGAGCGCCCGATTTAGATGTATTGTGGGAAGATGCAACTGATATAAGTGTCACTGTGCAGGTGGCCCACGGGGATAAATTGACCTTGCGTGCGGAACCTAAGCCCGGTTTTGCTGCCAAGCTGCAATTCAACTCTGTGGACGAACTGTCTCTTACCATGAATGTGATCAATCGGACAACGCCTGCCATTACGGGGCCGATGGTGATAGATCTAATCTTTGAACAGACTTATCAGGTTGATTACGATCCGACAGATATTTTGAAAGTGACCAAGGGGGGGAATGCAGTAGTCCGAAATGCGTATGTGTTTGCCGGCGATGTGTTGCGGGGCTATACGGTGACCCCGGCCGTTTCTGACAAGTACAACAAGCTGGTCGTTTACAACAGTAGCGGCATGTCGGAGTATGTCAGCGGTATGGCTACGCAAAGCGACGGCACCATTGAATTGGACTTTACGATGCCGGCTTATAACGTGTATCTGGATGCGGAAAAAGGGTTGAAAACTTTTGATCTGTCCACTGACCTCACAGATCCTTCCCTTGCAGCTACCCTGACGGTAAATAACCTGAAGGGCGGCCCTCCGGTGGAAGTTGTGGCGGGCAGTGATGTCTTGGCGTACGGGGATGAATTGCGGGTGGATATTACTTTACCTGCCAATGACGACCCGGCGCTGGGCGCTTTGACGGAGTCGTTGTATGAGGTAAAAGCCGTTCGGGTAACGATGGGTGGAACCAATCTCTCCGGTTCTTTGTCCGGTTCCGGTCTGGCATATAGTTATGCGGTTCCGCTACCGGTTTCGGGAGATGTGGCCGTTACCGTTACCCTTGCGCGTAAAAGGCAGCATCTTATTTTACGGGTTGTCCCGTCCGGCAGGGATTTTGGGATTGAATGGAGTTGCGATACCCTTCCCGGAGGCGCGTGGACGACTCCGGTTGTCTACAAAGGTCCTGCAGCCCAAACAAGTATTTCGTTGCCGGTGGGCACGAAGGTCAAAGCACGGGCTGTCGGAAGCGAGGAGGGGTATGAGTTGGAGTTTTTCCCGACCAGCGGTCAACAAATAACGACAGAGATTGACCGACAGTTGCAACTTGGTGGGAGCCTGAATTTGTCGGTTCGCTTCAGACAACAAACATTCCCGTTACAGGTTACGGTAAAACCGGCAGGAGGCGGAGTGTTGAAATGGAGTGGCAGCGAATTGGTCACGCAACGGGTTGTGTACGGCACATCGCTTTCTTCCATTGTTCCCGAACCGCTGAATACCTATTTCCGGTTGGATTCGGTAACGGCCTATATGGGTGGGGTCAATTTGTTCAAGAATCAGGTGTCTCCTTATGAAATAAGCAAGGTAACCGATTCGGTGGGTATTGAGATGCGTATGACCCGCCTGTATAAGATCCAGAAGGATGTAGTGGGTGCCGGAGATATCGAGATACGCGAATTTGGGCAATCGGTTTCTGCCGTAGACGGTTTGTTTCCGGCGAATACCATTTTTCAGATAACGGTTTCCCCTCAGGACGACAGTTATGAATGTGTTTCCTTGCAGGCAATGCACTCGATGGGGGGTAATGCATTTATTCCGTCCGCCGGGGGATTGTATAGTATTAACCCGAGTTTAACTCAATACGATATTGTTATCCGGGCGGAATTTGCTTTAAAGACGCACGAAGTTTTCGTTCAGCGCGAACCTGTCGGAGGAGGGAATGCCGTTTTGTACCAAGGGGATAAAAGTAGCGGGGGAATTTTGTTGCTGGAGTTGGCGAACGATGATCCGCAGACGGCGACCATGCCGGTGTTGGTGGAGCACGGGACTACTCTGCATTTTTATGCGGAACCTAATGGAGCGGATTATGAGGTTGCTTCCCTTGTGACAGGCGCAAACACGCTTTATACCCAGGGACAGCTGGTGGTGGTTACTTCGGATACCGTTTTCTCTGTGTCGTTCGGACGATTGTACCGGTTGCAAATTTTAGATGATAGCGTACAGGTGTATACATCCGGCGGGATTAAACTTCCTGCGGACACGATGCTTGCGGAGGGTACGCCGTTGTATTTTGCAGCCAGCCGGTTTGGGAAGGCGTATACGGAGGTGACCCTCCGGGAGACGGGAGCGGACCCGGCGGATCCAGCCCTGGAAGCGTGGACGACGGCGACCGACGGGGTGATCGAAGACCATTTTGAGATGCCGGGAGTCGATGCCGAAGTGAACGGCGCCAGCGATTGGAAGCGGTATACTGTACGGTATTCCGTTGCTCCCGATCCCCACGATGTACCGTCCGGAGATGGACAGTCTGCTATTACTGTACGCTCCTTTACCGGTGTGTCGCCGGGAGTGCCTGTCGCCAATGGCGGTTCGGTGCAGCACGGAGATTCTTTGGAGGTGGTGCTGACCCCCCATGCCTGGTACGATGTTGTGTCTATGACGGCGACTGTGGACCGTGTGCCGGCCGGTGTAAAATCGGGGGCGGATACGTTGCGGATCGCGGAGGCGCTGGGCGATGTGGAGATAGCGGGTGTGGTGCTACGGAAGCAGCAAAAACTTTACATTTACCTGGAGGAGGAGGCGCTGGCTGATGGAGATACTGTCCGGGTGATCACGGAAGATGGAATACGGCATGACTATTTGGTATCAGACAGTTTGCCGGTAGATGTTGGTTCGAAAGTGGTTGTACAGGCTTTGTCCGGCTCCGCTTGTGTTATGGATTCGTTGATCACCGATCTGGGTGGGCGAGTCGTTGCTAAACCTTTTGAAACGACATTTGATATGCCGGTTGACAAAACGGCTTCGGTGACTGCTTATTTTTCTCTAAAAGAGTATCCGGTGCTGTTTGCGACTACTGAGGGAGGTACGATCATGGTTACGCCGACCTTTGACGGGGCGGTCGGTTCCCCGATAGACTCCGGAGATTTGGTCAAACATTATACCGAATTGGCGATTTCCCTGACTGCGACGAGTGCTTCGTATATTTACCGGCCAGGCAATTTTATTACCCGGGTGGGAGCGAATGTGGCTGCAAATCCCGCTGTGGTGCCTTCCGTGACGGATACGGTGCGGATTGAGGCGACGTTTGAACGGGTGTACGAGGTACGGGTGGTTCAACCGGATGTGAAGCAGGGAACGCTGACTATTGCTTATGCGGGTAACAGTGCGGTGGGGAAACGGTATCTGGCCGGTACGGAGTTGGATGTAGCGCTTGTTCCACAGACGGGGTATGAAGTAACCGGGCTTTTCATGAACGGGGTTTCGCAGGCGATCCTCCCGGCAGGCGGTGTTATTGTGTGTGAAGTTCCGGACAATCCGGCGGTGGATAGCGTAGAGTTTACGGTTACGTTGGCGGTGAAGCAGTATGATATTAAATATTTTGTATCCGGGAACGGTTCTTTGGCGGTGGAAGGGATGGCCGGCGGCCGGGTACTTTATAGCGATGTGAGCGGGGTGAGTCGCGCTGTTTCTCATTTCGATACGCTCTACCTGGAGGTGTCTCCGGGCTCTCCGGCTTACCGGGCGGTGAGGTATATTGTGAACCTGCCCGACGGAACTCCCCTTCCGGTGACGGCGACGGATACTGCGATCGTGGTGACGGGAAACCTGACTGTGGAGGTGGAATTCGAGAAACAGTACGTAGTCATGTTTGAACAACCGCAGCAATTGCCGCGCCCGGAGGGCACTCTTACTGTTACACAGGACGGGCGGAACATCACTTCCGGGGAGTATGTGTGGGTGCCGCAACTTCAGAGTACCGGTTCGTTGTCTATAGACCTGGTTGAAGGGGAGGGGTATGATGTGGAGTTCCTGACGGTAAACGGTGTGGCGGTCAGCCAGCCTTTCGGGTTTGGATTTGCGAAAGAGGAGTTGTTCGATACCATTGTGATCGATGCGCAGTTGAAAGTCCGGGAACTTACCGTGGCGGTTGTTCAGCCCGCTTATGGAAAGATTGATTTGGTGGAACGGTCCGTTGATGATGGGGCGACCTGGCAGCCTTTGCCGGTGTTGACGCCTGTTACGGTGGATTATTGGGATCAGATCCGCGCTTTTGTTACTGTGGATGATCCCGCCCAGTTCCGGACGGATCACCTGTCGGTTGTGTCGGCGAGCGGTACGGGTTCGTTGCAGGAAGGGGTGGCGTGGACGATGAAGGAGGATGTGGTGTTGGAGGCGGTGATCATTCCCAACACGTATACTGTTTATTACGAGCAGCCGGACAACGGGGCGTTGTGGGTGGAAACGTTGAACGGGGATACGGTTCGGGATGGCGAAGCGGTTTATTACCTGACGAAATTGATCGTCCGGGTGCAATTGGACGACGAGGTCGGGTATGAATTGGCGGAGTTGACTGTTGATAATGTGGGGGTGGATGACCAGGATACCGTTACGGTGGAAGCAGATATGTATGTGTTTGCCCGGATCGCCCTGCGTACCTGGGAGGTAACGACTTCGGCTACAGGACAGGGAGTTATACATGTTTACGATGAGCATGGATATGAGATATCTTCCCGGGCCGATCCCGGGTTGGTGAACCATTATGAGCGATTGCAGATCTCGTTCCGGCCGGCTGCGGGTTGGATGCTTTATGCACACGATTTGACCGGAACAGCTATGCAGCTCGACTCTACTTTTGTGGTGGAGGGGCATGTGGCGATCTTTGCGGATTTCCGGCAGATGGAGGAGTATCAGTTCCCGGCTGTTTTTACGCCGAACGGAGATGGTCAAAACGATACCTGGCAGGTGAAAGGTCTGTGGCAGGATCCGGAGAATACGTTGGAGATCTACAACCGGATGCAGCAACGGGTGTATAAGGTTTCGCCTTACCTGAATGAGTGGAACGGAACGACGGATGACGGAACGATCCTTCCGGCCGGGCATTACATCTATAAGTTGACGACCGGGAAAAAGGTGCATACGGGGATCGTCTCTATTGTGAGAAATTGACGGGAGGCATGAGTCAGTGAGTTATAATTTAAAATCAGCATGTGATGGGAACCATTCGACAGTATTTGTTGTTTTTGTTGCTTTTTGTTCCTTTTTGGGCAGATGGCAATAATGTTCGTGTGGTGGGTGTTGTTCGAGCCCCTGCGGATTTGCTTTCCGGCGGTGTAGCGACGATCCAGCTTACTTTGGAATGGGAGAATTCGTGGCGCGATGATTATAATCACGATGCGATCTATCTTTCTCTTCGCTACAAGGTATTGAGTGAATCGACGGTAGAGTGGCGTCCTGTTTATTTGCAGGACGGCGGTCACAGTGCTACGAACGGTTATGTCTATACGCTTTCTCCGGGCAGTGTATCCGGGCGTAACGCGGGTATTTTCATTTATGCGGGGAGCGCCCGAACGGGAACCGCCCGAACCGCCGTTTCTTTGAAGTGGGATTATGGTACGACGACCGATCTGGAGGCGTTTCAGTTCGCTTCCTCCGATGTCGTGATCGCCTGTACGGGGATCGAGATGGTCTATATTCCCCGTGGCGCCTATTCTTTGGGCGATTATGCGAATACGCAGGACTCTTCTCAGTGGAATTTCCGCCAACGTGATTTTTACATTCCGGATTCTCTGAATTTGGTCAGTACGCAGTATGTGATCATGTCTCCGGAGTCTGTGGCGAGCAATCCTCCCCATCTTGCGGCCAACCGTATCAACGATATCTCCGGTGTCGGCAGTGACGGGAGTATTACGAATGCCTGGATCGCCAACTCTACGGAGGCGACCCTTTTGTGGACGATCGATTTTGGCCGGCTGATCGGTCCCTCCGGCGACACGACAGAACTTCCTCCCGCCTCCTCTATTCGTCGGGTGGAGTACATCTCTTTGGAATCCCTTCCCGGTTACGCTCCTGCTGAATGGAGCTTTTGGGGTAATCGGGACAATCCCCTCACGGGCAGTTCCCCCTGGGAGGAGCTTTATCGCGGAACTTCTTCGGATTGGAATACGAGCCTTGAGCGTGTCTATCCCGGTCAGAAGCTGGTCCGTCTTCCGGCTCCCCGTAACTTTCGGGCGTACCGTATCATCGTCAATCGGGATCAAATGCCTGCGGGGCGCTCTCCTGTCCTGAAGACGGTCGCGATGGCTGACACTGCGCTCAGCCGGATTTTTGACCATACTTTTGTTGTAGATACAGTGGTTACCCGCATCGGTGGCGTTTACGGCCTTTTTTCCAATGACGGCGAGGTTAGCTGGAATACTTCCAGCACCCTTCCTTCGACCTATCCGAACGGTTACAACGCTTTCTATGTTATGAAGTACGAAATGTCCCAGGATCAGTATCGTGGTTTTTTGGGTATGCTTACCCCTTCGCAACAGCAACAGCGTACTCTTGGCGCCTCTCTCGACGCCCTGGATCCTTTGGATAACCGGTATGTTTTCGGCAGCGACCCTACGCAGCCCAATTTCCGCAACGGTATCGTTGTGTCTTCCCGCAGTGATCAGGGCGATACCGTGGCTTTTGCCTGTGATCTTAATCGTGAGAACGGTGTTGCCGCGGATGGTGACGGCCAGGCTCTCGCTTGCAATTACCTCACCCCGTTAGACATGCTTTCTTACGCAGCTTGGGTGGGTCTTCGTCCTTTGAGCGAATTGGAATACGAACGGATCTCCCGTGCGCCTTATCCTTACGTTCCTTCTGTGCGCGAGTGCGCCTGGGGAGGTGTTGACGCCATTCCTCCTTCGGGGTTGATGGACGGCGGTAAGATCAACGAACGCTTTTCGACGGGTAACATCAATTTTAACAAACGTCTTCCGGGCCCTTCCCGGGTGGGGATCTTTGCTTTGGAGGGTAATAGCCAATCGGCTTCCGGATCAAGTTTCTGGGGTGTGCATGATCTCAGCGGTAACCTGAGTGAACTGTATTACAACGTTAGTTCCACAGGGCGTACCTTCAATGCCACACGTCATGGCAACAGCGTTCACGAGTCCCTCAGTACGCTTGATGTTTGGGGGTGGGACACAACCTCCTCCTCTTTCGGTCTTCGGGGAGGTAACTTCCTGAGTACGATGGATATTGAGTTGGCAGTATCCGACCGCCGGAATGCTGTTCGGCACATCCGCAAGAACGACTTCCGGGATTCTACGGTGAGTTTCCGTCTTGGACGCAGTGTTCCGGAAGGCCCCAAACTTTCGAGTATTCTTACGCTTGAGAATGGTCGTACAACCTCTTCCGGCAGCGTATCCGACACGGTATGTGACGGTTCCGATTACCACATCGTCGGTAACAGCCCTCCCGGCACTTATGCGCTTTATTTCCTTTGGTACCGCAGCGAGAATTTGGGTAAGACCTGGGATTTGGTACGGGGTGAAAACGGCAGCGACCTTTTCTTGGAGGGGTTGACGAACCGCGGTATGCGGGCAGGTGTTTTGCATGAATACTGGTTTAAGCGTAAGGCTATTCGCGACAACAGCGATGGGGTGAGTTCTGTCGTAAAGATCGTTGTCGCAAATCCGTCTTATACCGTGAGCCGTCTTCGGGATACGATCGACGGTTACGGGAAGGGTGCGGGTATAACGGTAATAACGCGTTACCCGACTCAGTTTGAGTGGCGTTATTTGGCTACCGGGGCTGTTCTTCCGTCGACGAACAGCAGCACGCAGAGTTATTACCTTCCGGATCGGGCTCACCTTTCCGATGGAACGGGTAAGCCCATGCACGGGAAGCGTACGGTGATGGTTACGATGCGGATCGCAGATGCTTGTGAGCGCAGTGAGATTATCGAGGTGGATGTGATCAATACGATGGACAAGGATATCATGAAGGTGAAGGATTATGGCGGTTACCGCGGTTGGGGCGAGGGTACGTATGCCCCGAGTTGTGAGGGTTACCGGCGGCCAACGGGTGGTTATGAGTACCGGGGGGATATCGGCAGCGGGATCTACCGGATCGATCCGGACGGAAGGCACGGTCCTTTACGACCGTTCGACATTGAGTGTGACATGACTACAGACGGCGGAGGATGGTCGATTCTTCGTACGAATACGCCGAGAACACGACGTAGGGGATATGAAGGAGGCGGTCATGTGATTTTCTCGCATCTGCCTTACTCTGCAGTCGGGGTTGTCACAACGGAAGCACAGATTGTCGGTTTACGAGCGGTTTCGACATCTGGTTACCAATATGTAAAAAAAGAGTGTTTACACTGTGCAATGAGTTCCAGTTTGTGGTATACATACGGTTCTGGAGGTAGTATCTCTTATACGAATTGGCCGAATTATGCGAATTGCAGTCCCAATGACCAAGTTTGGCGGGAAGCATCCGGGAATATAACGAATGTAAACTATATCCCGGTCAGACAATTTACAGGGGATGATACGGGTGACAGTGTCGAAGATGCATATTATACTTTTGGAGACGTGTATTTCCGGTGATCGTACCTGTACGGATGATTTGGTCGCCGTGATATAAAGGAATGTTGGACAGTCCCGTAAAGATATGAACCGTTTTTTATTAGTTGTTTTGTTATCTGTTTCGGGAAAGGTACTTTTTGGCGACAATTTGCATTTCTCGGAGGTCCGTGTAGTTTCCGCGTCGGATACGGAGGCTGCGTTGGAGTTTGTTGTTTCCTGGAACAACTCCTGGCGAACGGCTTCCAATTTGGATGCGGTTTATCTGTTCGGGAAGTACAAGTTCTCCGACTCTTCGGATTGGCACCATCTTTATTTTACAACAATTGCTGCCGACCACACTTCGGATGCCGCTACGGAACAGCTTCCTGTTAACGGTGGTCGTGGTCTTTTTGTTCGCCGTTCTGCCAGTGGCCGCGGTTCTGTACAGGCAACTCTTCAATTGAAGGTGAACCTGCTGGGGAATGTTTTGCTTCCGCTTACGGCCTCTGCCATCACTTCCGGCGATCTCCTTTTTTCGATTCAGGGGATTGAAATGGTGCTGATCCCTGCGGCTTCTTTTTACGCGGGCGATCAAGAGGCCTCCGGCGCTTTTTCCAATGCTGCCTTTGGAACGATCCTGCCGGAATATGATCTGATCCGTATAGATTCGGGTTATGTTTACTCTTCCAACGGCTCTGAGAGTATGAATGCTTCTCGTGTTGCCAACCGCCACAAACAGGGAGTCTACGACGCCTCCGCCCGTTTAGATTGGTGTGGGACGGCCATTCCGGCTATGTGGCAGGTGGATTTTAAGACGGCTAAAAAGATCCTTTATTTTGGTGTTTC
Source organism: Odoribacter sp. UBA944 (assembly GCA_002293375.1). Taxonomy (GTDB): domain Bacteria; phylum Bacteroidota; class Bacteroidia; order Bacteroidales; family Marinifilaceae; genus UBA944. Next base: position 66,355 of record DBDA01000021.1, read on the forward strand.
CGGTGTTTCGGGTTTGAGTTGGGGCGGTTTTCCTCCGGCACCTGCGGGGGATTGGTTTCTGGAGGGTTCCAATGATAACTCCGTTTGGATGGAGTTGTGGCGAGGTGATCCAACGTATTGGGGGCAGTCGGCGGTATCTTATCCGGTTCAGGCGATTCGAGTGAGTACCCCGGGCAGTTACCGGTATTACCGGATCCGCGTTACAGACAACCAGTGTTCTGCTTTGTGGAATAACATCCGCATCAATAATGTGGGGATGACGGAGAACGATCTTTCGAAAATCTCCGGCGATGCTTTCCCTGTCCGGATCGCGAATGAAAATACCATTCTTCCCACATACTACCCGTCCGGTTTTCACGGTTTTTATGCGATGAAATACGAGTTGAGCCAAGAACAGTATGTCAATTTTCTGAATATGCTTCCGCGTTCGGCACAATACGAGCGTACGATGGGCGGTTTGCTGGACGGTTTGGAAGAAGGAGAGTATATTTTCGGCGACCGGCGGGATGCACCCTCTTTCCGCAACGGGATCATTTTGAAACAGAAATATCCGAATACCGGATTGCCGTATGTTTTTGCCCATGACCTTACCGGGACGGATTTAGATAATTCCGGGACGGACGGTCAGACGGTGGCCTGCAATTACCTTTCTCCGTCCGATATGTTGGCTTATGCGGAGTGGAGCGGGCTGCGGCCTTTGAGTGAATTGGAGTACGAAAAGATGTGCCGGGGAGCTTTTCCGGAGGTGCCGAAGGGCGGATCCTTTGCTTGGGAGTGGAGTGAAGTAGAACCGTTAACGGATGTGGTCCGTTTGGGTGAACCGGAAGAGGCGCTTTTACCCGGTAGCACGGCAAATGCTAATCTTGACGGCGGATCCAACACCGTCGGCGCTCCTGTTCGTGTGGGGCTTTTTACCCGTCCGGGGGAGCGAAAACAGGCGGGGCTTTCTTATTGGGGCGTTTCTGACCTGACGGGCAATTTGAGCGAGATATACTGCAATACCGGCGTGTATGGACGGCAGCAGAATCGTGCGGTACACGGCGGCGGGCGATTGGATGCAGACGGCAGACACGTTGTTCCCGGTACCGATTGGCCCCGTGAAAAAGATGCATACGGTGTTCGCGGAAGCGACTATGCGACTCCGGTAAGCGAGGCCTCTGCTTTTGAGCGCCGCCGTGCCGAAGGTTATTTTACAGGTATGGCCGAACGCTTGCCCATAACCGGTGTCCGTTTGGGTTTTTCGACAGAACCGGTTCGTATGGTTGCGCACTTAACGTTGGAGAATGGTTTGCGTTCTTCTTCCGCTTTGGTATACGATACGGTTTGCGCTTCGCTTGCCTACTGCATAAAGGGAGAGAGGATCGGTGCTCCGGAGGCTTCTGTCAAGTACCTTTGGTATGAGAGCACGGACGACGGCGTTTCCTGGCAATTATTGACGGAAGCAGGGTGTGATCTCATCCTCCGGAACCTGACGGATCGTGTTCCGGAGAATACAGTTCGCTGTTTCCGGTACAAACGGATCGGTGTGGCGTTTGAAGAGATGTCTGAAACGGGAACGGTTTGTTTGGTTGTGGCGCATGGTTATACTGTTAATCGTTTTTCCGACACCATTCGCCCTTGCATGCTTTCTAACGAATTTCAAATTACGACGCCCCTGCTCTCTACATTTGAATGGCGGTGCGTGGAGAGTGGAAAACGATTGGCTTCTTCTACGTCCCTTGTTTCTTCGTACGCGATTCAGATGGACGATTTGAAAACCGATCCGACGGAATTTCCCAGCGGTAATTATAGTGTTCATGTTAACATCCTCATGGCCGATAAGTGTGTCAGCGACCTTTCTTTGCGGATTGATGTTATTCCTGAGACTGTTTCTCCTTTTAAAAGTTCGGCTGATGTATCCTATGTGTATGGAACCAATACATTGGAACTGAATGATAATTGGGGTGGTCCGGATCGGCAGCAATGGAGTATTGTGGGCGGGAATTATGGAGATCTGTCTGTGAGTGCAGTTGGTGTTTTAAGCGGGATTGCTACTACTTTTCTGCGGGTGGAAGTAGAAGCTGTTTGCCGGGATTTTCCGGATCGGGTATACCGGAAAAGATGGTTAGAGACGCTCCGAAGCCTTTCTTATACGGGAGGTGTACAGCAGATGGCGCTTCCCGGCGGCACTTTCCAACTGGAGTGTTGGGGGGCGCAAGGAGGAACTATGGAATCCGGCTGGACCGGCATAGGCGGATACGGGGGATATACTAAGGGAAAATTGACGTTGGAAGCATGGCGGATGTTTTATGTGTATGTAGGCGGATCGGGACAGGGCTACAATTCAGGGCGCTCCACGCATGCGGGTGGTTGGAACGGTGGAGCTGCCTGTTATGGCGGCGCTTCCGGCGGGGGTGGCGCTACGGATATTCGAGTGACGGGCGGGGCGTGGAATGATGTTGCCTCGCTTCGCAGCCGGATCATGGTGGCTGGTGGCGGGGGCGGTTCCAATGACAATCAAAACGGTGGAGCGGGTGGTGGTTTAACCGGCGGTATCGGCGCCTGTTCCAGCGGATCCGCTGCTTCCGGTGGCACTCAGACCAGCGGTGGAACCGGGTGGGTAAACGGATCGTTTGGAACCGGCGGTGGTTCTCCCAACAATTACAGCGATGGCGGGGCTGGCGGCGGTGGGTATTACGGCGGCGGAAAATCCAGCGGGAGCTCTTGTGCAGGAGCAGGCGGTTCCTCTTTTGTCAGCAATTATGCAGGGTGTAATGCGGTAAATGCTTCCGGAGTACACACCGGACAATCCGGGCATTTCAGCGGGTTGCTCTTTTCCGAAACGGGTATAACGGCCGGGCAGCGAACCGGCAACGGAATGATGAGAATAACATATCAGTAATGTGTAATGAGTTGGATTAAACGTTTGTTTGTTTGGGGTGTCAGTCTCTGTGTATTTCCATTATATGGCGACAATTTGCATTTCTCGGAGGTCCGTGTAGTTTCCGTATCGGATACGGGAGCTGCTTTGGAGGTTACTGTTTTCTGGAGCAATTCCTGGTGCCACTCTTACAATCACGATGCGGTATATCTGTTTGGCAAGTACAGCGAGGATGAGATTTCGGGTTGGCGTCATGCTTTCTTTTCTTCGGATGTTTCCTCTTATAGTGTTTCTGAAGGTTATAGTGTAACGCCGACCTCTGATGGTCGTGGTTTGTTGCTTCGTCGTACCTCTTTTGGGAGCGGAACTTCTGAGGCGACGCTCCGTTTGACCTGGTCTCTTTCGGGCAATGAGCTTTCTGTGGTGTCTGCCTCTTCCGTTCTTTCGGGTGCTGTCCGTTTTTCTCTTCAGGGCCTTGAAGTGGTTTATCTTCCTCCCGGCCCCTTTTATGCGGGCGACGGGGTTTCGGAATCCTCCTTTTCGACCTCTTTTTTCGGCGGTATACCTTCGGAGAGCGATCTTATCGGCACGGATGCGAGCTATGTTTACAGCGCGAACGGTAGCGAATCTTCGGGCGTGCATGCCGGCCGTGCTGCGGACCGGTACAACCAGGGAGTTTACGATGCCTCTTCCCGTCACGACTGGTGCGGTACGGTTCTTCCGGCAACCTGGCAGGTAGATTTCGGCCGCGCGAAGAAGATCCTGTATTTTGGTGTTTCGGGGGTCTATCCCGACAACATCCCTCCGGCTCCTTCGGGTACGTGGTACTTCGAGGGTTCTACGGATGGTTCTTCCTGGTCCCCTCTTTGGAGCGGCGGTCCTGAGTATTGGGGTCAGTCCCGCATCTCTTATCCTGTTCAGCAGGCGCTCCGTGTTGTTTCCCCGGGTTTGTACCGTTATTACCGTATCCGTGTGGATGGGAGCCAGCAGGCCGGTTACTGGAACACGATCCGGATCTCCAATGTGGCGATGACGGAGGATGATCTGTCTCTTCGTCCGACGGACCAAGCTGTTTTGATGGACGGTTTCCACCCGGAACTTCCCTCTTCTTATCCATTGGGTACGGAAGGCTTCTATGCGATGAAATATGAGTTGACCCAGGAGCAGTATGTGACCTTTTTGAACCAGCTTCCCCGTTCAGCTCAATATGCGCGCACTATCGGCGGTGTGTTGGACCGTTTGGAAGAGGGTGATTATGTTTTCGGTGGCCTTCCGGGTTCTTCTTCCCACCGCAACGGTATCGTTGTTCACGATCGGCGTTTGAACAGCGGTCTTCCGATTGTTTTTGCGTGTGACCTGGATCGTTCCAATCCCGCTAACGGTTCCTCCGACGGTCAGTCGGTTGCCTGCAACTACCTGAGCCCCGCGGATCTGCTTTCCTATGCAGAGTGGACCGGTTTGCGCCCTATGAGCGAATTGGAATACGAGAAGATGGGCCGCTCCTTTTCCCCTGTTTCCGAGATTGGTGCTTTCCCTGCCTGGGGGAGCGCGCTTTACGTTCCGGGTACGGATCTCTCCTCTGCGGGAACTTCGCTTGAAACGGCTGTTCCTTCCGATGCCAATGTGAATGCGGAGGGTCATCTTCCCGGCCCTCTTCGTTCTGGTTCTTTTACTCGGGGTGGCAGTCGTTTTGAGTCCGGTATCTCTTTTTGGGGTTTGTCGGATCTGAGCGGTAACCTGAGTGAGATTTACTGCAATACGAACTCCTGGGGCATTCAGTTGTCGCGTTTTGAGCATGGCGGGGGTGAGGTTACTTCAGATGGGAAGCATCAGATTTCCGGCCTGTATTGGCCTTCCCATCCTCTTGCTTACGGCTGGCGTGGCGGGGATTACGGTTCCGATCCTGTCGCTCTTTCTCTTTCCTATCGGGGTCGGTCTTCCTCCGGTGTTTATGACGATCTGTCGCTTCGTTTTCCTGTGGCGGGTATTCGTTTGGGTCTTTCATGGTCTGATCCTGTTGGTCGTTCGGAGTTGTTGCTTGGTAACGGTCTTTTGACGGGTGTTTCAGAGGTATGTGATACGGTTTGCGACGGTACGGCGTATGAACTTCGGGGTGTTGATGTTCCGGGTTCCGATCCTGCCGTTTACATTTGGTACGGCAGTGACGATGGGGGTATTAGTTGGCAGAACCTGCATGTGAACAGTGCTGTTTTGCGTCTTCCGGATCTTGTTTCCCGTGTATCTCCGGGTAGAGTGGTTTCTTTCCGGTACCGGCGTGTTGTTTATACGTCTTCGGGTCTTTTGGAGAGTGGGGTTGCTGTTTTGGTTGTCGGCCGGGGGTATACGACGGATCGTTTGTCGGATACGATTCGTCCCTGTATGGTTTCGGAGGGTTTTCATATTACGACGCCGCTGCCGGCAACGTTTGAGTGGAGATATATAGAGAGCGGCAAACAGGCAGCAGCAGTTTCTACCCCTTTTACGTCTGCCTGTTTTGTTCAGGTGGCGGATTTAAAGGAACGGCCTGAGGAGTTTCCGAGTGGCAACTACAGACTTGATTTGAAAATAAACACAGCGGGAAGATGTATTGATAACCTTTCTTTGCAAGTGCATGTTACGTCGAATACGGTTTCTCCGTTTACGAAATCGGAAGAGCCGTATGTTTATGAATCCAATACGTGTATCCTGAATGAAAAATGGGGTGGGCCGGACCGGCAACATTGGAGTATTGTCGGCGGCGGATATGGAAATCTGTCTATTGATGAAGCTACGGGAGTGTTAAGCGGTATCACCACTACTTTTCTGCACGATGTTGTGGTAGAGGCTGTTTGCCGGGATTATCCGGACAGGACCTATCGGAAAACAGTAACAGAAACGGCCCGGATCATCTCTTATGTGGCGGCGGCGCAGCCCCTCGTTCTTCCTGCAGGAACATACAATATAGCGTGTTGGGGAGCGGATGGGGGGATGGGTAACGGAGGTTCGAATCCGGCCGGTTATGGAGGATATACGGAAGGAGAGATCTTTTTCCCGTCTGTGCAAACCTGTTATGTGTATACGGGAGAGTACGGTAATGGGGTGAATACTGTCCGGGGGTTCAACGGCGGTGGCCAGGCTCCTGCTGCCGGCGGGCATAATGGGGGCCGTGGAGGTGGGGCTACCGATATCCGGCTCACGGGAGGTGCCTGGGACAATGTCACCTCGCTTCGCAGCCGGATCATGGTGGCCGGAGGAGGAGGGGGCGCCCAACCCAATTGCGGGGGAACTCAGACTTCGGCCGGCCATGCGGGGGGATTGGTGGGAGCCACTTCTCTGAATCAGGGTGGTTCTTATGTTAATAACCGCTCGTTCGGAGGATCGCAGACGAGCGGCGGGGCTTTCCAGTTGGGGAGTAATGCCACCAACAATGGGGTTGTAGGAGGTTTCGGTATGGGCGCTTATGCGAATACCTGTGCTGCGGGTGGCGGGAGCGGTTATTATGGCGGCGGTTCCCAGTATACTTCCGGCGGCGGGGGTGGCTCTTCGTTTATCAGCGGGTATGCTGGGTGTAATGCTGTAAACAATGCCGGTACCCATACGGGACAACCGGTGCATTTCAGCGGAATGACATTTACGAAAACCGTTATGCAGGGGGGGAGTGAAAATACCCACGGGCGGGCGCCGGGGGGGTATGGGAAGGCACTTATAACATTTGTAACCGGTTTGTAGCATGTAATGGCCTTTTTTTGAAACACCGGACTGATCGATCATCTCCGTGCAGTATGGATTTATATAACTATAAAATAGAATAGATGCTTTGTGAATAACAATATGTTTTATTATTATTTGAACGTATGTAATCATAAGATGGGATGATAAGTCGGATTTTTATAGAAAAATACGCAAAAATAAGGTGCGAATCGTTAAATAAATCCACCAAACAACAGTCCATTCGCATAACAATTCAAAAAACCAACCACCATTCGCCCCCAAATAACTAAGAAACAATTATTTAGGCAGCGTAAAAATGTAGTTTTTTCAAAAATATACATACCTGACATTCAGCTTGTTGCAATTTTTTTAGAAAAATATATTCGGTGATTCTTGAAATTCAATATTTTTTTTTTGGGATTGCGATTAATTCTATTTAATTTTGGTGGTAAGATTGAGGAGTATGTGTATCGATAGTGGAAAGAGACAAATGGGAAGGAAGTTACCATTGTTGCTATTGCTGTTTTTTACAGTGACCGGGTGGGCGAATAATGTTCGCATTGTCGGTGATGTACGGGTGGCAGTGGAGAACATTGTCCGTGAGCAGGGGCAACCAATGGTGGCGACGTTCTCTTTTACCGTTGAGTGGGACAACTCCTGGCGAGATGAGTTCAATTACGATGCTGTGTATGTTTTCCTGAAGCACAAAGTGCGGGGATCTGGAGAGAAATGGTACAATGTTTATCTTCAGGATGCCGGTAATACTGCTTCTTCGTCGGGAGATGAATATGTTCTGGAATTGAAAAACACGACCGGGACGGCCAACCGTAACGAAGGATTTTTTCTTTATCGGAAAGAGAACGGTTGTTGCATTTCGTCCGTGGAGGTTACGCTCAAGTGGGACATTGAATCCACCGACCGGCCCGACGGTTTGACTCTTGCTCATTTTGACCAAAGGCAAGTGTTGATGTCGGCGATGGCGATTGAAATGGTTTACGTTCCCCGAGGGGCTTTCCGAATGGGCGATACCTATTCGGCGAACCATTTCCGGAAAAGATACCTTTCCCTGCCGGAAAAATACGATATTGTACCTCACGCTGTCCGCTACGGTACGACTTCTACCCTGGGGAGTGTGCTCTATTGTGATCCTCAGATAGCTGCCAACCAGATGAATGATCTCTCTGCTGATCCGGATCCGGTTACCGGTTTTCCGAATAACAGTTGGTATGGGGACGGATACGGTTACGGAGGCTACCAAGGGTGGTCCTGTGTGTTTGCAGAGCCCCGTGCAGTCCGCTATGTGGCTATAGAGAGCGTGCCGGGATATGTGCCGTCCAGGTGGACGTTGGAGGGGCAATCCGAGGGGATTGAGTGGAAGACTATTTATACCGGTACGGGTGCGGATTGGGAAACTTCCCTGATACGGACCTATCCGCCCACCCGGGCGATACGGGTGGCGGATCTGCCTGAATTGTTTACCACTTACCGGATCCGGGTGGAGAATAGTGATATGGCCGGAAGCAATCCGCCGCTGATAAAAAATGTCGCCATGTCGGAGGTGGACCTGCGGGCAGAGGTGGACAACAGTGTGCTGATCAACGAACCGGTCACGACCCTTGGCACCTGGATGGGACTGGAAGCCGGGGACGGGGACGAATGGATGGGAAAAACCGATGAGAATTACCCCAACGGTTATCCTGCTTTTTACGCCATGAAGTACGAGATCAGCCAGGAACAATATGTTGCTTTCCTGAATAAACTGACCATTGGACAGCAACGGACACGGACTATCGGAGGGGAGTTGGAGCACCTGGAGGAGGGAGAGTATGTTTTCGGAAGCGACCGGAAAAATCCTTCGAACAGAAACGGGATTATTCTGTTGCAGCAAACCGCAGGCGGTGAGCCGGCAGTGTTTGAAGCAAAGATAGAACCGGGAAGGAGCGACGGGACGTTGGCCTGTAATTATCTGAGCCCCGAAGATATGTTGGCTTATGCGGATTGGAGCGGTCTGCGTCCCATGACTGAAATGGAGTACGAAAAGATGAACCGCCCCTTCTTCCCGACCGAAAGTGTTCGGGGCGGATATCCGTGGGGCGGATATCCGGGAGGCCCTCCGGCTTTGGATATCAGAGAGGTCACTGTTTTGTATGATCCGGCCACGCGCCGGGAACGTCCGTCTAATCCGAGCGCTAATGTGAATTTCAACCAAACAGTGACAGGTCCTGTCCGTAGCGGCGCTTTCCTGACCGGAACAAGCAGACGGGAACAGACGGGCGCCGGTTTTTGGGGAGCGATGGAAGGCGCCGGTAATTTACAGGAGATATGTTACAATGTAAACAGTGAGGGACGTCTGTACAGAGGGTTGGCGACAACTCTGCACGGGAACGGCTATTTAGATGCCAATGGAAATACCGATATAACCATCCGCAACTGGCCCCTGCACCACAACGCTTTTATTTTGAAAGGCGGCCATTGGGCCGATACGGAGGAGAAATATTTGGCGGTTTCCGATCGTTCCCGGCATCAGAATTACTACACCTCTATGAAGACCGCCCGCCGGGACAGCACGGTGTCGTTCCGCCTGGCTCACACGGCTCCGAAGAGGAGTCTGGTTACCCACATCTCTTTGGAAAACGGATTGTCTACGGCCAATACGGGCGGCGTAAGTACGGCGGCAGATACGGTTTGCCACCGGGATATTTATACTATTCGGGGAACGTTGCCGCCGGAAATGGCCGATAAGCTTTATACGGTTGTCTGGTATAAAAGCGAGAACGGCGGGGTCAGTTGGGAATCGGTCGAAGGCGCCGGCGATCAGAATCTGACTGTGCGGAAACTCTGGAACATGCATACTGGGGAAGACCGGGTGATAGAATATTGGTTCCGCAAAGAGATTTACGGAGAAACCACCGATGCCAAATCGGATGTTGTTGTATTGAGGATCCTGAATACCCATACCTCTTTGAGCAGGAAAACAGATACGTTGGATGTGTACGATCGTTCATTGGGCGTAAAAGTGAACGTAGAGATGAAAGCCTCTTTTGCCTGGCTTTTTGACGGGAAAGCTGTTGATGTGGCTTACGACGTTTTGCCGGGAAAGCCGGGCAAGGCTGTAGTGGGCGCTCCTCTTTACAGTTCTTTGAGCGGGGCGGATACGGAGTATGTTATTCGTTCCCGTTTTATGAATCACTGTACGGTTTACGATACGGTTTCCGTATATCGCAGGCCCACTCCCCCGATCTTACTGTCTGATGCAGCGAATTGGAATGAGGGGTGCGGAAGTTTTATGCAGGATGCCAGGGACAATAAAATCTATCGGACGGTGAAGATAGGCATGCAGTGTTGGATGGCCGATAACCTGAATTATGTGGAGATCGGCAGCCGGTGTTATGAAAATAAGGCTGAAAATTGTGAGAAATACGGAAGGTTGTACAATTGGAAGCAGGCGATTGGAGAGTGGTATGATGTGATGTGGGTGCGCGGCGTTTGTCCGGCCGGTTGGCACGTCCCGAACCACAACGAATGGTTGTTGCTGGGCCAGGACGTACCCTCCGGGAGAGCCTGGAGAAGTCAGTTGAATCTGTGGAACGCGCCGACACAATTGGTGAACGGCTCGTTTGAACCCAATCTGGCTACCAACAGCAGCGGCTTTTCGGCTTTGCCGGGGGGAGGATACTTTTTTTCTTACAGTACGTCCACTGCGACCAGCAGTGATCAATTGAAGCGGTTGACCGGCTTCTATGATCTTCGCGACAGGGCTTGGTGGTGGAGTTCAACCGGAACCTCCTCTTCGTTCGTAACCGGTAATTCTACAGCCAATGCCATAACGACCATACCGATGCTTGCTACGGTGAATTCCGAGAACACGATCACGCTCCAAAATCCGGCTTCTTCTGCCATATCGACTCCGTTTTACGGACCGGTGGACTATTTGGGAAATGCAACTTCCCTGAATGAAGATGCCCGCTACCATGCTTCTGTGGCCATACAGAACAATTTTTATTTCAGTGTGCGTTGTTTAAAGGATTGATAAAATAGGAATTAGTGAAAAAATAGATAGATAGTATGAAGAGGTTTGCGATACTGTGCCTGTTTGCGGCGTTTGCGGGGAATATCTGTCGGGCAAACAACATCCGGGTAGACGGAGATGTCCGGGTGACGGGCAATGATGTCAGCGGAAACATAGCCACGGTCAACATTAAATTGCAGTGGGACAATTCGTGGAGGGATGCTTTTAATTATGATGCTGCGTATGTTTTTGTGAAATACAAAGTGGACGGAGAGGGGGAACTTTGGCATCATGCCACGCTGATGAGCGACGGACATACGGTAACCCCCGGATATGAAACTCTGCTTTCCAACACGACCGGAGAGACAGATAAAAACCAGGGAATTTTTGTGTACCGCTCCGGAAAAGGGGTCGGTTCTTCCGTGGTGGAATTGAAATTGAGGTGGAATATCACGGGAAATCCGAACAAGGTATTGAATACCGACCTGTTTATTTCCAACCGGGTGTTTATCACGGCTATGGGTATAGAGATGGTCTATATTCCGCGGGGAGGATTCCGGGCCGGCGATACCAGGTCTGTGAAAAAATTTGAGTACAAAGATGTAACCTTTCCGGCTAAATACGATCTGTTGACAACGGATCTTGTCAGGGAGTATTACTCTTCCAAATCCAGAGAATTGGTATCCGATCCCAATCCGCCCGCTTTTGCCATCAATGGCATCAACGATGTTAATCCGGAAAAGAGCAATGCCTGGGTAGGGCGTACGGATACTCCCGAAGGTGTAGACTATGATGATTTCTGGCAGGTGTCTTTTACCCAGCCGGTGGTGTTGAGGAGTATTGCGATCGAGAGTATTGCGGGCGGTGTGCCGGCCGAGTGGAAACTGGAGGCCTCAACGACGAGTGGGTGGAGGGCTATCTATCCGGTCAATTATCAGGATGACATTTACGCTCTCGGGAGTGAGTGGGCGACAGGATCGCACCGGACCTATCCCTGTACGCGAACCCTGCGTATACCGGACGATCCGGAAAATGAACAGGGATACTCTACTTACCGTATTACTATTAAGGGGATTCCTGCCGGGGGAACTGTCATTAAAAATGTTTCCATGGGGGTTGCCAATGTATTGGATTCTGTGGATAACTCTGTTGTGATAGACGGCCCGCAGAGCCGGATGCACAACCGGTACGGCCTGTATGCCGAAGACGGCGATACGTGGTCGGGTTTGACGGATGTGAATTATCCGAACGGATACGGGGCCTTCTTTGCCATGAAATACGAGATCACTCAGGAACAGTATGTTACTTTTCTGAATAAACTGACTGCGGCTCAACAGCGGAACCGTACCATCGGAGCGGTAAAATTGGAATCGTTGCTGGAGGGACAATACGTGTTTGGGGACGATAAGAATAACCCGACTGCCCGTAACGGCATCAAATTAGCCTCCATTGGTGTGAACGACGCACCTTATGTATTTGCCAATGATTTAAATCCCCTGAACGAATATGCGCAGGACGGCGACGGACAAACCATTGCCTGTAATTTCCTGAACGGAGGGGATATGCTGGCTTATGCCGACTGGGTGGGTCTGCGTCCGCTGACGGAGCTGGAATATGAAAAAATGGCCCGCCGCCCCTTCCCCGAACACGCTATCCGGGGAGAGTATGCCTGGAACCAGGCTGTCGATGCAACAAAGGCTACCGGCTTTTTCGGGACAACAGTCGGTAAGAAGACCGAGCGTCCGGCATCCGGGAACGTAAACATGGAGAACGGCCAGGAGGGACCGTTGCGGGTAGGCTCTTTTGCTGCCTCTTCCGGCGGTCAGGTTGCTGCGGGCGCCAGTTTCTGGGGATTGATGGAGTTGAGCGGAAACCTGGGTGAACTGTACTACAACGCCAACACGGTGGGCCGGGGATTTCGCGGTATGCAGAATATTCACCACGGAAACGGCCAGTTGGCTGCGGACGGGAATACGGATGTATTGACGGATTACTGGCCCTGGGCGGAACAGGCATTTTCCCTGCGGGGCGGCAGTTATCAGGATGTGAAGGAACGGGTGCGGATTTCCGACCGGGAACGGAACCTGAATGTGTTCGGCAGCATCAGCGAAGTGACTGGGATGAAGAGCCCCACCATGACTTTTCGCTTGGGGCGGACAGCTCCGGTGCTTACACTAATATCCGAGTTGGTGTTGGAAAACGGGCAGAGTACGGCCATGAATGCGATCGACTCCGTCTGTTCGGGTGTGGATTACATTATCAAGGGAACGATACCCAAGGAGATCACCGGTTCGTTCCGGATCGCCTGGTTTATGAGCAGTGATAAGGGAACAACTTGGGATTTGATGGAGGGAGAAGAGCAACCCTCCCTGAATATCAAGAATTTGCGTAACATCAACCTGACGCAGGATCTCTTTATGAATTTCCGCTTCCGGAGACGCATTTTCAGCGATCGGTACGATGTGGTTACCACGAACGATGTGGAGATCAATGTGATCAACAACTCTTTGATCGTAAGCAACAACCGGGATACCTTGGATGTGTACGACCGCTCTAAAGGGTTCCGGGTGGAGACCCCGCAGGCGGCTACATTTGCCTGGACCTGGTTGCGGTCAGGCGTAAATAATAACCGGCCGATCACTCCGGAGTACCCTGCGATCGTTGCGGGCAAAGTGCAACGCCATTTCTTTGCCTATACGGACTTTGAGGACGGGGCTATGTTTCTGGGAACAAATAAGATCCTGTTGGAGGTAACTGTTATGAAAAAGTGTCCGTTGCAGGATACACTCTATGTTTTTGTGGAAGAGTCTCCCTCGCCGCAGGATAACGGAGAGACTTTTGTCTGCGGGAATATATTACAGTTCGAAGAGGAAAGGTACCGCACCATTGAGATCGGCGGCCGTTGTTGGTTTGCAGACAACCTGAGGCGCACACCGTCTACCGGCAGTTACAAGTGTTATGACGAATCGTTGGAAAACTGCAAGAAATACGGGTATCTGTATAACTATCAAGCTGTGGCCGGGCAGGTTTACTCGGATTTAACGGGGAGTGCAAAATTTCAGGGAATTTGCCCGCCGGGGTGGCATGTACCCAGTAATCCGGAGTGGTTAGACCTTCTGACAGCTATTGGTCAGAACCCCAATACGCGAAACAATGCATTGAAATTGCAAAGCCCGTTAAATGACTGGGGGTGGAACAGTTCTACTGCTGCTGCCATGACCGACGAAGCCAAGATCGGAACCAACGAAAGCGGTTTTAGCGCTTTGCCGGCCGGAGGCCGTTTTTTTGCAAGCAACACCGGTTATAATCCGAGGATGTGGACAGCTCGCAACGGTTTTGGTGATTTGCATTCGAGGGGGTGGTGGTGGACCTCTTCCGTAGCACTTTCCACTTGGGGTGGAAATAGAACCAATGACAGGAATGTTGCGATGATACCCTATCATGTTACATTAAATTTTCATGAAGAGACAAAGCTGGGTGGGGGAGCGATAAGCACCGCGCCTTCGAATATGACTTATTTGGGCAACACATTGTACACGAATACCCTGGCAGGGGGGAGCACTTACGGATATTTGACCAATAGTGTATTGAATGCATACTCCTATGCCTATTTGTATACCGGTGAAAACCAAGCAGGTTGGAATTCGCTGTATAATACGGCTGCGGGAAATAACATTTGGCAACAGTTTTATTTTTCGGTTCGTTGCATTAGAAATTATTGATGTAAAATAACAAGAGAAGATATCACAGAGATGGCTGTAATAAGATATTTGGTGACGGTAATCGCGGCGGTGTTGTTGACGGCGCCGGGGGTTTGGGGAAACAACATCCGCATCGAAGGGGATGTGCGTGTGGCGCGGGAGGATGTGGTCGAAAACATTGCCACGGTACGAATTACCGTGAAGTGGGAGAACTCTTGGCGGGACGCATTTAATTACGATGCGGCCTACATTTTTCTGAAATACAAGGTGGACGGAACCGGCGAGGTGTGGCACCACCTGCCCCTGATGAATTCGGGACACTCCGTCAAACCTGCCGGTGATTTCGGGTATGTCCTTGCCAATTCCAACGGCAGTGGCGGGACGCAGCATCGAAATGAGGGGATCTTTATATACCGTTCCGGAATAGGACGGGGGGATGCGACTGCCCAGTTGGAGTTGAAGTGGAACATTACCGTCAATCCGGACAGGGTGTTGAACGAAGACCTGTTTACCAACAACTCGGTGTTTGTGTCTGCGATGGCCATTGAAATGGTCTACATTCCCCGCGGAGGTTTCCGGGCGGGCGATACGCAGTCGGACAAGAAGTTTGAATATGGGGACGTAACGTTGCCGGCATCCTACGATATTTTGGGCACTTCTGCTGTAAAAAGGTGTTTTTCTTCCCGGGAAACGGCGACGAATCCCCCCTCTTTTGCCATAAACCGGATGAATGATGTGACCGAAGATGAGACCAATGCCTGGGTGGGCCGCGTGGATGCACCCGTTGAAGAGGTAGATTATTTCGATTATTGGCAGGTGGAGTTTAACAATCCGGTGCGGATCCGTAATTTTGCCATTGAGAGTATTGCGGGCAGGGTTCCGGATGAGTGGCAATTGCAAGGATTGTCCAGTGGCGGAACGTGGCAGACCCTCTATCCCGGCAGCAATGAAAATGTTTACGCTCCCGGGACGGATTGGGCTGTAGGTTCCCACCAGACCTATCCTTGTACCCGCACATTGGCGATACCGAACTACGAAAGCAACTACAGTACATACCGCATCCGGATCAAGTCGATGCCGGCCGGTGTCTCTCCGGTGATTAAGAACATCGCCATGACGACAGAGAACTATTTGTCCTTTGTGGACAACTCTGTGGTTATTTCGGAGCCGACGACCAAGCTGGATGCCCGGAACGGTCTCTTTGCCCGTGACGAGGATACCTGGTCGGGTGTGACGGACGCCAATTATCCCAACGGATATGCAGCTTTTTTTACCATGAAGTACGAGGTGAGCCAGGAACAGTACGTGGCATTTCTGAACAAGTTGACAGCGGCCCAGCAACGCAGCCGTACCATTGGCGGTGATTTGGAACATTTAGCGGAAGGAGACTATGTTTTCGGCAGCAGCCGGACAGAACCCAATTACCGCAACGGGATCAAAATATCCCGGGTGGGGGCGAGCGGCGCTCCGTACGTTTTTGCCAACGACCTGAACAGTGCAGACGGGGCCTATTCTCAGGAGAGCGATGGGCAGACCATTGCCTGTAACTTCCTGAATGCCGGTGATATGTTGGCGTATGCCGACTGGGCCGGATTGCGTCCCCTGACGGAATTGGAGTACGAAAAGATGGCTCGTCGCCCCTTCCTGGATACGGTGGTGCGGGGCGAGTATCCCTGGAACCGGAATACGGATTATCTCTCTGCTCCGGCCATAGTGTCCGACGGGACTGTCGGGACAAAAGACGAAAGCGTGACGGCCGGTAACATCAATGCCGCCAGATTGGAAAACGGGCAGGCTCAACTGCCGGGACCGGTCCGGGTAGGCGCTTTTGCCAAGTCGGCGGAACAGAGTTCTCAGACGGCTGCCGGCGCCGGCTTTTGGGGTGTGATGGAGTTGGGGGGAAATCTGAGTGAGATTTACTACAATGCCAATACGGAGGGGCGTGCCTTCCGGGGAATTCGGGACATCTACCACGGAAACGGGAAATTGGCCTCTAATGGACAGGCCGATGTCTCTTCCGCACTTTGGGTTTTGTCGGAGAACGCCTTTGCTGTCCGGGGTGGGAACTTTGGGGATTTGGCCGCCAGAACCCGTACGTCCGACCGCTTTTGGAACAAGGGGGTGTTTGCCAACATGAACCAGGTAAACGGCTTGCGCGACAGTACGCTTACTTTCCGGTTGGGGTACACGGCGCCCGTACAGACCCTTGCCTCTCCGTTGCAGTTGGAAAACGGGCAGACAACGGATCTGGCCCTTGCTGTCGATTCGATCTGTTCCGGTTCCGATTACCTGATCCGGGGGACCCTCCCGTCGGCCATCACCGGTATTTACCGCATAGCCTGGTTTATGAGCAGCGATAAGGGGGCAACCTGGGTACTGATGAAGAACGAGGAGTCGCCCTCCCTGCATTTGGAAAATCTGCGGAACATCAACTCCAAAGAGGACAGTTTTATCGAATACCGCTACCGCAGGCGGATATATAGCAACGGACCTGATGATACCACAAACGATGTGCGGTTGTTGGTTATCAATACGTCGCTGAATATTGACCGGTTGGTGGATACGGTGGATGTGTATGACTATTCGCAGGGGATCCGGGTGCAAGCTCCACAGGCGGCCACCTTCTCCTGGACATGGATCCGTGAAAGCAGCGGCAACAAGGCCATCACTCCGCAGTATCCTGCCATCAAAGCGAACAAAATACAGCGCCATTATTTTAAGTATGCCGATTTTTTTGACGGTTCTCAGTATACGGGCGATCAGAAAATACTTCTCAAAGTGACTGTTTTGGGCCAGTGTTCCAGTTATGATACGGTTCGGCTCTATGTCCGCGAGCGGCCGGTGGAGACCAATGCGGTCAACAACGATGCGGCTAAGACAGCCAATGCCGATTTCCGGTGCGGAGATATTTTGGTGGACAACGAAGAGAACGTTACCGTGTTCAAGAAGTACCGGACGGTTGACATCGGTGGGATGTGCTGGTTTGCAGACAACCTGAACCGTACTGCTACAAACGATATCGGTGCTTCGTACTGCTACGGCGGGGACACAGGCGATTGCAACGCGTTGTACGGCCGGCTCTACAACTACAGAGCTGCTACTCAAAATGCTGCTGCAGCCCTGTTAACAGGAACCATTAAAGGCATCTGCCCTACGGGGTGGCACCTGCCTTCCAATGCGGAGTGGTTGGATTTGCTGCGTGCGATCGGGGTAAATCAAAATGCGGCCGGAAATGCGGTAGCCCTCCAAAGCCCGCTGAATTCCTGGACAAACACCACCGATGAGAACCGGATCGGTACCAACAGTTCCCGTTTCAGTGCGCAGCCCTCCGGAGGACAATTTTGGTACTATACGGGTAGTGTCTCTGCGAGCTACGGACCATACGAATGGGAATACCGCACCGGTTATGCCGATCAGGGAAATCGAGCATGGTGGTGGACCTCGACAGTCGGATCACTTAATTGGCATCCCCATGATACAAGAAGTTATGCCGCGATGCCTTACCACGTTGTATTGAATAATCAGAGCGGAACACCGGTGGCGACAGAACTCTATGCCCGAACGATTTATACAAGTACTTCAGCGACCGCAGCAGCAGGGAGTTATTCGGTATTGACGGGACGGCATCATTATTATCTTGCCAGGAATTATACTAATGGAGCTTGGAATTTAACTTATAATATGGAGGCTACGGATGCTATGTGGAGCAACTTTTATTTTGCAGTCCGTTGCGTTAAAAATTAAAGAGTACAAAAACATTGGTTAGACCAAATGCTTTAACATGAAGGCGTTTCTATATAGCATACTTTGTTTACTGTTCTGCTTGCAGACCGGCATGCTCCGGGCGCAGGAGGAGGGCGATCCGACGCCTGAACCGGGCATCTCCAAGGTTCAGTTGGTACAATCTCCTGCCGAACGGTCGGTTTTTGCTTTGGGAGAAACGCTCATTTTTACATTGGCGATCACGGAGGAGGGAGATAATACCAAAACGTATTCGTGGAGGAAGGTCAAGGCAGACGGCAATGACGAAGAGATCAGTAATGAGCGGGAGTTGGAGATGATCCTCGGTTCACTGGCTGACTCCGGCCGGTATTACTGTATAGTGACGGATGTAACCAACTCTTCGGCGGAGCACTATTCGGATACCGCGGCGATTTTTGTGGAGGGCATTGTTTCGGTGCGTTTGAAAAATCCTCCGGCCGGCGCTTTGGCCATCGGAGGGGCGTTTACACTTGAATTAGATATTGAAGAGGGAGGGGATCATACAAAATCGTATTCGTGGAGAAGAGTAAACGATGAAGGGGAAGATGAGTTTTTGGAAACTGATGGGGAGCGTTTGATTTTCCCGACACTGTCGCTTGCCGATACGGGACGTTACTATTGTGTTGTAACCGACCGGACAGATTCGTATAAAACGTACCGTTCGGATACGGCGACGATCCGGGTGACGGGGATCGCTTCTATTCAGGTACAGTGTGATCCGGACCGGTCGGATTTTGTGGTGGGGGAATCGGTGACTTTTACCTTGGGGATTACCGAAGGAGGGAATAATGCCAAGACCTATTCCTGGAAGAAGGTGGGAGATGACACCCCCATCGGAAACGAAGCGACTCTAACACTCTCTAATCTGTCGTTGAGCCATACGGGCAGCTACTATTGTATTGTAACCGACCAAACCAATCCGGAGAATCCTTACCATTCCGATCAGCGAGCGATCCTTGTGGAAGGGATCGGGTCCGTACAGGTGGAACAGCTTGCCGGACGAACCACTTTTGTGTTGGGAGAATCGATCGCTTTTACGGTGAAGGTCACGCAGGTGGGGGTAGCAGATCTTAGCTATGCGTGGAAAAAAGCGGGCGATGAAGGATCGGTGTTAAGTACGGAGGCGAATTTGGTGTTGAATGACGTCTCGCTTGCCGATGCGGGGCGCTACTATTGTGAAGTTACGGATGATACCCATCCGTCGGCTTCCGGAAATCCCTATAAATCGAATGAGTATACCATAAATGTGCTGACTACTTCCGCGAGGGTATTTGGTGTTAGCCGGTTGTGCGTGGGAGATTCGGTCCGTTTGGCCCTTGCATTGAGCAACGAAGGAGAGTACTCTTACCGGTGGTTTAAAGTGGGAGGCTCCTCAACGCCGCTGACAACAGCTACCTGGTTAATTGAAGACCTGACCCCGGCCCACTCCGGAAAATATTATTGTTTGGTGCAGGATGTGGCCAACGGTTTTGAAATAACCTCCGATACGTTGGATGTATTGGTATCGGAATATCCGGTTGTCGGTTTGACTGTGAACGGGCTCGCTCCGGAAGATCACACTGCGACGTTTTGTTACGATTCGGAAATTACCTTGACTGTTTTCAATCAGGCTTCGGGACAGCCGGAGGCCATTGCTTTCTGGACAGGTAACTCCCTGCAAGGCGATCTGGAAGATACGGAGGTTAACTTTCGGCTGAAATATACATCGCTTTACCGGGCGGTGATCACCAACAACGGGTGCGTGCGGGAAGATTCCGTACGGATCGTGATGAAACAGCCGCAGGTGTTGTTACCGGAAAACCGTTACGCAATTGCCGGGGAGACCGTGACGTTGGCTTCGTTGGCGCCGGAAAATTCGGATTACCGTTTTTATTGGAACAACGGAGATCAATTGAATGTATTTTCCGGCGATGCCTATACCTTTCCGGTCGAAGAGGGAACGACACCTGTTTCTGTGCGGGTGCAGACCGCTTCCCTGCCGGTGTGTACAAATTACGATACCTGTTATGTGACCGGTTTGCCGGCGATGAATTACACGACTTCTGTCAATGACGGGTATGTGGTGAGCCGCAGCCCGCTCCGGATCATTCAGAACGATACGACACTTTGCGCCCGTATGGACCTGCAATTGGAGGTCGCTTATACCGGATACGACGGATATACCTACGAGTGGCTGAAAGCGGGGGCGGAAGAGGTGCTTGCCACGGGCAGGATACTGACCTTGAAATCTTTGGAGGAGACCGTTCGGACAGACTATTTCTGCCGGGCGTACGACCTGGAAAAGGGAGCGTATGTTTATTCGGATACGGTGACGGTAGTAGTGAAGTACCGTCCGGTAGCCAGTATTACGGGGGCTGATGATGTGACACCGCTGTGCGGCGGTTATCCGTTGACTTTGACCGGGGGAAGCGGATTGGCAAGTGATCCTCCGGCAATAACGTATCATTGGCAGGGGTCGGGCATGATGAGTGGTACGAACAGTAAAGTGCTGAATGTAAAGGTAAGCACCAACGGGACCTACTCTTTGATCGTGAGTGCAAATGGCTGTGCCGATACGGCAGAATTGCACATTCCGACCGTTGTGCATTACGTGGATATTCCTGCACAGTTGATCTTGCCGTTGCCCACCGATGGAGTTCATTTTACGGCGGAAAAACCCGAAGACGGTTATTTGACCTGGTTTATACAGGGAGTAGGCGGAGAGCGAAAGGTGCTGGAAACGGGAATGACGGCTGGGGCGAGTTTAGATATTCGTGGGGGTGATAAATTGGTGATCGCCCAGATGCGCAAAGATGGTTGTGATTTCAGGGATACTTGCCGCGTGCTGATCCGGGAGTTTGCAGAACCGGTAGGCAATGAGAATGATTATGACGACGGTTTTGCCATTTCCTATCCGGATTTGCGGGTGACCAACCCGACTCCCAGAGTGTGTCGCGGGCAGGATGTGACCCTCTCTGTGTACAATGAGGGGTACGACAACTACAAATACAAGTGGTACAAAGAGGGAATAGCGGAAGCATTACCCGGCAGCGAAGGGAGTTCTTATACCATTTACAGGGCAGAAGCGGGAGCCGGAGGAGATGGCGGAAGGTATTATTGCGTTGCAACGGACCCGGCCGGCCGGGAGTTGGTTTCGAATATGGCAACCCTGACGGTGCAAGACGGGCCATTGGCGGAGATCACCTTCCTGAATGACGAAACAATAAACCGGTTGGAAAGCCCGATACCGGTGTGTTACGGTTCAACGATCACCATCGGTACGGGATTGAGTTATGTTACGTCCGGAGGAGGCAGCCATTCAAATCCCGAAGTAGCGGACAGGTTGCTGTGGACGGGCGAAGGGATCGTTTCCGGACAGGGTACCGACAAAATTGTGGTAAGGGTGGGGAATACCGCCCGCTTTACGTTGACGGCTTCGAAAAATGCCGGGTGTTCGTCGCAGGATACCATTACGTTCCGGGTGGTTAAGCCGGAGGTATCACTTGATTCCAAAGTGTTGGTACGGGAAGAGGACGCTGAAATTACTTTCAAAGCTTCCAGCCTCCAGTCTGTTTTTGCCTGGTCTAAGAACGATGAGCCGACACCGGACGAAAGCGCTACTGCCACCATGTTGTTTGATGCGGATGGGTATGTTGTGGTAACGGTGAGTGAAGAGGGTTGTTTGGCCAGCGATACGGCTAAGGTATTTATCCGGAAGAGAGCTTCTTTTGCGGGGGGAACGAACGATGGTTTCTCACTATCCCGCCCGGCGCTGGTGATCCCGGGTACGCTGAAGCAGATCATTGCCTGCCCGGATGAGCAGATAACTCTCCGTACACAGCATGCGGAGTATGCCAATTATAAGTACGAGTGGTGGAGGGAAGCGAACGGCTACGATCCGGAACTTGTCCATGCGGGAGCCGTGTATACCTTTACAATGGATCAGAATGGCTTTCTGGCGGGCAGGTATTACTGTACGGTGATCGATCCTGATTTCGGGGAAGACGATCCGCGCCATTACCTTTATTCCGATACGTTGGAGATTATACACAGGGTCGGTCCTTTGGCACAGATCGCCTCGAACAAAACGGAGTTGTGTGCCGGAGAGTTGTTGGAATTGAATGCTACGGCTTCCGCCAGTGGAGTCGGGCAGGTCTCTTATACGTGGAGTGGAGAAGGGGTGACGGAGGAGAACCAGTCTTTGGGTATTTTGTCGATTTACCCGCAACAGAGTGGAGTTTATACGGTGGAGGTTCGTAATCAGAACTGTTCCGATACGGTCAGTGTGGCGATTACGGTGTCTCGTCCGCAGATAACGTTGCCCGCCCTGATCAAATTGCCGGCTCCGGTGTTCAATTACAATATGTCTGCTTTTCAACCGGAGGGTGCGGCGACTGTTACCTGGAGTTTTCGGAACGATGCAGGCCATACAAACCCCGGAAGTGTGAACCTGTTGAATATAGATGGTGACGGTTGGATCATTGCAAGTTTACAGGATACCGAAAGCGGTTGTGCGGCATTAGATTCCTGCCGGGTATTTGTGAAAGATATTTACTCCTTCGGAGGCGGGGCGGATGATGGTTTCAGTGTGTTGGAGGTCAATACGCGTGTATGGATGGAACCCCGCCAGGAGGAGATAACGTTGTGTTTAGATCAGGAACTTGTGTTGAGGGCGGCGGTAAGCGGTGTGGGACGCTATACGTATAGTTGGCATCGCGTGGAGGATGATGTGGAAGGAAAGCCCGGAAAAGTACTGGGGACGGGGGAGCAATGGGTGATTGACTATGTTACAACTGCAGATGAAGGGAGTTATTATTGTGTTGTTACGGACCAGGAAGAGAATGATCCGGAAGGGGGAGGCAAAAAGCAATACAGGACAGAAAATATACGGTTGATCGTAACAGCCGGGCCGATCGCTCAGATTGCGCAGCGGCTGGGAGGTACCAACTGGAGCGCCTGTGTGGGAGAAACAATAGATTTGCTGGGAAGCCTGGCCCCGGAATCTCCTGTCCAGGGGGGGATTGGTGTGGTACAGTACACTTGGAGCGGAGATTATTTTGAAGAGTCCGAAACGCCGGAGATCATTTACGCCAGGCCTCAGAGGGACGGATTGTACATATTGACAATCAGCCACAGCGAAACAGGGTGTGCTGATACGGTACACGCGCGTTTTGTGATGCGTTCTCCCCAGGTGTCTTTGCCCAGCACCATCACCATGCTGAAGCCGGGGATGCTTCAATTGGAGGCGGAAGCGGACGAAGAGGGACGTTTCCAATGGTACAGGGATGTTTATCCGTCCAATATATTGAGTTATGTAAATCCGGCAAATCTGGATATAAAACAGGATGCAGCGGTGATCGTACGTTTTGACCAGGAAGGGTGTTATGGCTTTGATACCACACAGGTATTTGTCAGAATGGATGCCGCTTTCAGGGGGGGGGACGACGATGGTTTCATGGCATCGGATATTCATCTGGTCGCCCAGGTAGGCAGAAAACGGCAAGAGGTGTGCCGGGGTGCCTTGATTGAAATACCGCTCCGGGTGGCGGAAGTTGGCAGGGTATTGCGTTACAATTGGTTTAAAGTCGGTGATTATACGGTGCTTGGCCGGGAGAAGAATTTGGTGTTGTCGGCCAATGAGGTTAGCGATGGCGGGCAGTATTATTGTGTGGTGAGTGATCCTTCCATAGAGAATCTGGCAAAGGGGTCGGTGTGGTCGGATACCGCAACGGTTGTGGTTCTGAACGGGCCGCAGGCCAAAATTTCCGAACCGAACGAGATAAGATTGGCCAATATTTTCTGTAAGGGAGCCGAAGTGCTGATCAGCGCTCAGGCGACGGAGAGTCGCAAGACCAACAACACGGATGTCTATACATACGAGTGGTTTGGGGAAAACATCTCTTACGTTGCCCGTGATTATGAGATCAACGCCAAAATGGGGAACAGCGGACGTTATATTGTAAAAGCGTCCATGGACGGTTGCTCTACGTATGATACCATTGATATAAAGATATACGAACCGGCGATTGAATTGACGCCGGTGATCTACCTCTCGAAGCCCGGGACTGTTTCTCTTTCTGTGGAGAATCCGGAGGAGGATGTGATCCGCTGGTATCAATACAATCAGAATTGGTACGCCGTTGCTAACCCGACGACGGGAAGCAGTTGGTCGAACGATATCCTGGAGGACTCCTATGTGGTTGCCGAACGGATCAAAGACGGATGTTTCGGCTACGATACCTCCCGTATTTTTGTCAAATCGGTCTTCTCATTCCTCGGAGGAGAGGAGGATGGATTTATGAGTGCGGGTTCAGGCTATTACAACAGGCGGATAGAATTTACGGATTATATCTGCGAAGGCGATCTGGCTACTTTGTTCGTACAGGTTGTCGGAGACGATTTTTATCGCTATAAGTGGGTGAAGGTCGGGGATGAGTCCAGAGAGTTCACCCCCTCCTCCCTGTGTAAGATCGAAAATGTAAAGAAGAGCGACGAAGGCTACTATTACTGTATCATTACGGATGTTAACAACAGTAAAACCCTAATCACCGACCGGGTGTACATGCATGTCAAGGAGAAGCCGCGTACTTCGATCGTTGTTTCGGATCCGGAGATCTGCTATGGGGAGATGGCGGTATTGGAAGCAGCTCCTTCCGGCTTGACGGCCGGGGTGGATTACAGTTACCTGTGGAGCGGAAAAGGCGCCGTATCGGCAACGGATTCGGTGTTGAAAGTACGGGTATACGAAGCAGGCGATTACATTCTCTACGCTTCGGACGGGGATTGTTTTACAACGGATACGGTTTCCCTGAGCGTGCGGAGGACCGATTTGGATATTCAGATGGAATACCACATCAAGCAGGGCGACAGATTGGTTTTACATGGAAAAGTAAACGGTTCACCCACGGAGTTATTGAATTGGCAGATAGGCAACAATCCTTATCGGGACCGGAATCCGCTGGTATTGGAATCCTCTTCGCTTTCGAGAACACAACCTTTCACTGTCAGTACGACCGGAAAATGTGTGGTAACCGTAAACGGAATGATCTATGTGCGGGAAAATATGGCCTATTCCGGAGGGTATGACGACGGGTTTGTGTTGCCGAACGATTTGCCCCAGGTATTGGACCAGTGCGGCCAGTTGTTGGGGTGTGATGTGGACACGGCGTTGCTTTGGGTCAGAGTGGTTGAAACGGAGGACCTTACCATCAGATGGGAGAAATTTTACGAAAATCTGGGGTATTGGGATGTTTTTGAAGCCGAAGGGAAGGAGAACGTGAGTGGTTTTGAAAACGATAGTTTGGTATTTACCAGCATCATGGATGTGGATGAAGGGCGTTATCGTTGCCGGTTGCAAAATGCGTACGGGACGGTATTTTCCCGTGAGATCCGTTTGGTGAAGGGAGGTATCCCACAAATCATTGCACCCCTGAATTCCGTACCGATCTGTGAGAAGAATGAGATCAGTTTTATTACCGATGTACGGATCCCTCAGAACGGTACCCGGACAGGATTGACCTGGAAGTGGTCTTTTTCCAAAGACGGATTGAACTTCGCCCAGTTGTTGCCGGCTGCCGATTTCACCGACCGTTCGATGAGCATTCCGGATTGCAGGGAGAGCAACGAAGGGTATTACAGGGTGGAAGCTGCCAACTATTGCGGTTCCGTATTGGATACCACCTTCCAGGAAGTGTGGGAGAAACCGCGTTTTATAACGCAACCGACCAATCAATATGTTTGCGACAAGGGGTTGATCCGCCTGACCACCGCAGTGGAAGGAGGCGGGACGTACACGTATGCTTTGTGGCAGGTTGAAGTGGACGCTCAGGGGAGATACGTTCGGGATGTACGGAGAGTACGGCCTGCTATAGCGGACCCCTCCTATACGTTTACCTATGTTATGCTGGAAGACGACGGTTACTATCAATGGCGGGTTTACAACGAGTGTGACTCTACCCGGAGCAATCCCTTCCATTTGATAGTGGAAGAGGAGATTCGTCCGAACTTTACAGCGATAGACACGACGTTGTGTGTCGGCTTTAATGAACGCTTTACGCTGCGTGTGGACAACAGCAATGTGGCCAACCCGACCTCGACGATGATCTATTACTGGACAAAACAGACGGCCCTCCGGGGGAAAACCAATTTGCCGGGAACGGGAATGACGTACGAATTGATCAATATGCAGGATACCGTGGCGGGGGTTTACATCTGTTACGTGAAACACTCTTGCGCCGCTAAACCGATCAAGCAGTATAATATCAAAACACATACCCGTCCCAAAATCACCATTGACTTGCCGACTGTTCCTATTGAGCAGTGTATAGGTACCAAAGATATAAGTATGTTTTTGGATTATACTTCGGATGCAACGGCAGGGGAAGTGCGGTTTACCTGGTCGCAGAACAACTCACGGAGACTGACGGACGACGGACACTACAGGGGGACGACAACGCCGCGTTTGACCATTGACAGTCTGATACCCAGTGATAACGGAACCTATTCGGTTGTGTTGGAAAATGTTTGCGGTACTACGCTTAGCGGACAGGCAACCGTTCGGGTAAAGATGCTGCCGGCTTATACCCGTACGCTGGAAAGCCAATCGGCCAACCTTTGCGTGGGAGACAACTTGGCGTTGCGGGTGGAAGCGACGGGCGAACCTCCGATCATGTATATCTGGTCAAAAGATGGAGATCCGATCGGGACCTCTTCTCCGACCTTGAACCTGAACGCTGTTACCCACGACGCTACGGCTACTTATTGCTGCGACATCCAGAATGACTGTAGCATAGAGGGGGTAAGGACCTGTGCGGAAGTGGACGTGATCACGCCGCACCTTTACGACCTGCAAATTGTGGATGCAAACGGAAAGGTACTGAGGAGTGGCGGATATTGTGCGGAGGATTTCCTGGATCTGCGCCTGAGCGGATTTGACGAAAGGGCGGTGTATACGCTGAAAAGAAGGACCCGTTTGGACAATACGAACTATACGACCCTGGCGGTTGTTGCTGGCGCTACGGCGGACAGGTACGTTTCATTCGGGAAGTGGGGAGAAGGGTATTACACTGTGGAAGCGGAGATCAAGGTTGGGACGAAATCCTGTAAGTTGATCATGAACAACGTAGATGTGCACCTTTTCCAGCATCCGACTCCGAAGGTGTTCCCTTTCTACGTATCGGATCCGATGTGTGCGGATGAAGATGAGGGGCAACTGACGCTTGCGGGAACGGAAGATAATCTGGATGTGGAGTACAGTTTGGAGTACTACGATGATTTGTTAGGCCGTTGGTTTGAGCGCAGGAGTCAAGAAGGAACGGGAAACTCTTACACTTGGACTGAGAGAGCCCGGGTATACCGGGTGATGGCCCGGAATACTACGTCTGGTTGTACCATGCTAATGGGCCAGGACACGTTGACCCCGCGTCCCTATCCTGTTGTCTATGATCTTGTTGCGTTGGGAGGAGATACGACGGCCTGCTTTAACATGGAGAGCGATGTGGTATTGCAGCTTGTGAACAGCGAGCCGGGAACCGGCTACACCCTGATGAAGAAGGATGGAACCGGGAATTGGGAATCTACCGGACGGTACACGACCGGAGGAGACGCCCTTGAGTGGGACAAGCTGAGGGGCGGAGAGTATACTGTATTGGCTGAAAGCGACTATGGCTGCCGGCTGGAGATGGGAAATATCCAGGTGACGGATCTGCCTCAGTTGGCGGTCTACTCTATGCAGGGCGGAATTGTCTATTGCGAAGAGCAGGCCGACGAAACATTTTCGGTTGTGTTGGAGGGGTCTACGGAAGGTATTCAATATGATTTTTATGCGCGCTCGAACGGAGCTCGGGTGTATACGGCGGAGGGGACCGGTTCGTCGTTGATCTACGATGTGGCGTTGAACAAGAATGAGACGTATTACGTGGTGGCTACCGATGTCGCAGAGGGGTGTAAGCAGGATATGAACGGCGAAACGACCATCGAGGCAAACCACCTGACGATTACGGTGGATGAGAGCCAGACGATAGATGTAACCACTTCGACCATCTTACCGGTTTCCATTCAGGGAGCGATGGGAGAGGTTTCGGTTGTGTGGCAGCCGAGCGCCAGGATTCGCTCTGTCGATCCGGAAACTCACTATGCGACTACCCGGCCGTTGGATTTCGGAGAGCAGTTTTTGGTAACGGTTACAGACGATTTCTGTACAAAAGAGGCTGTTACCCGGGTCAATACAGTAGGTCAGGCATTGATGGTGGAGATACGGAAGTCAGATTGTTATACGCCGTTCGACGAAAGTCAGGATACCCTCTTCCTGTGCAGGAACGAAGCCGTGAACCTCTGTGCTTACATGAGCGGGGGTACAACTTACCAGATCAAGTGGGCGGATGATTATTACCAAGACAGCATACCGAACTCCGGGAACAGTAAATTGTCCTACACCCGGCAGGTGGACAGGGACGGATTTATCGTCTTCCACGCCCGTGCGCAGATAGTCGGAATAAAAGGTGAGGTGGTTACGCAGGAGAAATCCGATACCTTGTGGGTCAAGATGCGCGATGTCCCCACGATACAGTTTGGCGTGGAAGATCTTACATGCGTTGTTCCGGGTGAGGAGACAGCTATTGTTCTTGCCGACTCGGAAGAGGGAGTTGAGTACTCCTTGAGCTACCGGCCGGCTACCAACGCAAGGTACACGGCTTTTGGAGAACCCCAGACCAGCGGTACGAACGGTGAAGAGATCCGCTTCCCCATTGAGGCTTATTCGGATGCGGAACATGCCGGTTATTACCAGGTCACTGCCCGGAAAACCCATACCTCCCACGATGCCACCCAGTGTGTAACACAGTCGTTGCCGGTGGAATTGAGGAGGGCGCCGCGGACTTATACCATCAGCGGAAATGACGGCAATCTCCTTTCGTCTTACTGTGCGGGCGACTCACCGGATACGGTTTTCGTCAGCTCCAGCGAAGTGGGCGTAACCTATCATTTGAGGCGCCAGAACCTGACGACCGGAAGTGCTGTGGTCAATATTGCACAGACAGCCGGGACCGGCGAAGCGTTGCGGTTTACGGGGAGTAACGGAATGGGCGGAAGCGGTGGAAATGAGTACGGAATGACAGTCTTGGCTGTTTTGGGCCGCTGTTCCGCGCCAATGGACGATACGGTAAGGATCGATGTAAAAGCCCGTCCGGGAATAACGGCGCAGAATGTGGAGGGGATGAAGAACTTCTGTGATGACAAAGATGAAATTAAGGTTGTTATTCTGGATCCGAAAAATACGGTGACTTATACGTTATATAAGGATGGCTTTGACGAGGTGATAGCCCGGGAGGCTGCCTCTTGGGATAGCCGGACCATTGAGCTTGTCATACCGAGGGGAGAATTTGAACACTATTCGGGATTGATCGGTTCTTATACCTTGGTTGCCATAGATCCGGCGAATCTTTGTACTGATACGGTCAGGAGCTTAATAGTGAGCGAGGCGCCGGGAGAGTTGTCCATAGTTGACAACGAAGCCCATGAATACATCTATTGTGCGGGAGAAACAGGCGTAGACGGAACACGCGTCCGCTTTACGGGTGCGAATCCGCTGATTCCGTACAAATTATTGAAACTCAACGGCGATGTTGTCGGGGATTTTATCCACGTGGGGGACGGTACCATTTATTACGACGGTACCTTGACGGTACCCGACCTTTCGTCGAACATTACATACGAAATACGTGCGACGGTGGAAGGATGTACCGGTAAATTAGGCGGCTTTACCATACGGAAAGGTGCGGATCCCGGTGAGTTCTCATTGTCCGGCGCGCTGTTGGGATGTGACGAAATTTCCCACAACATGGGGGTAAAGGCAACTTCCGTGGGGTACACCTATACGCTGTACAAAGAGGGTGAGGATGGACCTTTGGGGGATCCGCAACCGGGAGGAGGCGATATTTATTTTGAATCCCAGAGCAGCCAGGGTACCTATTATGTGGTATTGGAAGACGTCCTTGGGTGTACGAAACGGTTAACGGAACAGTATGTTATCCGGCCAAGGCCTGACATGTATCCGATCATAACGCTTGGGGACAGCACCTATTGCGAGGGAAGCGAAGGCGTTCAATTGGGGATAGAGAATACCCAACACGAAGTAGTTTATACATTGCAACGGGAAGAATTGGTGGGCGGATCCCGGCAATATCGGGATGTACCGGGAATGGAAATAACGGGGAGCGCTGAAGGCGGGGCTGACTTGTTCGGCGGACGCTATACGGAAGGGAAATACCGGATCCGGACCAACTATTGTAACATTACGATGCCGGGTGTCATCGAAGTGGTCCGGAAAGATCTGCCGCTTCAACAGAAGTTGACTTACTCGGGCAGTTGTGTTGACAGCAGCATGTATATTGAGATTGCAACGCCTGAACCGGGAACGCAATACACGCTTCTTTTCAACGGAGCATCCGCAGGAATGGACGTACTGTCGGGCACTGTCAACTGGACGATCGCTAAGGCCCAGAACGGAACCTACACAGTGCTTGCCGACCGGCAGGGATGTACGTTGCAGATGGAAGACGAGATCGTACCCGGAACATCTCCCAGGGTTGGAGATTTGTTGGGGATCGTGTCGAACCTGTGTTACATGACACTTTCCGATCTCTACATAGACGAGTGGGACGAAGGTTCTACCTATAAATTGTATGTAAAAGGGGACGAAACCAAGCAGTTCCCCGGAGTTCAGAGCGGCGATTCGATCCACTTTACCGGAGTACCGGCGGGTTTTGATTACTACATTTCGGCAACCCACAGAAGCTGTACGATAGAAAAAGGGGCGTTCTCATTTCCCGGAAAAGCCTTGCCGGCCTTGTCGCAGGACATGATAGAACCGGTAGACTGTCAGAAAGACGGAGAGGGGATGATACAATTAAAAGATCTGAAACCGTCGTTGACCTATCTGCTCTCCGGAACTTTAAAAACCGATACGATCAGAAATTTCTCGGGAGATACACTGGTACGGAACCTGACATACGGGGCCTTCACGCTGACGGCAACAGACCCGGTGACCACTTGCGTGTCCTTACCGCTTGGAGTGACATTGAGGCGGGGTGTTCCGGCAGATTCTATCATAAGCAGATTGCAGTATTGTGTGGGAACGCCCGGAGTACAGATCCAGCTTTCCGGACAAACTTTTGGTGTGACTTACTCCTTGCGTGATGCCGAAGGAAATCCGTTAGGCGCCGAATACACCATTCAGAACACGACCTCTTTTATACCCTATCTGAAAGCGGGAACGTACATTTTCCGCAAAGAACGGCTCGGTGGGCTTTGGTCCGGATGTTGGAGCGAAGAGACTTTTGTAGTAGAGGAGTACCCCATACCGAACAATATGCCGGAGGTGGAACTGCCGGCGGGGACACTGTGCGAAGCCGGGAACAATTTGATCACGATACACAATTCGGAACCGAATGTGCATTATATGTTGCAGAACACGGCGACGAATGCGTATGTGGATACCATTTACGGGAACGGAGGAACCATTGTTTTTGAAGACAGGAAACCGAAAGGAACCTATCGTCTTCAGATGCGTTACGCAGGGCTTTGTCCGGCAACTTATTACCGGGCTATTGAAGTGAGCGATGTACCGCCGGCCATTGTGGCTGCCGACTGTGAATATTGCTACGATCACGTCTCCACCGATGGTTGTGAACTGGCGGTTTCAGGCTTGAAAGAGACGGCAGAGTATGTTCTCTACAATGCAGAAGACGGACTTCCGCGAGATACGCTTTACGGTGTCAATGCCGGGTATTTCGACGCTATGCCGGCGGGGAAATACTACGTAACCGGAACATACGCCAACACAAGTTGTGCGGACGTAGTGGCGCAGATGTCGGTACACCGTCTCACCGAACCGCTCATTTACACCATTGGTAATGCCAACGGCACGGGAGACTGCGGCACATCGGCCGAAGTGATCTTGCAGGACGGCTGGGAAGGGGACAGTGTAAAATACACCCTGTATCTCAATGGTTTTCTGAAGATGGCAGGACCGATCACGGCAACGCAGTTCGGTGTGCGCTTCCCTGTGCAGAATGCGCCCGGTACCTATACGGTGTATGCTACCAAAGGTGTCGAAGAGAAGTGTGGTGTTTGGATGAACGGCCAGGTTGTGCTTTACGCCCCTCCTGCCAATGGAGTATTGAGCGTACGGGGTTTCAATTGTGAAGATGCGCTTTCTGAAGATGCGCCCCGGGTGACGATTTCCGCTACCAAAGCAGAACGGAACTGGTTCTACTACATAACGAACGGGACCGAAACGTCCGATAAAAAACCGGGATTGCCCAATGTACAATTGAGTTGGGACGAGATTGACGGCCAACCGTTGGCTTCCGGACACTACTACCTGTATGCGGACAACGGGTGCGGCAATAACATTCTGATGGACTCCGTCTGGGTGCGTGATGCCGCTGCACCGGCGCCGGTTAGCTTGCTTCGTCGCAAAAATGGCGTATACTGTACTATGTCGGGTTACGAATGTATCCTGAACACCAGTGAAAAGCTGGTAACCTATGAGTTGGTATTCTCCTCTATAAATAACAAAGTGGCGGGAACGGGTGCGCAATTGTCCATGGGATCTGTAGCCCCGTCGCCGGCCGGTTTGGTATCGGTATACGCCACATCGGACACCACCGGTTGTACCTATCTGATGGATACCCTTCGGGTCATAGAGGACAACTATGTGGACAATCCGGGATTTATGAATCCGGATGTCTGCTCCAACGAAGGGGGGACCATTACGATAACGATGGGACAGCCTCGCGTGCCGTCTTTGGACTACTATCTGAGGGTTAACGGACGCATTGTAGATACGATACCTGCCAGCACAAACGGTGCGGTTGTGAGTTTTGATCCGCAAAGCGAACTGGGGTGTTACGAACTGTACGCGACGAGTACGACGCGTCAGTGCGATACGGTATACCCGGCGCGTTGTCTCAGTCTTGGGCCTGAACCGAGGGAGTTGAAAAACAGCGATTGGGATGGAAAACTCTGTCAGGACGATCTCTTTAAAGTGGTGGTGGAAGCGCCCCAGCCCGGTGTTTATTACCAACTGTTCCGGAACGGAATACCTCACACATCTCCCGTACAGGGTTTTGAAGACACGTTGCTTGTCGGAACGATCGCAACAACGGGAGAGTATACGGTAAAGGCTTTTGTGACGGATGTGTGTTCCATAGATCTGGAAACTGTGTTCCGGGTAGAGGTATTGCCGCGGCCGGAACTGAACCTGGTAACAGAGTATGTATATCCGCAAGGCGGAGAAGGAGTGGAGATTGTTGTGGATGCTCCTACCAGTGAGGGGGTATGGTATCAGATCGAACAGAACGGGCTCGCCTTGGATTGGAGACAGGCTTTCGGTGCGTCTCTCTCTTTGGGCGGAGGTTGGAAAGCGGGAACGTATATCATCAAGACGTTTGAGCTCAGCAATCCCCGCTTTGAATGCATGAGCCAGGATACGGTGATCGTAAAAGAGATTGGGCTGGAAACTTTCACATTTGGAGTGGTGGGAACGCCTTATAAATGTGATGCCACCGAGTGCCGGGTGCTGCGCCTGAGCGGTACGGAGCCGGGGGTAACATACGAATTGTATCGCCGGACGATAGCCGGGGATCAGTTTATAGCCGAATTGCTTGGGAACGGCCGATCCATGGACTTCAACCAACAGTGCGATACGGGATTCTATTACGTCATGGCCGCCCACCGCTTTACAGATCCCAATACGGGACAAGAGTTTATGGCAAGTTCCCAGATGGGAGACGGGGTACGCCTGTATATATCCACCCGGATCAATAAGTACCTCTTAGAGTCGGAAACGCAGGGATACTGCCACCGGAACGGGGAAGCTCCCAGCGGTTCCGTGCTATGCGCGGGTAGCCAGTCGGAAGTTACCTACTATTTATACAGAGATGGTAATTTGGTTCCCGGGCAAGAGCGGTATGGAAACGGAAGCCCGTTGCGGTGGGGAAGTCTGGAAGGGAAGCCTTGTATAAACAACTCCGACGACGGGTATGTATATACGGTAATGGCAACCGATGGAAGGTGCGAAGTGCAGATGGCGGGTGAGATCAGTATTATAGCGACAAATCAACCGGCTATTCGGAAACAGACCTACTCCCTGAACGAGTGTACGGGAAGCACCGTCTCTATGGCGGCAGATGTGACCGGTTGTCTGTTGACGTATGAATGGCGTTTCAACGATCGGGTTGTCAGCCGGGAATCCAGCTATGTCATTGAGAACTTGCAACAGGAAGACATGGGTACTTACGAATGTACGGTTTCCAACTACTGTGGTTCCGTGGATCTGCAACCCATACCGTTGGAAGTGAGAGGAGTGGTAAGTGTACCGGATCAGTTAACGGATGCGATGGTATGCGGTGACGAAGGAGGGCCTATAGAACTAGTCAGCGGAGCGACCGGAGAGAACGCACAATACAGTTGGTACTTAATTGATGACGAAGCGAACCCTGTAAGTTCGGACCGTACCTATCGCATTGAACATCCGGTGAAGAGCCAGCATGAGGGTGTTTATGTTTGCAAGACATGGAACACTTGCGGAGCGGTATACGACACGGTTCGTCTGGATTTTAACAGAGAGCCTGTTGTGGAGGGCTTTGTCTTCAGAGAACAAACCTTGTGTAAAGGTTCTCCCTGGCAGATCGAGTTGACCAGTCCCGATACACTTTTCTGGTACCACAACGACATGTTGATACCGGACAAGAAAGACAAGTCATTGAAATTTGACTCCATTGTGCCTGCAGACGAAGGGCTGTATAAAGTAGTGGCAAAAAATATCTGCAACCAGAAAGAGTTCAATATTGTCCGGTTGAATGTGGACGACACCTTGTATGTGGAGTCTGCTTTTGAAAGCGAGAAACACTATTGTAACAGGTCTGCCATTGAGATGACCATTACGCTGCGAACACCGGAAGGAACCGGATTGAGCCGGGTAAATTATTATTGGACCAAGCGGGATATACCGGTCGCCAATGCCGTGACAAACCAGTACACGGTCGGTTCCAGTCTGGCGGACGATGGAGCGGTCTTTACGGTCTATTATAGTAATGCTTGTACATCCGGGGATACTTCTCAGATGATTTACATAGATCAGCCGATAGATTTGAGGCCCCTGACTGCCGATGTGATCGAATGTACCGGGCCGGGCAGGACACGGATCCAGGTGATAGATCAGGCGCAGGACGATCCCGCTTACGACAGATACAGATGGTATAAACAGGGAACGCCGGATGTGTTGGTCGGAGAATCAGCCTTCCTGCAGGTAGACAGGAGAGTTGCCAACAGCGGCAAATATTACAGCATTGTGGAAAATGCCTGCAGCCAGGCTACATCCACCATCATGAACCTTTGGATAGACTCCATACCGGTTATCACACGACAGCCCCAATCGGCGGAAGTTTGTGAAAACCAAACCCTGGTACTCTATGCCGGGGCTACGGGAGGCAATCTGGAGTACAAATGGTATGCCCGGAAGCGGGGCGAGTCGGAAGCTTCTCAGTTAAGCATCTTCAGACAGCAGGAGTACATCTCACAGTCCCAGTTGACCCGGGAAATGCTGACATTGGACTACGACAGTTGCCTGATATGGTGCGTTGTGGAGAATACCTGTAGCCCAAGCTATGTGAGCACGGATACGGTTGTCATCCGGGTGCTTCCCGAAGTGACCTTATCGGCGGATCGGACATTGGCGTCGCTTTGCTCCAATGCAACAGACGAAGTAAAAGTCGTATTGCGGACGTCGGATCCTGCCTGTACCTGGTGGAGTTACCGGCGGAGCGATGCGGAGTCGGCAGTAAACGTCTATGGCTCGGTAACCGACACCTTGCGCTTTACCCAGGCGGGCGAATACGTTATATCCGATTTTGTTCCCAGAGGAACGACCATCAAGTGTTACAAACCGGATGTACGGATCGGGATTTCCATCCAGGAGAGGGAGTTATTCTATGCCTCGCTGGAACGGGTGGAGGACAAAGAAACCGTCTGCCGGAGAGAAAGGGTACAGATGCGTTTGAAGATCGAAGGCGGAGAAGCGCCCTGGCGGGTAGACATCCGGCGTACAAGCGACCGACGCAGTGCGCCGGAAGTGGGAGGGGGTCCGGTAGAGGTGTGGAGCCGGGACACCATTTTCAGCATGCAGTTAATAGAAGATCAGACATTTTATATCGAATCGGCTTCCCAATTCCAGGATCCGAACGCTTGCGCGGGCGAGATAGCAGGAAGCAGCGTATCCTACAAGGTAGAACATGCGTACGGCACCTACCTGGGGATCCTGTCGGGCGATTCAAGAGACTTTGGCCTGTGTAACGACATTGATCTCTCTGCCGTACTGAAGCCGTATCCGGCTTATCCGGTCGGGAAGTTCTATGTTGACGGTCAATTGTTGGAAGGGGACCGGCTAAGCAGCTTGTCTGAGGGTGATTATAAGATCTTATATAAAGCTGTCACTCCGGCGGGATGTGCCGATTCCGTTTCGGAAACACTGCACATCCATCCGGCTCCGGGAGCGAATTTCTTCATCGACAAAGAGATGCTTTGCCATGACGAAAGGGCTATTGTAACGATGGAATTCTTCGGCACAGGTCCGTTCACATACAGTGGGCGCACCCACTCCTATAACTCTTCGGGCGGGCAGATCGGAAAGCCGTTTCCATGGGGAGCTACGGTCGACAACCACAGTTCTTTGATAGTCCGCTTCGACGAGACGATCACATCGGATTCGATGCGGCGGTATGAACTGATTTCTGTCAAAGACGCTTTCGGTTGTACGGCGAACGTCGGAAACTCTGTTCAAGTTGTGTTCCGCCGTTCCCCCGGGTTTTATGTAATGGTCAGTAACATCCATTACGAAAATGGAAATTACATGGAAACCGGAACAACCTTTACCGTACCGACCGGTTCCCGAGTGAGTTTCCGCTTCGGCCCGCGGCCGCAGGTAAGCCCCTGGAACGGGTATATTACCTACACGAACCCGACGGGTGTTGTAGTGGAATACCAATTCCTGAACCAGACGGGCAGAGAGGTGACACGAGGTTATACCGATATGCCGGGCCTGTGGAACTTTACCGTATCGGATAACTACTGTCCTTCGATCAGCATGATAGAGAAAGAGATCATTAGTTTGGATACGGGCTATATACAGGTTAGCGCCATGTTACAGGGCGCTTATGTAGATGATGGACAGGGAAAAATGCAGAGCAAACTTTGGCCCAATCAGTTACCTAAAGGAGCATGGGGTGCATGGCCCTCTTTGGGTGGCCGGACAGCTATAGACTGGGTGACAATCGAACTACGCACAGAGAATGTGAACGGCCCGAAATTCTACAGCGGGGAGTTCCTCTTATTGGACGACGGGAGCATTGTAGACCGAGCGGGCAGGTCGACACTGCCGATCCCGTTGGCGGATTTTACCACCGATTACTACATTGTAGTGAAACACCGCAACCACCTGGCTATCGGTTCGGCCAAAGGGCACAAGCTGGCCTCTTCCGCTGCTGCTGCGCCTTTGGTAGACCTCTCTTTATCGGTCAACATCCATGTGGACAACACCCAGGGGGATATGACCAGCTTTATAAAATTCTTAGGGGTGTTCGACGGTAAACAACGGTGGGCTATGTATGCGGGGAATGTGCTGGGGAACTCACTGATCTCTGTGGCTAATCCGAACGCAGCTTTGTTACACGAACAATTGACAGACGGTTACTACCTGGAAGATGTGAATTTTGACGGAAAAGTAACTATTCCGATCAATTTACAAAGCCCGAGCGACAACAGCGACGTGTCCATAATGTTTAAAAATCGCTCCATCTATTCATTGATAAGAGAGTAATTTGTCAGCGATACGGCTATAAAAACTACAGTGCAACAATTTTTTTGTAAAAAAAAATAAAAAAAAGAGCAAAAAATGAGAAAAAATCATTTACTTTTGCATAATTGGGAGTCTCTCCCTAAACTAAAACGAAGATGCGACAGATTTTATTGATATGTATATGTGTACTGGGGTTCTTTCTCCATCTTTCGGCAAATGATGTCCGGATCAGAGGGGAGGCGAAAGTGCAGGCTTTGGGAGACGATGTGGCCCTGATCTCTTTTCCGATAGCTTGGGATCACTCCTGGCGGGAAGGTGAGAATTGGGACGCAGTATATATTTTCGTTAAGTACCGGAAGCGGAACTCCAACAGTCAATGGTACCATGCTTATCTGAACGCAAGCGGGCACCGTTGTTCACAAGGGGGAGGCGTACCTCCGATGGAATTTTTGTCCATTACGGGTGGGCAGAATGCCTGGTTGCGGGAAGATGTCATCTATTTCGGCAATTACGAGCCGACGGATATTGATAAAAAAGAGATGGTGCAGGGCGTGCTTCTGTTCCGGAGAACTCCCGGGCACGGAAACCTGAACATCCAGAGGGTTACATTGGAATGGAATTTTGCCTTGGGAGATCTGTCCCTGTATGACGCAGTTACGTTGGACGACATCCGGGAAAATCGTATAGAAGTATCCATACAGGCCATAGAGATGGTATATGTTCCGAACGGCCCTTACCGTTTGGGTGACCGTTTTTCCAAATTCTCCTTTATCTCAGCAAACAGCGGTAGTGCTATTTATGTGAATACAGAAGGGAAGATGCAGGTGCAGACCATGGGCATGACCCCCGAATCCATCAGCAAACAATGGGAATTGTCGGAGCTTTTTCCGAAGGGATATACCGGTTACTATGTTACAAAGTACGAAACTTCGCAGGAACAGTATGTGAATTTTCTGAACCGGCTACCCTACGATAAACAGGCAGAGCGAATCGGGGCGGACCTGAACACGCTGGCGCCGGGCATGTATGCATTCGGCAGCAAACGGCACGCTCCCTCGTACCGGAACGGGATCATCCTGCAGGAACGGTTTGCCAACAACGACACAGCGGTCATCTTCGGTTTCAATCTGAATCCGGACGACCCGCCAAATTCGGAACTGGACGGGAAAAGTATAGCCTGCAATTTTTTGACCCCGGACGATATGTTGGCGTATGCGGATTGGACCGGATTGCGACCGTTGGGTGAAACGGAGTATGAAAAAGGGAGCCGGGAACGGAACCCGCTTGCGGGGTATGACGACCGTTCATTGGCCTGGGGGAATCCCCAGGCAACTTCGCTGATCAGTTGGGGACCCGGATATATTACAGGTGTCAATTCGGAAGAAGAGACTGTTGTGTATACGGCCCCGTCCCAATATGGGCGCATGAACGGGCCGCGTTCCACTTCAGCTCCGGGGCCGGTCCGTTGCGGAGCTTTTGCGAACGACACCTCCAAAATCTATGCCTCCGGAGCTTCCCGGTGGGGATTGATGGAGATGAGCGGAAATCTGGCGGAGATCTATTACTATGCTTACGAAGGGCGGGAATTTAACGGACAGGCGATAGGAGATGGAAATATTTACTCTTCTGTAGCTACCTGGCGGGCGGACTCAACGGTAGAGATCCGGGATGAATTTGAGGTAGGGTATGGCTATTATACCGTCACATCGCACCGGGTCTTGGACCTGCCGATCATCAACAAGAAAAATCATCCGATGAAAGCCCATATCCGGCAACAAAAATCCGGCTATTGCGGTTCCTATTTCGGATGTACTGTCCGGCAAGATGTAAATGTCACCATTCCATGGCCTGTGCTTGATTGGCCTGCTGCCAAAGAAAATTTCATGTTGCGGGGAGGTTCTTTTGCCACAGAAGCCGATGCGACCGGAGGGGGGATGGTCATATACGACAACATGGCAGTTTCCTATCGGGGCGATACCATTTACCACCGGACAGAACAGCCTGCTTTGCGTTTTGAATACTCGACCTTTCGTGTGGGGGTTCCGGTGGAGATGAAATCCATACGTACCGGGATCATCCGGGCAAGCAACGGACTTGAACGGGATACGGCTGCCATTTGCGGAAACGCTCCTTACACCATTAGCGAAGTAGAAGGTGGTGACGATACCCCCGAAACGACCATTTACAGTTGGGAGATCAACGATGGAACCGGCTGGAAGATCATACCGAACAGTAATCATTTCGACCTGACCATAGACGACTGTTTAGTGAGTGGCGCTTTGGATGATTGCTCCAAATATGGTACGTTGCTGACCCCCTATCGTTTCAGAAGAAAAAGCATTGCTTCGCATGCAGAGTCGTATGGTAACGAGGTAATTGTGGAGGTGCCGGGATTCCAGATCAACGGTTCTCCGGAGCTTGGAACCTTGCTGATAGACAGGTATGATACACAGATCAATGTGACAACTTTGCTGGGTATTGAAGGGGACGTGAAGATGGAGTTTCAGTTGTTCGGCACTTCCAACTGGCGGGAATTGGACAACACACTGGGAGTGAAGCAGGTTGTGCAGACTATTACCCGTTCCGCTCTGGAGCCGGATATTGCACAGGGAGGAGAGGGGCGCGGATTGATCCGGATAACTGTGAATTTTGGAGGATGCACTGTTGAGAGAATACTGGACCTTGCGGTCAGGACGCCGGCAGCGACCTGTCCGACCACTGTTCAGGACTCCCAAGATCCGAGCAAAACTTACAAGGTAGGAACGCTTAACGATGGGAAATGCTGGATGTTGGACGACTTGAAGGTGGTGGTGAACGGAAAAACAACAGGGGCCTACACCTGGACGGACATGAAGGACATTGTGTCCCAACAACTCTGTCCGGAGGGATTCAGAGTGCCTCAGCAGGAAGATTGGGATTACCTTTGGCGCATGTACTCTGCCTTTATAGTAGAATATGGGGAACCTTGCGACTGGACGAAACAGGACTATGTTCCGAAGGTTCCAGTGTGCGATGAAATGAATGGTTTTTGGGGCTTGTACTGGCCCGGTATAAAGCCATTTGCAATCGGTTTGCTCGGTGATTCTCTTGCAGAAGGAGAGACTGACTTATGGTGGGCGGATGCTAACAACGATGACAGGCGGTATATTCATCTGTCTTACTATGAAACAGACACGGACTATGCAGGTGTTGTGTTCTCGCGGGATGATAGCGGTAATGGAGTCCATCCGATCCGCTGTATATCAAACCCGCATTAATAATAAAATCACGAACGTATGAAACGGTTTTTACTGTATACCATATTATGTGTGGCAGCTTTGGGTGCTAAGGCTCAGCTGTTTACGGGCGGCCGGGGAGACGGTGCGGCGATTTCCTGCATACCGCCGGTGGTCAACACAGTAGGAGAAACGGAATTTACCTGTATAGGGGATTCCGTTGTATTGCAAGTCTATGCGTCTGGTTCTCAGATCCGCTATATTTGGCAGAAAATGGGCACCAACAAATTCGAAGACCTGCAAATGGTGGCCGATAAATACGTAGGGATAGGCACGGAAAAACTGATCATAAAAAATATGACGGCAGTTGCCGATTCGGGAATTTATCGTTGTGTAACGGTCAATAGTTGCGATTCGGATACCTCCGAATACTTTTACGTACACTTTAACAAAGCCCCGTGGATAGAAAATCCGCTTGCCCTGAACGGCTATGCACAGGGTGTTTGCGCCAATACCGGACACGTTGATCTGATCCCCAGCATCGGCTCTGTCAAAGACGATGTGAAGTACCAGTGGAAAAAAATAGATACCCTGTACGGAGTCGTGACAGAACTCCCGGACGTAACCCGTGATTTACGGATCAGTTTGGCGGGATCGGCCCGGGATGCCGAAGGGCTTTATGTCATTAGTGCCTCCAATCCTTGCGGAATCATATACGATTCCGTTTACCTGCCGGTTTACCGTTCTCCGGAAATTGCATGGACCAACCCTGTAACGCCGGATGGAAAAATTTATGCTTGTGAATACGAGTCGTTGTTGCTTAATGCAACCATGAGCGGAGGGGGAAGTTACGCCTTTGTTTTGCAAAGAGTAATATATGATCTGTTTACAGATACTTGGGTTTCTTCCGGTCAGGACATTCCGGTGGAAACTCCCGAACACTATATGCGCATAGTAACTAACTGGGATGCAGGATATTACCGTTGGGCTGTGTTCAACCAATGTTCTGAAGACAATGAACCTACGTATAGCGACATTATAGAGGTTGTGGTTATTGAAGCGCCTCTCTTTACAGAACAACCTGCTAACCAATTGGTCTGCGAAGGTAGTCGCTTGGAATTGAGGAGTGAGGCGGATGGTTTGGGAGTAGAGTACTACTGGACCCACAACGGCCAACGGATAACCGGAGCGGACAGTAACGTGCTGATCATTGATGAAGTAAAAGAAGGGGATGGAGGGAGCTATGTTTGCGTTGCATTTAATAGTTGTGTCTCCAAAGTGATGAGCCGTACAGCCCAGGTAACGGTTGACCTGCTTCCACGCCTGGAGCGGGAACCTTACATGTTGAAAAAAGCCTGTTTGGGTGATACCCTGACCTACTTTAATATCATTCCGAACGACGCTATTCAGCTGGACGGCGTGCGTTGGTATTTTGACTACCAGCCTATATACGATAATGGTCATTACAAATATACCGACGAGCTTATGATGGAGATCACCCAGATCAACGAATCGGATCTGGGTTTGTACCAGGTAATGCTGTCCAACCATTGCGGCTCCCGGTTGAGCGAATTTTTGAAATTAACGGAACTGTCTTTGCCGGTTAACATCAAAGGTGGCTTAGACGGTTACGACCTGTTGCTTTGTCCCGGTATGGAGCAAAAATTAGGCGTAGCGGTAACAGGTTCCCGGCCCATACAATACAAATGGGTCGTAAATGAACACGCTTACGAAACCGATACCAACTTTGTAACGGTAAAAGGCCAGAACATCACAGAACGGAATAAATATACCGTATATGCCTACAACGCTTGCGGAAGCGATATCGATTCCGGATGGATAGATGTAGAGGTATTCGAACGGTATAAATTTACGGGAGAAGGAGAGTATTGCGACGGGCACACCCCAACAGGAGAGCTTCATTTAGCAGATACCGAGGACACCTTGGTATATCATTTGTACAGGGACTACGGCGTATTGGTAGAGACCCGTAACGGGAATGGCCGTCCGATGGACTTCACCGGCATGCCGGGAGGAGAGTATTACATAGTGGCGGAAAATCCGAAAACAGAGTGTCGGGTAGAGATGGACGGAAAACCGTTTATCGTCAAACATCCCTCTCCGATAGAATTTAATTTTTACGTATCCTCCTATTTCTGCATGGGGAATGACGGGGCGGACTTGGTGCTCTCCGGTTGGGAAGATGACGTAATCTATCAGTTGTACCGGAATACAGGTTCCGGATATGAAGAGTTGCCCTATGCCAAATTTGTCGGAGGGATAGGCGGATATAGCATTGAGGAGATGAACTCTCCTCCTGTGGGGCAACCCAAAATTTACTCCGGTATGAGAAGCGGCCGCTACCAGGTAGTAGCCACCAGCCGGAATACGTGTACCCGGACGATGGTATTGAACGATTCCATTCAGATCATTCCGCCACCCTCCCGGCACACGCTCTCCGCACACCAGAACGACACTGTCAATTGCCATAAAATGATGAGCAGCGGGGAACCGCTTCTTGAGTATGCCCGGTTGGAAGTGGACCGTTTTATAGAAGGAGCAAAATATTATCTGTACAAAAACGGTGTTCTCCATCCCGATTTCGAACCGGACCGGATGGCGCCGATCGATTGGACCGGATTGGATGAGGGAGAGTACCATGTATTGGTAGAGACCAAAGAGGGGTGTACCGCAACAACCAACAAAATACGCATCCGCAGTGTAACCGCTCCGGCTCAGCAAACACTTTCGCTGAGCGGTAACCTTTGTGCGCATTTGGATACGGATACCGACTTCAAAATATTGACCATCGATCATACAGAACCGGGAATTCGTTACGACCTTTACCGCCGGACCCCGGCTAAACTGTGGCAGAGCGCTATTGGTGACGGAACTCAGAAAGAGTTTATCATTCCGGCGGAGCGAGCTACTTTTTATGTAAAGGCGACCGACGAGACAGGTTTGTGTACCACCATTATGACAGATGAAGTGACGGTACTGGCCAGCGATTTTTACGTAGAACTGACTCCTTCGGATATCTTTATTGACCCCAAAGGCACCATGAGTTGGCTGCATGTAGACATAAAGGGAGATTACGTAGAACCGTTGGACGTTGTTTGGGCGGATGAATCCCAACTGCAACAAACCAGCGTGATAACGGGGCTCAATACACCTTACCACAAGCAATACTACTGGCCATTTTGCCCTTGCGCCGGCAATCACGACGGCAACGGAGAGTACTCTCGTCACCACGGCGGGGCGCACAGTGCAAGTTGTACGCTGCCGACCTGTCCTTTTCTCTACCACGCATTCAACCCTTCCGCCCACACCTGTACTTATCTGGGGACGGAATACC
Source organism: Odoribacter sp. UBA944 (assembly GCA_002293375.1). Lineage (GTDB taxonomy): Bacteria > Bacteroidota > Bacteroidia > Bacteroidales > Marinifilaceae > UBA944. The sequence continues at coordinate 110,781 of DBDA01000021.1, forward strand.
AAACGGCAGCACTGCACGGATATCCGACCAGAACGAAATGGTACGACCTCTATTTCTGCCGGGACATGGTTACAGATCAAGCGTATCAGGAATTTTACCAGAACGACACGACCAATCCTTTCCGCGATCGATTAACAACACCGATCAACGAAGACCGGGAGTATACTGTCACGGTTACCGACGGTGCCGGATGTACACACGAAGACCACATGACGGTGCGCGTCATGGGCGCTCGCCTGCGCGGACACATTCTATTTTCGGAGATACACAAACACTACGAATACCCCTTCTGCCCTTGCGCCTCCCGGCACCACTACCACATTTGCTCCATAAACTGCAATGAAAACGGCAATTGTCCGCGGCTATACCATGCACACACGCACGCAGGCTGTGTGAAACAGGGAACAGAGTTGATTCTTTACAGGGGGAGTTATGTAAAGTATTACGACCTTTATTACTGTTGCACCAACTTGAGAGCCCAGGATACGGTTGTTTACCGCAACGATGAACTCTTTTTCTGTTCGGAGGCGTACGGCGGAGATTTCACATACGGGAAAACCTGGTGGTTTGACGCGGAAAACGGCAGTGACAGTTGGAGCGGTTTGTCGGGAGATACGGTTACTTTTAAAGCAAGTTCATCGGGGTGGCTTCACCTGCGCATCACCAGCATGGACGAAGAGGTGAGAGACAGTATCTGGATAGATGTACTGCGTCGTCCGTTCAATGCCTATATAACAGATGCACACGATCAGGAACGCCGGATAGACTCTCTTTACATCTGCCGGGGCGAAGAGGCACACCTTTTTGCCAAGACCAGTGGAGGAGACAGTCCGAACACCTACCTGCAATGGTATGGCGAAGGCGAAGACGGTCCCTCCGCACAGGTATGGATATACGAACCCCGCCAGAGCGGTTGGGTGGAATTGACGGCGCGCAACGATGATGTAACCATTCAGGATCGGGTCTATATCCTGATACGGGAGGCACCTGCCAAGCCGGAATTGGAAAATGCGAGTGTTCGCTGCGTTGTTCCGAATCAGTCGGAATACATCGTGGTTCAGGCGCCGACGGTTGTCGGAGGAAACTATATTTTAGAGTATAGCGCCGATCAAGGAGCGACTTACATAGAAAAAGAGCGTGAAAACCATTCGTTGGGCGCAGCTATCGAATTTAAAGTTCCTTATCCTGTCAGGGACGCCGGCCTTTACCGGGTGCGGGTGGAAAATCCGTTGGGCGATCACGCCTGTACCGTCTACTCCGAACCGATAGAATTTATTACACCTCCTGCGCACGAAGATATAGAGACCTTTACCTATTGCGAGGGTTCTTTGTTGAACATACAGTTCAAATCCACCTCTGAGGGCATGAGTTACTCGCTCCTGACAAATACGGAGATTAACCTAGAAACCATCTCTCATCCGATGGACTACTTTGACAAACCGATTGGTGCGAACACGTATAAGATCGTTTACCGCCGGGAGGGGCAATTGGGTTCCTGTGCGGACACCGTAGACATCACAGTAAGGAAAGTGGTGCCACCCAATCAGGTGACATCCCTGGTAAACGGATTGCCGGACGGTTGTGAGGGGATCAACGCCACTATCTCCTTCGTAACGGAAAGCGGAGTGGACTATTACCTGGAATCAGCCAAAGACGGCAGCCGGACACCCCTGTTCACAGGAAATGGAGACGCTATGGAGACGACGATCTTCGGCCGTTCTTACGGTACATACAGAATTATGGCAGAACGGGAAGGTTGCCCGACTTTGGTAGACTGGTTTGTATTCAATCGAAATCCGCAACCCATCACCGTCCAGGATCAGACATTCTGTTATCCTTACGGGCGTTTAGATTTGAGAGAAGGTATTGATATAGAACTGAACGGTTTGGAAGCCGGGGTTACCTATACCCTGTTGAAAGAAGGCTTATATCAGGCTGACCAGCAGGGCCCGGGCTTAAAAACATTTACTGGCTTGTTGAACGGAAGCTATACATTGGTTGCCGAAAATGACGAGACCGGTTGTTTAAACTCAACGGATTTTGTGGTAACAGCCAATGAAGCCCCGAAAGATTTCACGTTCTCGGCGGCTTGCGAGCGAGGCAAAGCGCTGACTTTGAGCAATAGTCAGACAGGCGTAAAATACACGCTTCACCGGGATGACTCCAAACCGATGGTACTGACCGGGACCGGCGGAGAGTTGGTATTCGGTATATTCCAGGAAACCGGTATCTATACGGTTACGGGAAGAGATACGATTACCGGTTGTGAAACCGTGATGAACGGAAGTGTGCCGGTTACCCGCTTAGACTCCTGCGGATTGGAAAAAACACGACCGATCTGCACCGTGGGAGACGTGACGGAGCTGCTCTATCCGTGTAGCAGTGTAGGATGGTCTTATTACCTGAAAGACATCACTCTTCCGGAAGAGATACTGAACAGCGAGGTGTTGGAAGGGCACGGCGGCCCCATCCGCTGGTCATCTGTCGGCGATCGCCTGATCAAACAGTACCAGAGAGGGCGGGTAAGCATGCCTTCCGTATACGAACTTTATGCACGGGATGTGTGCGGAGATATTTTGTTGGAAACCTTTGAGGTAGCTATTGCTCCTGCAGCTAAAGGAAATTTAGAGATGGAGAACGTGGCAGTCGGCGGTCAGACGCAGGAGGCATGTATCAATGAATTTCAGAACTTCTACGTAAACACTGTCGGGGCGAATGTTTCCTATATATTATTAGGGATCACCAGCGGGAACTACCGGGATACGCTCTCCACATACACAGCCGGTGCGGTGGTGCCGGAGTTGCGTCAATTGCTTGGAACGTTCCGGGGATATGACGAATACAGCCTGTTTATAGAATTGGAAGGATGTTCCCGGACGGAGTCCGTTGTAATGGACTACCGGGAGATGCCTAAAACCGATATAGAAGTGATCGGAGAGGATAAATGCGGCAGTGAAGGCGCCTTGGAATTGTCCCTGCCCAACCGGGAAAGTGATCACAACTACTACCTGCATTGGATTGCGGATGGGGTGAGTACCCAAGTGGACACTTTACTGTACACTGACCTCCGTAATGACTTCAGGCCGCAAAATAACTCCGGCCGCTATTGGATCATCGCTGAAAACGTAGAATCGGGCAGTGGGGTGCGACTATGCCGGGACACCGTCCGTCCGTCCTTTGCTTTAGGCGCTTCGCCTACTCCTTACCAATTTGTGAGTTATCCGGAAATGAGTGCGGACGTGTATCTCTGTACGGGAGACAGTAGTTTGGTGATGTTGCGCCAAAGCGAACCGGCCGTTTCGTATGGTCTTTTCCGGGAGGGAGTGGAATACACCTCTGCTCGGCAATTTCGGGACGACGGCGGACCGATCAACTTTGTGGTAAGAGAGGCGGGTGTTTACACGGTTCGTGGCTTTTTGGGCGATTGTGAAATTCAGATGCAGGATTCGGTGGTGGTATGGAAAGACGACACTCCGGAATTGGAACTGTACGACACCTATTACTTCTGTATAGGAGCGGAAAACGCGGCAAAGATAGAGATCATCGGAGCGCCGTATCTTTGCACCTTTGAATTGCGGGAGTTCGGATTGGGTTCTCCCCCTGTTGAACGGGATACCGTACACCGGTATTGGGGGGATGGCATAAGCGATACTATCTCCTTCAACCACCTTTGTCCGGCAGGCGAGGAATACCAATACGTACTTACCTACAAAACCAGAGGCGGTTGTCGTGGGCATCACTACTTCGAGGTAGAGGGAGCGATCCCGCCTGATCCCTTTGAAGTGATGAGCACCGGAGATGCCGTTTGCGAAGGCGAATACACCCGCTTTGCCATTCTGGGCGACCAGCAGGGAGTGGAATATACACTGATGAAAGTGGACGAAGAGATCGGGGATTACGAATACAACGACAACTACATTGTAGGCTGGGGAGACCGGGATACCATGTGGTTCCCCTATCCGGTATACGACCGGGGTATTTACTATGTAACCGCTACCTATTACTACCGGCCGCAGTGTCAGTCTGTTTTGAATATAAACGGTAAACAGCAGATCGAATTAGCAGAGATTGACACCCTGCGCGAGTGTGAAATGGAGAGTTACGAAGTGCGTTATTGCGCCGATGTGTTCCGGGGGACAAATCTGGTGTTGAACAATGCGGAAGAGGGTATTATTTACTACCTGGTCAAAGAGGGGTCGGATATGCATGACACGCCTGTTGATTGGATACGGCAGTGCAGTATAGAAGGGGAGACGCTGGTGTGGAGCGACATCCCGGCGTTTGAGTTTTGCGATGGGGACATCGAACGGCCAACCCGTTACAGGGTCTTGGCGGAGAATCCACGTACCCGTTGTACCAAATGGATGGGCGGCAATATATCCGTTTATGCGGAAAAAATGATTGACATTACTGTGTCGAACTACCCATATTACGAATTTTGCGAGGGGGTGGGGGCCTTGCTGAAGACCCGCTCAACCGGGTGCGGCGCCGCTTACGAGTGGTTCCGGATCACCACGACAGGCGAAGAGCCGGTGGGTTCGGGAGCAGACTTCCTGGCACAGCAATCCGGGGTTTATTTCTGTCAGGTAACCAACAGTTGTCAGCCTCCGGCGGAATCGGAGCAGACTATAGTGATGGTAAAACCCCAGATCGAAATGGTGCCTATGGGTATCAAGAGCCTTTGCGAGGGGGCATCTGCTGTTGTTCACAGCCAATTCTACAACTTGAACGATGGAGACTATGTCTGGTACCGGATCGAAGAGCCGAATGTTATACTCAGCACGTCGGGATGGTTGGAATTTGAACAGGTCACCAAGGCCGACGAAGGACGTTATGTGTGCGTCGGAGGTTCCACCTCTCGTAATTATTGCAACGTCCTCATAGATACCGTCTCCATTCGGGTGCTTAACCATGTGGACAGTGCCCGGATAGAATTGACATACGACACCGTATGTTTCGGGACCACGCGCAGCATTGGTGTGAACCTGACGGGGTACGATTTGCAGTGGTTCTTGAACGGAACGCGCCTGATGGGAAGCACTACCAACGCTATTTCCCGCACATTCGCGAATACCAAAGACGCCGGTCTCTACTCGGTACAGATCTCTAACGATTGTGGCGAACGGGACCCGATCCCGGTGAAGATGATAACTGTGGATACGGTCATCGCACACCTGTGGCATACCGAAGACAAATATCTCTGTGCTGCTGCGCCATTAGACCTTTCCATTCGCACCTCTCCGATGAGCGGCGTGCGTTTCCAATGGGAAGAATTGATCCCGGGCAGAACGGAAACACAGCTTGGCAATACGCCCGACATCGCTTTACATGTGCCGGAAGATGTTCCCTCTGTGACCTACCGGGTATATTATTGGAACACGTGTAACGATTATACCGCCAGCAACTATCAGGATGTATTGGTAACGGTCGCTACCAATATCCGGCACGAAAATCCGTGGCCTGAAGAGCTCCATTTCTGCGAAGGAGCCGGAGGTGACGATGCAAGCCGTACCTTGACGGCGACGATGGGAGGAACGAGCGTACACTATTATATGTGGCTCTTTTCTCCGGCCGGAACAACCCGGATTGATACCGTACTCCGGGGAGTGTCCGAAAACTCTTACATTGTTCCAGATCGGCGGGATGCATCGGGTCTCTACACTTGTATGATGGAGACGGATTGCGGAAAGATGAAATACAAATACAGCACGTGGGTGCGGATCAACACTCCGGTTGCCATTACACAGGATTTGGATCCGGAAACCGGTCGCATGTGCGAAGGAACCAACTTTTTTACTCCGACCGTATGTGCTACGGGTAGCGACCTGCAATTCCGTTGGGTGCTTGACCGCAAAGACGGACGGATAGACACGATACAACGGGGCATGGGATACGATTGGGCGGATTGCAACATGCTTGAGATGCCGACCGACTTTGACAACCTGGACGACGTTTTGCGTTGTGTTGTATACAACGGTTGCGGTGTGGAGATCTCAACATCCCTTGTGCTGAAAATAGAAGGTCGCCGCACCCTGCGCGCCACTGCGGAACCGTGGGTATGCTACGATTCGTTGGGTACTGCAGTCATTCAGTTACTGGACCGCAACGGCGATCCGCTGATGTCGGAAAACTGGAGCTACACCTATCAGCGGGATAATGCAAATCCACGGGATTGTACGGTGATCGGCGGAGTATCCAGGGATACTCTGCACAATTTGTCTCCCGGCCACTATGTGATCAAAGACTTCAAGGACGGAGTGTGCAACTACGTGGGCATTGATATGGCAACCTTTACCATAGAAGAAAAAGGGCAGGCCACCGCCACTATGAGCTTGTCGGAGGAGAGGCGGGATACCACCCTCTGTGCCGGGGCCAAGTTGCCCTTCCATATTCAGGTGCAAAACGGTGTCGGTCCGTACGAAGTGACTTTGTGGTACCGCACTTCGGAGATGACTGATTGGGAAATCTACAACGAGTGGCCCGGTTCCAATCCGTTCTACATAGAGTCTGCTGCTGCGGTTGCCGGCTACGAGTACGCCTTGCCGATACTCAAAGAGGGAGAATTCAAAATAACCGTGAATGATTTTTACGACGATAACTCCACGGGAGAACGCTTCTGTCCGGTGATCGTGTCGGACGACCAGACTGTATTAGTACGGCTTGTAGCTCACTCTATCGTCGCCTGGCATCCCGGCAGTATCACGAGAAGATTCGGAGAGTGTGAATTGCCGATAGACTTGGTGACCGTACTCAATCCCAGCCCGGCCAATGGCGTTTTCCACATCACCAAGCGGATCCCCGGCGAAGCTGAAGAACAGAGTAGAATGGCTTACAACGAAGCGATGTTGACACAGCCGGGCACCTATGTGATCGGTTACTCCTCCGGCGGGGTTTGTATGGATCCGGCACCTTCGAACATTACATTGACCATCGATTCATTGCCTTCTGCTACCATCATCCCTCGCGATACTGTGATCTGTTCCCAGTCGAGTGCAGACATCTTTATTGAATTGCGAGGTACCTCTCCTTTCCAGTACATGCATGTGGAGACGGAACGGATGCTTACCGATGGAAGTTTGGCCTCCTTCCCGGGACAAGAATTCTGGGAGTTCCCGAATACCCCTACCATTCAGGAACCGAGACACCGACTGCACCTTATGCCGGCGACGGGGGATTCGATCATAAAATATACGGTTCAGAACCTGCAGGATGCGTATGGTTGTTTCATGTCGATCTTCAGGCGTCCTTCCACCCAGATCACGGTAGCCCCGCTGCCGCGGATCGAAGTAGAAGGTTCACATCCCTTGTACGGGGACGGCCATTGGAACAACCTCCTGACCCATTACAACCTACCGGAGGGTGATTCCGTAAAATTCCGGATCACGCTTTCAAAGGGCAAGGCTCCCTGGAAGTTGAAGCTGAAATACGGAGAGACCGCCGCCCTGTTCCAGGAGCAGCCGGATATTACCGTATATGGACGAGATACCGTTATAGTTGCCCGGAAAGCAGGTGTTTACGAATTCAACTGCGTGGATTTGAACGGTTGTACCTTGCCTTTCCCGGATAGGAAGACACGAACCGTTACGTTTGCTCCAGATGGCTTTATTACATTGACCGGAGTGTATTTGGGCGGAGCCATGGCGCACCACAGGGGACATGAGCTGGGCGGAATCCCCAAAACTTCCTGGATGACATCTAATTTGCGTAATGCCGGCCTTTTGCCGAATCCGGCAGCCCTCGGCGCTATTCCGCCCACGTGGCATCCATTTATTATCGACTGGGTGTTTGTGGAGGCGCGTAAACAGCAAGTGGACGGCTCTTGGGATATTGTCGCCCGGGATACTTGTGTACTGATGGCAAACGGTGATGTATGGAGCCAGGAAGGAAGTACGCGGATCCGCTTGCGGCAGACCGGAACACACGGTGACCTGTTCCACATCGTCGTTCTGCACCGCAACCATTTGCCTATCATGACGAAGAACCCGCAGCAGTGCGGCGCTACCGCTCCTACGGCCATAAACTTTGGTTACGAAGAGAACTTCTGGACAAAAGACGGAGGAAGCCTGAAAGATCATGCCTGGCGGATAGCGACCCAGTATGGTGTTGATGTGTGGGCCATGGCCCCTGCGTACAAAATGATAGACCAGATGCTACACTTGGTCAGCATAGCCAGTCCGAACAAGAGCCATTTTGAAGAGAGTGATGTGACGGCACTGTCTTCCTACAGTGTGTTCGATGTAAACCTGAATGGTACTGTTGAGATTCCGTCTATTCTGATTTGGACGGCCGATCAATTGTCATCCCTCTCCAATGTGGAGGATGCCTGGATATTGTTTTTGAACAGAGATTGTTATTCCGACATAGAAGAGAATATAGATGTGGCGCCATAAAATTCAGTAAAACAGCACATTTATTTAAAAAAAAGTATTAGATTTGTAACAAATAACACAGTAGAGATGAAGAAGAGCCTTCATAAGTGGTTAAAGATAAGTGCATTGGTGCTGTTCTGTGTTGTACTGTTGTCTGAAAAAGAAGCGGTAGCGCAAGGTATTTATACCGACTCGGTGACCTTCAGGATCGAAAATGCCCAGATAGAAGGCAGTGATCTTGTATTCTCCATCGTGTTTTGGCGGCGCAATGTTGACTGGAGGGGGCCTAACGGCATTCAAGACACCCTGTTGGGAAATACCGACCTGTATTTTGGGCTGACCGAAGAAGTTTTTGACAAAAGTGTCGCTCCATTCGTTGAGCGTCTCCACCCGAATATTGACAGGATCAATGAATTTTCCAATCTCTTGGAGATCGACGCCCGCTACCACGCCGGCCGTTTTGCCATTTCGCTCAGGTCTAAAACCGGAGGGATCAGTATCGGTATGGGAGTGGTGTCCATACCTTTGTACGAGGAGCGGGTGGAACTTTGCAAAATTCGGATGCGGTTGGCCAACCCTACCCAAAATCCCGGCCTCGTGTGGGATGTTGCAACGGGTGGTCAGTCTACCATTGGCGAACCGCTGATCGAGGAATTGGACGGCGACATTGAATTGAACCCGGACAAAGAGATCGTTCTGGTGGATAACTCCCGGACCGAATACGTATGCGAAGGCGGCGAAGCCAAGATCTGGGCTAAAGGCCACTCGGCCGGCACCGGCTTGGGCATTCGCTGGTACATGTCGGACCAGCGCGATTGTGTTGCGGATCCCGACAGGGTGGAATTTTCTGGAGCAACGCTGGGCAACCTTGTCGCCAATCAAACTTCGTATGCAGGGAGCGTTTCCACGGCTAAGTGGGGAACACTCTCTTACCGTATCGTGAGTTCCAACGCTAATTTGGAGCGGGTGGATACCCTCATCATTTCCAACGTACCGGCCGGTTTGGACAGTGTATATTTTCAGTGTGAACTTTTCGACGAAACACTGTCCGCTATGCCCAAGCACTCCACCAACGGCAATTCGCCTGCTACCCGCACGCAACTCATTCTGCGCGACCGGGTACTCGGTTGGTTTGCCGCTTCCGACCCCACCCGGCGGACGGACCACGCTACTACCAATACCGGACGTGACGACCATACAGACACCATTATGAAGTGCCCTACCGGCGCTGCCATTGCGTCGTTCTACTTTTTCGGTCCCCGCTGCAATACGGACCGAGAGATGATCGGCGAGGAGATGGTTGTAACCTACCTGCATCAGGACCCGTACGGAAATACTGCCGATAAGCAAACTACCCTGAAAAACTGGCAACAGGTACCCGGACAGGATGCTCCCAACGGGAGGTGCCTTTACCAGGCCTCTATTGAGTTGGACGCCTCCATTACCGATCAGTACGTTTGGATCCACTCCATTGCAACGGAGGCAGGATGCGATAATGGCGGTTCTTACGCTTTGTACGACACGGTGTACATCCGCGACCTCCAACCGGAGGAATCCATCACGGCGCAGATCACACCGGCTTCTGTGGCTGCGGGTGAAACCCTGACACTTCCCACTGAATTCACTTACACCCTCATTCAGGGTACGGCAGGCGGGAGTCTTGTTGCAGGGCCGCCGGCCGTATACACGGCACCGTCCACCTTCTGCTCGGATGAAGCCGGATGCGCCGATACGCTTGTATATGCTTACACTGTAGACCCCGGGGACGGCTCCTCGTGTAGAATGGAGATCCGCCAGACTGTACAGATTACGTCTTGGTCTTATGTGAATATAAAGGTACTGTTGGAAGGGGATTTGATGGGAAGTCCGAATAATAATATGAAAGGAGCTCTCTCTGCATTATTCCCAACACACAACGGAAACTTTGTTTCTCCATATGAGAATGGTGATACAATCAATACGTTACCATTGACCTCCGTGCGAATTTCCGACTGGATCAGAATTTCGTTACGATCGGTTAGTAACGTTGGCCCAGGAGAAGATTACACGACGGTTGCAGAAGCGGATGCGTTTGTATTAATAGACGGGACGGTTGTGGATACGAAAGGGAATCCGTATATCCGTTTTGAGGGGGCAACGGAATCCAACTATTACATTATGGTACACCACCGGAATCATATAGGGATCATGAGTTCCCAGCCGGTCATATTGTCCATAAATGAAGCAAGTGTTCCTACGTGGGATTTTACGGTGCTGAACAACATCTATTTGCAAAATGCAGCAGTTGTGAATGGTAGGGCTGCTCTGTATGCAGGAGTTGCAATAAAAGAGTTAGGAGTTGTAAGCAATGCATGTCTCAACGCGATATTGGATACCATGCGAGGATCTAATATGGGAGAATTGAGGTATGAGTTTACGGATATTAATATGGATGGTAGCACAAGTACGCAAGATCGAAACGATATTAGGAATAATATAAAAATAGGTCCGGCTGAAATTTATTGAAGTCATGAAAAAGTATTTGTTAATATTAATATCGGTTTGTTGGACATTTCTAACACCATTGCAAGCTCAGGATTGTGGGGTGGATGGATTGTTCGGTGTTGTAGGTTGGCCAAATGATAATTTCTTGGAAATAAAATTGACGGCTTCTGAGCAGGATGGATATTATGTTTGCAGGATTGATTTCAAAAAACCAGCAGGTTCCAGATGGTATGCCATACCTGACAATGGGGCAAGACCAATGTTAGGTTTATCAAGGGCGTTATCAAGTTTCGACATTTTGTTGAATATTAATCCGGAATATGTTGAAAGTAAATACTTGGGAGCACCCAATGGTGTACCCGTACAGGTTGAATGGGGAAAAGATTTTAACCATAGTGAAATACCAACAAGTTATGGATGGGGGGGGACAGATGATTGGGCAGCATTAGGCTTAGATGTTACAGCTTTAGCAAGGGTACGCGACATGCGGACGATCAATGGAAATTTTTATATAGAATTGAAATGGTTTGATGGGACAGGGGCACTTCCAACTTACTTAGCCATGGATGATGATAAATATTATCATTACGCAACAATTAAACTGGAAATACCGGCTTCTGCATCTGGTATAATGGAGGTAACCGGAAGGCTAAACACAAAACAATATGAATCAATCCCTTCTGAAATGTGGGGTAAAACTATAACGGCGTTTCATCCGACTGCATTTACGGGATCTAGTAGCAATCCGATGGGGGTTTGTTTTACAGGATCTGGCGCGATTGACTTGGGTGGAGGAGAACCTACGATAGAAACACCGGAAATAGAGGAGATTGCCCGTGCAGATGGAGGAGATGTTAGTAAATCCGATGGTGCGCCGTTGGACTACGTTGTTTCCACGGTTGACGATGTAGTTTATGAAGATGTAACGTGGGTGTTGAAAACCCATCCGGGGGGAGCTCCTGCAGCCGGAATTCCTTTGGTGCCGGATGCCGCAGACCCCGGTAAAGTAAAGGTAAATTGGCGGCCGGAAGACATTGGGACCTATCAGCTTTGTGCAACGCCAAGCGTGGAGGGGCCGTCGGGAACACAGACAGGCAGTGAATATTGCCAGAACATTACGGTTTGCCCGCCGATAACGGTAACCATTGACCAAACCCCTCTTTCGGTTTGCGTAGGCGAACCGGTAGAGTTGGAACCGTCATTCTCTCCTGACGTACCTGTGAACACCTATAAATGGGACAACGTAGCGTCGGCTACTCTGGAGAAAACAGTTATAGCATCTGCAGTTTCGACGATGTATACCTTTACGGCGCAGACAACTGCCGGAGGGTGTGCCGTAAAGGGTACTGTGAATGTGCAGGGAAATGCTCCGGCAACACCCGTCGTTGCATATGAATTGCGGGATGGCGCTTCCATTGCCGGGACCGGACAATACCAACATGGAGACATTATTGACTTTACGGTAGCCGGGACCTATGCTTCTTATGAGTGGACCGTGAACGGATCGGTTGTCGGGACAGATCCTACGTATACACTTTTTGGTGCGACGGCTGCGTCGTACACGGTTTCGGTAAAAGTGGCGGATGCCGGAGGGTGTTCTGCTACTTCCGCACAGGTTACGTTGAACCGGACGGGCGCTTGCCAAGCCTTGTTGCAATTGACGCCGTACGGCGATAACGCTGCTATGGCAATATGCACCGGCGGTGTCTTTTTGGTGGAAACCGCTCTTTCCTGTGGTTCTGCGCCTGTCTATTGTCTGGTATATAAACAGGATGGGATGACCCGCACCAAAATAGACTCTGTTGCGGGAGGAGCGTTACTTGTGTTGAAGGAAGCAGGAGATTACGTTGTGGAAGCTTACACATACCGGGGGGTGATTACGGCATCCCAAACCATCGTACCCTCTGCGATGCCCTTTACGGAGTCACAGAAGATAAAGGTATTCACTCCGCTTGCCGCACTTCCCTATACGCAGATCACACTGATTGCCGGTAATGCGGATGCCTATTTATGGACACCGGCGGATAAGCTGGCACAAGCTACGGAGGCGCAAAAACGGTACCCTACAACGGCTGCGCTGACTGAAGACACTAAGTACACTGTATACGGAGCGCATTCCAACGGTTGTTACTCCGAAGCTGTGGTGGACGTGATGGTAGGGCCGAATGCCCTGAACGTGGAATTGAACGTCAGCGGCACCATACAGTGCGCATCAGGGCGTGCCCGCTTAGCCGCTACCGTTACGGGCGGTACGGCTCCTTATACGTACAAGTGGGACGGGGACGGCAACACTTTCCTCGAATACGACCAACAGACGGAAACGCCGGAAACATACGTTCAGTTGACGGATGGGGCGGGGACTTATTACTATGTGGTGCATGTAACTGATGCCGGTGGTAAGATTGGGACGGATGTGGTGGAATTGAAGGTGTCCGAGGATGTATTCCCCAATTTCGATTTTCTTGGTATTGCCTCCGGCGGCAAGATCTGTCAGAATGCGGAACTTCGGGTAACGCCTCGAAATATGGGGGCTGCTGTGTCGAATCATACCTGGTACATCAAAAACAATATAACCGGTGTTGTTACAACGGAGTCTACCGGAACCCAGAATGCATTACAGTTGACCAATCGGGGAGATTATACGGTATGGGTCGCCGCCCAGTTGAACGGAGGCTGTTACAGCGATACGGCGAATGCCCGGACAACGGTGTCTGTAAAAGGATTTGATTTTAAATGGAGGGAGGAGCCGGTAACCGGCTATAAGTCGGGAGCAACATTGACGGCTGAGGCTGAGGTTGAGAATTTCACCACGCCCATTACCCGTTTCAACTGGACGGTTACACCCAATCCGGGAGCGGCCGGAAGTCGTGCCCCGGGACAGACTCAGACGACCAATCCGAATAAGTACATCTTAGAAGCGGCAGAGGCTGCAAAGTATACCTTTAAGGTGGTGGCAAGGGACGGCGACGGTTGTGAAAACACGTTGGAGAAAACAGTTATGGTAAAGGCTGTGGACGATGGTTTGCAATTGACGGTGCCTAAATCGGTTGTATACTGTACCGGCGGTACGGTGGTGATCGACGCCAAAGTGCAAAGAGGAACCGGACCTTATTCGTTCCGATGGTATGAAGCTACGATGCCGGGTAATACCATTCATGAATCTGACAATGTAGGCAATGTCACCGGTGGGGCGGACCGCTTTGTCAGCACAACCGATTTGGACGGACGAGACATTGTGGTGGAAGTAACGGACAATTCAGTTCCAAAACTGACCCTGCGGGATACCATACGGGTAAATTCAAATGCGAGCAGTGCACCGGTAGTTACGATAGACGGAGGGAATATCAAGATTCCCACGGGGACCGCTACCTGGTTGACGGCCCGGCTTACCTCCGGAACAGCAGCTTCGTGGCATTGGACAGATGTGGCGAATATCGCCGAAGGGGCCACAACAAACACCCCTAAGACAACATCCCTTACGACGGCAAAAACCTATACGGTATACGCCAAAGATGCGGCTGGTTGTACCTCTAATGTAGAAACGGTTGTAGTAGATGTTACCTCTTCTTCATACCCCTTGGCCCTCAATTGGAATCCGCCGGCCCAGATGTGTAACAACAGTACGGCGGAGTTGTCGGCGACGGTAGATCCGAACAGTACCATCATCAATACCTGGAGCTGGTCTGCATCGTACGGAACGTTGGCTACTCCCGCTGCATCCTCTACAACCTTCACTACTACCGGTATTTCAAGTGCCGGAACGGTGGCGGAAGTGATTGTCAGCGCAACCACCAACGACGGTGTGACCATACGGAGCAAAAAGAATATATCCTTGCTGAACAGTTCGTCTCCGGTTGTTTCGATTGTGGGAGATGCCACCCTTTGCGGCGGTGCCACGTTGTCGGCTCTTCCTGCAGGGCTCACCTATTATTGGCGCGAAGGTGACGGACCGGAAGTAAATACGCCTACCTTTACGGTTTCCAATCCGGTTTCATTGGAAATAAATACCACAGTGTACCTGCGGGCGGTGACCTCGGATGGTTGTCCTTCGCAGGGAACAGCGGAACAACCGATTTTGATCCATGTAAACCCGGTTGTTGCCTGGGACGAAGACAACACCTCGCCCGGGACGGTGGATCCGGGAGCTCCCGTAAAAGCGACGGCCAAACTGACTAAGGAGACCGAAGCGCCCTATACATGGGATTGGTCACATCCGGGTTCTTTGGCAGCGGTGTATACGGACGGGAATGGGACTTCTTCTGCCACATCTTCGGAAAGTACGGTGGACGGAGATGCTGACGAAGCAACCTTGCCGTACATTTTTAGGGTAGAGGTAGAAGACGCGAACGGATGTATTGCCGTAACGGAAAGAGATGTAACTGTGACGCTGAACGGAGACCGTCTGTTCGTATCGGTGGCATCCCTCTACGGGGAGTACTGTGTAAACGGTGCCGCTGTGCTGAGGGCCACGGTGGTCACTCCTTCCGATGTGGCGGAAGAAGACCTCAACTACGAATGGTTCAGGAACGGTGCTCCCGTCACGGCAATAGGCAAACAGCGGGACCTGCTGATCACCGAACCGAACACCACAGACGAATACTATGTAAAGGTAACGGTGGATAACTCTGTCAAGACAGGGGATACAGAAGACAGCAAGGTTAAACTGGTGGCTGGCGGTACTGCTGCCCCGAATATCACGGGGGGTAATGCAAGGATTCCGGAAAACACCAAAACGGCGTTGTTGGCGACTTCCGACCAACCGATCACCACGTGGCAGTGGAGCCCGGAAGATAAGTTGACTGAGGGGGAATCCCGCTTGAGCAACCCCTATACAACCGTATTGACAGCCAGGCAGGATTATACGGTGTATGGTGTTGCAGCCAATAATTGTGTGGACACCGCTACGGTGGTGGTAAGGGTTTCCTCTTACGGCACCCCCGGAACGGGCGATGTTTTTGTAGAGGTTGTACCGGAACGGGATACCATTTGTGTAGGCAACGAATTGGCATTGAATACAGCGGTATGGCCGGGTGCGGGCGAGCCGACGTACGAATGGCAACCGGCCTCCAATCTGAGTGCTTATAATACGGCTAACCCGGTATTTAATCCGGCCAATGTGGAGTTGCCCGCCGGCCTCTATACCTATACTGTAAAAGCGACCCGCGGCGGAATGATCGCTTTGGGACGGGTGGAAATTCTGGTTGTGCCGGGTATCTCCCCGGTGTTGGCAAAATCCGGAATGAGTTTGCTTTGTGCTGGCGGCACGGTGACGGTGTATGCCACCAACGGTGTGACTGTGTCCAAATATACGTGGTTTAATGAAAGCGGAGCGATCATTACGGATTTGACGGGAGATACCTATACCTGGCCGGATGTGCAGACGCCGACCCCCATCACCATGCGGGTCATCGCCGAAACTTCCGGGCACTGTGTCAGCAAAGATACGCTTGAAATTAGTGAGGAGATCCAGCCGGCTGTGGCATTGGGTGATCTGCATATAGCCGAACAGTGCGGGGAGGTCATCCTCTATTCCGATGCCGGGAATGTGCCGCACTCGTGGACGTTGGCAGACGGGGCCGCCACATGGTTGAATGCGATGACGAAAGGTGGCCGGACAGATACGCTCTATTTGACCATAAGCAGTGCCTTTACCACTGCTTCCCGGGATTTCAGTGTGGAAGTAGAGGTGCAACCTGTGGGTGGCGGATGTGCTTCTGTGGGAGATATAACGGATAAGATCTACTTTGAGCCGAAAGTGGCCTTGGCGCACTGGACACCCTCCGGGGAGAGTGTTGCATTGCCTTACCGGATGACTGAAGCAGGCAGCGTTTCCGGTGAGCAGATTGACGTTGATCCGGTGAATTCGGACTTTACTGTGGGCGCTTCGGGCAATTCCGACGTGACCTGGCAGGTTTCCAAGGCTACGAGTACTCCGGTGGGACTGGGAGAGAGTGCTACGATGGTAACCAGTATCCAAGAGGACGATACGGTGGTGATAACAGTGACCAACAAAGAGTTGGCTTCCTGCTTCGCTACGGACAGTCTGCCGATCTATACCTATCCGGAAGCCCCGACAGTGAAGATAGATACATTGACACATGGTAAAGAGTTGGCTATCTATGTTTCGGGTGTTGAAAAATATACCGTATGGGGTCGTAAATGGGATGCATACAATTTAATATCCCATTATACTGGTGACCTTGGTTATCACAAGGAGGCTACGGCTACTGATCTGGCTACTTTAACTGCTCCACATTGGAAGATACCAGTATTGGATAGCTTAGAGTTTTACTATGCAACGGCAAGTCGCACCATTCAAGGACGTGTGTGGGAATCTGCCTCTACTAGTGATACGGTAGGGTACAAACAGGATTGGCTGGAGTTGAACGATTCTCCGACTGCCAAAGCAGCTACCAATAATAATGTTGTGACATTGTTGTTTGATCAGGGAGTTAGTACGACAGCGGATATTATGGTAAAAATTGGAATAGCAAACATTAGCGCTGTTCGTATGTGGTCCATGGCAGACCAGGTAACATCAGTAACAACGATGCGCAATCCCTATTGGGATGAATACATTGCGGAGTATTCAGAGGAGGATCTTAATGCAATGGGAGAATTTGAGTATATTAATCCTATGCCTTTGGTTGTAGGTACTGTTTATGAAATTGATGCGAAGCAAAGAACTATCTTTTTACAATATGGGAAGTTACCTAAAAAGATAGCATACACGTTGGTGAATGCTCCTACAGGAACAGCAACAGAGAATAATTTAATGGCACTCTCATTACATAGAAATATATATACAACAACCATTGATTTGCTTAAGGCATTGACCAAAGACAATGTAACTGCGATAAGAAAATGGAATTTTGAAGAGCAAGCGTGGTTATATACAACAATGCGTAATCCTTATTGGGATGACTACATTATGGAGTACTCAGAGGAGGATTTAAATGCAATGGGAGAGTTTGAATACAATCTTTCAGGGGGGGATTCCCGAATTTATCCAGGAATTCCATTACAGATAGATTTTGTAAAAGGTAGAATTTCATTTATATGGCAATGATGAAAAAGATAGCGTTTGTATTTTTGCTACTGCTTTGTGCAGTGACAACGATTTTTGCTTCGCCCTCTACTAATACAACTATAAGAATACGGATAGAGGGGTCTGATGGGACATATAGTTCCTTAAAAAAAGCAGGATATGAATTGGCGCTGAGTGGGAGTGTTTGTACAAACTATATTTGGACACTGGAAAATAAAACCAAAGGAGAAACCCTTACCAATGCGGGTGGGTATGTTAGTGGTTCCGAAGAGACGTGGACCAATACGCTTCTTACTACTACGGTGATGGTGAATTATGCGATGTTTGCAGCATGGGATGGGGGGGATCAATTGACATTTACCCTGACTGTTCAAGATGCAACAAGCCCATTTTATGGAAAATCGTATTCAATTGATATTGTAGCAGAATCAATGGGTAAGTATGATCTTAATATCGTTCCTGAAACCATTGAACCTTCTTTGACATTTACTGGGCCGTTGTGTGCCGGTTTGTCACCTTCTGCGGCTGAAATCACCATCACAAATGTCAGCGAGTACTCCGGCTATTCGTGGAGTATTACGCCTGCTGCTGCTGGGCTGAGCATTGGTACTCCCGCTGCCTCTTGTGTGGTTACAGCGGATGCTTCGGTTGGTCCGGGTACCTATTCGGTACAATTGATGAAAGGCGGAATGCCGGAAGGAGATCCGGTAAACGTTATCGTATCGGGGGCACCCACATTTGATATAATTCCGTTGTTGGCGGATGGAGGTAATGGGATCGTTTGTAAGACCGGTTCGGTGGGTACCTCTCTGACACTTAATGCCACCAATTTGGGCAGTGGCTACTCCTATAGTTTAAATGGTGCAGCGCCGGTAACAAGCCCGTCATTCTCCGGTATAACCACGGCTGGGTCTTATACGGTAAAGGCTACCTCTTCAACCGGCTGTCCGGCGGAAGCCTCTGTGAGCGTAATAGAACGCTCGGTGCCGATGCCTGCGGTCGCTGCTGTTGCCAACCCGGATGTATGTACAGTAGATGCAGGTTCTACGGCGCTCTCCGTGAACAGTCCCGATCCGGCTTATACCTATACCTGGACCGGTTTGGGCCTTTCGTCGACCTCCGGCAGCACGGTGGACGTTGCACATGCCAGTGTAGCTACAACTGCCGCCGGGAACTCTTATACCGTAACGGCTAACGATGGAAAATGTAATTCAGCCCCCTCAGCGCCGACCAGTTTAAAAGGACATTCGATGAGCCTGTCGGTAGCCCCTCCAAGCAGTCTGGTTACGGAGGGAGTATCGCTGACAGTGACGGCGACGGCGGGGTCTACTCCGGCACGGCCAAGCGGAGATTACACTTACAATTGGACCCAAACCGGAATGGCGATTACAGGCGGTCAGGGTACAGCCTCGATCACGACGGAGGCCATTACAGGGACGTCTACCTACACGGTGGAGGTAAGTGACGGCTATTGTACCTTGTCCCAAACGGTAACGTATACGGTGGATGCAGCTACTGTCTGGAATATTACGGCAACCGATGTTCAGGTGTGTAGCGGATTGACACAGGCGGTTACGGCCGGTATAACCGGTACGCCTGCGGTGGCCTTGAACAATTTGACTTGGTCGGCACCGACTATTACGCCGGTGCCTCCGGCGTCGGCTGGGGGATTGGTACTGGGTGCAAAGACCGGCTCGAATGCAAACCCGAGTTGGAGTATAGGGGCCGGTTCTGTTCCGGGCCGCTACAATGTAGAGTTGGAGGTAAGCGACGGGGTTGTGACAAAGACAGAAACCGTTACGGTAACCGTGTGGGGAGTACCCACACTGGATGATCCGACTGTTTTCTCTACGGGGAATTGTGTCGGTACGCAGACTGTTTTGCAGGTGAACGGACAGCCCGCAACAACGGCATTGGATAATTCGGGCGACCTGGATTACAGATGGATCAATGCTACCGAGATCCCGGGGAATGATTCGAGGGCGCAGGCGACGTTGGCGGCCGGGGACAATACGTACCGGGTGAAGGTAGTGGATGGGAACGGTTGCGAGAGCGCGGAGAAGAGTGTGACAACTACGGGGCACGAGGTGACAGTGACGGCGCAATTGGATGGTGTATCGGGTTCGACGTCTGTTCCGTGGGGAACAGAGGCCGACTTGATGGCTGTGGTTGCAACAACGGATCCCGCGACGGGGATTGTCAGTTACGAATGGAATAATACTGCCAGAATTAATGGCGATTATCAATCGGCGGCGGCTAAAACACTTCCATTGACAGCGAACGGAAGTTTCACGGTGACGGTAAAGGACCAATACGGATGTACCAAATCGTCTACGGTGAGTTATACGGTATCCGGGACCGAAATGACGGTGAGTGCGCATGATGCTTATATTTGCCAATTCTCAACAACACAAAAAGTTTCTTGTACGGTAAGCGGAGGCTCCGGTGCTGGAGCGGTAACTTACGAATGGATGGGTAGTGTGCCAAATCTTTTTGTGGACAATGAGGTACAGGAACCGTTAATAAACCCCGCGATTCTTCCGGGAACGTATACAGCTACGGTGGAGGTAAAAAGAGGCCCCCAGACAGTGACGTCTGCCACTATTAATATTCAGGTGGGCGCTCAACCGCAATTAACCGGGATCGCTACATTCCATAATGGGAATCCGGTGCCGGACGGAGGTACGGTAACGCCCAATTCGCAGGTGACGGTCATTGCTACGGGGAGCAACTTGTCAGCGGGTACGCAATATGTATGGACACCGCCGGCTATGATCGATCACCTATCGAGTGATAAATTGGAAATGACGTCAGTTCCGCTTTCGTCGAATGCGTATCCGTATGTGTTCAAGTTAGTCATGAGGAACGAGGACGGTCAGTGCGAGGTTTCCAACCAGATCAGCGTGGAGGTGACGGGTACCGAGTTTGCGATCAATATGCCGGATACGAATTTCTGTCAGGGATCGGTTGCGATCATACAGTCCACCGGTTTTGTGACGGGAGGTAAGAAGCCTTACCAGACATATACATGGAGTTGCTCGAACCCGAATTTCAGTTGGTCGAACCACTCGACGACATCGATCTTGGTGGATCCCTCTACTCCGGCAGGAGTATATACGGTCCGGTTGACGGTAAGGGATGGGGCCGGAAGTGAACTTTGGGATGAGTTTACCGTGACGATCGACGCTCTGCCGACGATTACGCTGACTCCGCCTCCGGGTGTTGACCGCAACAAACAGGTTGGGGATCAGGTAACTTTGACGGCAAACGCGACTCCGGCTTCGACGGTGTTGACATGGAATCCTGTCGCCCCTGCACCTTACGTACCCGGAACATTGACCGGAGCAGGTACGGCCTCTGTGGGTACCGGTGTATTTCAACCGGCGCATGCCGGCAATTCTTACCAATACAGGGTGCAGGCTAAAAACGGAGCTTGTACGTTGGATTCGGTTCTTACCATCAATGTTTCGGCAAGTGCCAATCCGATTACCATCGGGGCGATAGCCGATGTGGAGGTTTGCGATGGTGTTTCCAGTATTCCATTGTCGGCGACGGCATCCGGAGGTTCTGCTTCGTCCAATTTGCGCTACGCATGGAGTGTGATTTCCGGACCGGCTGGCGGCTTGACGCTCTCCTCTTCTAACGGGCCGAATATTACGGCTACCCCTGCTTCCCTGAATGCAGTGGGGGATTATGTGGTGCGGGTGACTGTATCGGACGTTGGTCCGAATCCGGCGGCACCCCAGTTTGAGGAGTTCAATGTGTATATTCATGCTAAACCGGAACTTTACAGTCTGACGGCAGATAATTTGACGACCGGTGCTACCGGCGTTACGACGGTGGAACGTGGAGAAGCCGTGAAATTGAATGCTTCGGCCGGTCCCTCTTCTGCCATACTGACGTACTCCTGGACGGAACAGGCCGGAAGCAATACGTTGCTGGCAACCACCGGTGCATCGGTCAATACACAACCGTTGACAGCAAATACAACCTATTCGTTGATTGTGAAAAATTCGAATCAATGCGAGGTTCGTCAGAACATCACCATCACGGTGACTGAACCGGCTACCGGTGCGGTATTATCGCTCTCTTTGCAAAAAGAGTGCGCTGACTCCGGCAAGGATATGGTATTGAGGATGGATGCAAGCGGAGCTACGAGCTACAGTTTTACTTTGCGGAGAAACGGCGATCCGCTCTTCCGTCAGGATTATACCGGCGCCGGCCCGAATTGGACGTATAATATTTCATTGGGAGACCAGGATACCTATTGGGTACAGAATTTTAAGGCTTACAGGAACGGTGTGGAGATCAGTCAGACGACTGTCTCTCCGGCCCAATTGGAAGCGTTGTTCTATACGACTCCGGTGATCACCATTGCAGAAGGGAATGTGCAGACGGTGTGCGAAGACGCGATGATGACGCTGACCGCTTCCAGCCAGTTGTCCGGAACGACGTTTACTTGGGATAATAATGTGACGAACGGACAACCTTTCTTAGTTGAGGGTTCGAAACTCTATACGGTGACGGCGGAGAGTGACAAGGGATGTAAGGCGACGTCTACCGTGAATGTAACGTTGGCTCCGAAGCCGAATGTGACTGTCAGTGCTACTCCGCAGGTGATCTGTTTGGGTGAATCGGTAGTGTTGCAGGCCGGCGGAAGTGCGACTGAGTTTACCTGGAACAACGGCCAGACCGTGGCGATGTTTACCGAGACCCCGAATGTGGGCGGTATCCTGAGATATGTAGTGACGGGTAAAGAGTTGCTCAACGGTTGTACGGATACGGCTTCCGTGACGGTGAGGGTGAACGAACCGCCGATGATCGTGGCTGCTTCCAAGCCGGAACGCAGCATTGCGATCGGTAAAAATGTGGCGTACGGGATTAGAGCAACCGGTGAGAATTTGACTTACCGGTGGCAGCGTTGGACGGGAGCTTCCTGGATGGATCTGTACAATTCTGCTACAGATACTCCGGGGGTATTGGGCGCCCAGACGGACTCCCTGACCCTGACGGGTGTACCGAGAAGTTGGGACAATACCCGTTTGAGGTGTGTGGTGACCAATCCGTGCGGTACGGCGGATACAACGTTTACACTCTACGTGAAGGAGTGTTTCGATATCCTTGATATCGAATGGGATATGTGTGAAGGCATCCGGCCGGAGACCAATCCTTCCAGACCGATTGACGGCTGGTACTGTCCCGGAACGAAGATCTCTATTTGCGCCCGTCTGATCATGGACGAACCGGGAGTGGAACTCGGAGAAGCGATCTATAAATGGACGGTGGACGGTTTGAGTACGACGGACGGCCGTTGGGATGAGATGACCTTTATCTCTTCCTCTTCTGTGTTGAGTTGGGTTCCGCCCGCCGATTGGCAGGATAATATCACCGTGGCTGTTTGTGCTTATATTGACGGGGCTTGTGATACGGTTTGCAAGAGTTATCTGCGCCTGAAGGCTGCTCCGTTCGAGGAGATGAGATGGAAGTTACATACCTCTTTGGATCCTTCCAATGGCTTCTGTCCCGGAGATACGGTTCGGATCTGGGCGAATACACAGGGATCATCCGGTAAAAATGCGACGTTCCACTGGTACAACGATATCTTTGACCTGCATACGGATATGTCTCCGAGAAACGAATTGTTGACCGAACTGGATGACGATATGTTGGTAAAAGAGATCCGGTTGCGGTTGGATCAGCAGGATACTTGGGTGAAGGTGGTGATGACCCCTTCTCCGGAGGTTTGTACAGAAGAACCAACCTACGAAAAGCAGGTGTTCCTGAAGTTGAATCCATCGGTTAGTCCGGAATTGGAGATTTGGACGGAGGATACGTTGGCTTGTATCAATGACGAGATCTACTTGGAAGCCCGCTGGAAAAATGCCGGTGCGGACCCGACTTTCCAGTGGACACGAAGCATTGGATTCCCCTATTGGAATTTGGGTGATGAGTACAACACCACCACGATTTTGGACGACAAGGATATGTGGATCAAGTGTGAGTTGTTCCCCTCAGCGGAGGTATGCTACAGCGGCGATCCGTTGGTGGATGTGATCCGGATTACAGCGCTTACCAACCCGGAAGTTTCTATCTATGCCGATCTGGAGCACAGAGTGGCCGGGGATGAAATTTTGGTGGAATCAGATCTTTCCAAGATGGCTGTGAAGAATCCGGTTTATACGTGGTTCGTCAACAACCTGATGATGGTGGGAGAGAACCGGGAAGAATTGATATCCGATATGTTCCGGCAAGGGGATAAGATTCAGTTGGGTGTACGAGGCGGACAGATCTGCCAGAATATGGTGATGTCCAATGTCCTGACGATTGACTACGATAATTCGGAGCGTGATACGCTGATCGTGATCTACAAGGGAGAGCAGATCCGCAATTTGGATATGTTCCGCTTGAGAGACACTGACAAGGAGTTCTTTATTGCACCGAACGGGTATACCGGAGCCGGTAGTGCATACATGGGATTGGACGGTAAGTTCAATTATGTCCCGGATGCCAATTTCAGCGGAATGGATAAGGTGACCTATATTGTTGTGCATAAGTATACGGGAACAATGGAAACCGGGTATATTTACGTAGAGGTGAAAGATCAGGAGAAGTTCCTGATCCCGAATATCATTACGCCGAACGGAGACGGATTGAACGATACGTGGATATTGAATTTCCTGCAGGATTTTCCGGATCACATTGTGACGGTGTATAACCGGAACGGTAAGGTGGTGCTCAGAGCCCGGAATTACCAGAACGACTGGGATGGCTCCGGACAGGGCAACAGCGGATATGTGGCTTATTTTAATCTTCCGAGTGGTGTTTACACCTATGTGATCGATTTGGGGAACAGGGAGGTGTTGAAAGGTTGGTTGGAAATCCGGAAGGACATGAACCGTGGCAGGTATTCAAGGTAATGTAAAAGACTGGGATATAAAGAAAGGAGCAGATCTCCCTGAAGGCTTTTGGGCTTGCAGGGAGATGTTCCCATATTAGAAGAGGGGATATAAAAGCAGACAAGAGGGGTGTTTAAGGTGTATGTAAAAATCAGATAATGAAGAAGATGAAGATTTTATTTGCGGGTTTGCTTGTAGGAATGACAATGATGAACGGATTTGCGCAGACCAATTTGATGCGTTTTACTGATTATAACATGGCGCAACCGGTGATCAATCCGGCCCGGATGGGAACGGGCAGCGGGGTGAACGGGTTGTTGTTGTACCGTACTCGTTTTGAAAATTCGGATGTCTGGCCTTCGACGGGGGTGCTCAATGTCCATACGCTTCTTGAAGAGAAGAACCTCGGAGGCGGGTTGAATATCATTTTTGACAAGTACGGGCCTTACCAAAAGTTGTATGCATACGTGGCCGGTACGTATCGACTTCAGGTGAATGAGGGGAAGTACCTCTTTTTCGGGATACAGGCGGGGTTGAATTATGTGGGGACAAAGCCCGATTATTTTATGGTCCACGAAGAACAGATATTTGCCGATAATTATAGCCAGCCGAACTTCGGGTTTGGGATGCACTACCAGGCTGAGAATTATTTTCTGGGACTTTCCATTCCGGAGTTCCGGTACAATGCGATTGACCAGGAGGGGAATAAGATTAGTTCCATGATGTCCGATATGTTGAAGGTCTTTTTGTACGGGGGATATCGTTTCCGGTTGGCGACCAATACAGACCTGGAACCGTACTCGTACCTCAGTTATTCGGGCGAAGAGGGGAGTACGATCGATATAGGAGCGAGGCTGATTTACAAGGATAATTTGATCTTTGGAGCGCAGTACCGGACGGATCAGGCTTTTGCAGCGATGGTGCGGGTGCGTTTGACGGAAGGCTTTTGGTTGGGATATGCTTTTGAGGGCAATAATTCGGACATTGACAATAGTTTCAACAGTGTGCAGGAAATCGGCTTGACGTTTCACTTCGGAGGGAAGAAGGAGCAGCGGAGAAGCGCGCCGGAAGAGGAAGCATACGATGATATTAACTCCATCCGGTATTTTTGATCCCGGAGCGGGTTGAAAAATAAATTAGAACGGTATGAAGAGATCGGTTGTTTTTTTATTGTTATTGGTTGTAACGACCGGATTGCTGGGACAGACCCGGGCGGACCGGGCGTTTGACAGGGGGGAGTACCTGGAGGCGTTGAAATTGTATACCAAAGAGTTGGAAAGCAATGCAACAGCCGATAAGGATCACGTAAAGGCCCGGATCGCTAACTGTTATTTCCGATTGAACGATATTCTCAAGGCGGGACAGGCGTATGCTCAGATGGATGAAAATGCGTTGGGAGTGGAGGATATGGTATTTTATGCGATCACGTTACAACGGACAGGGCAATATGCTAAGGTGGAGAATATGCTGGATGTGATCGAAAGCATGGGCGGCGATCCGTCCGTGGTGGATTATCTGAGGGCTTCCTGCAATTTTGCGAAACAGACGGCGAAGGAACGGCCGGCGTATACGGCAGTAAAAACAGGGATGGATTTTAGCGGGATCTCTTCCGGAGCTACGTATTATAAGGGAAGAGGGTTGATCGTGGCTGCTCCCGATAACCGGGAAGGTGCGAAGGAGGATTCCCGCGGATACCGCTTTACCCGTTTGTACAATGCCGTGTTCAATGCGAGCGGGCAAGGGGTGCGGAAGTTGCCTTTTGCGGAGGAGTTAATTGATGAGTACCATATAGGTGCGGTGACGTTTACGCGGGACCTGAAACGGATCTATTACAGTCGGGTGACGTTGAAAGAGGATGGAAGGACTACTTTGATCAAGTTGATGACGGCACAGGAAGGGGCAGATGGAAAGTGGGAGAACATTGAGGAGTTGAATATCAATTCGGATGATTACTCGTGTGCCCACCCTTCGTTGTACCGGGATTCGTTGCTTTTTTTCGCCTCCGATATGCCGGGAGGCTATGGCGGACACGATCTTTATATGTGTGTAGTGCGCGGAGCGGAGTGTGGAGAGGTGGTGAATCTTGGAGGGACGATCAATACGGTGGAGAATGAGCAATTTCCTTTTGTTGACGGGGATGAGCGGTTGTTTTTTGCTTCCAGCGGACAGGTTGGCCTGGGTGGGTTGGATGTGTTTGAATCCCGAATGTTGCCGGGAGGGGAGTGGACGACTCCGGAAAATATGGGCCGACCGATTAACTCTTCGATGGATGATTTCGGACTGGTCTTCTATGATACGGATTGTACGGAGGGGTTTGTCTCTTCCAACCGGGGAGGCAACGGACGGGTTGATTATCTGTTTGCGGTCCGGAAGATCCCGACTCGCGAACCGGGGAATGCTCTGGCCGCGAAGGAACCACCCCGAAGAGAGGAAAAGCCACTTGTGCGGGAGGAGTTTGTTCAGAAGGGAGTGTCGGACGGGGATTATCGCTATTCGATACAGATCGGAGCGTTCCGGAATCCGGTTCCCCGGGTCTATTTTGATCAGATGAAAGATGTGAAGGTCTATCTGGGGCAGGATAAATTGTACCGCTATACGGTAGGCGAGTATCCGAGTGAGCCGGAGAGTGAGTTGGGGAGTATCCGGCGTGTGATCGGTGATGCGTTTGTGGTAAATGTGGAGCGTTATGTGGCGCAGCAGAAGATCCGGAACGATATACACGGAGATAAGATATCGGACGAAGAGTTGCTCTTGATCCGTCTGAGGAACCAGGAGATGCAGGAGCGAGCGGCTCGCAGCAGGCGGCAGGATCCGCCACGGCAAACCAAGCGCTTTATCGAGCGACCGGTAGAGTCGGAGATGAATGTTCTGAACCAGGGGTACACCATTGTGTTGATGTCGGCGAACCGGGTATTGGATCATTTTCAGTTCAGGGGAGTGAAGGAGGTGGATATTTACGAGTTAGAGGATGGTTCCATCTGTTATTGCTCCGGTTTTTACCGGACGATACAGGAGGCGGAACGTGACCTGAGTTATTTGCGCCGTTTGGGTTTCACCCAGGCGTACGTTACACGCTCCAATACATACGGGCTGAACCGCGACCGGCAGACAGCATCCAACGGTGCGCCTTCCCGGGATAATTTAGCGGATCGAGGGTCCGGCGCCGCCTTGAAAAGGCTTATTGGCCGGGGTAATTTTTAATAGTTCGGGATGCCACTGCAATGCTACCGCGTGATACAATCGCGCGGTAGCATTGTTTTACATAGAATTTAGTCGTACCTTTAACGGTCGAAACGGACAGAGCATGAAGGAACGATTGATTGCCATATACGGGAAGGGATTGGAGGAGGGGAGCGCCCCTTGGGTGGCTGCTATTCTGGAACGGCTTTGGAAGGCTGGAATTGGTTTGGTGTGCGAGGAGGGGTTTGCGGAGCGGTTGCGGAGTGTCCTACCCGGGAAGACTCTTTTTAAAGGGAGGTTTCACGTGGGCAATTTGGCGGGTCTCCGGCCGGAGTTGTTGTTGAGTATTGGAGGGGACGGGACGTTTTTGGATTCGGTGTTGTATGTCCGGGAGAGCCGCATTCCTGTTTTGGGGCTGAATACCGGGCGGTTGGGGTTTCTGGCGGCTGTATCCTCCGGGGATGCGGAGCGGGCGGTGCAGTATATCATTGACCGGAAGTATGAGCGGCGGGAACGGCGATTGATCCGGCTGAAAGCGGACGGACGAGATTTTCCAGATTTTAGCTATGGATTGAACGAGGTGGGGATCCACAAGACGGAGGGCTCGTCCATGCTGAAAATCCATGCGTACATCGGGGAGATTTATTTGACGACCTATTGGGCAGACGGATTGGTGATCGCCACTCCGACCGGCTCTACTGCCTATTCGTTGAGCGGGGGCGGACCGATCGTTAATCCGGAGTGTCGGAATTTTATTCTGACGCCGGTGTGTCCGCACAATCTGACGATGCGGTCGCTGGTGGTTCCGGATGATGTGACGATCCGCCTGAAGGTAGAGAGCCGGGCCGGGGAGTTTACGCTCAGCCTGGATTCCCGGATGCGGAAGATGAAAGATTCGATGGAGGTGGAGGTGACGGCCGGAGCGTTCGGGATAGAGGTGGCCCACCTTCCGGAGTATAATTATTATGAGACCCTTCGAAATAAGTTGGGGTGGGGAGAGGATAAGCGGAACAATTAAAAATAAGATGTTTTGTGATTAGTAACCGTTTTTTCACTTTTTGGCTTTCTCTGTTCCCGTTATTGTTGCTATCTTTGAACGGTTTTAGTCAACCGGGAGCGGAGATCGGGATAATGGCCGGGCAGGGGTATTACATTGGGGAGTACAATCCGGTTTCGCATTTTAAGTATGCGAAAAATTACGGAAGTTTGTTGTACCGGTATAATCTGAACGACCGTTTTGCTCTCCGTTTCAATGTAGGGTTTTCCGAAATAGAAGTGACGGATGTACGGTTGCTTGATAACAACGGGGTGTTGTTCGCTACCGGCTTTTCGACGACAATCCGGGATTTTTCCGCTGTGGCGGAGTTTAATTTCAGGAGTTTTATGGCGCCGAAGCACGAGCGCTCTTCTTTGTGGAGTCCGTATGTTTTTGCCGGAGTCGGTTATTTGGGTACGCATACGTACGGTGGGGTGAATATCCCGGTGGGGGTGGGGGTGAAGTTTAACATCTGGAAGTCCCTCTCGGGCGGGGTGGAGTGGAGCATGCGGAAGCTGTTTGCAGACAGGTTGGATAATTTGGAGGATCCTTGGCAAACCGGCGAGACAAATTTTATTTATAACAAGGATACGTTTTTTGTGGCGGGAGTGACATTGACGTACCGCTTTCCGATTGATCCCGTTTGCTGGGGCTACTGATAAAAAGACCATAAGATAGTAAGACCGTAAGACTTTCCGATTTCAGATAAAGCGATGGATACCAAAAAAGAACCAATTCCGAGTGGTGTGATGCCGAAGCATGTGGCCATTATCATGGACGGGAACGGGCGATGGGCGAAAGAGCGGGGGAAGGAGCGTATCTACGGGCATCAGTATGGAGTGGAAGCGGTACGGAATACACTGAAGGCGGCGCAGGAGATCGGGTTGGAGTATTTGACACTGTATACTTTTTCGAAGGAGAATTGGAACCGACCCAAGGAGGAGGTGGATGCGTTGATGGAGTTGATGGTGGATGCCATTGTGCGGGAAACCGATGATTTGATGCAGAACGGGGTGCGGATGAAGATGATCGGAAATCCGGCGGATCTCCCGGAAAAGGTTTCTGTCCGGTTGAACGAGTTGATTCGTCGAACGGCGGAGAACCGGGGAGTGACATTACTATTGGCGCTCAGTTACGGGGCCCGTTGGGAGATTCTGGAGGCGGCCCGCAGGTTGGCGACGGATTGCCGGACTGGACGATTGGCCGGACCGGAGGAGTTTTCGGAAGAGTTGTTTTCGAACTACCTGACCACTGCCGGGATCCCGGATCCGGATCTGTTGATCCGAACCAGCGGGGAGCATCGGTTGAGTAATTTTCTGTTGTGGCAGTGTGCTTATACCGAATTTTATTTTATTGATAAATTTTGGCCGGATTTCGGAAAAGATGATTTATATTTGGCGATTCGCGATTTTCAGCAGCGGGAGAGGCGTTTTGGGAAGACGGGCGAACAGTTGAAGTGATATATTTGATGTATGATGAGCAGAGGAATAATCCTGTATGGGATCTTTTTTTTATTGTTTTTTTCCCGAACAACAGCGCAGACGGCTGATTCCGTCCGGGCGCCCGAAGTGTATTACTCTGCCCCGAAGCTCTATGAGATCGGCGGGATTGAGGTGACCGGAGTGTCTGTGGAACATTACGATCCCCAGACATTGATCCAGCTTTCCGGTTTGGTGGTCGGGTCGGAGATCCGGATTCCGGGAGATGCTATTTCGAAGGCCATTAAACGGTTGTACGCGAACGGCCTTTTTTCCGATGTTGATATCCGTTTGGACCGGGTGACGGATAGGAAAGCATACCTGACACTCTGGTTGCAGGAACGCCAGAAATTATCAAAGATCAATTACACTGGGTTAAAGAAAACAGAGGAGAGTAAGATCAAGGAACGGATCAATCCGCTTCCGGGCGCTCAGGTGACCGATAATATGGTGACCAATCTCCGGCGCATCGTCGAGAAATATTTCAAGGAGAAGGGTTTTTACAATACGGATATCAAAGTGATCCGGCGGGATGACCCGGAGAAGGAGAACTTTGTGATCCTGGATGTGCAGGTGGAACGGCACAACAAGATCAAGATCGACGAGATCGTCCTGACCGGTAACCGGGAGATTAAAACCGGGGTGTTGAAACGGGCCATGAAGAAGACCCGGGAGAAAAATTTGGCGAACTTTTTTAAATCTTCCAAGTATATAGAGGAGAATTACGACAATGACAAGTACGATATGCTGGAAAAATACAACGAGAAGGGGTACCGGGATGCGGTGATCGTATCGGACAGCGTCGTGCAGATCTCTTCCAAGCGGGTAAAAATTTTCGTAGATGTGGAGGAGGGGAATCGCTACTATTTCAACAACATCCACTGGATCGGAAATACGATCTATACGTCCGATCAACTCAATGCCCTGCTGAATATCCGGAAAGGGGATGTGTACAACAAGAAGTATTTTTCGGACAGACTGAACGGGGAGGAGGATGCTGTGGATAAGTTGTATGTGAATAACGGTTATCTCTTTTTCCGGGCGATGCCTTTTGAAACGGTGATCGGAACGGATTCGATCAATATGGATATCCGGATCGTAGAGGGGCCGCAAGCGACCATCAACCGGGTAATCATTACCGGGAATGACCGGACGCACGAGCACGTGGCCCGGCGGGAACTATATGTCTATCCGGGGGAGCTGTTCAGCCGGGAGGATGTGATGCGCAGTTTGCGGGAACTGGCGAATCTGGGCCATTTTGACCCGGAGCAGATCACGCCCGATATACGGCCCGATCCGGAAGCAGGAACAGCGGATATTATTTTTAAGTTGGTGGAGAAAGCGAATGACCGGGTGGAACTCTCCGGAGGATGGGGAGCCGGGATGATCATCGGATCGCTGGGGCTAACTTTTACCAATTTTTCGATCCGGAATATTTTTAACTGGGAAACCTACCGCCCATTGCCGCAGGGGGACGGACAAACGCTCAGCCTGAAGGCACAGACCAACGGAAAGTATTATACCTCTTTCAGTGCCTCTTTCCGGGAGCCTTGGTTGGGCGGGAAGAAACCCCATTCGTTGAGTATTTCGACCTATTATTCCCGGCAGACCGGTTATTCGTCCAGTTACTACAATTCGTATTATGTCGGCAATCAACAGGATATGTACGACAACAGCCAGTTAATGACGACGTTTGGCCTGAGTGTGGGACTGGGGCGCCGGGTGAAGTGGCCGGATGATTTTTTTACCATGTATACCGAGGTCTCTTTCCAGCGGTATAACCTGAAGAATTGGCCCTATTATATTTTCAGCAACGGAAAATCCAACAACTTGTCGTTTGCGTTGCAAATCCAGCGGAGTTCCATTGATAACCCGCTCTATACCCGGAAAGGAAGCGATTTTACGTTGGGATTGACCATTACACCGCCCTATTCGCTTTTCGATGGATTGGATTACGATCGTGATAACCTCCGGGAGCGGGACCGGTACAACTGGATCGAGTACCACAAGTGGAGGTTTAACGGGAAGATGTTCATGCCGCTGGACCGGAAGGAGAAGTTGGTGTTGTATGCAGGGGTGCAATACGGTTATCTGGGACATTACAACCCGCACAAGCGTTCGCCTTTTGAAGGATTCGAGATGGGAGGAGACGGAATGTCCGGCTACAGTCTTTATGGAAGAGAGTATATCGGTTTGCGGGGGTACCAGAACGGTTCCCTGACCAATGCCGGTTCCAATTTTATTGCTCCGAATGCTTCGGACGCCAGTTTGTATTCCAAATGGACGATGGAGATGCGTTACCCGATCTCGCTGGCGCAGTCGGCTACCATTTACGCACTCGGTTTTTTGGAGGCTGGAAATTCGTGGTATGACCTGAAGGAGTTTGAACCGTTCAATCTGTACCGTTCCGCCGGGATCGGGTTGCGGGTGTTCCTGCCGATGTTCGGTTTGCTGGGAATTGACTGGGGATACGGGTTTGATGACGTACCGGGGCGTCCCGGCGCAGCAGGAGGCCAGTTCCATTTTGTATTGGGACAGGAGTTTTAATAAAGAGGAGGTTTGTTATGGCCGGATGGAAAACAGGGATTATTTTCGTACTTTTGTGGGTAACGGCGAGTTTTGTTCAGGGACAGTCCCGGTATGCCTTTGTGAATATGGAGTATATTCTGGAACATATTCCGGAGTATGCAAAAGCCCGCGTGGAGCTGGATGAGTATGCTGAAAAATTGCAGGCGGCAGTGGATGAAGTATATGAGGAAATTAGTGAGTTACAAAGTAAATACAATTCGGAGAAGGTGTTTTTGACGCCCAATCTGAGGGAGCAGCGGGAGAAGGAGATCGCCGGAAAGGAAAATAAGGCACGGTTATTGCAACAACAGTATTTCGGACCTGAGGGATTGCTGTTCCAGAAACGGGAGGAGTTGATAAAACCGATCCAAGAGGAGGTGCTGGAGGTGATCCAGGATGTAGCAAAGGAAGGAAATTTCGGGCATATTATAGATGTTTCGGCGGATAATTCGACGGTCTATTACGACTCGAAATTGGACAGGAGTAAAAATGTATTGAGAAAGTTGGGCTACTCAACTACGGATGCGGCAGATGCAGAGTAGGGAATGGCCGGACAGATAGATAGAGTATCAATTTAAATCGAATAGCATGAAAATTTTAATGAAATGGTTGTTAGTAGCTGCCTTTGCTGTTGCAGCAATGGGTGTATCGGCACAAATCCCCGTTAAATTGGGGCACATCGAGAGTTCAAAGTTGATGCAGGCGATGCCGGAGGTGGCGGAGGCGCAAAAAACGCTCCAGGCGAGACAGGATGAGGTGCGAAAAGAGAGTGAAAATTTGCGGGAGCAGTACGGGAAGTTGATGGAGGATTACGGGCAGAATTCCAAGAACTACTCCGATATCGTCCGTTCTTCCAAGGAGCAGGAGATTGGACAACTTAGAGAGCGTATCGGACAGTTTGAGGAGTTGGCGATGCAGGAGTTGGAGAGGGTGCAGCAGGAGTTGATGCAGCCGGTGATGGAAAAGGCTACGCAGGCTATCAAGGATGTGGCAAAAGAGAACGGTTTTACGTATATCTTCGATATGAACAGCGGTTCAATTCTCTATGCGGCGGAAAATTCGACGGATATTCTGCCTCTTGTGCTGACGAAATTGGGTCTTCAATAATCTTTACGGCCGTGTCTCCCATCGGTGTTTTTGACTCCGGTTACGGCGGCCTTACGGTTCTGAAGGAGTTTGTCCGGGCATTACCGCAGTACGATTTTGTGTACTTGGGCGATAATGCCCGGACGCCTTACGGGACCCGTTCTTTTGATGTGGTGTACCGCTATACGAAGGAGGCGGTACACGCTCTTTTTGAGTGGGGCTGCCCCTTGGTCATTCTGGCGTGTAATACAGCTTCAGCAAAGGCTTTGCGGAGTATTCAGCAGCGAGATCTTCCGTTAGCGGATCCCGGAAAGCGGGTATTAGGGGTAATACGCCCCAGTGTGGAGGCAGTCGGGAAGCTTTCGGTGAATCGGCATATTGGCATATTGGCTACGGCCGGAACAGTGGCCTCCGGTTCTTATCCATTGGAAATAGAAAAACTGTATGGCTCGGGGAATTATGCGGTCACCCAGATGGCTTGCCCGCTTTGGGTGCCTTTGGTGGAGAGCAATGAATTGACCGGGCTGGGTGCCGAGTATTTCGTCCGAAAATACGTAGACGGGCTTTTGGAGCAGGATTCGCAGATCGATACGGTTATCCTGGGATGTACCCATTACCCGTTATTGACTTCGCAGATCGCCCGTTTTTTACCTGCCGGGGTGCGACTGGTGGAGCAGGGAGCGATCGTTGCCGCTAGCCTGAAGGAGTATCTCTCCCGCCATACGGAGATGGATGCGTTGTTAGATAAAGGTGGACAGCGTACTTTTTTGACTACTGAAAACGCCGGACAATTCGCCCAGATGGCCTCTCTTTTTATGGGTTCTTCTGTTTCCGCCCGGCAAATCTCTTTGTAATTTTTTCTTTCCGGTTTTTAGCTCCTGTTTTTTCCTTACATTTGTACATTACTTTACCATGCGAAGGATTCGTAGGGTAGTTGCAATTTTGACGAAAATGACAGAAGAGGAATTGGTGCAGAGTGCATTCGACGAGTTGATGAGTGTGTTGCGGTCGGGTACCACGGAGGAGAACCGGCAGTTGATCGTCCGCGCTTTTGAGTTTGCCAAGGAGGCTCATAAGGGTACGATCCGGCGATCGGGCGAACCTTATATTTTGCATCCGATCGCTGTTGCCCGGATTGCGGCAAAGGAGATTGGACTGGGAACGAAGTCTGTGGTGGCGGCGCTGTTGCACGATGTGGTGGAGGATACGGATTATACGGTGGAGGATATTGCCCATCTTTACGGAACGAAGATCGCCTCTTTGGTGGATGGGCTGACCAAAATCGGAGAGGTGATGGGAGCGGAGAGCAGCCGGCAGGCGGAGAGTTTCCGGAAGATGCTCTTGACCTTGGCGGATGATGTCCGGGTGATCCTGATTAAGATTGCTGATCGCTTGCATAATATGCGTACACTGGCTTCGATGTCGTTGCACAAGCAGGTAAAGATTGCCGGAGAGACACTCTATATCTATGCTCCGCTGGCGAACCGGATGGGGTTGCATGCGATCAAGACGGAACTGGAAGACCTGAGTTTGAAATACGAACACCCGGACGAGTACCAGGTAATTTATGATAAGATAACCACATACAGCCGGGAGTTTTCCGATCTGTTGGAACGTTTTATTGGTCCGATCCAGGAGAATCTGAACGGCAACGGGTATGACTATACGATCACGGCTCGTACCAAGAGTGTCTACTCGGTCTGGCTGAAGATGCAGAAGCAGAATGTGACGATTGACGGGATTTATGATCTGCTGGCGGTGCGGATCGTGTTCGACCCGAAGCCCGAGCAACCCGAAAAGTGGCAGTGTTGGAATATCTATTCGTTGATCACAGACCTGTACCGGCCGAAACCGGAGCGGATCCGGGACTGGATCAGTACCCCCAAGGCGAACGGCTATGAGGCGCTCCACCTGACAGTGATGGGGCCTGCCGGACAGTGGTTTGAGGTGCAGATCCGTTCCAGACGGATGGATGAGATTGCGGAGAGGGGGTTGGCGGCCCACTGGAAGTACAAGGGAGAGGGCGGAGAGGGAAGCCAGGAGTTGGATAGGTGGTTGGACAGCGTGAAGGAGGCGTTGACCAATCAGGAGAGTGGTG
Organism: Odoribacter sp. UBA944; assembly: GCA_002293375.1. Lineage (GTDB taxonomy): Bacteria > Bacteroidota > Bacteroidia > Bacteroidales > Marinifilaceae > UBA944. Next base: position 147,024 of record DBDA01000021.1, read on the forward strand.
CCCTGGAGTTTTTGGATGAATTCAAGCTGAATCTGTTTGATAAGGAAATCCGGGTGTTTACCCCCAAAGGGCACATGAAGACGTTACCCAAAGAGGCTTCTGTGCTGGATTTTGCCTACGAAATACATACAGAGATAGGAAACACTTGTATCGGTGGAAAGGTGAATCATAAACTGGTTCCGATGAGCCACCGGTTGAAAAGCGGGGATCAGGTGGAGGTGCTGACCAGCGATAAGCAGACCCCTCAGAGGGAGTGGTTGGAGTGGGTGGTGACCGCTAAAGCGAAGTCGCGTATTCAGGATGTTTTCCGGAAAGATTACAAGGAGGCGCTCCGGGAGGGGATCGAGATCTTTGAGGGGATTGTCCGGGAGTTGAAGTTGCCTCCGAATTCCGAACCGCTCCGGAGGATACTGGAATACCTCCGGTTGACCAATAAGGATGATCTGTATGCGGCGCTGGGCCGGAAAAATCTGAGCCGAGAAGAGGTGATCCGGGAGTTGAAAAAGCGGCAGGAGAAAAAGTTCATGAAGTTCTGGACACTTCAGTTTTTGTGGAGCGACAAGGATGCGAAGAAGAACAAGGAAGAGCGGTTGCTGGCAGATGAAACGGAGGCAGAGACCGCCGGGGCCGAGATCGTAGTGGCCCCTTGCTGCAACCCCATTCCAGGAGACGATGTGGTCGGAATCAATATGGGCGGAAAGGTGACGGTACACAAGCGGAAATGTCCGGAAGCGATCCGATTGATGTCCAGTTACGGCGACAAGATCGTACCGGTGGAGTGGGTAAAGGAACAGGCAATCTCTTTTCCCGCTACGCTGCGCATGTCCGGGATTGACCGGGTTGGGATCGTCAGCGATGTGACGACGGTTATTTCTAAAGAGAACGGGGTGAATATGCGGACGGTGCATTTTGAAACGAAGGCGGGAGTTTGGGAAGGATCTGTACAGGTGTATGTACGGAATACCGGTGACCTGAGCCGGTTGATAGAGCATATCCGGGCTTTGCCCGGTGTCGGGAGTGTAGTGCGGTTGGAAACGGCTGACAGTTAGTTTGAATGGAAAAGAGTTTAAAGGCGGCCGGAGAGTTGTTTACCGATTACCTGCGTCGTTATAAATTGCGACGGACAGCGGAACGGTATGCTGTCTTGGAGGAGATCTACACCTGTGGAGGACATGTGGAAGCAGAAACGCTTTTTCAGGAGTTGAAAAAACGGTACCGGGTAAGCCGGGCGACGGTCTATAATACGCTGGAGTTGTTGCTGGAGTGCGGGTTGATCCTCCGGCACCGCTTCGAAAAAGGACCGGCTCAGTATGAGAAAGCGTATAATGTGCCGTTCCACGGACATTTGGTGTGTTCGGATTGCGAAAAGGTAGAGGAGTTTACGGACAGCCGCCTAAATGATCTGATCGCCGTTGCAGGAGAGACGTTCCGTTTCGCGGTGGAACATTGGAATCTGTACCTGTATGGGAGGTGTAAACATTGTCAATTAAAATCTGCCCAAACGGGTAAAAAATCTGTTTAAAATAGTAATTTTGTCTGTTTGTTGAGAAAAAATAAGAGTATGAAGGTTGATGTGTTACTTGGGTTGCAATGGGGGGACGAAGGAAAGGGAAAAGTAGTGGATGTCCTGACACCGGGATACGATCTGATCGCCCGTTTTCAGGGTGGCCCGAATGCCGGGCATACGTTGGAATTCAATGGAGAGAAGTATGTACTCCGTTCTATTCCTTCCGGCATTTTCCAGGGAGGAAAAATGAATATCATTGGGAACGGAGTGGTACTGGATCCGCTGCTTTTTAAGCAGGAGGCGGAGAGTTTGCTGGCCAGTGGGTATGATATTCGTCCCTGCCTCCGGATATCCAAGAAGGCGCATCTGATCCTGCCTACGCACCGGATGCTGGATGCAGCGAACGAGGCGGCGAAGGGAGCGGGAAAGATCGGTACGACGGGAAGAGGGATTGGTCCAGCTTATACGGATAAGGTGAGCCGGAACGGTTTACGGGTGGGGGATATCCTGAATAATTTCGAGGAGCGCTACGGAGTGGCCAAGGCCCGGCACGAGGCGCTGTTGAAAGCCCTGAATTTTTCGTACGATATAACGGAGATGGAAAAGGAGTGGATGGAGGCGGTGGAATATCTGAAACAGTTCCGGCTGATTGATAGCGAATACGCGATAAATGGCTATTTGGTAAAGGGAAAGCGGGTGTTGGCAGAGGGGGCACAGGGTACGATGCTGGATGTGGATTTTGGCTCTTATCCCTTTGTGACCTCTTCTACGACTACTTGTGCCGGCGCTTGTACGGGATTGGGGATAGCCCCGAACCGGATCGGAGAGGTATTTGGGATCTTCAAGGCGTATTGCACCCGGGTGGGGAGCGGCCCTTTTCCGACAGAGTTGTTCGATGAAACGGGTAAATTGATGTCCGAACGGGGGCGTGAGTTCGGTTCGGTGACCGGACGGGCCAGGCGTTGCGGCTGGTTGGATCTGGTGGGGTTGAAGTATGCGGTGATGATCAACGGTGTGACGCAGTTGATCATGATGAAGAGTGATGTGCTGGATACATTGGAAACGATCAAAGTGTGTACGGAGTACCGGATCAACGGGGAGTTGACGGATGAATTTCCTTACGAGTCGACCGAAGTGATAGAACCGGTGTATGAAGAGTTCCCCGGCTGGATGACCGATATGACCGGCATGACCTCGGAAAACGAGTTCCCGGAAGAGTACAATGCATATCTCTCTTTTATCGAGGAGTATACGGGCGTTCCGGTTAAGATCGTCTCTATTGGCCCCGACCGGGAACAGACCATTGTGCGGGAGGAGTAGAAACCAAATGGTTACATGGGGTTTGAAAATCTCCGTTGTCACGCGATGGGTGTGACAACGGAGTTTTGTTTTTAGTTGATAGTCCAATTGAAAAGACCAGCAATAAGAGTTAATATAGAATCACTTTTATGCGGACTATTGGTTGTTAATATTCCAGATGTTTGGGATCTACGATCTGGAAGTTGAGTCATAAGCGATTGTATAGCGTTATAGTCTGCTTCTAATGGGTTATTAGTGATATACAATTGTTCCAGAGCATGACTGAACTGAGGGATGGACAGAGAGCTAAGTTGATTGTTTGAACAGTCAAAAATGTATAGATCAGGTGCTTGGTTGAACGATATGTTTGATATATTGTTGCTGGCGCATCTTACGACATAGATTTCCAGATTGTTAGTCAGATCTAAACTGGCCATATCATTGTTGTCTATGGAGAGATGTGTTAATATAGGATTAGTGCTTACATCTAAAGAAGTCAACAGATTATTATCAAGGCCAATAATTTTTAATAGGGGGTTGTATGATAAGTCCACAGATCCAATAAAGTTATTATTAAGTTGAAAACTTTCTAATACAGGATTACCACTAAAATCAATGGTGGTTAAGTTATTTTCTTCACAGAGAAGAGCTTGAAGTGTAGAAGTGTTCGTTAAGTCTAATGTTGTCAATCTGTTGGATCCACAATATAAAGAGTGAATTGCAGTCAAGGGAGATATGTCCAAATAAATTAGCTCGGCACGTTCACACCATAAAGCGGAGATAGCATCTGCATTGCCATATAAAAATATAGTATGAACAGGTAAATTGTCCGTATAAGTATGTGTACACGAATTTGAACTTAATTCAACTTCTCCATCCCCCCAAGCAATATGGATATTAGAATTGATGTTATGAATAGGCCGAAAAACAATTGTTTTTGCGGTTGTAACCATTGTAACAATAGTAGAACTGGCCCTTGTGTTAAGACGAATCTTGTCCATCTGCGAAGCGAGCAGGCTGGCATCGTCCAAGGCAATTTCCGGTTCAACTTCCATGGCTTCGTTGTCACAGGAAGTCATTCCGCCTATCATAAAAAGGCAGATACCGACAAGGAATAAGTTCCTTGCACTTTTTTTAATGCATGTTAATTTTGAATTCATAGGGATTTAATTTGTTATTTTTCTTTGCAAAGATGTACAAAAATTATTTTTCATGCAATAGATAATATTATTATCGAGAAATATTTTGTAAAAGCAATGAAAGATATACATAGATGAGGACCTGTTACAAAATAACAAATAATTAATAAATCGGATGGAACAGACCATTGTACGGGAAGGGTATGGGCGATGTAACCAAAAGGTTACAAACCGTTTGGTTACATGGAATTCGTTTCGTAATCTTTGTCGAAAGTAATTCCGGTTATTGTATTGCGCGGTAGCAGATTCCCGGTTACCGGACCTCCGAGCCGGGTTTTACGGTTTTTTCGGGGGAGACGAACGAGAGGGAGCCATCGGGTTCCGCCGCCATCAGGATCATACCCTGCGATACAATGCCTCTCAATGTTTTCGGCTCTAAATTGATCAGGATGCTGACTTGTTTCCCGATAACCTCTTCCGGGGTGTAGTACTCCGCAATGCCGGAGACCACGGTCCGTTTGTCGATGCCGGTGTCGATGGTCAGTTTCATCAGTTTCTGAGTTTTGGCGATATTTTCCGCTGTTAGAATCGTTCCGATCCGGATGTCCATCTTTTGAAATTCATCGAAACTGATGTTCGTTTTGGCGGGGGGTACCGTTTCTGCGGCCGATTCGTTCTCTTTTTTGGTTGCCAGTAATTTATCCATTTGCCGTTGTATCTCTTCGTCCTCTATTTTTTCAAACAACAGGCAGGATTCGTTGATCCGGTGCCCGGCGGGCAGTACGGCGTCGCCCATCCGGCCCCACGCCAAGGGTTCCATGTTCAGAAATTCCCGCAGGCGAGCGGCGCTGAACGGCATAAAAGGTTCCGTCAACGCGGTCAGGTCCGCTACAATCTGCAGGCAGATGTTTAGGATGGTCTTTACTCGCCCCGGATCTGTTTTGATCAATTTCCACGGTTCCGTGTCGGCTAAGTATTTGTTACCGAGGCGCGCCAGGTTCATACACTCCTTTAAGGCTTCCCGGAAATGGAAGGTTTCCGTGTTTTTCTCCACCCGTCCGATGATCTCCGGGATCTCCGCCAGCACCTCCCGGTCGTAATCGGTCAACGCCCCCCGTTCCGGAACCACGCCCCCGCAATGTTTGTGGGTCAACACAAGGGCCCGGTTGACGAAGTTTCCGTAAATGGCGACCAGTTCGCTGTTGTTGCGGGTTTGGAAATCTTTCCAGGTAAAGTCATTGTCCTTTGTTTCGGGTGCGTTGGCGGTCAGAACATACCGCAGGACGTCTTGCTTCCCTTTAAAATCTTCCAGGTATTCGTGCAGCCATACCGCCCAGTTGCGGGAGGTGGAGATTTTATCCCCTTCCAGGTTCAGGAATTCGTTGGCCGGCACGTTGTCTGGTAAAATATAGGAACCTTCGGCTTTCAGCATGGCCGGGAAGATGATGCAGTGAAAGACAATATTGTCTTTTCCGATGAAATGGAGCAAGCGGGTCTCTTTGTCTTTCCAGTATTTTTCCCAATTCGGAGTGAGTTCTTTGGTGGCGGAGATGTAGCCGATAGGGGCGTCGAACCAGACGTACAGCACTTTTCCTTTGGCTTCGTCCAATGGTACCGGAACGCCCCAATCCAGGTCGCGGGTCACCGCCCGGGGTTGCAGCCCGCTGTCCAACCACGATTTACACTGCCCGTATACGTTGCTTTTCCACTCTTTGTGCTCTTCCAGTATCCACTCTTTCAGCCACGCTTCGTATTGATCCAGAGGCAGGTACCAGTGTTTGGTTTCTTTTAATTGGGGGGTGTTGCCGGTGATGGCCGAAACCGGGTTGATCAGATCAGTGGCGTTGAGGCTGGTGCCGCATGCTTCGCACTGGTCGCCGTAAGCCTTTTCATTGCCGCAGTGCGGGCATTTGCCGGTGATGTAGCGGTCGGCTAAGAATTGCCCGGCTTTTTCGTCGTAAAATTGCAGGGAGGTCTTTTCAATGAACTTCCCTTCGTCGTACAGTTTCCTGAAAAAACCGGAAGCCAGTTCGTAATGGGTGGCCGAACTTGTGCGGGAGTAAATATCGAACGAGATACCGAAGGCTTTGAATGACTCTTTGATCAGTTTGTGGTACCGGTCGACGATGTCCTGCGGGGTTACCCCTTCTTTTTGCGCCTTGATGGTGATGGGAACGCCATGCTCGTCGGAACCGCCGATAAAGAGTACATCGGCCCCTTTCGCCCGCAGGTATCTCACGTAAATGTCCGCAGGTATGTATACCCCTGCCAGGTGTCCGATGTGTACCGGGCCGTTCGCATACGGAAGGGCCGTTGTCACCAAACTTCTTTTGAATTTGCTCATAATTATTTATCAAAAACAGATCGCGATCATAGTCGAAAACAAGTCGCGCAAAAGTACGAAATTTAGCCGAAATCCCTCCGTCGGAAGCGGAAAAAACGCTATCTTCGCAGGAAATTTAAGTATGCATGATACGTCCTCCTTACCTGCAATCCGGGGATAAAGTCGCCCTAATTTCCCCGGCCGGCATCATAGCCGAATCTGTATTGCAGTACGCTGAAGAACTGTTACACTCTTGGGGATTGGAGCCGGTACGAGGACGGTATGTCCTGTCGCAGTGCGGTTATTTTGCCGGAACCGATGCCGAGCGGGCAGAAGACCTGCAGGGAGCTTTGGACAGCGAAGAGATCCGGGCGATTTTCTGCACGCGGGGAGGATATGGTTGCCTGCGCATCGTCGAAAAACTGGATTACTCCATGTTTCAGGGAAACCCCAAGTGGTTAGTCGGGTTCAGCGATATCACCGTGTTGCACACCAAACTGACTTCGTTGGGGATTGAGAGCCTGCACGGGCCTATGCCCCAAAGTTTTGAGAAGACAACCGGAGAGGCGTTGGAACGGCTCCGGTGTTTCCTGTTCGGAGAGGTTACGTCCTATTCACTTCCCCCTCACCCCTTGAACCGGGAGGGAGTTGTCCGTTCCGACCTGACGGGGGGGAACCTGAGCCTGTTGCACTGCATCCGCTCTACTGTTATTGAATACCGGCAAAAGGGAGCGGTACTCTTCATCGAAGATGTGGGGGAGAACCTGTACGCCATTGACCGGATGATGCAGAGTTTCAAGCTGACCGGCCGGTTGGCCGATCTGCAGGGGCTGATTGTTGGCGGGTTCAGCGAGATGCACGCGGGAAGTTTCGGAAAGACGGCGGAAGAGATCATCCGGGAAGCGGTGGAGGAGTACGATTATTCCCTTTGCTTCGGTTTTCCTGCCGGCCATATTCCCGGAAATTACCCGCTGATATTAGGATCTTCGATAGAGCTTTCCGTAGAACAGGAGGGATGCGAGATCACTTTTTTATAATCGCTCCGTACGATCGGAACAAAAATACCCCTAAAACCATGAAGAAAATCATTTTATTCCTTTTTCTCTTTTCACACCTTTTCTCCTGTAAAGAGAAGGCCGTCTACGAATCGTTCGAAAGTTTGGAAGGCGAAGAGTGGCAGGTCGGCCATCCGGTTCTGTTTGTCGCCGAAATTCCCGAAAAAGGCGATTATGATATATCCCTTGGTATACGCCACACAACGGATTATGAAATGGCGAACCTTTGGTGTTTCCTTCGGGTAACCGATGTGGTTGGCAACGGGTGGAAGGATTCCGTAGATATTCGGTTGGCGGAACCGGACGGAAGGTGGGTGGGCACCGGACACAGCCTGAAAATGCTTGAATATCCGTTGTCCATCCTTCCGATGCCTGTGGAAGCGGGGAAGTATACCTTTACGGTGGTGCAGGGGATGCGAACCCAGGTACTGAAAGGGATCAAGGATGTCGGGTTGATCATTCGCAGAAAAGAGTAGCGGCGTTGCGTGGGGTATGGGAAAAAATAAATTGGCCAAGTTTGCGGAGATGGAGTTGTTGGACAATGTCTTTCAGCCCCGGAACGAAGAGATCTTCAGAAAGGAATACCGCCTGAAAGGGAGGTGGCACGAAGTTGTTTTCGGCAACCGGAACCCGCTTGTTCTGGAGATCGGGTGCGGCAAGGGGGAGTATTCCGTGGGACTGGGCCGGCTTTTCCCGGAGAAGAATTTTATCGGGATCGACATCAAAGGGGCGCGGATGTGGCACGGGGCAAAGATTGCCAAAGAACAGCGCCTGTCCAATGTGGCTTTTGTCCGGATGCACGCGGAGATGCTGGAGAGTGTATTCGCCCCGGGGGAGGTCAGCGAGATTTGGATCACGTTTCCGGATCCGCAAATGGCCAAAGCTCGCAAAAGATTGACCGGCACCCGTTTTCTCTCCCTGTACAGGCGCATACTTAAAGAGGACGGTGTTGTCAGGTTGAAGACCGACAGCCTGTTCCTGTACACCTACACGGTAGAATTGGTTCGCCTCAACGGTCTGGCCGTCGAAGTGCAGACCGATAACCTGTACACATCCGGCTTGGAGGACTGCGTCCTCGGAATCAAGACGTTTTACGAGCAACAGTGGCTGGGCAGGGGGAAAACGATCAAATACATTGCCTTCCGCCTTTCCGGTGGGGAGCCTTTGCAGGAACCGGAGGCAGTGATTGAAAAGGATGACTACCACAGCGAGGCCCGGTATATGGGCCGAAGCCTTAAACAGGAATAAGATGGGAAAGCGCGTACTGATGACCATGAGCGGCGGGATAGACAGTTCGGTGGCCGCGTTGCTGTTGCGGCAACAGGGGTACGAACTGGTGGGGGTTACGTACCGTACGTTCGATGCCATTTCCGGCGCCTGTATGGAAAAAGAGCGGGGGTGTTGCAGTGTCGATTCGATCTTTGAGGCGAAGCGGATGGCGGAGAGTTTGGGGGTTGAGCACCATATCCTGGATATCCGGAAGGAGTTCGCGGAGCGTGTGATCCAAAATTTTGTCGACGAATACCTGCACGGTCGTACGCCGAATCCGTGTGTAGTTTGTAATTCCGTGATTAAGTGGGGGTGGTTGATCGAAACAGCCGATCAGTTCGGGTGTGATTGGATCGCTACCGGCCATTATGCCCGCATCGGTCGGCAGGACGGGCGTTACTTTCTGCGCAAAGGGATAGACAAAAGCAAAGACCAGACCTATTTTTTGTGGATGCTGACCCAGGAAAACCTGGCCCGCACGCTTTTCCCTTTGGGCGAACTGACCAAGCCGGAAGTGCGCGCCCTTGCCGCCGCCCACGGTTACGAAGCCTTGTCTAAGAAGCGGGAGAGCCAGGAAATCTGTTTTATTCCCGATAACGATTACCGCACTTTTTTAGCTGATCGGATCCCCGGTTTCCGCGAACGGTTCGGCCCGGGCCGGTTTGTCAATACTTCTGGTAAATACCTGGGGGAACACCAGGGTTTTCCTTACTATACCATTGGACAACGGAAAGGGTTGGGGATTGCGTTGGGGCAACCCATGTTTGTCGTGGCTATTGACGCCGGGACGAACGAAGTGACACTCGGTGCCAAGGAGGAACTGCTCAGTCCGGAACTTACCGTCGCTTCCGTCAACCGGATGAAGTACCGGGAGATTCCGGCCGGCTTAGAAGTTTCCGCCAAGATCCGCTACCGGAACGCCGGCCTTCCGGCCTCTCTCTGCCCGGATCCCCATACTCCCGGCCAAGGGCGGCTCCGCGTCTGTTTCCACACGCCCGCCGAATCCGTCACCCCCGGCCAAAGCGCCGTCTTCTACGAAGGGGATGATCTCATCGGTGGCGGTATTATTGAAGGGTAACGGTATTAATTTGATTCAAAATAATACAATTATTTTGAATGAATAGATTAATTTATAAATTTGCAAAACTCTTGAAGCAACGAAACAGAAAGAGTTGTACAGTGCAATTATTTTTAATCTAAATATCTGAATACGATGAAATTAAATCTAACAACTTGCAAGAAGAGTGCTCGGCATTTGTTTCTTGTTGCGGCCTGCTTTTTTATGGTGGGCGGAATGGTGTCCTGTAATAACGAGGATACAGAATTAGAGGTATTGCCTCAGAACCTGACTGATCAGGAGATTCTTTCCATGGCCAAGGAACAACTTGTTGAGACCCGCGCAAGCGGTACTATGGCTAGATTTATTACGACAGGGACAAATATTTCCATGTTGGTAGTTGCTCATTCCCCCGTTTTTGTCCATTGGGGTGATTCCTACCAAACAGAAACGGGAACTTTCAGCCATACTTATACGGATAATCAACCGTTTCATATCATAACCTTCAATACAACAGATACAAGTATTACCTTCTTAAGAGCTAATGACGCAAATTTGATCTATTTTGATGCGCAAAACAATCCAAGTCTCACGCATCTTCTTCTCTATAATAATAGACTTACAGCATTAGATGTGCAGAATAACAATAAATTACAGTGGTTACATGTTTCCGATAATTATTTAACGAGTCTTGATGTTTCAAATAAACCTGATCTTACAACACTCTACTGCCGGAATAACGCACTCACAAGTTTAAATATTACAAATTGTCCGCGGTTAACAGGTATAAGTATCATTAATAATCCTTTTGAAAACGACCTGAATGAGGTCTTAGCCTTTTTGCTAGCCCTACCTACTGGGGCTTCTCCCCATACCGGTGTATTGTACACAAATCCCAACGGTTTGCATTTTAATACAATTAAGAGTGTGGCTGAAGCAAAAAACTGGGTAGTAATGGGTGATTAAACCAATCCGATCTCATAAAACCCGTTGGCGGACTTACCTCAACGGGTTTTGTCATAAAATCATTTTTCAGATATGGGTTGTTTACCGTGATGTCACCTACTGCACATACCGTGTTTTGATTTGGTCGGGGACGATGGGGGAGAGGCACTCGATCTCGTACACCGTTCCGGGCAAAAGGTCCATAAAGTTGTCGGCGAATGGGGAGGTGCCCGTTTCTTCCGTATAAAACATGACGTTGCAGGCCAATTGTCTGGTGGTAACTTGCAACCACTGTTTTCCGTTGCGCTCGATGCTTTGAATTTGTATACCGGGATTTTCTGGTAAGCGCAGGTTCTTGGGCTCGGTAAAGTAAACCGTCTGTTCGTCCAACACCGTTTTGCCCTCCTGCATCCGGATGACGGCCACCACTTCTTTCGTTGACACTCCTTCTAACAGTGTACCGATCTCCCACGTTGTGATCTTTTCCGACATGTTGGGAGCAGCCCGGAAGCTGCCTTCCTGTTTCCGGATCACGCGGCCGGAAAAGTCCCGGATTTCGATGCGGTAGGTGGCGGGTATCGCTCTCCGGTGGTCGTTGACGCTCCACAACTCCAATTGTCCTTCAGTGAAGCGGGGAACAAAGATAAAGGGTTTACAGGCTTCCCGGACGGCGTACCAGGCGGCCTTCCGGTTGTGGTAACAGTCGATGATCGACCAACTGGCAGCCGGCCAGCAATCGTTCAGTTGCCAAAGCAGCGACCCCATGCAGTACGGCATGTTCCGGCGGTGCGCCTGCATGGCCGTTTTCATCCCCCTTGCCTGCAATACTTGTCCCATATAGATAAACTGCTCGAAATCCTCCGGTACGTTGTAGTACCACCCCATGTACTCCCGGATGAGGCCATTACCGATGTAGCTGCGCTGATGGTGCTTCATCACCTCCGACTCAATGCTGTGATCTTCCGGAAGGGTAAATTTCCGGATAGCGTTCATTTCCGGGAACGACTGGAAACCGTATTCGGAGATAAAACGGCCGATGTTCTTCTCGAAATCCTCGAACCGGTGTTTTTCAAACCAGACACCCCAGTAGTGGTTATCACCGCTTGTGGCCGGGCGGAGTTCGTGTGCGTCCACCTCCGGCCCGGACATGGGGGAGGAGGGCCAGTAGTCGTCCCCGTCGGTGTATTCGGAGACCATCTCCGGCAGCAGTTTGTGCGCCAGCGCTACGTAAGCGTCGGTGATCTGTTGCTGTTCCGCCTCGCTGTACCGTTTCTTCCACCCCCAGCGCGCCCACGCAACATCCACTTCGTTGTTGCCGCACCACAGCGCCAGGGAGGGATGGTTACGCAGCCGGATGATGTTGTCGCTGGCCTCCTGCTTCACACTCTCCAAAAATTCCGGATTTCCGGGGTACATGGCGCAGGCAAACGAAAAGTCCTGCCAAACCAAAATGCCGTACCGGTCGCACAACTCGTAAAAATAGTCCTCTTCGTAGATGCCGCCGCCCCATACCCGGATCATGTTCATGTGGGCCTCTGCGGCGTTCCGCACCATCTTTTCGTATCCCTCCCGACCCAGCCGCGGCAAGAACACATCGCCGGGAATGGAGTTGGCCCCTTTGGCAAAGACAGGCGCTCCGTTCAGTTCAAACCGAAAGGTCTCTCTGTTCCCCTCTTTTTGGCGCACCAACTTCAGCGAGCGGATGCCGGTAGTTTGCCGGTATGTAGCGATGACCTTCTGCCCTCTCCGCAGGCGCACGTCAAAGTAGTACAGATGCGACGCGCCCAATCCGTTGCTCCACCACAAGCGGGGATTTCGGACTAAAAAGGGGAGGTTGATCCGGTTGATTCCGGCTGTGGCTGGGAACTTTCCGGTAGCCAGTAGCTTGTTCTCCGACAGTACATCTACCTCTACCGCTCCCGCACTTTCGGTATGAAAACTCACTTCGGCTTCCAGCCGTGCTATTTGTTTGGTCACCTCCGGCTGGCGGATAAAAACATCTTCCACCTGGGTGTCGTTCCAGGCCTCCAACGCCACCGGCCGCCAGATGCCGCTCGACACCAACCGTGGGCCCCAATCCCAACCGAAGTGGTAAGGGGCTTTCCGCATGTAGACGCTGACCCGCACTTTCCCCATGCCGCCGTACTGACTATAGTCGTTGTCCGCCGGAAGAGCCAAACCGTATGCCTCCAACTGTTCAAGGCCTTTGGTAATGGGAGAGTAGAAACGGATGTTCAAGGTGTTGGCGCCCGGTTTCAGTTTCCCTTTGACGTCAATTTTCCACGTGCGGAACATGTTGTCGGCGGAAGCGATTTTCTCCCCGTTCAGGAAGACGTCCGCCCAGGTATCCAAGCCGTAAAACACCAATTGTTGCCGCTCGCAGGCCGGGATCTCCGGCCCTGCGGAGAATTCGGTTTGATATTCCCAATTTACTTTGTCAATCCACTGCACCTCCTGTTCGTTCATCCGGTAGAAGGGGTCTTCGATCATCCCGTTCGCCAACAGGTCGGTATGTATGGTCCCCGGCACGACGGCCGGCAGCCACTTGCCGGTATTGTATTGGCGGAACTGCCACCCGCTCTCGATCTTTTGTACGTGTATCGTGGGGCTCGTGCGATTCTTTGCCGCTGTTGCAACACAACAGGCAGTCCCCAACCAGACGAAGAGGCCAAGTAAACGGAATAAGTGGTGTATCATGGCGTTGTTTGTAAAAGAATGTTTTCAAAATCCCTGCAAGGTAGGAAAAAATTAAAAAAATGGGGCATAAAGTTGCAGCAACTCCGGTTTATTTTAACTTTGCATCCGTTGACGCATCAAAAATGAAAACCATGCAAAACGGACAAATTCCACAAGGACAAACAATTATCATCAACCAACAAGCAACCCCGAAATCGAACGGAATGGGTGTGGCAGGATTTGTATTGGCTTTGATCGCTGCGTTCTTCGGCTGGATCCCTGTTCTCGGTTGGATACTGTGGGTTTTAGGATTGATCTTTTCGTTTGTAGGGATCTTTAAAAGGCCGCGAGGTCTTGCAATTGCCGGTTTGGTTATTTCGATGATCGGTTTGGTTTTACTATTGGTCGTATTTGGAGTGATAATGGCCGCTGTCGGGAGTGCAGCTGCTATAGCAGCGATATGATCACTTTGCCTGGATCTCCCGGCATACGGCTTCCCACTCTTTGTCGCCGACGGTCAATTGGTCGAACAGTTCGGTGAGTAACTCCAACTCCAACCGTTCGAAATCCTCCCGCCGGGGTGTTACCAACAGCCCCCCGAAATCCACACTGCCGGGGCTGAACAGGATCCGTTCCTTCCCTTCGGCGTAAAACTGTTGCGGACGGAGTTGCTTTCGGGGAAAAAGGGCTACTGTCCAGCACCCTTCCCGTTGCCACACGATCAGGTTCAGCATCGGTTCCGGATCGGACGGAATAAATCGTCCCAACACTTCCAACACAGCTTCAAACCGGGAGATCAGCCATGCTTTCTCGCCGGAATGCAGAAAAAATACCTTCCGGAGGTAGCCCGAAAGCGTACCGATCTGCCCATGCCGGTTGGCGGTTAGGGACTGCATTCGGTTAGCCTCTTCTTCCACCGGTAATATCCCTCCGGGAGCCAGTTGGAAGTGAAAGTGGTCGGGGGCCGAGGCGCCGCTGTTGGGGCCGTTGTAAAAAACCGTATAGGCCGGGTAGCGGGCGGCGATCTCCAGCATATCCCCGAACCGGCCGGCAATGCGCTGTGGTTGGTGCGTAACGGTCGGTACCGTGAGGTGTTGTTCAAAAATGGGGTAGGGATTGACGTAGATGCGATACTCCGAATTGTACACGATCCCTTTTTGCCCCTCCGGCAGATTGGCCGGGCAGAGGAAGCAGGGGCGGGCGGCGATGGCAGCCGGATCGGTGGGGGCTGCCGTGGAACGGATCCGCTCCGGGTTGAATTGCAACACAAACCGTCCGCCGGGAAAGACGACGGTTTTGTAGTTAACGGCCGAGAGCCCCAAATAGTGGCGGGCGGCTAAGGGGAACTCCCGAAGTTGTTCCCGGAACAAACGTTCAATATCTTGCATCGAAAGAGGTATTTAGCTATCTGCGAGCTGTCGCAGGCAACGGTGAATGGTCTCGTGATCGAAGCCGCGGGAGAGGGCGAACCGCACCAATCGGGCATATGATCCGGGATCATCCGGATTCTGCAGGCTTTTCCGTTTCTTGTTCAGCAGATAGAGGCAGGTGGCGTCGTACGCCTCGTCGGCCTGCCCTGACAGCGCCTCCCGGATCGCCTCTTCCGGTACCTCCCGCTGCCGCAGCGCCTGTGCAATTTTATGCTTCCCCCACTTGCCAAACCGGAATTTGTCGTTGGCAAAAGCGTTGGCAAAACGGGAGTGATTCAGGAAGTTGTTCTGGAAAAGCCAGTCGAGGATGGTTTCCGCCTCCCGGTTGCCGACACCCCATTTTTCCAATTTGGTGCGGATCTCTTTGGCGCAGCACTCTTTTTTGCTGCACGCAGCGGCGGCAAGGGCTTGCGCCCGTTTTGGATCTTTAACTTCCATAGGGTATGCCGGTTTGTTCAGCCCGGATAAACCGGGGTTTCCCAAAAAGGTCTTTGCGTCCGGTAACGGCCGCGTAACCGCTCTCTTGCAACAGGCAGGCGGTTTCCGCTTCCAGCGCCTCGTTGATCTCTACGAACAGCAATCCCCCGGGTGCCAGATGGGTACGTCCGAATCGGGCGATGGCCCGGTAAAACAGCAACGGATCGTCGTCGGGGACAAAAAGCGCCCGCTCCGGTTCATATGACAATACCCGCCGCTCCATCCACTCCTTTTCAGACTCCCGTACGTATGGTGGATTGCTGATAATCATATCATAAGGGCCCTTCCAACCGTCCGCTCCGTCCAGAATATCCCCCTCTCCGAAGAGAACCTCCGTCTCGTTTCGTTCTGCGTTCTCTTTTGCAACAATCAATGCGTCAGACGAGATATCCATACCACACACCGAAACATCCGGACCCAACTTAGCTAAGGTGATGGCGATGCAGCCGCTGCCGGTACCGATGTCTAAAATACGCATGCCGGAACGCGCCGACTCTAAGGTCCACCGTACCAACTCTTCGGTTTCCGGGCGAGGGATCAGGGTCGATCCGTCGATCCGGAAACGCAATCCGGCAAACTCCGTCTCCCCGATGATATACTGCACCGGTTTCCCCTGCTTCAACTCCTTGACAACGGCGTAAAATTTATTTACGAAGCTTTCCGGTAAACAGTCGTATTTTTTGAGATGTATCTCTATATTTGTGTATTGGAAAATATCCGAGAAGATCAACCGGCAGATGCTGCGGATCTCTTCCTGCGGATATGTATCCTTTAATTCGTTTATTGCGTATTGAGTAACGGTGAAAATAGAACTGTTCATAAGGCGAAAATAGTGAATATTATTAGAAATTAAAATAAGAAAATCCGCGGATCCATGGATTGGTTGGCGCTTCTGATATATGCATTGATCCTGTTGTACCTCGGAACGATCCTGACGGCCGCCTACAACATCATCCTGGAGAACCGGAATCCGGTAAAGACGGTTGCATGGGTGGTGGTGATTCTGTTGTTGCCGCCGATCGGTTTTCTCTTTTTTCTCTATTTCGGCGTGAATTACCGGAAAAACAAGATGTTCTCCAGGAAAGAACTGGGAGACATCAAGTGGTTGCAATACATGAGCGAGGATCAGAAACAGCGGCTCAAAAAATCCGAAATATTGAAGCGGGAGGACCGGAAAGAGTGGCAGAAATTGATGACCCTGTTGTTGAGCAACAGCAAGGCGTTGCTGACTCGCTACAACAAGGCGGAGATATTGAACGACGGGAAAGAGACCTTCCCGGCTATCTTCAATGCGATCGCCAAGGCCCGGAAATTTATCCACTTAGAATATTACATTGTGGAAAAGGGTGAACTTGCTTCCCGCCTGAAAGAGCTGTTAACGGCGAAAGCGCGGGCGGGGATCGAGGTGCGTTTTATTTACGACGACGTCGGTTGCTGGTCGCTTTCGAAACAGTACATCCGGGAGATGCGGGGGGCGGGGGTGCAGATGGTACCCTTTTTGCCGGTGATCTTCCAGCGTTTGGCGGACAAGGCCAATTACCGGAACCACCGGAAGATCGTGGTGATAGACGGAGAAGTGGGTTTTGTCGGCGGGTTGAATTTTGCCGACCGCTACCTGAACGGGATCCCGAAGATCGGTTGTTGGCGCGATACGCATCTTTGCGTGCGGGGTGAGGTGGTGACCTCCCTGAATACGGTGTTCGGGATCGACTGGTACTTTGTTCGGCAGGAGTTGTTGTTGAACAGGGAGGAGTATCTCCCGCACAAAGAGGAGGATGGGAATACATTGATCCAGACGGTGGCTTCGGGGCCCGACAGCGACTGGTCTTCCATTCAGCAGGCCTATTTTACCCTGATCAATATGGCGAAGAAATATGTGTTTATCTCTACGCCCTATTTTATGCCGGGGGAGACGACGGTCAACTGCCTGAAAGCAGCGGCGATGGGCGGGGTGGATGTGCGGTTGATGCTGCCGCACAATTCGGATTCGCGCCTGACACACTGGTGTTCCTGTTCCTATGTGGAGGAGTTGCTGGAGGCGGGGGTGAAGGTCTATTGGTACCAGAAGGGGCTGAACCACAGCAAGGTGATCGTGGTGGACGGAATTGTGGCGAGCGTAGGGACAGCCAACATGGATATGCGGAGTTTTGAAGAGAATTTTGAGGTGAATCTGATCTTGTACGATCGTGCTGTGTCGAAAAGTCTGGCTTCGTTTTTTATGGAGGATCTGAAAAACAGCCGGGAGGAGAGCATCAACCACTGGAAGTTCCGCCCGAAAAGGCAACGGGTCAAGGAGTCGTTGGCCCGGTTGTTCGCTCCCCTGCTTTGATGGTAAGGTGTGTAAACTAAAAAGGATGTGTATGGAAGTTTGTATTGATAGCCGTGCGGTGGGCTCTCCGGGGGATACCCTCTTTTTTGCTTTGAAGGGCAAAAACCACAACGGACACGATTATGTGCGGGAGTTGTACGGCAAGGGTGTCCGTTCGTTCGTGATCAGCGAAGACCGGGAGGAGTTCTCCGCCCTGACGGAAGCGAAGTTTTTCCGGGTGGAGCAGGTATTGGATGCCTTACAAAGCTATGCGCGAGCATATCGGGAGAAGATGAAGGCGGAGGTGATCGCGGTGACCGGGAGCAATGGAAAGACCATCGTGAAGGAGTGGTTGTACCAATTGCTGTCCGATGACTACGTCGTCTATAGGAGTCCCCGGAGTTACAACTCGCAGGTTGGCGTGCCGTTGTCGTTGTGCGGCATCGAGGAGTCGGCCGATATCGCCGTCATTGAAGCCGGTATCTCCCGGAAAGGGGAGATGGTGCGCCTGGAAAACATGATCCGTCCCGATCTCTGTATCTTTACCCACCTGGGGGATGCACACGGGGAGAATTTTTCTTCCCTTCGGGAAAAATTGGAGGAGAAAGCGATCCTTTTCCGCTATTGTTCGACTGCTGTCGGGCGGGAGGGGCAGACTATGGATTACATTTCCGCCACAGCCGACAAAAAGGCCCGGATCGTCCGTTGGGGTGAAAGCGAACAGGCCGATGTGCGGACTCGGGTGCTCTCCCGGAGCGAAAACAGCTGGGAGGTAGAGGTCGCTTACGGCAAGGAGCTGTTTACGCTGCACCTCCCCTTTGGTGACGAGGCCTCGTACGAAAATTGTATAAATGCGGTTTGTGTATTGTTGCTGAAAGGAGTGTCGTCGAAGCGGATTGCAGAGAAGGTATCCCGTTTACAGCCCATCGCCATGCGGATGGAGATCAAAGAGGGGATCAACCGTACTATCCTGGTGAACGATTACTACAATTCGGACATTGTCTCTTTTCGCACGGCTTTGGCGGTACAGGGGATGCAGGATAAGTCCAAAAGCAAAACCGTCATCTTGTCGGATGTGCTCGATACGGGTACGGAACCTGATACGTTGTACCGGGGGGTGGCGGAGCGGTTGGAAGAGGCGGGTGTGACGCTCTTTATCGGTATTGGGGAAGAGTTGTGTAAACACCGGGAGTATTTCCGGATGAATGCTCGTTTTTACCCCGATACGGAGAATTTTCTGCGGCAGGAGAACCGGAACAGCTTCCGCGATCAGGTGATCCTGATCAAGGGGGCCCGCCGCTTCCGCTTTGAATATATTGCCGGTTTTTTACAGAAACAGACCCATAACACCGTGTTGGAGGTCAACATGGATGCGATGGTAGCCAATTTGAATTACTTCCGTTCGCTGTTGCCGGAGCATACGAAACTGGCTGTGATGGTGAAGGCTTTTTCATACGGATCGGGAGCGGGGGAAGTGGCCTCTCTATTGCAATACCACGGTGTGAACTACCTGATGGTGGCCTTTGCGGACGAGGGGATCGCCCTCCGGGCGGAGGGGATCACCATACCGGTCGCCGTGATGAATCCGCAGCCCGACTCTTTTGACAGCATGATCGAATTCAATTTGGAACCGGAGATCTATTCGCCGGAACTGCTGGCCGCTTTTGACCGGGCGTTGGTGCGGCACGGGCAGGAGAAGTACCCCGTACACATCAAATTGAACACCGGCATGAACCGGGCCGGTCTCGATCTTGGCGATATAACGTTTCTCCGGGAGTTCTTTGCGATCAAAAGGCGGGTAGAGGTAACATCGCTCTTTTCGCACCTGGCCGGGAGCGATGAGGAGCGGTTGGACGAATTTACCCGCCTGCAATACCGCAAATTCCGGGAGATGGCCGATGAAATACAGGCGTTTCTACCGAACAGGGCCCTTTTGCACATCCTCAACTCTGCCGGGATTGAACGTTTTCCGGAATACAGTTGCGACATGGTCCGGCTGGGAGTGGGGTTACACGGTATCAGCGCCGTTGGGGCGGTTCTGGAACCGGTGGCTGTTTTTAAAACGTACATTGAATCTGTCCGGGAGGTGAAAAAAGGAGAGACGGTCGGGTACGGCAGGCGGGGCGTTGCGGAACGGGACTCCCGGATCGCCGTGGTGCCGGTGGGCTATGCCGACGGCCTGAACCGTCGCTTAGGGAACGGCGTTGGGGAGATGTGGGTGAAGGGATACCGGGTGCCGGTGATCGGTACGATCTGCATGGATACTTGTATGTTGGACATAACAGATACACCGGCGGAGACCGGGGAGGAGGTCGAGATTTTCGGCCGGCACATCCCGGTCACAGAAGTGGCGCAAAAGTTGGGTACCATCCCGTACGAAATCCTCACGGGGGTTGCTTACCGGGTGAAACGGGTCTATTACAAAGAGTAGGCTTACTTCAACATTTGCAGGTCTGCCCGGATGTCTTCCGCTACCTGTGGTTTGCTGACAATTTTGTGTTCGGTGTCTGCCAGGAACATCATGGGGGTGGCGTACAGGTTGAAGTCCGCCGCTGCTTCGTTCTCGAATCCCCCCGGGATGTAAGTGTTGGTCCAGGGCATCGGAGAGATCCGCGACAATTTTTTCCACTCCTCCCGGTCCGGATCGATGGAAACAGTCACCAGTTTAACACCTCGATCCGCCAACAATCCCTCTTTGACCAAAGCGGGCAACTCCTCGATGATCAGTTTCTGGCAGTGCGGGCATCCGGTTTGCCAGAAGACGATCAGGACATACGGCGAGAGGTCTGCATACAGGTTGTAGGCGACGTTGGCTGTGTCGATGGAAAAAAAGTCCGGGATCTGCCCGCCGATGACCATGTTCTGCGCCTCTTCCAACCTCCGTTTGGTAAGTTCCAGCGGCCCTTCGCACTGTTCCAAATAGTTGCCTGAGATGTAGTTCAACGCTTCCTCGTATTTCAGCTCTTCCAAGCCGGTGATGATAAAATCCAACAGGTGGGTGCGTATCCGGTCGTTTTCGCTGATGCGCCCGATCAGATCGTCGACGTACTTCATCAAATCAAGTTCGCTCTCCCGGGGGGAGCGCTGTTGCATGGCAAAATAGCGCAGGTAGTTGAATAGTTTATCGGTATAGGCTGAGGTATACAACAGGGTGGTATCCGTAAAGCGGATCTCATCGAAAAAGTGCCCCTTGAAAAGCGAATCGCGTTGGGCGGGAGAGATATTTCCGGAATTGAAAGGCATTTTCATTGTCTGGATAATACGGGCGGTCAACATCTCTTTGTTGGCTTGGTAGATGCTATCTATCAGTATGTTCCTGTTTTTCTGGAACGTTTGAAAATAAGACGAAACGGCTTCGTGCAACTTGTCCCGGTCGGGGTATTGGCCGATGAATTGTTCCAAAAGCCCTAATTTTTGAACGATCCGGGCATCTTGTCGCATGTAATCGTAGAACAATTGATTTTCTTTGGAGCGGATAACCTTCAACGTCACTACGGGATTGGTGAAATCCAGTTCGACTTCGATATCTTCCCGGTTGAAAAAAAGGTCTATGGCGGTCGGTTGCGGGTTCTTTTCGGTGTATTTGGCATAGACCGAGATGCCGAGCAGGGCTTTAATGTTACCGGGAGGTTGGTTTTCCGGCACCCGGAACAGGATCTCCTCCCCGTTTACGGCCGGAAGGCTATCAATAGTGAAGAAATTTCCGTTGAACAGTTGCAACAACCGGGGTTTGCTCCCCTCGGGAAGATTCCTGGCATGTATTTTTACTTCATAATCTTTGCCTGCGCAGAAGAGCGGCAACAGAAGCAGTAAAGAGAGTATCCGGAACATGGTGTCAGTTTGTTTTGCGGAGGGCCGTCAGGCTATCCAGTTAGTAATATTTTGAATGACGATCTTGATCCGTTCGGCGAAGGCTTCCTTCGTGGCATATCCCAGGTGGGGAAGCATCAGCAGGTTGGGCGCTTCGAACAGTATATCATCGGGAGGCAGGGGCGGTTCCCGGTCGTATACATCCACGGCTGCTCCGGCAATCCGACCCTCTGTCAACGCCCGGTACAGAGCTTGCTTGTTTACCACAGGTCCCCGGGCAGTGTTGATCAGAATGGCGTGCGGCTGCATCAGGGAGAACTCCCGGCTGTCGACAAAATTCTCCGTTTCCGGTGTCAGCGGCAGGTGCAGGGAGAGAATATCCGCTTCCCGGCAGAGGGTCTCTTTGTCCGTCAGGGTGACCTGTTCCACCACGCGAGGCGTCCGGTTGTACCCGATCACCCGGCAACCGAACGCCGAAGCCAGCGCAGCTACCTGTCTGCCGATCCGGCCCAGGCCAATAATGCCGACCGTTTTGCCGCGCAATTCCGAACCGATAAAGTTATTCCGGCTGCCGTACATGCGGGTAATGGTGTCGCCGTTGTTGATCTGCCGGTACACATTCAACATCATGCCGGTGGTGAGTTCCGCCACGGCGTGGGTGGAGTACCCGGCGGCATTGCAAACGGTTATGCCTCTCTCTTTACAGGTTTTCAGATCAATGTGGTCCAAGCCGGTAAAGGCGACGGAGATCATTTTCAACCGGGAACAGGCATCCAAAAAACTTTTTCGTAACGGGATGTTGCTCAGGACGATGACATCGGCCTCCCGGGATCTTTCGATCAATATCGTTTCCTCTTCCGATCTGTCGGTGTAAAAAGTAAATGTGTGGCCTTTTGCCTGTAATGGTTTACAGAGGGATTGAACCACACATTCGCAAATGCCGAGAGATTCCAGGAATACAATGTGCATAATGGTATGTTTGCAGGCAAAGTTAGCGACTTTTTATATCTTTGCAAAGGGAATACAAGTACGATTTTGGAGATAAAAGAGTTACTATCGAAATACCGGGATGCTCCGGTGATCCGGAAGTTGACGGAACGGTTGCAGGGAGAGGGGAAATACCGGTTGGTGAACAATGCAGGGTCGGTAACGGCTGTTTTGGTGAGTGCCATGATCCGGGCGCGCCCCGGTTTTCGGATCGTGGTGCTGAACGATCGGGAAGAGGCGGCCTATTTTTACAACGATGTATTGGCCTTTGTACCGGAGGAGCAGGTGGCTTTTCTGCCCTCTTCGTACCGCCGTTACCTGACGCCGGAAGAGAGAGACAATGATTCGGTGTTGGTGCGGACGGAAGTCCTGAAAAATCTGGCGAACGGCCGGACAAAGGTGCTGGTAACCCATCCGGAAGCGTTGGCGGAACAGGTGGTCGGAAAAAGTGTACTGGAAAAAATGTCCATGACGGTGCGGAAAGGTGATGCATTGTCCCTCTCTTTTTTGGAAGAACTGTTGACACAATACGATTTTATCCGGAGCGATTTTGTCTTTGAACCGGGACAGTTTGCGGTGCGGGGCAGCCTGGTGGATGTCTATTCATACGCAGAAGAACGGCCTGTACGTATCGATTTTTTTGGCGATGAGGTGGAATCGGTTCGTTTTTTTGACGTGGAGACCCAATTGTCCGAACAACCGGTGGCGGAAGCGACGATCGTTCCGGATTTGAGCAATAACCCTTCCGGACAGGCTCAAGTCGCCTTGTCCGAGTATTTTCCGGAAAAGCCGGTGTGGTGGATCCAGAACGGCTTGTTTATGTACGACCGCCTGCAGGCGCTGGCAGCAGAAACGGAGCCCGGTCTTTTGACGGGAACGGAGGAGTTGTTCGCTTTTATCGACCGGTGCAGCGTGGTGGAGTGGGGGGCGGATATGTACTTCCGGGGAACGTTGATTGATGTGGAGTGCGAAGCGCAACCAGCTGTGAACAAACAGTTTGACCTGTTGGCCGACCTGTTGCGGCAGCGGCAGGAGGAGGGGTACCAAATCTGCATCTGTTCGGTGAACAGCCGCCAGATTGACCGGTTGCGGGACATCTTTTTGGACAAAGGTTTTCGGATCGACTTTACACACGTGGAAGGGGTGCTCCACGAGGGATTTTCCGACCGGCAGTTGAAATTGTGCGTCTATACCGAGCACCAGCTTTTTGACCGCTACCACAAATACCGGTTGCAGACCACTCGCATCCGCAAAGGACGGGAATCCATCACGGTCAGTGAGTTGCAAAACCTGCATCCGGGCGATTATGTGGTGCACACGGATCACGGGATCGGCCGTTTTGGCGGTTTGGTCAAGATAAATAACAACGGTAAGGAGCAGGAGGCGATCCGGTTGGTCTACAAAAACAACTCGGAACTCTATGTCAGCCTGCACGCATTGCACAAAATCTCCAAATACAAGGGGAAAGAGGGTGAGCCGCCGGTGGTGAACCGGTTGGGAGGGAGCGCCTGGAACCGCCTGAAACAGAAGACCAAATCCCGGGTTAAAGACATCGCCCGGGAGTTGATAGCCCTCTACGCAAAGCGCAAAGAGGAGCGGGCGTTTGCCTTCAGCAAGGACAGTTATTTGCAGGAGGAGATGGAGGCCTCTTTCGTGTACGAGGAGACCCCGGACCAGATGAAAGCGATCGAAGCAGTCAAGGAAGACATGGAGCGCCCAGAGGTGATGGACCGTTTGATCTGCGGAGATGTCGGTTTCGGAAAGACCGAGGTGGCGATGCGCGCGGCGTTCAAGGCCGTGGCGGACAGTAAGCAGGTGGCCGTGCTGGTCCCGACCACCGTATTGGCTTACCAGCACTACAACACCTTCGTAAAACGGATGGAGGGGTTGCCCTGCCGCATCGAATATATCAGCCGGATGAAGCGCAGTTCGGAGATCAAACGGATCTTGCAGGAGTTAGCAGAAGGGAGAGTGGACATTGTGATTGGCACCCACCGGTTGACCGGTAAAGATGTCGTGTTCAAAGACCTGGGATTGCTGATCATCGACGAAGAGCAGAAGTTCGGGGTCGGTGTCAAAGAGAAATTGAAACAACTGAAACTGAATGTGGACACTATGACGATGACGGCGACCCCTATTCCCCGCACCCTGCAATTTTCCCTGATGGGCGCTCGGGATATGTCGATCATCCGGACACCGCCCCCGAACCGCTATCCGATCGTTACCGAACTGCACCGCTTTGACGAAAAGCTGATCCGGGAAGCGATCCTTTACGAAATGGAGCGGAACGGACAGGTCTTTTTCATTCACAACCGGATCGATACCATCCGGGACATACAGGCGATGCTTCACAGGTTAATACCGGAGGTAAAAAGTTGCGTGGTGCATGGGCAAATGTCCGGAGAGGAGTTGGAACAGGCGATGCACGACTTTATCCGGGGCGATTACGATGTTTTGATCGCAACGACTATCGTGGAGTCCGGGTTGGATATTCCCAATGCCAATACTATGATCATCAATCAGGCGCAGAATTATGGCCTGAGCGACTTGCACCAGTTGCGGGGACGGGTGGGCCGTTCCAATCGGAAGGCGTTCTGCTACTTGGTAACCCCCTCTCTGGACCTCATGAATCCCGATGCCCGGAGGCGCCTGAAGGCCATCGAGGATTTCAGCGGCCTGGGAAGCGGTTTCAATATCGCCATGCAGGACTTAGACATCCGGGGAGCGGGGAATGTGCTGGGAACGGAGCAGTCCGGCTTTATTGCAGAGATCGGATACGAAACTTACCAGCGAATCCTGAACGAGGCATTGCTGGAGTTGCAGGACGAGGAATTTCCTGGATTGCAGGCCGGAGGGGTGGAGCAGCGAGGGTATGTGGCGGATTGTGTGGTGGATTCCGATTTTGAGGTATTGATCCCGGAAGAGTATGTGGAGAATGTCAGCGAACGCATCCGCTTGTACCGGGAGTTGGACAACATCTCCGAGGAGAAAGAGTTGGAGTTGTTTGCCGGGAAGATGCGGGATCGTTTCGGGCCGCTGCCGCCACAGGTGCTGAATCTGCTGGAAATTGTGCGGATCCGGAGGAAAAGTATGGAGCTGGGGATCGAACGCCTGCTGGCCAAAAACGGCCGGATGACGATGTTTTTTATCAGCGATCCTGACTCCTCCTTTTACCGATCGTCCCTCTTTACTGATTTGCTTAAATTTGTCCAGCAGCAGCAACTGCCTTGCCGTCTTAGTGAGCACAATCACAAACTTTCACTGATCTTTACCGGCGTGGAACGTGTGGAAACGATGTCCCGTTATGTTGAAAAAATGCACCAAATCCTGATAGCGTATGAACCTGTTAGTTGATGTGGGGAACACCCGTTTAAAATATGCGTTTGTCCGGGACAACGGGGAGATGCGGATCGGTTTTCGACCGGCGGACTTGCCGGCGGACTTGCAGACGGTATACAAGGAGACGGGGCCGGTCGATATTTTTCTGGCGGGAAGCGGACGGATCCCGGGGGAGTTGCGGAATTTGCTGCGCTCCTTTGCGGGTTTTTGGCTGGAGAGTGCGCCGGGCATGCGCTATCCGGTGGAGATCGCATACGAGCCGGCGGATACGTTGGGGATCGACCGGATCGCCGCCTGCGTCGGAGCCCGGAAACTTTTTCCCGGGAAAGAGTTGTTGGTCATTGATTCGGGTACGGCTGTTACCTATAATTTTTTGACGGCCGACGGTGTTTTTAAAGGAGGAGATATCTCTCCTGGTGTATTGCTCCGTTTCCGGGCGTTGCACGACTATACCGACAAATTGCCGCTGTTGCAGCCGGAGCCTGTTTGGGGAATCTGCGGCGGAAATACCGGGGAAGCGATCCGGAACGGCGTGATGAACGGTATGCTTTTTGAAATAGACCGGTATATAATGGAATTCCGACAGGATCACCCACAGGGCGAGGTGGTGCTGACAGGAGGCAACCGTCTCTATTTCGAGGGGAAGCTCCCCGTGTGGATACGAATGAATAAAGATTTAGTTTTTAATGGATTACATGAGATATTAGAGTTTTATAAAAAAGTCTAATCGAATATAAAATGCGACTTTTTACACGGATTTTTAAAAAATAGTCCTAATTTTGCACAGGACACTTGCATATAAAATTATAAACATGAAACGAGCGGTAATTTTGATTTTTGGTTTTGCACTGTTGTACGGAACAGTTGCGGCACAAAGTGTAGAATCCAAATACGGGGTGGACAGTGTTCAGACAATCCAGAATGCTTCGATTTACACCGAGTTTGTCAAGCAGAAAAATTATATGGATGCGTTGCCGGCCTGGAGGTATGTATTTTTGCATGCTCCGGCTTTTCAGTTATTGACCTACACCAGAGGGGAAGAGATCATGACGAGTATGTTCCAGAAAACCCACAATCCGGCTTATCTGGATACGTTGATGATGATCTATGATCAGTGGATACGGTATTTTTCCGGCCATCAAACCATGGGAAAAGACTATGCATTGGGTAAGAAAGGATATACCCTGTACCGGTTCAAGGGAGGGGAAAATATAGAGGTGGCAAAGGAAGCCTATGGGTATTTGCTCAACTCCTACAATCAGCTGAAGTACAAATCGCATCCTTCTATTGTTACGGCGACCATGGTGGCTGCCGACAAATTGCTGAAAGAGGGTATCATCACCAAGGAAGAGTACATAGGATTGTATGTAAAGTTCTCCGATTATGTGGAGAAGAACCCTTTAAGAGCGACGAAACCGGAAAATTTTGCAGAGGTTAAAAAACAGATTGACGCCTTGTTCTTCAATGCGGGTGTTGCCGATTGTGAAACATTGGTGAATTTCATGACCCAAAAATTTGAAAGCAACAGGGATGACATGGAGACATTGAAAGAGATTGCCCGTGTCCTCCGCCGGGGCGAATGTACGGATGCTCCGTTGTATGCGCAGGTAGCAGAACAGCTTTATCGGAGCGAACCGACAGCGGAATCTGCATACAACTTAGCCATGATGTTCCTTAAACAACAAGAGTTCGACAAGACGGAGGAGTATTTGAAAGAAGCGATCGAAAAAAGTACGGATGACGAAGCGAAAACGGACTATTACCTCCGGATGGCGCAGATCAAAAACGGTAAGCAACAGTATCAGGAAGCGCGGCGCTTCGCATCGGAGGCTTTAAAGATCAACCCAAACATGGGTGAGGCGTACATCCTGATCGGCAATGCGTATGCAGCATACAGTAAAAATTACGGGGCAGATGATTTCGACCACAAAGTGGTATTCTGGGCAGCTGTCGATAAATTTCAGAGGGCCAAGCAGGTGGACCCAAGTGTCGCAGAAAAGGCCAATCAGTTGATCAATACCTACTCTCCGCACTTCCCCAGCAAGGAGGAAGCCTTTTTCCGGGATATCCATGCCGGGAGCACCGTTAAGGTCGGGGACTGGATCAACGAGACGACGACGGTTCGTTTCAGATAGGGCACAGCGCATGGCTGTCGGGACAAAAACAGGTTTTAGCAAAGGCATTATCATTCTGTTGGGGATGGTAATGCTTTTTGCCTGTAAAAACGACCTGAACAAGGTGAAATTGCTGACAGAGCAGACGGAATTGCATGAAATGGAGGGAGAGGATCTGGTGTTGATCTATTCGGACTCCGCCCGGATCAAGTACAAGATACGTACCCCGTTGTATTACAAAGTGCATACCGAAGAGGGACAATACGACGAGTTTCCCCGTGGGATTCATGTCATCACCTACGATACAGCAGGGAATGTAGTAGCCGATATCCGGTCTAAATATGCCAAGGAGTTGAAGGAAGAGAAACTTTGGGAGGCCCGGGATCAGGTAGTTGTCACCAATGCCGACGGAACGAAATTGGAGACGGAGTTGATGTATTGGGACATGGGAAAACGGCTCATCTATTCCGACCGGTACAGCCGTTTGACGGCAAATGGCAATGTCCTGGAGAGCAGCGACGGCTTTGAATCGGACGACAAATTGGAGCGTCCGGTATTTAAAAATATTACGGACGGCCGCGTAGAAGTAGAATTATAGCTTTATGTCAGTAGGTACGGTCATTCTCATTTGCCTGTTGTTATCCGCGTTTTTTTCGGGTATGGAGATCGCATTCATCGCTTCGAACAAACTGCGGATGGAGATCGAGAAAAACAACCGCAACCTTCCGCAGGCGTTGGTAGATATCTTCACCTCCAATCCGGGAATGTACATCACGACCATGCTGGTAGGGAACAATGTGGTGATGGTGATTTACGGTATTTTTATGAAGCAACACCTGAAATCGCCGCTCGAATTTATGCACCTCTCCTTTGGGGTGGAGTTGTTGATGGAGACACTGATCTCCACCCTGATCATCCTTTTCTTTGCAGAGTTCCTTCCCAAAGCATTTTTCCGATTGCGCCCCAATGCTTTGCTGAAGTTTTTCGCCGTTCCGGTCTTTCTGTTTTACCTGCTTTTTTTTCCGGTTACCTGGTTTTCGGTGCGTCTGGGAGGAGGGATTCTCCGAATCTTTACAGGGAAAAAGATCGGGGAGAATGAACAGGATCGGATCTTTGGAAAGATCGACCTGAACAACCTGATCGGAGAGGGAGAGCGATCGAAAGAACAACAGGATGAGGAGCACGAAATAAAATTATTCCGGAATGCTTTGGACTTTTCCGATATCAAGCTTCGGGAGTGCATTGTTCCCCGTCCGGACCTGATTGCCCTGCCGATAGACGCAGACCTGGACGAGTTGGTCGCCCTCTTTGTCAGTACCGGATTGTCCCGGATTTTGATTTTCCGGGAAAGCATCGATAACATTATCGGGTATGTACACTCCTCTTCACTTTTCAACAATCCGCCGGATATCTCCCGGGCGTTGAGTAAAGTATTGATCGTGCCGGAAACCATGTCGGCTTCCCGCCTGTTGAACCTCTTTATCAAGCAGCAACGGAGCATTGCCGTGGTGGTGGATGAGTTCGGCGTAACGGCCGGCATAGCGACCATCGAGGACATTATGGAGGAGATCTTCGGGGAGATCGAGGACGAACATGACCGCACCCGTTTGACGGAAACGGTGATCTCCGATAGCGAATACATCTTCTCCGGACGTTTGGAAGTCGACTATCTGAATGAGAAATACGGGTTGAAGTTAGAGGAGAGCGAGGAATATGAAACTCTGGCCGGATACATTCTTCATTACAACGAAAGTATTCCGGAAGAGGGTGAAAAGATCATTCTGAACGAAAATATGTTCGAAATTTTGTGTGTTAAAAATGCTCGAATTGAAGAGATTAGGCTGGTTCTTTGATTTTTTTTGTTTAGTTTTGCAGAAAATTCAAGGTGCGCTTTGAATATTTTGTTATTTTTACATGCGAATTGGTAAACCCGGATTGATGAGAGTAGTCTCGTTTATGATTGCTTTAGTAGCGATAAGTCATTCGATCAAAGCTCAGCAAGATCCGCAGTTTAGCCAGAACATGTACAATCATATGAATGTGAATCCTGCTTTTGCTGGAGAACGGGGCGGTTGGGTCGTTTCTGGGGTGTACCGGAATCAATGGCAGCGTATGCCGGATGCCCCGGAGACATATGTG
Source organism: Odoribacter sp. UBA944 (assembly GCA_002293375.1). Taxonomy (GTDB): domain Bacteria; phylum Bacteroidota; class Bacteroidia; order Bacteroidales; family Marinifilaceae; genus UBA944. The sequence continues at coordinate 176,898 of DBDA01000021.1, forward strand.
ATAAATGTAGATGTGCCTTTGGCATTGGGTAGAACGGAAGGAGGGGTAGGTTTGAATATTATGACGGATCGGTTGGGCATGCAAACAAACCTGCATTTGATGGCGAATTATGCCTATAAGAGGAAGTACGATTTCGGAGTATTGAGTGCGGGGATAAAATGGGGAGTAGTAAACTCCAGGATCGAGGGCGAGTTGAAACCGCCGACAGAGGAGAATGATCCGGCATTAGGCGCAGAAAACTTGGATATTTCCAAGATAATGTTTGACGCAGGAATTGGTCTGTTTTTATCCGGAGAACGTTATTATGCGGGACTGGCGCTTTCCCATCTGACCTGTCCGGAGATGACGATCGGACAGACAGGGCGTTTTTTTTGGAACCGCCATTTCTATGCAACGGGAGGATATACGTTCCGGTTGACACCCAAAGTGGATGTACAGCCCTCCTTTTTTGTGAAAACCGATTTTATCAGTTTTCAGGCGAGTGGGAATGCCCATTTTGTATACGATAAAAAATACTGGGCGGGGCTTTCCTACCGGTATGAAGAGGCGTTGATCTTTATGGGAGGGATCGAATTGAAAGAGGGTTTGTTGCTGGGATACAGTTATGATTGGAATGTCAGCAGTGTCGGACAATATACCGGAGGGTCGCACGAAGTGACCTTTTCGTACAGTTTCGGTCTGAAGGTGGACAAGAGAGAAAAGATATACAAGAGTGTCAGATTTTTGTAAATATTAGATAGTATGCGGATCAAGTGGTTAGTTTTTTTCTTTATAGCAGCAACATTTGTTTCCTGTTCTCTGAACAATGGTGGCGGAGAATTGATCGGAACCCGCAATGTAAAGAAATGGTTTGAACCCCGGCCTTACGGAATGGTGCTTATTCCGACCGGTAGCCTGAACATTGGACAGAACGACGAAGACATGGCTTGGTCGATGGCTGCTACTCAACGAACCATCACCTTGCCCTCCTTCTGGATGGACGAAACGGAGATCACCAATGATGAGTACCGCCAGTTTGTTTACTGGGTAGTTGATTCCATAAAAAGGCAGCGTTTAGCGGACGAAGGGTACGATGAATTTCTTGTACGCGACCGGCAGGGAAATGTGTTGGAGCCTCCCCGGTTGGACTGGAGAACCCGCATCGATCTGCGCAGAAATGAGGAATATAAAGAGGTGCTTGAGGGCATGAACTATTCGGGCGAGGATCGGATACAAGAGAACGAATTGGATGTACGCCGTTTGATCTACCGGTACACTTGGTATGATTTCAACCAGGCTGCTGCGAACGACTCCTATTATGATCCTAAAACCGGTGCCTATACGGGCGGAACAGTGGTGAATGCACAAGGAGAGAGAGAGGCTGTTAAAGGCCGGTCTTCCTTTATTATGCGCAAAGAGGTGTCGATTTATCCGGATACCCTGTGCTGGATTAAAGATTTCACCTACGCTTACAACGAACCGTACGTACATGGGTATTTCTCACACATAGGCTACGACGATTATCCCGTTGTCGGAGTGAATTGGCACCAGGCGCATGCTTTCTGCCATTGGCGTACCCAGTTCTTTTTAAGTAGTTCTGCCCACCGGGTGCAAGATTGGCGGTTGCCGTCCGAGTCCGAGTGGGAGTATGCGGCGCGGGGCGGCCTGATGGAGGCTGTCTATCCTTGGGGAAGTTACTATACCCGGAACAAAAAAGGGTGCTTTATGGCCAATTTTAAACCGATGCGCGGGAACTATATCGGGGACGGAGGAGATATAACAGTTCGTGTCGGGACATATGAACCGAACGGATATGGTTTGTACGACATGGCCGGAAATGTGGCAGAGTGGACGGGGGATACATACGATGAGTCCTCTTACCAAATTACGCACGATATGAGTCCCTATTATCAGTACATAAGTAAGGAGAGTGATAACCGGATCTTCAAGCGGAAAACCATTCGGGGTGGTTCTTGGAAGGATGCGGCGTTTTACCTGCAAAACGGTGTGCGCACCTATGAATTCCAGGACTCTTGCCGGAGCTTTGTGGGCTTCAGAACGGTCCGGACCAGAATACAGTAAAATTGTCTAAAATCATTGGGGAGTATGGCAAAATTTTTTGAAACAAAGGCTTATAAAACCATCATCGGTTATGTGTACGGATGGGGTGCGAGTGCGGTGATTGTTGGTGCGCTGTTTAAGATCATGCACTTTCCGGGGGCAGGGCTCGTTTTGACGATCGGGATGTTGGTGGAAGCCCTGATCTTCTTTATATCGGCTTTCGAGCCTTCTCCGGAACATTACGATTGGGCGCGGGTTTTTCCCGAACTCTCCGGTCACGGAGAACGGCCTGCGACGGTCGAGCAGAGACATGGCGCCGAAGCGGCTGGACACTCCCGGAGTGGAACCGGAACCGTCGGTTTGGACGAGGCGGATGTTTCTAAATTGAAAGAGGGGATCTCTAAATTTGTACAATCGGCGGACTCCTTTGCAGAGGCCTCTGTAAACGTGCCGGAATTTACCCGGAAAGTTAACAGTGCTGCCGCCTCTTTCGAACGGTTGGGAGAGAAGGGCGAAAAAGCCGGCGAACTGCTGGAAAATTCAATCGGCAACTTCACCGACGGGTATAACGAGATCAATCAGATACTGAAAGCCTCTTCCGGACAGTTGACGAGCCAAATCAAAGCCAATTGCGAAAAATTGGCAGCTACCATGGGAACTTCCTCTGAAGGGTTCGGTGCGTTGAACAAGATCATGGAAGAACAGTTGCTGCAGGTAAAAGCGCAGGCGGAGAACTATACACAGCAGATCGCTACTGTCAATAAAAATATCAGCGCTCTGAATGCGTTGTACGAGTTACAGGTCAATGAAACGAAGGATTGCTTGGAGTCTTTCCGGGGCATGCAGAGCGACATGGGAGAGATGCTGGAGAATGTTTCCCTGGGTTTGGACAGTACGAAACTCTTTAAGCAGGAAGCGCAGCAGTTGGCGAACAACGTAGCTTCGTTGAATACGGTATACGGCAACATGCTCAGTGTGATAGATAATAATTAAAAGCAGAGAGTATAGATGGGAGCGAAGAATTGTCCCGAAACCCCGAGGCAGAAGATGATCGGTATGATGTATCTTGTGCTGACTGCTATGCTGGCGTTGAACGTATCGGCCGACGTGCTGGAAGCGTTCACGAAAGTACAGCAGGGGTTGTCGTCCACAATATCCAGTTTGAGTAAAAAGAATGCGGAGACTTACAACGAAATAGAGATGGCATACAACCTGAATGCCACCAAGATGAGCGAGACCCGTGACAAGACTATACAGATCCGGGAGAAGACCCGCGACCTGTTTCTGTATATTGACAGTCTGAAAAGAAGAATGGTGAGGATAGCCGATGGCCCGGAGGGGGATGTCAGGAACATTCAGGCCCGGGACAATCTGGATGTTGGCGGTCAGGTGATGATACAGGGCGGAGAAGGAAAGGTATTGAAAGACAAATTGAATGATTTTCGGGAGACGTTGCTGGGATTTATCGACGAAAGGGATACGGTTTTACGTAATGCGGTAATCCAAAACCTGAATACGAATAATCCGAAAACGGTCAACAAGTCTCCTCAGACTTGGGAGTCCGCTTATTTTGAGTCGATCCCGTTGACAGGGGTGGTGACGATTCTGACCCAGTTTCAGGCCAATGCCCTCGCTATGGAGTCAGATGTGGTGAATTACCTGTTTGCCTCCATAGATGCGGAGTCCTTTAAATTCAATAAACTGGAAGCTTTGGTGATCCCGGAGTCCAACTACGTGTTGACCGGCGACCAGTTCAAGGCGCGTATCATGCTGGCGGCGGTGGATACCACCCAGCAACCGGAGGTGTTGGTGGGCGGCCGTTCCATTGCTTACAAAGGCGACTACGCTTATTACGCAGCAACCGCTACCAAACCGGGTATCTATCCCTTCAAAGGGGTGATCAACTTTATTACACCCTCTGGTGCGACGCTGCCGCGCTCGTTTGCCTATCAGTATGAGGTGGCAGACCCGGCGGTGGTGATCTCTCCGACAAAGATGAACGTGTTCTATGTCGGGGTAGACAATCCGGTTTCGTTGGCGGTTCCCGGCATGTCTATGGATGCGATCCAGCCGGAGATAACCAACGGCGAGATCCGGAAGGAGAGCGATGGCCATTACATTGTCCGGCCGAAAAATGCGGGAAAGAACAGCGAAATAACTGTTTACGCCCAGATGAACGGCCAGAAACGGAAACTGCAGACGCAGGTGTTCCGGGTGAAAGATGTGCCCGATCCGGTGGCTAAAGTGGCGGATATGCGGGGGGGGGCGATTGCACGGAACCGCTTACGGGCGGCCGGCTACGTGGAAGTGGTAATGGAAAACTTTGATTTTGACCTGAAATTTATGGTGCAAAGTTTCAATGTAATGACGATTGTTGACGGGTATACCCAGAATGCGGAGGCGCGAGGCGCCGCTTTTACGGCTGAACAAGATAAACTGTTTCAGAATGCGAAACGGAACCAGGTGATTATTTTTGAAGAGATCATGGTGAAAGGGCCGGATGGGAGCCTGCGCAAATTGCCTCCCGTCTCGTTTAAAATAGATTAATATTAAAGTCAGATAAAGATGTACAGGAGGATTTTGTTCGTCGGGTTGCTTTTCGGAGCGGCGCTATCATTGAAAGCTCAGAATTCCAAAACCTTTTATGATAACATCATAAAGAATCCGGATTACGAGTACAAGGCTCCTATTGCGCTGCCCAATGTGGACAGGGCGGACATGGCGTACCTCAAGACTGTAGTGCGAGAGGTAGTGCTCCGGGAGAAGATGAATCTTCCCCTGTATTATCCGACGGTCCCCATAGACGGAAGAATGTCTATGATCGACTTGATGTTGTCGGGGATTGAAAAATCGTTCAAGACGGCTTACGAAGACGATGAACTGTCAATACCGATGACGATTGAGCAGATCAGGCAGAGATTCGATGCGGGTAACGATACGATTACCAAACGGAATCCGGAGACCGGCGAATTGGAAAAGGTAGTCGTGGAGGGGGAGATGCGCACGGATGAGGTAAAACGGTTGCTTATCAAAGAAGTTTGGTTTATCAATAGAAGGACCACTCGGCTCGATTTCCGGATTATCGCTCTCTGTCCGGTGCGGGAATATACCAAAGAAGGTAGTTACGACGGTATTCTGAAGAGCCGTTTGTTCTGGATCGATTATGGCGAATTTCGGGACCTCTTTTCCAAACAGAAGGTGTTCAATTTCCAGAACGATGCTGGACGCCTGAGTATGGACGATATCTTTTTGAAGCGTTTTTTCACCTCCCGGATCATACAAGAGTCCAATGTATACGACAATCGGACAATCAGCAGTTATGCCACGGGCATGGATGCGATCTTGGAATCTGACCGGATCAAGAACGAAATATTCGACAAAGAACAGAATCTTTGGGAATACTGATACCCTTTTGGGAAACAGGAAAGCGTCCGACAGGACGCTTTTTTTATGACAAATGCCTGAACTGGTTCTCGAAGTGTTTGACCTGCTCCTCGTCTTTCCGGTGGCAGATCATCAGGTACTCTCCGTGCTCTACAATGATCAGATCCTCCACCCCCTGCAGGATAGCCTTTTTGTTTTCGGGCAGGTGTACAATGCAATTCCGGCTCTCTTTCAATAATATATTCGGAGAGTTAACAGAATTGCTCTCGCCGTCTTTTTCCCGCAGTAAGTGAAAGGTGTGCCAGGTGCCGACGTCCGACCACCCGAACTCTCCTTTCAGCACATAGACGTTGGAAGATTTTTCCATGATTCCGAAATCGATGGAGAGGTGCGGGCATTGACCGTAGATGCTGTTAATAAACTCCTGTTCTCCGGGAGTATTCAGCCGGGAATCCGTTTCAAAGAGGAGATAGAGATCGTACAGGTATTTTTTCAGTTCCGCCAGAATATCCCGGGCCTGCCAGATAAAGATGCCTGCATTCCAGAAAAAATCGCCCGATTCGATGAATTTAGCCGCCAGCGTCCTGTCCGGTTTTTCCGTAAACGTTTTTACCGGACGGATTTTATCTTCGTCTTTGGACGATCTGGCCTGTATGTATCCGTATTGCGTCTCCGGACGGGTCGGAACAATGCCGACAGTCAGCAGTTTTCCCTGTTCCCGCACGAACCGTATGCCGGTTTCCAGATCTTTCAGGTACGCCTCTTCGCGGGTAATGTAATGGTCCGAAGGGATCGTTACCAGAACCGCCCGGGGGTTGATGGCATATATTTTGGAGGCGGAATAGGCGACACAAGCAGCTGTGTTCCGGCGTAAAGGCTCCAGCAACAGATTCCCGGCCGGCAATTCCGGCAGTTGGTTCCGGGCGATCTCTTCGTATTCGCACCCCGTCATCACAAAAATGTGTTCCCGGTCGAACAGGCGGTTGGCCCGTTCGTAGGTTTGCCGGAGAAAAGATTTGCCGGTTTGGAATACGTCGGAAAATTGTTTGGGGTGCTTTTTGCTGCTTAAAGGCCAGAAACGGTTACCGACGCCTCCGGCTAAAATAACACAATAGGTATCAGGGTTCATGTTTTGCGCTTGTCGTTTGTACGGCTGTTGCTTATTGTCACGAAAGTAGCAATAAATCCCCGAATATTTTGTATTTTTACCCGGAATTTCCGGTACATTCGGAAATAACATTGATGCAAACCCTACGTAAAAACCGGCATGAATTTTTTACACAGACTGGGAGCCTATTTACTGTTTCTGCGGAAGGCTTTTGCCAAACCGGTAAAAAGAAGGGTATATGTAGAGGGGTTGATGGCCGAATTGGAAAAATTGGGATTTAACTCCATTGTATTGGTGGTGATCATCTCCTTTTTTATCGGAGCGGTACTGACGCTGCAAACAGCTTACAACATGTCCAGTCCGTTGCTGCCCCGCTACCTGATCGGTTACCTGACCCGGGAGACTCTTCTGCTGGAATTTTCGTCGACCATTGTCAGCCTAATCTTGGCCGGCAAGATCGGCAGCAACATCGCTTCGGAGATTGGAACTATGAAAATTACGGAACAGATCGAGGCGTTGGAAGTGATGGGGGTAAACTCTGTTTCCTATTTGGTGGGACCTAAGATCCTCGCCGCCTTGATCATGAACCCCGTTCTCTATGTATTCAGCGTATTTATCGGTATTCTGGGCGGCCTCTTTTCCGGCCTGGTAAGCAGAGTGGTGAACTTCGAAGATTTCATATACGGGCTTCATTTCGCATTCAATCCCTATTACGTGACCTATTCGATCATTAAAACCCTCTTTTTTGCCGTCATTTTTACCTCCATACCGGCTTTTTACGGTTACAATGTACAGGGAGGAGCGCTGGAGGTCAGCAAATCCAGTACGAAATCAGTGGTGGACAGCAGCATAGCGATCCTGACGATGAACTTAGTATTAACCCAGATATTACTATAATGATCCGGGTGGAAGGACTATACAAATCGTTTGAGGAGAAACCGGTCTTGTTTGATATCAATGCCGTTTTTGAAACCGGTAAGGTAAATCTGATCATTGGGAAGAGCGGATCCGGAAAGACCGTACTGTTGAAATCCCTGATCGGTTTGCATACTGTGGACAAGGGACACATCTATTACGGAGACCGGGATATAATCTCTATAGAAGATAAGCAATTGCGGAAAATCCGGGAGGAGATCGGCGTGGTATTTCAGGGCGGGGCCCTGTTTGATTCCCTGACGGTTCTGGAGAATGTGATGTTTCCGCTGAATCTCTATACCGAACTTTCCGAATCGGAAAAAAGGGAACGGGCAAGAGTCTGTTTGCAGCGGGTGGACCTGCCGGACGCCGATCATTTTTACCCGGCAGAGATCAGCGGAGGAATGAAAAAGCGGGTGGCCATTGCCCGGGCGATCGTCATGAGGCCGAAATACCTCTTCTGCGACGAACCGAATTCCGGATTGGACCCTCTGACCTCCATCCTGATCGATAACCTAATCAAAGAGATCACGCACGAATACGAGATGACAACGATCGTCAATACACACGATATGAATTCGGTTTTCGAAATAGGCGAAGAGATCGTTTTTATTCACGAGGGACGAAAAGAGTGGAGCGGAACCAAAGAGAACGTCGCCCATACGGACAACGGGTATTTGAATGAATTTATTTTCTCTTCCGATCTCTATAAAAAGATAAAGAAGTATTTATGATACCGGGCAGATATTTGTTCATTTGGACCGTCGGGGTTGCGCTGATCTTGTCGCTGGCTTCCGGTTGCCGTTCCAAGGTGGCATTGGACGAACAGCAATTTACGAATTTGCTGATCGACATACACCTGTTGGACGGAACCCTTTCAACCGCTTCTCTTTACGGGCTGAATTCGGAGTACAGAAATTACGAATACTACAATGCCGTATTTTCCAAATACGGGATCGACCGGACGGATTTTGATTCCTGTATGCGTTATTATTCCGCCCGTACGGTGGAATTCTCCAAAATATACGACCGGATCGTCGATAGCCTGAGTAAACGATTGGAGTATAAAGACTTGGTTTTGAGCGGATTGCGGGTAAATGACTCTGTGAACTATTTTCCGCGACTCGATACGATCGTGTTGGATACGATCGATCCGGTGCAGGTGTTTGTCATAGACAGTATTGTTCCGGGGGAGTACCGCTTTTCCGTATCCCTCCGGTTCGATACCTTGGATGCGGGCAAAGAGAACCGGATCACTGCCTGGTTTTTGTCTGAGGATGGAGCGGACACATTGAAAGTAAGGAGGGTCAGGATCTATTCGGATACCCTGGAACGAAAGTACTCCTGGACACAATATGCGGATTCGCTCTATACCCGGTTGGAGATCCGGATACCCGACTGCGACAATGCCGCCCAATTGAAAAAACAGAAAAAACGGAGAGGGCGGATCTGGGGTGCGACGTTGACCCGGCCGTATATCTCCCGGAGGACGGAGGAGCGGTTAAAAAGTGTGCTGCAAAGAACCCGGGAGCCGGGCAGATCGTTGGACCGGCGGGAACTTATCCGGAAATGAGAAAGGTCGGGGCGAACTACATCTATCTGCCGGGATTCCCGCTGGTAAAGAACGGTTACACTGTTCTGAACGGTTCGGTTGTTACGGAGGTAGTGGACACCGGTGGGGTTGTCCGGGAGCTGCCGGCGCTGGAGTTTTACGGGGGGATGCTGGTCGCTTCGGAATTGGCCGGAAAAGAGGGTTCCTTTGCAGCGGGTGAACCGTTGCTTCCCTGTATAGATGCGCTTTACGAGACTTTGTGCGCTGCCGCGAACGGTTTGGCGATCCTGGAAGGAGCCGACCTGCAAACCCTTACGGGACGTCCCGGCATGAAAATAAGATCCTTGTGGATCAAAAGGTAATTCGGTGATAGGTTAGAATGGATAAAATCTAAAATAAAAGTATATGAAAAAAGCATTGTTGATGATCTTGGACGGTTGGGGGATCGGCAGGGCCGACAGTTCCAATGTGATATACAGTACCCCGACCCCGTTTATATCCGGATTGTCGGAACAGTATCCCCATTCCAGGCTGTTTGCCAGCGGTGAATGCGTGGGATTGCCCGACGGGCAAATGGGCAATTCGGAGGTCGGGCACCTGAACATCGGGGCCGGACGGGTGGTGTTGCAGGACTTGGTCCGGATCAATAAAGCCTGTCGCGAAAATACCCTGTCACAGAATCCCGAGATCGTAAAGGCTTTCACCTATGCCAAAGAGCGCGGCAAGCAGGTGCATTTGATGGGATTGGTTTCGGACGGAGGAGTGCACAGTTCGCTGGAACACCTGAAAAAATTGTGCGACATTTCCAAAGAATACGGCATAGATAAAACCTTCATCCACTGCTTCATGGACGGCAGGGACACCGATCCCAAAAGCGGCCTGGGCTTTATTCGCGATCTGAAAGCGCATCTGAATACATCCGCAGGACGCATCGCCTCCGTCATGGGACGTTTTTACGCCATGGACCGGGACAACCGCTGGGAGCGGATCAAAGAAGCCTATAATTTGTTGGTACACGGCGAAGGCATGGAAGCCCAACGGGTGGAAGCGGCGATACAACAATCCTACGACGAAGGAGTTACCGACGAATTCATCAAACCGATCGTACACATAACGCGCGACGGCAAGCCGGTCGCCGTGATCGAACCGGAAGACGTAGTGATCTTTTTCAACTACCGGAACGACCGCGCCAAAGAGTTAACCATCGCACTGACCCAAAAGGATATGCCGGAATACGGCATGAAAACCTTGCCGCTCTACTACTGCACCATGACCCCCTACGATGCCACCTTTAAAGGGTTGCACATCCTGTTTGACAAGGAGAATGTGGAGCATACACTGGGCGAAGTGATCAGCCGGGCCGGATTAAAACAACTGCGGATTGCGGAGACGGAAAAATACGCGCACGTGACCTTCTTCTTCAACGGCGGGCGCGAAGCGCCATTCGAAGGCGAGGAGCGGATCCTGGTGCCTTCACCCAAAGTGGCTACCTATGATCTGAAGCCGGAGATGTCGGCCCCGGAGGTGGCGGATCGGTTGGTGGAGCAGTTGAACGCCCGGACGGCGGATTTTATCTGTCTGAATTTTGCCAACGGGGACATGGTGGGGCATACGGGGGTCTACCCGGCCATCCGGAAAGCGGTAGAGACGGTGGATGCCTGTGTGGGAAAGGTTGTGACTGCGGCCCGGGCCAACGGATACGATGTGTTGATCATTGCCGACCACGGAAATGCGGATTATGCCGTGAACGAAGACGGTTCTCCGAATACGGCGCACTCCCTGAACCCGGTGCCCTGTATCTGGGTGACGGACGAAAAGGGGAAAAAATTGCGGGATGGGGTATTGGCGGATGTAGCGCCGACCCTGTTGCAAATCATGGGTATTCCACAACCGGCGGACATGACCGGCAAAAGCCTGATAGAAGCGTAACGTACAGCGAGGGGGGATATGGTACAGATCGGAGAGGTACTGGTCAGCTTTGATATTCTGGAGAAAAAATTTTGCTGCGACCTGACCGCCTGCAAAGGGGCTTGTTGCATAGAGGGGGATTACGGCGCTCCGTTGGAAGAAGACGAGATCGAAGCGCTCCGGCAGGAGTACGGCCGGATCACCGCCTACATGAAACCGGACGGGATCCGGTCGGTGGAGGAGCAGGGACTGGCCGTCAAAGATTGCGACAACGAATGGGGCACCCCGTTGATCGACGGAAAAGAGTGCGCCTTCACCATCGAGGAGAACGGCAGTTGCTGGTGCGCCATAGAAAAAGCCTGGGCGGAAGGGAAAAGCCATTTCCGAAAGCCCGTTTCCTGCCACCTCTATCCCATCCGGATTGCCCGGTATGTCACTTTTGAGGCCTTAAATTACCACCAATGGGACGTATGCCGGGGAGCGCGCCTGAAAGGCGAAGAGGCCGGGATCCCGCTCTACCGCTTCCTGAAAGAGGCGTTGACCGCCCGTTACGGAGAGGCGTGGTATGCCGAATTGGAGATCGCCGCCGCTGAATACGCCGCCGGACGGTTGGTGGAGTAGCCGCCGACGGACAATATTTTGGAAAAAAAGTTGTCCAAAACGGAAAATGTCCCTATATTTGCAGCGCTAAAAGCAAAACGGTAGATGTAGCTCAGTCGGTTAGAGCGTTGGATTGTGGTTCCAGAGGTCGTCGGTTCGAGCCCGATCTTCTACCCCAGATTTAAGACCACAGAATGCAGTTGATCCGTCAGCTGCATTTTTTAATGTATATAGCCATGCAGATAACGTTGGTACAATCCGCTCTCTGTTGGGGAGATGTGGCGGGAAATTTGGCTGCTTTCGGTGAAAAAACCGCCCGCACGGCCGGCAGCGATCTGATCCTGTTGCCGGAACTCTTTGCCTCCGGCAGCATCCTATTAAGGAAAGAGGCGGCGGAGACGTTGCGGGAGATCGAAAAAGCCGCCGCCTGTTACGGGAAGGTCCGGGAACGGATGGGCGCCTGGGCGCGGCAAACCGGGGCGTTGGTCGTCGGTTCGGCCGTGTGCGGGGAGGGGGGAACGTTTTACAACCGGATGATTGCGGCCTTTCCCGACGGCAGGTATGATTACTACGATAAACGACACGGTTTCAGCATGGCCGGCGAGGACCGGTACATCACCGCGGGCGGGCGGCAGACCGTGTTGGAGTTCCGGGGAATCAAAATCGCTCTTTTTATCTGTTACGATCTCCGTTTTCCGGTCTGGAACCGGAATACCCAAGGCTATGACCTGGCTGTTTATGTAGCGAACTGGCCGGCTTCCCGGCGGGAAGCGTGGAATATTCTGCTCCAGGCCCGGGCGATGGAAAACCAGTGCTATGTGGCGGGCGTGAATTGCGTCGGTCGGGATCCCGACGGGACAGTGTACAGCGGGGACTCCGTTCTGCTGAACGCCAAAGGAGAAACCGTCGTTGCCTGCCCGGCGGGGGAAGAGGCCCTTGTAACCGGAGCGCTGTCCGGGGAGGAGTTGCAGGCATTCCGGCGGAAATTTCCGGTGTTGGCCGACCGGGATCACTTTCAGTTGTAGACTTTTCTATCTGCTTCCCGCGAAGATTTGTCGGTTTGCGAAAGCGTGGTCGGGAACGGCGAATGGTTTACTTGCTCCGGCTGAACGCCCGGAATCCGTGCTCCCCGCAGGGGGCACTCGTGATCCAGCTGGGAGATACTTGTTTATTAATTAAACGCCTGCCAATCAAACAATTAAACACTATTAGGTGCCATGTTTTAGCGAGAGATCACAAAAGGTTACTACTAAATGTCGGAGTCCTTCGCATCTTTTTCAAAACAGGTTACAAACATCGTAAAAACCTGTATTCAAGCAACATACGAAGGGTGATTATTTCCAGCCCATCCGCTTCTCGATGCTGCCGGCTACCGCTTCGAATCTGTCGAAAGATTCGATCCAAGCAGGAATATCTCGGTTGATCCAAGTCATTACGGTTATCATCTCGCGGTGAATATCTCGTATCACTTTCATATTCCAACAGATCGGCTCATGATGGAATATCCGGTTACGGAACGCACGGAATGAATTAAGTGGAGCAGAGACATTCTTCCTCTGGCGTTCGGCTTTGGGCATATAGGGGAAAGCACGTCGCAGGTCTTTCCACAACAGTTTTTCGTATTTACTGTTGAGCAATGACACCCAAAAACCGAGTGTCAACTCCGCTACGATCTTATCGGGCGAGGAAATCTCCTTGCGGTTGGCAATCTGCTTGTTCGCCTGCGTGATGTACTTATGCAATTCGTTCAGGCCCGGCTGTGCGAACAGCGATACATACCAATCTTTTCTGCCAGCAAGCGCAATAAGTTCACGATTGAGAGCGTTTCTTAGTGCGACCTCGAACACAGCGATGGACGGATAGAACGTCTCGGCGAGTTCAATATTGCACCGATAGTGCAGTATGGCCTTATCCGGATCGCCCTTATGAGCGGCGAAATAACGCTGCATCCTCTTGGTCAAGAATATTTTTTCGAAGAAAATTNNAAAATTTGGTTTTGCATATTTTTTGTACTATCTTTGTCATGCAGTCCCGGTCATTCCTCTCCCAGATATTAGATGCTGGTGATGAATCCGGGTTTTTGCTTTTTATCACTTCTTCGAAATCGAGGAGGTGATTTTAATTTTGGGCAGACGCTCGTGCCGGTGTACCGAAACATGTCTTGCTTGGAACGGCAGAGCCACCCTCGTGGCAATTTGGGTGATGACGGTTCTCTGCTGCTGTGGAGTCAGTTCGAAATAGTTATTCATACGATTTCATTACAATCGACTTGATCCATGATGGCATCAACGAGGCATCCGCCATTAATTTATCTTTTGACTCGTTTTGCAATATGCTTTTGATTTTGTCAAGATGTTCCTGTGTCACATTTTCTTGCTTTAACTCTTTCAGGGCAAACGTTATCAGCATCGCAAGTTCGTTTTGGAACGCAAGATTTTTCGGGACGGTGTGCTTAAAGAGGATCCCCCTACCGCCAGCGACCTTGACCTTTCGCGGCGAACCATCGGTCAAATAGACTATGTTCATCGGAACCTGTGTCGAAAGCCCCAACTTGTTCAGGGCATAAATCCCGGTGGGGGCAATCTTCGCCTTGTCGCGCTCGGCGATGCTTTGGGCGATGGTTTCGAGTGACGGGTACAGCACACCCAGCCCCAACTCTTTATCAATCTTAGGATAGTAATAAATGCCGTGAGCAATTCTGAGAAGCTGCCCGGCTTTGACCATACGTTCCAAAGCTTTGGCTACAGATTTTGCTTCACCATAGCCGGCAAAATCGGAAGGGAAGAACACATTTCCCCTTCCTGCTTTTTGCACCTTTAGAAGTATGTTATCCTCTATGCTTTGCATCGGTATCCCTATCTGTTTTGTCGCAAATTTAACGCAAATTTGCGACAAAAAAAGGAACTCTGAATAAGAGCTTGTTTGAAAAGAGAGATTATCGCATCCCGATGGGGTCATTTTAAAACACCCGTTTCAGAATGGTACGGATGTTGTCAGCCTTCCCCATCGTGTAGTAGTGGATGGCAGGCGCCCCTTTTTCCAACAGTTCCCGGCTCTGTTGAATGCACCACTCCGTACCGGCCCGGTAAATCGCCTCATTGTCTTTGCAGGCGCGCAACTCTTTCATCAACGCTTCCGGCAGGTCGATACTGAATGCGCGGGGCAGCATCTCGATATGCGTCCGGGTCGATATCGGTTTCAGCCCGGGGATGATCGGCACAGTAATGCCCGCCGCCCGGCACCGGTCGACAAAGCTGAAAAACTTCCGGTTGTCAAAAAACATCTGGGTGACAATATAGTCGGCGCCGGCGTCTACTTTGGCCTTCAGGTTCAGGATGTCGGTCTCGCGGTTCGGGGCCTCAAAATGCTTTTCGGGATACCCGGCCACGCCGATGCAAAAATTGGTCGGCACCGCGCCGGTGATGCTCTCGTCTAAATAGACGCCGCGGTTCATGTTGCGGATCTGCTCCACCAATTGGGAGCTGTATTTGTGCCCGTCCGGTTCCGGCTGGAAATATTTCTGCCCGGGAATAGCATCCCCCCGGAGGGCTACCACGTTCTGGATGTCCAAAAAGTTCAGGTCGATCAGGTCGTTTTCCAATTTGTACCGGGAGGCCCCCCCGCAAATCAGGTGGGGCACCACCTCTACGGGAAACCGCTTCATGATCGCGGCGGCAATGGCCACCGACCCCGGCCGCTTGTTCACGGTGATCTTCTCGAACGTACCGTCCGGTTTGGGGCGGTACTCCGTTTCGTCGCGGTGGCAGGTCATGTTGATAAAGGGCGGTTCAAACTCCATCAGGGGTTGAATGGCGTTGTACAGTTTGTTGATGTCGCTCCCTTTCAGCGGCGGCACCAACTCAAAAGAGGCGAAAGGAGCGGTTTCCCGGTTTAAAATATCAATGATTTTCATACACCTACAAATAGATTACTTACAAATAAGGGGACAACAACCGTTCGCCCTCTTCCCCGGTGATGGCCCGCTTCCGGCAATAGTCCGCAAACTGCTCCCGGTCAATTCGGCCGATGGTGAAATAGCGGGCGGCCGGGTGGGCAATCAACAAGCCGCACAGGCTGGTAACGGGGGTCATGGCATACGAATCGGTCAGGCCGATCCCGATGAGGCGGGTAGCGTCCAACAGCCGGAAAACCTCCTTTTTCAGGGAGTGGTCCGGGCAGGAGGAGTAGCCGAATGCCGGGCGGATCATTGGCAATCCCTCCCCAACCTGCTCCTGCATCCATTCGGCCAACGCCTCCGTCAGGCGGGCGCACAAGCTCTCCCGCAACAGGTGTTGGAAGTCGCGACAGCCGTCGCACCGGTGTTTGTCCTCGACCTTGAGGCAAAACAGGCCGATGGTGCTGCGGCCGCTTTCCGGCGCAACAAAGTCGGCCAGAGAGAGCAGCTCCGACCGCTCCTCCTGTTGGCGCAACATGGGAAAACGCTCGCCGTTTTCCAGCACGATGTCGCCGTTTTCGCTGTGCGCTCCAAAAAAACGCACCACCAAAGCGGCCTCCAACTCGTTGCCGGCGACCACTTGCCCCAACAGTTCCATAGCGGCCTCGTAGGTTTTGTCCGCTTCTTCGTTGGTATAGAGAATCTCCGGATACTTCCCCTTAAAGCCCCAGAAGTGAAAAAAGGGCGTCCAGTCAATCCGGGCAGCCAGTTCCCGCAGATCTATCTTCTTGGCGGTGAGGTTGTGCTCCCCGAACGCCTCCGGAAGCCGGTAGCTTTCCGGGGAAAATACAGGGGCCCTCCGCACCGCTTCGGCGTAGGGGAGCAACTCCCGGTGCGCCTCTTCGTACCGGTCGCGGATCTCCGCCTGTTCCGCTTTGATCCGGCCGATGGTTTCGGAACCGTCGCGGAGCAGGTGTTTGATCAGGTTGGCCGTCCGGGAAGCGTCGCCGCCGTGTACGACGCAGTAGTCGTACTTCGGGGCCAACTTAACAGCCGTATGCACGCCCGAAGTCGTAGCGCCCCCCACAATCAGCGGCACCTTCAACTGCTCCTGTTGCAACAGTTCACACAACTTCTCCATTTCGCTCAACGAAGGGGTGATCAACCCGCTGACGCCGATAAAGTCCGCCTGCTGCTTTTTGCACTCTGCTACGATCCTTTCGTTCTCCACCATCACCCCCAGGTCGATCACCTCGATGTTGTTGCAGGTGAGGATGATGTTGACAATGTTCTTGCCGATGTCGTGCACATCCCCCTTGGCCGTCGCCATAACGATCCGGTGGTGGCTGTGGGCGCTCTGCTGCGCCCGGTTCTGTTTCTCGATCTCCGGTTGCAGCAGGTCGACCGCCTCTTTCATGATCCGGGCCGATTTAACAACCTGGGGCAGAAACATCTTCCCTTCGCCGAAAAGCGTGCCGACCCGCTCCATCCCCTTCATCAGCGGCCCTTCGATAATCTCCACGGGAGAGGCGCAGGTGCGCAGGGCTTCGGCAATGTCCTCCGGCAGGTACTCCTTGACCCCTTTGGTCAGGGCGTACACCAAACGCTCCTCCAAAGGTCGGCTGCGCCACTCCTCCTGCCGGTCGGTTTTTCCGGCACTCTTGCCGCCCTTGATCCGCTCCGCGAGCTCGATCAGTTTCTCCGTCGCTTCCGGGTAGCGGTTCAACACCACATCCTCCACCGTTTTCAGCAACTCCGGTTCAATTTCGTCGTACACCTGCAACAGGGCCGGGTTGACGATGCCCATGTCCAGGCCGGCGCGGATGGCGTGAAAGAGGAAAACGGAGTGCATGGCTTCGCGCACGGGGTTGTTGCCCCGGAAAGAGAAGGAGAGGTTGGAAATACCGCCCGATGTGTGGCTGCCCGGCAGGTGCTCTTTGATCCACTGCACCGCCCGGATAAAATCCACGGCGTAGTTATTGTGCTCCTCCATGCCGGTTCCGATCGCCAATACATTCACATCAAAAATAATGTCGCACGGGTTGAACCCGGCCTGCTCCGTCAGTAACCGGTACGCCCGCGCCGCAATAGCGGTTTTTCGCTCGTAACTGACCGCTTGCCCCTCCTCGTCGAACGCCATGACCACCACCGCCGCTCCGAGTTTCCGGATCTCGGCGGCTTTCCGCAGGAACTCCGCCTCACCCTCCTTCAGGCTGATAGAGTTCACAATGCACTTGCCCTGGGCGTTTTTCAGGCCCGCCAACAGGGTCTCCCAGTCGGACGAATCGATCATCAGGGCCGCCCGGGCAATGTCCGGATCGTTGCTGATGTACCGGACAAAATGGGCCATCTCCTTGGCGCTGTCCAACATAGCGTCGTCCATGTTGATATCGATGACGGAGGCCCCGTCCGCAATCTGTTTGCGGGCTACTCCGGCCGCCTCCTCGTAGGAACCGGCATGGATCAGTTTGGCGAATATGGCCGAACCGGCCACATTGGTACGCTCCCCGATATTGGTAAAATTGTTCCGTTCCGTGTCGATGACGACGGTATCCAATCCACTCACGGACAATGTATTTTCCGCTTTTACCGGTATACGGGGCGCACTGCCGGCCAGCGCTTCCCGGATGGCCCGGATGTGCGCCGGGGTGGTGCCGCAGCAACCTCCGGCTATGTTCAGCAACCCCTTTTCAGCCATATTTTTCAACAAAGCAGCGGTGGTTTCCGGTTTTTCGTCGTACTCCCCCATCTCGTTCGGCAGGCCGGCATTGGGGTAGACGCTCAGAGCGCAAGGCAGAAAAGCGGCGAGTTTCTCCACAAAAGGCAGCAACTCCTGCGCGCCAAAGGAACAGTTCAGCCCGAAACTGAGCAACGGGTAGTGGGAGAGGGCCGTGTAGAGCGCCTCCATCGATTGCCCGGTCAGTGTCCGGCCGCTTTTGTCGTTGACGGTGGCGGAAACCATGACCGGTATCTCCACCCCTTTCTCCTGCTGTACGCTCTCAATGGCGTAAAGGGCGGCTTTGGCATTCAGCCCGTCGAATACGGTCTCCACCAACAGCAGCTCCACGCCGCCGTCTATCAGCCCCCGGACCTGCTCCGTGTAGGCGGCGGCCAGCGTGTCAAAATCTACCGGCCGGAACTCCGGGCGGTGCACATCGGGAGAGAGCGAGAGGGTTTTGGAGGTAGGGCCGATGCTGCCCGCCACCCAGACCTTTCTCCGGCTTTCGGCGGCGGCCTCCCGGGCAATACGCGCCCCGGCAACGTTCAGCCGGTACACCTGCTCCCGGAAACCGTACTCCTCCTGCGAGACAGCATTGGAGTTAAACGTGTTGGTTTCAATGATGTCCGCCCCCGCTTCGATATACGCCGCGTGTATCCGGCGGATCACCTCCGGGCGCGTCACATTCAGTATGTCATTGTTGCCTTTCAGGTTGACGCCGTGCGAGGCGAACTCCGCTCCGCGAAACGCCGCCTCGTCCAAGCCGTATTGCTGAATAGCGGTGCCCATTGCACCGTCCAGAAGGACGACTCTTTCCTGTAAAAGTTGTTGCAGCATGAAACAGATCGGTTATTGCGGATTAAAAAATTTGAGTTCAAACTGCCCGACTACGCCCATCTTATCGTCCTTGATGAGGAGGGCGCCCAAAATCTCTTCGGTGTTTTCAATCCGTTCCAGAACGGGTTGGATGTCTTCGGGGGTCCGGACAAAGTTTGCAAACGCAGTGGCATAGCTATCCGCCAACAGCACATCCCGGCAAACAATCATCACCGCGTCCGCCTGCCCAAAGCTGAGGGAAGGCCCTACGGTCCCGGAGGAGGTGCAGATACCCAACGGCACGTCGGAGGCGGGAATGTGCAGGCCGACCTTTTCGGAGAGCGGCGAAGTGCCCGCAAATACGGCCACATCCATCTCCTCCCGGACATCGGCATAGATATCCCCTCCGTTCTCGATTACCACCTCCCGGACCGGAAACCGGCCTTTCAGCGCCTCCGCTACGTAAAGAGAGACAGCCCCGGCCACCGCGCTCATCGGCCCGATCCGGGATTTTTGGGCAACGGCCGCCATCCGTCGCAAAATCTCCGGCGCCTCCTCCCCGGCATCGTAAGGCACCAGCGCTTCTGCATAGCCGGGATCTTTGGCCAGATAGACCTCCATCTCCTTCCGCAGGGTGATAACGGCAGCCTCACAGAAAGCGGGCATCTCCGGCCGGAACGAGGCTTTGTCCACACCGATCCAGAGGTCGGACTCTTTCTGTTGGACCACAAACCCCGCCCACCGGTCGTTCCGGAAATGCTCCCGGTACCTTCTGACATTGTATTCCATACCTATTCAATGTTGTCTGTAAATTCAATCCGGAACAGTTTCAGCGGGCACGACTTCAGGCAGAGTTTGCACACGATGCATTTTTCCGGATTGAAGTGCAGTTCCCAGTCCGGTTCGCCGATCGTCAACGCTTTGGCAAAGCAGGCAGAGGCACAGTTGCCGCAGTTGATGCACTTCTCTTTGTCGTAGGAGATCTTACTGGCCAGTAGACTGACAGTCACTCCGTTAGACTCCAGATAGGCAAGCCCGTCGGCGAGCGCTGCTTCATCCGCGTCCAACTCCACCAGCAACTTGCCGGATTTTCCAGCTTCGATCTCGGCTTTCAGGATGTTGATCCGGATGTCATATATTTTCACCAGATCGTATGTCAACGACCGGTCGGTGGCATCCACCGGAAAAGATAATACGACTTTCTTTATCATGACGTTACAGATTTACGAGGTTAGGAATGTTGGCCGTTCTCCGGCGTTTGCTCTTCTTTCAGCGACTGCAGGCTGGTACCGGAAGGCATCAGGCGCACAGGTTCACTCAACAGAAACTGGTTGCGCGCAATCCACTCTTTCAGGATGTTGGCGATCTCCCGGGCTTTGGCCAGGCTGGCCACCGGTGCGGTACGGATCTTCTGCCCGTTCAGGACAATCTCTCCGCTTCGCAGAGCGGCATAGTTCGTCTTGCCGAGCACGCGGTTCCCGGCCCCATAATCAATGATGGTCGTTTCGATCTGTTCGTTCCGGATAGAAACCCGCCGGGCCATCTCTTCGTCGAGGATGGGAATGGGGATACCGATCCCCACAAACAGGCTGATGCCGTATTTCTCATAATAGGCAGCCCGCAGAAAATCGGGGCTCATCTTTTTCAAATCCCCGATCACGGCGATGGTGCGTGCGTTGCTGGTCGGGATCCCGAACTCGTTCACCTCTTTCGTGGAGTGGAACTGCGTCCCGTTCCAGGTAACATAGCCTTCCGTCCCGCACAGGAAGATGCGGGTGCCCAGCCCGATGGTGCGGCACTCCGGGTCGTTGATCAGCGGCGAAAGTTCGCCCGCCGTGCTGTAAGCGGCGTTCCGGAACCGGGGCAGCAAAGTGCCCATGTAGGTGTGTTTGATCTGGTCGGTGGAATTCGTGGCCACATTGTAATTCTGGTAGGCATTCCGCGGGTTGTACAGAATGGCTTCGTTGATGGAGTCCAAGCCGACAGTAGTCCGGATGTGTTTCCGGGGGTAACAGTCGGTACCTTTTCCCCACGCTTCGAGGGTGATCTTTTTGCCGTTTACCAGGTCTTCAATCAAGTGTGCACCGCCGTATGCAGGCCGCTCCGGGTTGCAGTCGGTGGCGCCGATATAGGTATCAACCGCCGCCAGCCCGCCGCTGACGCGCACGCCGTTCAATTCGATCTTCTCCATCCGGATAGGAGGTGAAGCGTGCCCGAAATTCACAAAGGCGCCGGAAGAACACATCGCGCCGAACGTGCCGGTGGTTACTACGTCTACTTTTTGAGCGATCTCTTTGGGAGAAAGGCTCCGGGCAAGTTCGGAAACCTCTTCCGCCGTCAACACAACGGCTTTTCCGCTCTTGATCTTGTCGTTTATTTCACTGTATGACTTTGCCATATTGCATAAAAATAATCCATTACTACTCGGAATAAAAGAAGAGCACAGGATGAACAACGGAAACTCCCTTCCGTTCTTGATACGGCCTCTTTATTGGCTACAGGAGCTTTTTTGGGGAAATGGAGAGATCAGCGCATGCCGCGCATATACATGGAAAAACCACAAAAAGTAATTGTGGCGCCGCTTGTCAAAATAGAAGAGATAAAGTGTGCGTTCATCATGTTCATTGCCAACTCCCCTTATGGATTGTATTGCCACGGCAAAGAAAAGCGAAAAAAAAGAAAAATCCAAATCCGGAACTCTAAAATCCAGGGCAACCGCCTGAATTTTTTCTCTTTTTCCCCTATCGCTTTGGTGTGTTGTTTCCGAAAGCAGTCTCCACGTCGGTTTACTAAGCCCCGGCTTTCGCTGGAATCCGCAACCTCCTCAGTCGCGTTGCTCCTTCGTCGAGCAGGGCGGATTCCGGGCACTCAGCCGGAGCAAGTAAACAATTCGCCGTTCCCGACCACGCTTTCGGAAATCAACACGCCTTCGCTTAGTGCGTTAAGGCAACACCATCTCTCCGAGAAAATATTCGGAAACAACAGGCTATTTTTCCACCTGAATGACAGATAGCCTTGCATGAGCGCAGGGGTATTGATCCTTTGGGAGCATTGGCGGGAACAACGATTGTTGTCTTGCCTTTGCGGAGCGCCCGGAATCCGGCTCCCTGCAAGGGCGCCGAATGACCGAAGGGAGGAAGGCGGTTAGGATTCCAGCGAACGAAAAGGGATAGACAACCGTTGTGGAGACACGCTCCAAAGGACAATACCCCGGAGCGGTTCAATGAACTTAATTACAAAGTATAAAAATTTCAAGCGGTTGCCCTGTTCCCCCTCTTTTTCAAACAGGAACAGCCTTTTATCGCTCCGGGATCCGGGTAATCAGGCTCTTTTTAACAGGATGGCGGAAATCATGGTCGCCGGACAACATCCGGTAATGTCCCGACCGGGTTATGGGGGCAACAGCCACCGCCGGCATCAAATTACCGGTGATCAATTCAATGGCTTTGGCCAATTGCGGGTCCCGTTCGTCCCCGAAAGGATACGCTTCAAACAGGTCGTCGGGAACCGAAAAAGTCGGAGCGAGGCCCTCCTTAAAATCGGTCAACCCGTCCCTGTTGACAAACCGATAAACCACCAGCATCATTCCCCACTGTTTCAAATCGTCGTCCTCCTTGTCCAGCGTCTCTATAAAAGCAGCGCCGCAGTACTTGCCATGCGTAGAATCTCCAATCGTGATCACATCCATATACGGGGTCAGCCCCACGATTGTCCCTTCGGAAGCGGAAGCCGTTTGCCCGGAAGTCAGAATAAAAATCCGCTCCAGGTCCATGTTGACCGGAATATCCTGCTTGAAATACTGTTTCCTGTCGTAGCCTTCCGAGTCGTAATAGTCGTTATAAAAGTCGTTCCAGGACTCGGTCAGATATACGGTACTCCCGTTTAAAGCCGTAGCGGGGGCCAAAATACTGCTGAGAAAAATACCTGTCGTACTCACCCCGCCGCTGTTGTACCGGAGGTCCAGCACAACGTCCGTTACACCGGCGGCCCGGAAACCGGTAAATACTTCCGTCAACCTGCTCTCCGACTGCTCCACATAATTCGTATAGCAGAGGTAACCGATCTTGTGCTGGCCGTGAGACAAGATCCGGATGCTGATCACCGGATCGTTATATTGGGTAGAGGCCTGCACGGACACCTCCCTGTCTTCAGCAATTTGGGAACCCATCAATTTGCCCAGCGTAAGGGTCAGAGAGGAGGCATACCAAAGGTCCTCCACGTTCGCATCGGTGATATTTGAACGGTTAATCCCGATGATCAGGTCCCCCCGCTTCAAACCTGCCGTTTCCGCCGGAGAATTTGCATATACATGGGTGACAACAGCAAAATAGCTTCCGGTATTGGAAAACACGCCAAAAGCCAGGCCATATCCGAAACCGCTCTCCTCGTTTTCCAGCATTCGGCTTACCTGGTCGCTGTTTTGAAACAGAACGGACCATTTATCGTCCGGGAGATACCGGAGCTTCTCAAAATAGCTTTCGGGTTCCAGGGTATTTTGCAGGGATGCCCGCCTCGGGATTTGGGTATTCCAAAGATAAGCCTCATCAAAGTAATCGTACAGGCGATCATTTACTTTTTGATGGGCAGCCTCTGTCGGGTTTACATCATGTTTATCCCCGCATGAACAGAGGGAAAACAACGCCAAAAGTGTTCCCAACGCGCTGGTAACGAAGTATCTTTTCATAGCTTAAATTTCAAAATATAGACACAAAGATAGCTTTCTTTTTCCTATTTTTGTCTGAAAAACCAGGCCCGTGAAAAAAAACACCCCTCTCCGTACGTTGTGTGCGTGCGGAGTAACCCAGTAAACAATAAGGAACATGCTGTCACTTTTTCTCAAATTTCCGTTGGAAAATCCGGTCTTGATATTTTCCGTGATCCTCTTCATCATCCTGATGGCGCCGATGTTTTTGCACCGCTTCAAGATCCCGGACCTGATCGGATTGATCCTCGCGGGGGCGCTGTTCGGCCCCAACGGGCTCGGGATATTGTCTAAAGACAGCAGCATCGAGCTATTCGGCAAGGTCGGCCTGCTCTACATCATGTTCACGGCCGGCTTGGACATCGACCTGGCCGATTTGAAAAAGAACTTCAACAAAAGCCTCTATTTCGGACTGCTCACCTTTTTGATCCCCATGATCATGGGCACCGTAGCAGGGGTCTACCTGCTCGGCTTCTCCTGGCCCACCTCCGTTTTGCTGGCCAGTATGTTCGCCTCGCACACCCTGATCACCTACCCGATCGTGAGCAAATACGGCGTAACCAAAAACCGGGCGGTCAACATCTCCATTGGTGCAACGGTGGTTACCTGCCTCTTGGCGCTGTTGGTGCTGGCGATCATCGTGGGGGCCAGTACGGGAGAGATCAACCGCTACTTCTGGTTCAAACTCGGTTTGTCTACCCTTGTATTTGTCGGAATTGTTGTCATCCTGTTCCCGGCCATCGGGCGCTGGTTCTTTAAGCGGTACGAAGACAATGTAGCGCAGTACATTTTTGTGCTGGCCCTGGTCTTTCTGGCTTCATTCCTGGCCAAACTGGCCGGTTTGGAGGATGTGATCGGGGCCTTTCTGGCCGGTTTGGCGCTGAACCGGCTGATCCCGGGAACCTCCGCCCTGATGAACCGGATCGACTTTGTCGGAAACGCCCTCTTTATCCCCTTTTTTCTGATCGGAGTCGGGATGTTGGTGGATTACCGGATCTTTCTGGGAGGATGGGATTCGTTGTGGGTGGCGCTTGTCATGTGCGTAGTGGCTACCACCGCTAAATACGTAGCCGCTTTGGTAACGGAAAAAACACTGCACTACACCCGGGACGAAGGGCGTTTGCTTTTCGGGCTCTCCAACGCACAGGCGGCGGCGACCCTGGCGGCGATCATGGTAGGATATCAGGTAGTGCTCGGGACAAATGCGGACGGATCACCGATCCGGTTGTTGGACGACAATGTGCTGAACGGTACCATTGTGATGATCCTGGTTACCTGTACGATCGCCTCCCTGGTCACCCAGAAAGGGGCGCAGAACGTTGCATTGGCGGAGTTGGCAGAGGAAGAACTGGTGGACAACAGCAAGGTAGAAGACCGGATCCTGATCCCGCTGAGCAACAACGAGACGGTGGAAAATCTGGTCAACCTGGGGGTTACCTTGAAGTCACCCAAAGCCAAAGCCACCATGATGGCGCTGAGTATCATCAAATCCGGCCGGGTGGATGCGGCGGCTGAAAAACGCTCCTCCCTGTTGTTGGAAACAGCGGCCAAAACAGCGGCAGCTACCGACAATATCATCCATCAGTTGATGCGGTACGACACCAATGTGGTGAGCGGGATCAAACACGTGGCCGATGAACACAAAATTACCGATATTGTTCTGGGCTTGCGGAAAGAATCCGACATTTCGCATACCTTCCTGGGGGATCTGGCGGAAGGTATTTTGGCCAAATGCGCCACGACCACTTTTGTCTACCGGCCGGCACAACCCCTGCCTACGGTGCGGCGTTACATCGTAGTGATCCCGGAACGCGCAGAATTAGAGATCGGTTTTCCCTATTGGTTGGTGCGTATCTGGAGTTTGGCCCGGAATACCGGTTGCAAGATGCTCTTTTATGCAAGCACGGCCGTGTTGGATATTCTGAAAGAAGTAAAAGCCAAACACACCATCCACGCGGAATTCAATGAATTTACCGTGTGGGACGACTTTCTCATCATTTCCCGGGAGATCCGGGAGGACGATGCACTGTTGGTGATCATGAGCCGCCGGAACTGCCCCTCCTATTCCCGCCAAATGACCTTTATCCCCAGCTACATGAACAGATATTTCCAGAAGAACAACTGCATTCTGGTCTATCCCGTACAGATGGGAATCGGGGAGGAGGATAGCAACGCCTTCCGGAGCATCTCGGTACTGGATCATTTCGAAGAAGAAGATCTGGCGACGGTGTTGCGGAGGTTGTTCCGGAAAAACAGAGGGTAGCCGCCCCAATCAGGTATCCAGGACTTTTTTGATCTGGCGTTTCGACAAGGTATAAGGCGCCAAAGAACAGGGTCCGTTGATACAGCCCCCGTCGCAGGCCATCACCTCGACGAAACCGGCAGCCGGCTTTTTCGGCATACTTTTCAGCAGCGCCTGGTTCTTTTTCTCCAATCCTTCCAGGTTCAGGGTAGTGATTCCCTCCTTTACAGCGTTGAGAATCGCTTCCTTTACACCGCCGGCTTGCGCAAAACCGCGCCCGAAACGGGTGACCTCCGGGTCCAACCCTTTTTCATTGCAATTGGGTACGTCAATATTGTAAGCCATCATAAAAGCACCCAACTCCTCAAAACTCATCACATAATCCACTTCGGGCACCGATTCCGCCTCGTACCGCTTGGCCAGACAAGGGCCGATAAAAACCGTTTCGGCATCGGGGTATTTCTCTTTGGCATAGCGGGCGGTATACACCATCGGGCTGCGGGTCTCCGAAACAAACGGTTTCAACATCGGGGCGTGTTTCTCCACCCAACCCGTGTAAGCCGGGCAGCAAGAGGTCGTCATAAAAGGATCTCCCCTTTCCAATCGCTCCTTCAACTCTTCCGCCTCTTTGGCGGCCGTTATTTCAGCTCCCAACGCCACTTCGATCACCTCGTCGAATCCGATCTTCCGGATAGCGGACAAGATCTGTCCGGGAGTAGCATCGAACTGTCCGTAAATGGCCGGAGCTACCATCGCCACCATCTTCTTGCCGGGATGGGAGAGGGTTTTGTAAATGTCAATGATCTTAGAACGTTCCATCAGTGCCCCGTAAGGGCACGATTGCATACATTTTCCGCAGTAAATACACTTCTCCTTGTCAATGTGCTCCACCCCTTCCCCGTCTTTGGAAATGGCGTTGACCGGACAGGCGTCTTCACAGGGAACCGGCGTGTACACAATAGCGTGGTAAGGGCATACCTTCAGGCAAAGTCCGCAACTGACGCACTCCTCCGTATGGATGGAGGCCCGGCCTCCCCGGACGGAAATGGCGCCTTTGGGACAGTTCATTACACAGGGGCGTCCTTCACAACCTCTGCACATATTGGTAACGGCGTATTGCGACTGGTTGCAGGCAGAACACGCTTCGTGCACGACGGAGAGGATATTCTCTTTCCGGTTTTTGTTCGCCATCGCCATGCGGGCAAAATCCGACAGGTGGATCAGGTCGATCTCTTCATCGCTGATCTCAAATCCGAGAATGGAGATAATTTTATGCTTCAGGATGTACCGGTCTCTGTGTACGCAGCAGCGGATCGGTCTTTTATTGCGGGGGCGCATCTCCACCGGAATGTATTTTACCTTGGATACCAGCTCATCCTCTTTCAACAACTGGACGATCCGGAACAAAAGCTCCCGCTTCGTGAGCATGGCAAAATTATCGTATAACATTCGTGTAAAAAATTAAAGTTCTGTTCAAGGGGGACAAATATAGCTGAAAAGCCGCCCGGAGGCGGCTTTTCAGGAATAAGTTATGCATACATTACTTCTTGCTTTTCTCTTTTTTCGCAAACCGCATCCTCAGGTCGTAAGAGAGCGGGGTCGCTATCATGATAGAGGAGTAGGTCCCGACCAGAATCCCCACCAACAGGGCGAATACAAATCCCTTGATGGAGGTTCCGCCGAAGATAAAGATCGCCAGCAACACCACCAACGTAGAGAGCGAAGTACTGAACGTACGGCGCAAGGTGGAGTTCAACGCTTCGTTGGTAGTCTCCAGACTGCTGCGCTTCGGGTAAAGCGTATGGTACTCCCGGATCCGGTCGAATACCACCACCGTGTCGTTGATCGAGTACCCCACCACGGTCAAAATAGCAGCGATAAAAGCTTGGTCTATCTCCAACGAGAACGGTAACAAGCCGGAGAAGATAGAGAAAACCCCCATCACAATGATGACGTTGTGGGCCAGGCCGATAACAGCTCCCGCTCCATATTGCCATTGGGAAAACCGCACCATGATATACAGGAATATGCCGAGCAACGCCAATACCACACACCAGATAGCCGCCCGGGTAATGTCCTCTGCTACGGCAGGGCCTACCTTCTCAGACATCTGGCGGTTCACTTCCAGGAACTGTTCCTGAGTGGTCCCGTCGGCCAAGTACGGCTTCAACCCCTGGTAAAGCAGACTTTCCACCTCATCGTCAATATCCATCCCCTCTTCATCGATCTTGTACTTTGTGGTGATCCTTACCTGATTGTCCTTGCCGAATGTTTTCACTTCGGGAGCGCTACCGTACGCAGCTGCCAGACTTTCGGCCACATCCTCCACCTGTACGGGCTGGTCAAACACCACCGTATACGTACGTCCTCCCACAAAATCGATCCCTTTGTCCAGCCCTTTGGTGAACAGGAACACAAAAGAGATCAGAATGACAATGCCGGAAACCACATAAGAAACGTTCCGTTTTTGCAAAAAGGAGAATTTGGTATCCCGCAACCAACCTTGGGTCAGTTTGGTGGTAAAGGTCACGTTGTCATTTTTGGACGCAGCGCGTTCAATGAGCAAACGGGTAATAAAAATAGCGCAGAACAGCGAGGTCAGAATACCGATGATCAACGTAGTGGCAAACCCTTTGATCGGGCCCTCTCCAAAGTAATACAGAATAAAACCGGTCAGCAACGTCGTGATCTGGCCGTCGATGATCGCCGAGTAGGCGTTTTTATATCCCTCCTTGATGGCTAAACGCAATCCCTTTCCGGCGCGTTTCTCCTCTTCGATGCGTTCGTAGATCAACACATTGGCGTCAACCGCCATCCCCATCGTCAATACAATCCCCGCAATCCCCGGCAGGGTCAGTACGGCCCCGATGGAAGCCAACACTCCGAACAGGAAGAAGAGGTTCAGCAACAGGGCCACATCGGCCGCCAGGCCGGCCCCTTTGCTGTAAAAAAAGAGCATATACACCAGCACCAGGCAGAAAGCGATGATAAACGACCACATACCGGACTGTATAGACTCCTGCCCCAAAGAAGGTCCTACGATTTCGTCGGCGATGATGCGTGCCGGAGCAGGCATTTTTCCCGATTTCAGAATATTGGCCAGGTCATCGGCCTCTTTCACGTCAAAATTCCCGGAGATCTGAGAGCTTCCTCCTTTGATCTCATCATTTACATTGGGGGAAGAGATCACATATCCGTCCAGCACAATCGCGATGCACCGGTCCTTGTTCTCTTTGGTCATCCGGGCCCAGATCTTTGCGCCTTCCCCGTTCATGTTCATGGAGACCACCGGAGCGCCGCTGCGATCGTCAAAAGTAGTTCTGGCATCTACCACCACACTGCCGTCCAACGGGGCTTTCCCGTCGCGGGTCGTGACCTTGATGGCATGCATGGGCACGATATCGCCCTCGGGTTTGGCTTCCCACATCAGGCGGGCGTTTCGCGGGATCAAGGCTTTAATTTGCGGTGTTGCCAGCAATTTGTTTACGGCAACCGTGTCTTTCAGACGGGCATATCCGATAACAGAACTTTTGAGCAGGCCGCCGTTCTGGTCAATGGCGGGGCTTAACAAAGCAAAAAGCGGATTCTGCTTGCGGAACTCCTCTTCGCTTTGCAGCAAACCGGTGGAGTCTGCCGTCTGTTGCAGCAACTCCTCCAATCCCCCCGCGGTGTCCGCTTCGTTTTGGGGAACCTCTGCCCGGGCTTGAAGAACTTCTCCGGCTGCAGCCGTTTCCACTTGTTGAACCGTATCGGCCAGCACTGCCTGGGCGCTCTCTAACTCCCTGGCCTTGTCGTTTATATTTGACAGGTTCTGGTAGAATTCGGCATTTTCAAACGTTTCGAAAAACTCCAGCGCGGCTGTTCCCTGCAACAGTTTCCGAACGCGCTGTGCATCTTTGATCCCCGGAAGTTCAATATTGATCCGGCCGGAAATATCCGCTTTCCGGATGTTCGGTTGAGCTACCCCGAACCGGTCGATCCGGTTGCGCAGGATATTGAACGTATTATCAATAGCAGCGTCGGCCTCTTTACGGATAACATCCAACACCTCCCGGTTGGTGGCCCCCGGAGCGATCCGGTCTTTCAGTTCCACCGTCCCGAAAATATCGGGTGACGCCAAGTGCGCTTCCGGAGCGATCCGGGCGAACGACTCCCCGAACAAGGTGACAAAATCTTTCGGATTGGTCACGCGCAACCGGGACGCTTCGCTCAACGCTTGCAGGAAAGCAGGGTCCTGGCTGTTGTTGGAGAGGCTTTTCAGCACATCCACCACATCCACCTCCATGGTCACGTTCATACCGCCCCGCAAATCAAGCCCCAGCGGAAGTTCCAACTCTTTACACTCCTTATACGTAAATGTGGCCCCGAAGAAGTTGTACACCGTCTCGTTCGCCATAGAATCCAGGTATTCCCTCTCCTTTACAGGATCGCCGCCGGCATACTCCTGCGCTGCATTCTCCACCCGGGATGTCTTGAACGTGAAAAACAACTGGTAAGCACTCACCAACACAAGGGCTATGGTAAGAAATAAAATCGCTCCTTTGTTTTGCATTTTAGGATTTTTTGATAGGATGTTATTCAATAATCTATTTCGTCAATTTGATGCGCAAAAGTATATTTTATTTGTGAATAAAAAAAGAGGCCGCTAAAATTTCACTTTTTAGACAGCCTCTTCTTGAGGAACTTCGCAGAAGATGATCAGAACATCTTCATACCGTCCAGTACGTCCATCACCCCTTTTACAGCCTTGGCAGACTCTTCCAGCAACTTTTTCTCTTCGCTGTCCAGAGAAACTTCGATCACCTTTTCAATCCCTTTTTTACCCAACACCACGGGAACGCCCAGGTAGATGTTTTTCAGGCCATACTCTCCATTCAGCAAAGTACATACAGGGAAGACGCGCTTGGAATCCCGGACAATGGCCTCCACCATCTGGGCGGCAGCCGCACCCGGTGCATACCAGGCAGAAGTACCCATCAATTTTACCAGCTCTCCGCCCCCCACTTTGGTGCGTTCAATGATGGCGTTCAATTGGTCGGAGTCCATCAATTCCGTTACCGGGATCCCTGCCACCGTCGTGTAGCGCGGCAGCGGGACCATGGTGTCGCCGTGTCCGCCCAACAGCAGGGCCTGTATATCTTTCGGGGAAATGTTCAGCGCTTCAGCCAAAAACGCCTTGTAGCGGGCCGTATCCAAAATACCGGCCATCCCGAAAACCCGGGAGGAGTCGATCTTGGCGGCCAGATACGCACAATAGCACATCACGTCCAACGGATTGGACACAATGACGATGATCGTATCCGGCGAGTGCTTGATGATGTTTTCGGTAACGGATTTAACGATACCGGCATTGGTAGAGATCAGATCGTCGCGGCTCATGCCCGGTTTCCGGGGCAGGCCGGAGGTGATCACCACCACATCGGATCCGGCAGTGGCGCTGTAATCATTCGTCACCCCTTTGATCCGGGTGTCGTACACATTGATCGGTGCGGTTTGCCACATGTCCAGAGATTTCCCTTCGGCAACCCCCTCCTTGATGTCCAACAGAACAACTTCGTTGACAATGTCCTTTTGAGCGATGCAGTCGGCGCACGTAGCACCCACGTTCCCTGCTCCAACAACTGTTACTTTCATACGCTTATAATTTGTTTTAATAAGAAAATTCCTGACTTGCGCCGGACCTGATCTCAATTTTGTCCGGCGCCGTCAAAAATAGCGTTTTTTTGGAAATAGTCGCCTTGGATATAAGGAATTTTTTCTTTAATTTTAGGTACTACCCTGCAAATCGTTGGAACAAAGTACCGAAGAGCGCCATTCCCACATTGATCCCGTTGAACAGCATGTGAGTGAAGATGTTGTACCAGATGTTCTTTTTCCACAAATACAACGCTCCGAACAGCAGGCCGGCAAAGATATAAGGGATCGTGGCCGTCAGGCTTCCCCGGACTTGGTAATGGATGAGGCCGAAAGCGGCGGAAGAAAGCAACAATAAGATGCATAGAAGGATTTTATGCGTCGAATGTTTGAACATGAACAGGTATCGGAACACGATCTCCTCCGTAACGGACGAGAGCAGGGGAACCAACATGGCGATGAGCGTTAAGATAAAGGTGTACAGCGGGAGGTTCCGGATATCGTTCGTCTCTTCGGGAGACGCTGCCGTCCCGACAACAGACGCTTCCGCTCCGTGGTGTCCCATTTGGTTACGGACGAAAGTAATGAGGCAGGTAACAACAATAAAACCGCCGACGATAAAGAGCCATTTGCTCCATTTTTGTCGCCTGAAATCTTTCCAATCGGTAGCCAACACCCCTTTGTAAGCATACAAAACGATAAATGCGTTGAGCAAAATGACCGCCAGGCGAACGGTCAGTGAGCCACTCTCTGAGAGGTGCAGCCGGTCTATGCCATAAAATTGAACCGCAAGCAGTGCGAAATACAGGACGAGGACGAGGAGGTCTTTTTTTGAAAAATTCATCTTGAACAGATTAATAAATAGTTGTTTGGGATGTATATACGAAGATGCGCCGCATTTGTTTAAACAGACTCCACCCCCAACTTTTCACAAGCACCCCCAAAAAAAACACCCCTCCCCCTTCCGAAAATAAAATAAATCCCCTAAATTGCATCCAAACAACATTCCGGGAAACAATCTCAAACAAACGACAAAACATGTTCTCCGAAAAAATACCACACAAATCCTCCACCTGTATACGCTGCCATTTCGGAGCTAAAAGAGGTACTTCCAAAGCATATCCTACAAAAAACGCCACGGTATTATAACACTCTACGGACAGTTTATGGATGCTCTACGGACGGTCTATCGACGGTCTACTAAAGGCTGACTAAAGGCCAAACAAAGGCCAAAAGGAGAGAATGCCCCAGCTACCTCTTCCAAGTTTATATAAACAGACTCTTAATATTTTATCAGATTCATAACCGTGTGGAATAAGTTTGTATTTTTGGGGGCGAAAAAAAGGATTGGTATCGATAAAAAAACAGGCGATGAAGAAAACGGTTGTGGTGATAGCGGGAGGAAACTCCTCCGAATTTGAGGTCTCGGTGAAGTCGGGGAACCATATATACGCGGAAATAGACGGAGAAAAATTCGATAAATACCTCATGCTTCTACGGGGCAGGGAATGGACAATCGAAGCCGGCGGAGAACGTATTCCGGTGGACAAGAACGACTTCTCCTTTCTGTACGAAGGAGCGAGGAAACAGATCGATTATGCCTATATTACCATTCACGGCAATCCGGGCGAGAACGGCCTGTTACAGGGCTATCTGGACATGATGGGCGTACCGTACTCCACGTGTGGCGCGTTGGGCGAGGCGATGACATTTGACAAATACACTTGCACCAACTACCTGCGGGGCTTCGGTATCCCGGTGACCAACCCGGTGCTTCTGCTGAAAGGCAAATCGTACGATCCGGAGGCGGTCATAGAGGCTGTCGGGCTTCCCTGCTTCGTCAAGCCGAATGCGGAAGGTTCCAGTTTCGGAGTGTCGAAAGTAAAGGGCAGGGAAGAGTTTGGTCCGGCCCTGGAGATGGCTTTTGAAAAGTGCGACGAGGTACTGGTGGAGGCTTTTATCGACGGCCGGGAATTCACATGCGGGTTATACCGGGTAGGAGAGAAGAAAGTGATCTTTCCCGTTGCGGAGGTCGTACCCAAAAAAGAATTTTTTGATTTTGAGGCCAAATACGACGCCAGCATGTCGGAAGAGATCATTCCGGGCCGCTTTTCCGAAGAGGTGACAGAGAAGATCCGGGACATGGCTTCAGAGATCTACGACATATTGCGGTGCCGGGGCATCATCCGCATCGACGGATTTGTAGTCGGGACAGAGGTCGTAATGCTGGAGGTGAATACAACGCCGGGCATGACGGCCAACAGTTTTATCCCCAAAATGGTGCAGGCAGCCGGCCTTCGCCTGCGCGACATCCTCACCGAAATCATTGATTCGAAGGGGAAATAAAAAAAGATGGAAAATTCCATCTTTTGGTGAACTCGGCGGGAGTCGAACCCACAACCTCTTGGGCCGTAACCAAGTGCTCTATCCATTAAGCTACGAGTCCGTAATCTTACATTACTTGAAAAGCGGTGCAAAGATAGAGAAGGAAATTGAGGCGTGCAAAGATTTTGTCGGTTTTTTTATCGTGAACCTTGCGATCAAATCAAATTCTCCGTTTTTTGCCACTGTTGTCCGAAAATAGTATCTTTGCCGACTAAGCTGACAGGTATGAAGAAAATTCTGAAAAGCATCATACACCGGATAGCCTCGGATTCATTGAAACGGAGAGCAGCCGGTGTAGAGCGGACAAAGACGTATCAGAAATTGGAAAAGATACACACCGGCTTGGTATTTTGGGTCGGAGATCCGGAGGAGCAGCAATGGTTGAAAGAGATCGCCGGCAAATGGCCGGGGATTACCATGGACAAACTCTGTTTCCTTCCTGCCGCCAACAAAGACATTCCGACGAATGCAATTACCTGTGTAACGGAAGAGGATCTCAGCTTTAGCGGCAGGATCGTGAACGAAGAACTGCTCCGGATCATGAATACCCCGTACGACCTGCTGTTAGACCTGACCAACCAGTCCAATCCGCTGATCGACTACATCCTGAAAGGATCGCTGGCAAAGTGCAAAGTCGGAGTGCCAAAAGAGCATTTCGAAGCGGATGTGATGATCGATGGAGCATCCGGACCGTTGGATTTTATCGGCAAAGCGGCGAAGATTTTTTCAGAACTAAAAGAGGCATAAAAATAAGAACAGATGAACAGGTTTACAGGAACAGGGGTTGCTTTGGTCACTCCTTTTAGTCCGGATGGTGAAATAGACGAACTTTCTTTGCGAAAATTGGTTAACAGTGTCATTGCCGGCGGAGTGGATTATTTGGTGGCGTTGGGGACAACCTCCGAATCGGCTACGCTTTCCGAAAAAGAGCGGGAAGAGGTGGTGCGGATTATCCTGGAAGAAAACAACGGGCGCTTGCCCGTCATGATAGGGTTTGGCGGGAACAATACCCGCGAACTCTCGGAAAAGATCCGGAAATTTCCCTACATCCGGGAGTGCAGCGCCATCCTGAGCGTTGTTCCGTATTACAACAAACCGACCCAGGAAGGGCTGTACCGCCACTTTATGCACGTTGGCGAGAACGCCCCGTTACCGGTATTCCTCTACAACGTGCCGGGACGCACCGGCATGAACATGGAGGCGGGGACCGTTATCCGCCTGGCAAAAGATTGTTCCAACATCATCGGCTTGAAAGAAGCTGCGGGATCGCTTGAGCAGGCGACGGATATTATCCGGGCGGTTCCGGCGCATTTTACCGTGGTGTCCGGAGATGACGGCCTGACACTTCCCTTGATGTCCATAGGGGCGCAGGGGGTCATTGCCGTAGTGGCCAACGCCTGCCCCAAGGAGTTCTCCGATTTGGTGCGTTTTGCGGCCGGTGGCGATTTTAAGTCGGCAGCCGTAATTCACTACCGGTTGGCCCCATTGTACAAGGCCCTCTTTGCAGAGGGGAACCCGGCCGGCATCAAGGCGGCGTTGCACATCCGCGGTATCATAGCCGGCGCATCAGTACGCCTTCCATTGGTTCCGGCCAGCGATGCCTTATACTCCCACCTGCAAGAGTGCCTTTTAGAGTCTGTCTAATATCACCTTAGACAAACTTTTTTTATTCCCAAGAAGTGCTTTGGGGACATCTTCTTTAGTCAATGTATCCGGGACGCATCCGGTTGATCCGCTGCCGGCGTTTGATCCGGAAGCGGATCGCTGCAACAGAGATTACAATAACTAACGGCAAAAGAAAATTCAGGTACTTTAGGAACGCACGGACATACGCATCCGTCGGTTCAAGCGACCGGAAAGTGGTAAACTTGTTTCGCAGTGCGATCAATCCGGAATTGTCCGCCAGCCATTCGATAGAGTTCACGGCAAAATTGACATTGTCGGGACTGAGCGGATGGGTATACAAACCAATGTCGTTCAGCAGGAAATCGGCATCCGTGATGGCGACGATGGCACTGTGGTTGTCTTCGTTGGTCAGCAAAGCTGCAACAATGCTGCGAGGCTTGTTGAAATCCCGGCGCATCCATTGTTTGTTCAGGTCAAAAAAGAGGGGGGCCTGCTGTCTGCCGGCAATGGAAGAGGTGGTGGCCAACGGGGTGAAGATATAAGTTGTGTTGGTTTTGACCTGCCGGATACTGCTGGCAAACGGCAGCAGAATAGCTTTTAGTCCATGGGTAATGGTGTGTTTGCTGAAATGGGTGATCACCGGCAGATAGGGAAAACTGATCGCTCCGCCGGAATAGGGATAGTTTTTGTGCAAATTCAGCGGAATGGAGCCGCAGTTGTTGTCGATGACAAAATCGTACCGGATCTTTAACCCTTTCTCTTCCAGAAAATCCTCTATACCGGTCGCATTGATAAAGCCGGTATTTTGATTTCTGTTCAATTGGCCGACGGCATGGTTCAAAGCGATAAACAGGCGTCCTCCGCGGCTCAGGTAATCGTCTAACATTTTTCGCTCGCGCAGGGAAAAGGTATCTTTGGGAGCAATAATACAGAGTACATTAAAGTGATTCAGGTCGTTGTACCGGTTCAGGTCTACAAGGGAGATGTCCGTCAGTTGGGAGAGTTCATTGATCAGTTGCGGCATCTCCCCCAGGATCGCTTCCCGGTGCCCCTGTATCAATCCGATATGCGGCTTAACAGTATCGGCGGCCAACTTCAACAGGCAGGTGATCTCGTATTCCAACGGGGTCCGGTTGTTGATAAAAGGGATCGTGTACCGTTTGTTCCCGATCAGAAAAGAGGCTCCCAGGTAGATATTCTGGACTTTTTCAAAATCCCGTTCACTGATCTCGATCAGCATCGGCTGAATCCCCGCCGCAATGGCTTTCTGGCTTTTCAGGTCATCATCCGGAAAGATCGTATTGATCGTAAAATTTGCCCGGCTGAAAGATTTATACTCTTTCAGGAGATAGATAAACTCTTGGGCCAACTTGTTCAGCTCCTGCGGCAGATTCTGTGTCACATAAAAATCGACCGTGACGGGAAGCGTGTTGGTCCGGACCATCTGTTTGCTGACCGGACTGAGAGAATACCGTTCGTTGGCGGTAAAATCCAACCGGAGAAACAGGAACACCGATAACACATTCACCGCAACGATGCCCAGCGTTATGTACAGGATATGGCCGATCTCTTTCTTCATACCATTTTGTTAATACCTGTATTTGTTGACATACAATCTGGCCAAAGCCAGAAACAGGACGATCACCGACAGGAAATAGAGTACGTCCCGAGTATCGAGCACCCCTCTGTTCAGGGATTCGAAATGTTCGGACAGGGAGAGAAAGCCGAACAGGTCGGCTACCGGGCCAAAATGGATCTGGCTTGCCAGAAGCCCGAACAACACCTGAAAACAGAGGCCGGTTCCCAAACTGATAAAAAAAGCGGAGATGGAGGTTTTGGCGGCGGAAGAGGCAAACAGGCCGATGCTGATGTAGCAGGCGCTTGTCAGGATCAGTCCGAAATAACCGAGCAAGACAGCTCCGTGGTCCATCGCTCCCAGCCCCATCAAGGTAAAATAGTACGGGAGCGTCAGGAGCAATGCGATCCCGACAATGATCAACTGCGAACAGAATTTCCCGGCTAATAATTGAGACGTAGTGACCGGCTTGGTAAGCAACAGCTCCAGCGTCCCGTTCTTTTTTTCGTCAGCGACGGATTTCATGGCCAACGCATGGATGATAAAAAAGGCGATCCAGTTGATAACCGTAAAAAAAGGGGTCATATCGGCCTGTCCGAGTACGAATACATTATCGGGAGATAGCCAGCAGGCAAATCCGCAGACACAGAAAAAGAGCAGATAACCGGTGTAGATCGCCCACGAATTAAAGGCGTTTTCCAGCTCTTTGCGAATCAATATGCCGATTGTTCTCATTGTGATTAGGAAGATTGGGTTACCTGCCGGAAAATATCTTCCAATCGTTCCTCTATGGGAACCAACTCCTTGATATACCAGCCGTTTGCTTCACAGAGTTGAAAAATATCTTTTTCGACCGGAGCGTTCCTGCCGGCCTGTATCCGGAAACTGTTCTCTTCCGTGATCTCCACATCATCCACATCAGGAATCCCGGCCAGCAGATCGAAAACCGCTTTTGTGTTCCCGCCTTCAACCACCAATCGCAACAACTTCTCCGTATAGGTCCGTCGCAACTCCGCCGAAGTACCGTCCGCAGCAATTTTGCCTTTGTGAATGATCAGTACGCGGTTGCAGGTGGCCTCCACCTGCGTCAGGAGATGAGAACTGAAAATAATGGTCTTTTCCCGTCCGATCATCCGGATCATCTCCCGGATCTCTACGATCTGGTTCGGGTCTAAACCGGTAGTCGGTTCGTCCAAAAGGACCACTTCGGGGTCGTGGATCAGGGCCTGCGCCAATCCGACCCGCTGCTTGTATCCTTTGGAGAGTTCCCGGATGTTCTTGTATTTCTCTTTTTCCAAACCGCACAGCCGGAGCATGTCCAAAATACGGGCTGTGATCTTGTAGCGCGGAATGTTGTGTATCCGGGCGATGAAGTGCAGGAAATCGATCACATTCATCTCGTCATAAAGCGGATTGTGTTCGGGCAGGTATCCGATGTGCTGCCTGATGCGCGCTGCGTGCTTCCGGACAGAGTATTGACCGACCTGTACATTCCCGGCATCCGGAAAGAGAAAACAACTGATGATCTTCATGGTGGTCGTTTTTCCGGCGCCGTTTGGCCCGAGAAAGCCCAGTATCTCTCCTCTCTTTACCTGGAAAGAGAGGGAGTCGATCGCTTTTTGCGATCCGAACGACTTGGAGAGATTTTCAACGACAATATCCATGGTTCATTCTGATATATTTCCCGTTTCGGAGCAGAAAGATCCGTTCAATTTTTCAGAAAAGAGCGGTCAGACGACTCCCGGATGATCAGTTCGCTGTTCACCACCTCTTCCCGGATCCGGGCGTGTTTCGGATTGAGGAGTTGTTCAAACAGCAATTCCGCCGCTACTTCCCCGATCTTTTCCGGAAACTGATTCACCGTACTGACCGAAGGATGCATGTAGTGCGAACGCTTGGAGTTGGAAAAACCGAACACCGAAATATCCTCCGGAATTCGAAATCCCTTCTCCTTGATCGCTTCGATGGCGCCGATGGCCATATCGTCGTTGATCCCGAAGATGGCATCGGGCTTCTCCGGCATCTCCAGCAATTTCCGGGTCGCTTCAATGGCCGATCTGACGGAGAAGTCTTCTGTCCGGATGATGTAATCGGTGCTGATATCCAATTTATTGGCGGTCATTGCTTTCAAATACCCTTTCATCCGGTTCTTTCCGATGGACATGTGTTCAGGGCCGGTCAGGAGGGCGATCCTCTTTGCTCCGCCGTGGATCAGGTGCTGTACGATCTTACAGGCGGCATCCGCATCGTCCGCAATGACCTTGGAGACCTCCAGTTCTTTAGTCGTCCGGTCAAACAGCACCAGTGGGATCCCCTGCCGTTGGATATCCTTGATGTGTTCATGGGAAGTGGTTGCCTTGGAGATCGAAAGGATGATCCCATCTGCCCGATTGGCCAAAAAGACCTCGATGTTCTTCTTCTCTTTCTCAAAACTTTCATTGGACGAAGCTACCAGGACATTGTATCCGTATTTGTCCGCTACCTCTTCCACTTTCTTCACCACAGTAGCAAAAAAAGTATTGACAATTTCCGGAACGACAATGCCGATAGTGTGGCTTTTGTGTGTCTTCAATGCTACTGCTATGGGGTTGGGACGGTATCCCAACTCTTTCGCCAGATCCTGCACCGCTTTCCGGGTTTGCTGGCTGATCTCCGGATTGTCTTTCAAAGCCCTGGAGACAGTGGATACCGAAATCTGGAGCCTGGCGGCCAGATCCTTGATCGTAATGGCTTTTTGTGTCATATCAGTAGATTTTGATTCGCTGTATGTTGCCTGTTACTCCGGGGAATTTCCGGATCTCTCTTCCGGCTTTTCCGTCTGTTTCAGTTTCGGATAGACGATCCGGGAGTGGTATATGTTGGCCAGCATCTCCGTAAAGACCTGTTTGACAGTTGCAATGTCCCGGAAGGTAATCTCGGCATTTTGATAGCGTCCTTCGTTTACCTGCCCGTCGATAATATCATTTACCAACTTGCTGATATTCTCCTCTGTTTTTTCTTTCAACGTCCGGGAAGCGGCCTCCACCGCATCGGCCATCATCAGCACAGAGGCCTCTTTACTTACGGGGTCCGGGCCGGTGTATGTAAAGAGGGATTCATCCACTTCTCTATCCGGGTATTTATTTTGGAACGAGTGGTAAAAATACTTGACTTTGCTCTTTCCGTGGTGGGTGCGGATAAAGTTGGTGACCTCCTCCGGCAGGTTGTATTTTTTCGCCAACTCCACCCCTTTTGTCACATGCCCGATGATATGCTGGGCGCTTTCGTCAAAATCGAACCGATCGTGCGGGTTGATCCCTCCCGTCTGGTTTTCAATAAACAGAACAGGTTCGATCGACTTCCCGATATCGTGGTACAATGCACCCGTGCGGACCAGCAACGGGCTTCCGCCGATGCGGTAGATGGCCTCTTCCGCCAGATTGGCCACCATCAGGGAGTGCTGAAAAGTGCCGGGTGCCTTTTTGGTCAAGGCCCGCAATGCAGGATGGTTCGGATTGGAGAGCTCCATCAGCGTAATGTCCGAGGTAAATCCGAACAATTTTTCAAACAGGTAGATGACCGGA
Organism: Odoribacter sp. UBA944; assembly: GCA_002293375.1. Lineage (GTDB taxonomy): Bacteria > Bacteroidota > Bacteroidia > Bacteroidales > Marinifilaceae > UBA944. The sequence goes on from DBDA01000021.1 coordinate 217,563, forward strand.
TAAGCTAAGCTCAACAACAGGCAATTGATCAACAGCCAGACAATTCCGAACAGGAATGTCAGCCCGATATCACCGTCCTGTATCAAGGTCATGGCCGTATAGACCGCCGCGTATGTCAGGAAGATGAAAAGGAGGGAGATAAACATCTGCCCTCTTCGCTGCATTTGGGCCAAACTGAAGATGGCCACAATACCTCCGGCGATCTGCATGAACAAATAGACGTAACTGTTCGGAGCGAAATAGGAGATGAGCAGGGAAGACCCCAACAACAGGTAGAGTGCGGAACGGCTTCCCAAGAGGGTGTTGACAATGATCACAAAAAACAGCACCGGCAGGACCAGCATGTCGATGTTGTAATAGTAACCGGCGCTTCCCAACAGCACTGTTCCCAAGAAAGAGCCGTACAGAAAAATAAAATTTTTGTTGTCGTAAAAGATCCGTTTTTTCGAAAAATAAAAAAAGAGGGAAAACACCAGAAGGGAAGCCAGGATCAGGATGATCTGCCCACCGGTAAGCCTCAGGCTGTCCAGAGTAGATCCGGTGTTGTGCTGAAACTCTTTTCGCAGCGAGTTGAGCAGTTTGATCTTTTCAGGCGTTACCAACTCCCTCTGGGCGATGATCACCTCTCCGTTGTGTACCAACCCTTGGGTCGGATTGACATTTCGCAGTTCGTCGGCAAGCTGGAGTTTGGTCTTTGTATCGTCAAATTCCAGATTCGGGCGGAGAAAATGGTTCAGATCCAGATCTAAAAGTTGCTCTTTCCACTCCGCCGGCAGGTGAAGGCGGCCGATAAAGCTGGTGAGGGATTCGTATGCTTCTTTTAACGTATAAACTTGACTGATACCCACATCTGCTCCGAAATTTTCGTGTACGATCTTCACCGTCCGGATGTTTCCGGCAGCATACTCTTCCGGCAGCTGAAGGATGCCGCGGTTATACAACCGCTCCAATTCAGTTTGGACAGCCTGCAGGGAGGCACTATGCTCCCCTTCCTCTAAGGGGCTCGAAGCAGAGACGAACAGGGCGACCTGTTGTTCCTTGACCTGCTCGTTCCGGTTGAAAATGGGGGGATGTTCTTTCGTGATCTTTTCCCGTTCCTCCGCCAGTTCGTTGTCTGTTTTGTATATGGGAAAATCAAAGGGCGCATAGAGCGTTTCGTACCGCCAGGGCATGCCTTTCACAAATTCATACTGGAAACTGCCTGTTTTGGGAAAGAGGTATACGATCAGGCAACAAATAACCAGTAGGGCGCCCACCCGGAAGGCGATGTTCAATCTTTTTTTCAGGTTTCTGACAGGCATACCTTTGCGTTTTTCCGATGGATTCCGTAACGAACCAATAAAAGTATAAATAAATTGCAAAAAAAGTTCCCGAAGGAACTTTTTTTATCATTTTATCGAAATTATTCTCCGATGATCTCTCATATCTTACTGGATCCCATCCGTCTCCATCTCCCGGTCCACTTTTTTGATTAATCCTTGCAGCACCTTGCCCGGCCCGATCTCTAAGAAAGAGGTTGCTCCGTCCGCGATCATGTTCTTCATGATCTGCGTCCACCGGACAGAAGCGGTCAACTGAGCGATCAGGTTTTGCTGGATCTTTTCCGGATCCGTGTAGGGTTTCGCATCCACATTCTGGTAGATCGGGCAAATCGGAACAGAAAAACGGGTTTGGTTGATAGCGGCAGCCAACTCCTGCCGGGCAGGCTCCATCAGCGGAGAGTGGAAAGCGCCGCCTACATTTAGGGGAAGCACCCGTTTGGCGCCGGCTTCCGTCAATTTCTGGCAAGCGATCTCGATCCCCTTGTTGCTTCCGGAGATGACGATCTGGCCCGGGCAATTGTAGTTGGCCGGAACCACCACTTCGTCGACGGAGCGGCAGATCTCTTCCACCTTTTCGTCTTCCAGGTTCAGTACGGCCGCCATTGTGGAGGGGTTGGCCTCACAGGCTTTCTGCATGGCCAAAGCGCGTGCGTGCACCAAACGCAGGCCATCCTCAAAAGAGAGCGCTTTGGCGGCCACAAGGGCGGAAAATTCTCCCAAAGAGTGCCCGGCCACCATGTCGGGAGTCTCTTTCAGGCTGTCCGCCAATATCACGGAGTGCAAAAAAATAGCCGGCTGGGTCACTTTCGTTTGCTTCAGATCTTCGTCGGTGCCGTCAAACATCAGGTCGGTGATCCGGAAACCCAGAATTTCGTTGGCTTTTTCAAACAACTCTTTTGCTTTGGGTGAGTTGTTGTATAACTCTTTCCCCATGCCGACAAACTGGGCTCCCTGTCCGGGAAAAACAAATGCTCGCTTCATACGGTAGTTTTTAAGTGATTAATGCAATTTGGAGCTGATCAGCCGGATAAACTCTTCCCGGGTCGCCAACTTCTCGAACGCGCCGCTGAAATCGGAGGTCGTGGTGATCGAGTTCTGCTTCTGCACGCCCCGGATGGACATGCAGAGGTGATGGGCTTCGATGACAACGGCCACCCCCAGCGGGTGCAAGGTGTTTTGGATGCAATTTTTGATCTGGTTGGTTAGGCGTTCCTGCACTTGCAACCGACGGGCGTAAGCCTCCACCACCCGGGCCAATTTGCTCAATCCGGTAACATGGCCATTCGGAATATACGCCACGTGAGCCCTTCCGTAAAACGTTAGCAAATGGTGCTCACAGAGCGAGTAAAGCTCGATGTCCTTGACAATGACCATCTGTTTGTAATCCTCCTTAAATACAGCCGATCGCAGGATGTTCTCCGGGTCCTGGTGGTATCCCCGGGTCATAAACTGCATCGCCTTCGCTACCCGGAGCGGCGTCTTCTCCAACCCCTCGCGCTCCGGATCTTCGCCCAGCAACCGCAGGATCTCCCGGTAGTGATATGCTAATTCTGTGGTATTCTCTTCGTTGAAATGCTCCCCTGCCGGGCAGAAATCTCCGTCGTATGTCAATCTTTGGTCGCTCATTGTACGTGGTTCAACCGGAAACATCCGGAAAAATGTGTGTCGTGCAAATGTACGGAATTATTTTGAACATGGATTAGCTTTCCGTCACCCTCGTTGACGAAAAAACAGCTTTACAACGACCGGATGCTGCTGCGGTACCTGGTGAGTTCATCTTCGCTGACGGTGTCGAGGATGTTTTGGATCTCGGCAACGAGCTTGGCGCGTTCGTTGGGCAAGTAGCCGACCAGCGGCACGGGGTTGGAGATGGTATTCGCTAGGATTGTTACAGGCGTGTCGGGCATCAGGTTGAAAATGAGTGTTTTCAACTCTTCGAGCCTTTCACGCTCGGACGATTCTATGAACGTTCCGGTCGCAACTTCTGTGTATAAATCCGATTCCGGGAAGACCGTCAACGACACAATCGAGATGGCGAACGGTCGCAACCGGCTAAACACTTCCGCCGAAGCGAGCGCGTTGCGCTGTCCGTTCCCCACGCCCGCCAGCCCGTTCAAGTAGGTGAAGTTGTACTCGATCCCGGCCTCCTGAAGTTTCAGGCATTGCTCGACAATGTCGGCGGCGATGTAGCCCTTTCGCATAAATTCGAGCGTGGCATTGTCACCCGATTCGATGCCTATCGCAATGCGGTCGTAACCCAGGCGGTGCAGGTCTTTCCACTCAGCCGGCGATTTTGCGGCGATATCGGTGATACGGGAAAAACCGCCGATGTTCTTCACTTCGGGCAGGTAGTCGTGGATCGCAAGGGCGATATTTACCAGCTTGTTATAGCTGAGCACAAACGGATTAGCTCCCGTTAGAAATACCCGTCGTGCATGAGGTTGATACTTCGCCGCGATCTTCAAATCATGTTCGATCTCGGCGACGGGTGAGACCCGGAAGCGTGTGCCGTGGTAGAGGCTGCAAAATTTGCAGTCATTGTGCGAGCAGCCCACGGTCGCCTGAAGCAACACCGAGTTCGCTTCGAACGGAGGTCGCCAGATCTGGCCGTCGAAATGTTGTTGTTCCATAATTTTAGTACTTTTGTATGACACAAAGATAGATAGTGACTTAGTATAAAAAAAGAACTAACATGTAGGTGAGATGGTTACACAGAAGAAACCATTGCTGAAAATCAGATAGAAAAAGATGAAAAAAGATTCAACTAATTTTCGGGAGGTGTGTCCAGCGTGCGGAATCATCGATCGTTTCGGTGATAAGTGGTCGTTGCAGGTCTTGGTGCTACTCAATGAACGCGGTACGATGCGGTTCAACGAGCTCATGAAGGCCACGCCCGGCATCTCGCAAAAAATGCTCACCACGACCCTGCGCACGTTAGAGGCACACAAACTCCTGACACGCACGATGTACGCAGAGATCCCTCCGCGCGTGGAGTACAATCTCACGTCGCTGGGTTGCAGCCTGATGAAGCCGCTCTACAGCCTGATCGACTGGACGTTAAAAAATGCCGCCGAGATAACGAATACCGTCAAAAACGATACGAAAAATGCCGACTGACAACCCGTCGACCTCTTTTCCCGAAAATAACTGGGTTCACCTCATCGTGCCGGAACGGCTTTACGGTGCCGGCGGGAATGCAGCGTTGTACAGCACCTCGTTCCCGGGCAGGAACAGGTCGGCGAAGCCCGATCCGTATTGACCGCAATTGACAATATAGGCGATCAGGTTGGCCAGGAAACGGCTCTTGTCATCGCCTGCTCCCTTTCCTGCCGCCATGACCGAAGCTTCAACGTATCCCGGGCCGATAATATCGTCCTCGCCCAAAAAGACGACTCCGTTACCTGGATCGATCAGCAGGAGCACAGCTCCGTTATCCGCATCGACAAGAACCGGTACGGCCGTTGTGGGCAACGAGCCCGGATCGACTCCACTGGGGTGGGTATTGTGGGCATAGCTGACATTTGCAAGGTTCACTGCGCCGAACGGCCCGTCCTGAGTCAGGTAACGGTAAACGGGAGTGGTCGCCATCGCGGACTTGATAGTAACCGTGGTCGTTGCGTCGCCCGGTGCCAGGTAGCGCATGCCGAGCATCGAAAGCACTGACTCACGGCTCGAAGTGCCGGTAGCCCCTGCGAAGATTCCGTCGGCGCCGCTGTAAGGCACATCTAACAGATAGAAGAGGATGCGCTCGTTGCCATACTTCTGCCAGAAAGTATTCACAGCATCGTGCCGCACTTGTGAGAATTTGCTTGCAGCGGATAAGTCGAAGTTCGTGTACAGGAAACGATAGGATGCATCTATATCCACCACCTCCGTATCAAATACGATCCAGGATGTGAGTCGGAATGTTGGCATAGGCACGACGCCATTTGTCGGGCCGTAGAGTGCCGAGTTTTTCAGGTAAGAAGTAAAAGCTTCTATGCCTCTCCCATCCACCAGACTCTGAAGCATGTCATCGAACACATTGAGGGTCGGAAAATAGGTGGTCGGAAGCGGCAGCGGATCCTGCACGACAGTAAAGGTTTGCGACAACAAAGGCGAACCGTCAAGATAGACCGTGATCGTTGCCACAGGCGACTCATTGATTTTCGGATAGAAGAGCTGGTCGAAGCCCACGCGCAGGGTGGTCGTGCCGGCTTGCCCCGAGATTGTCGTTCCGACGGGTTGGCCGGTGGCAGGATCCAGTAAATAAGCCGGATGCGGGTCTGTCGAACTGCCCGAAACCCACCCTTGGGCGGTTATCGTGGCGCTCCAGGTCCTTGCTTCCGGAATGTGGACCTTATACTCGACGTAATGGCTATACTCGCCGGTCGTGCGGTCGGGTGTTCCCGTATTGGGCACAGTTTCCAACGTGCCGATTCGCTCAACGGATAATTGGGAGCTGCGCCTCACATAGATACGGATATTTATCAAGCCGCCCGCCGCAGTCAGGATCATATAATCATCGGTCGGGTCGGTCGTTTTGGCTGTGACCCTCAGTGCCCATTTCCGTTGTCCGGGCGGAACACCGCCGACGTCTGTCAGATCGAAGTTCATATTGTCTGTAAATGACGCTTTTAAGCCCTCCGGGAAGGTACTTACCGGCCCCCTATTGTCAGGATCGCGTTCCGAAGTGACCGTGAAGGGGAGTTCGCTGGTGGTAATATAGAGCAAGTCTTCATCTCCGACTTCGGTACCCAGCGTCAGTTCGGCCTTGCTCAGAATAATGTAGCGGTCTTTGCCGAAATAATATTCGGTATCCCCGTTGCCGCTCCACGGCAGGACGGTGGCTTCCAACGCTGTGGCGGGGGTATTGGCCGCATCCTCCGGAGTAGGCCAGCCGGGGCCGCTGACCGACAGGATCGTGAACTGGTACCAGAAATTACGCAGCGCCTGCCCCATGAGGTTAGCGATCGGGGCGCCGGGATCGGTGTCGAAGTCCATGCGGTAGTAGGTCTCGGTTTCGGAGCCATCGAACAAGCCGCCCACGACGATACACATTGCCTCGTCCCAAACGTCGTTTGCGACACTCTCAGTTATAAAATTATAGTAATAATTTTCTATAGGAGGCACCCGAATGATCGTAGCGGTTGTTTTTTCAGGTATCGACGCGATGCTGGCCATCGGGGTACCTCCGTCGCCGTTCTCATTCAGTATTGCGCCCAAATCTGGGAAGTATTGAAACTCCTCAAAAGAACGGTAGATCCGGATGCTCAACATTTCAAAATTGTCGACTCCCGGCGCCATGTCTATCGTTATCTTGGCGACTGATCGCAGCATCGGTATTCGAACGGTGCCCATACCCGTCGTAATGCCCGCCACCTCTTTGACCCCGGTCATAGGCATCCCCTGTAGGCTGCTCGTAGTGCCGATCAGCGCTTTGCGCACTTCGGCCTCGGGGGTATTCACGGCGATATCGCTCAACAATCCGTCCGGATAGTTGGCAATGGCCAGCAGTTTCACCGGTTCGTCCGTCACACGAAGCATGGCTTCGAAATCGGCTTCGGTATCGTCGTCCTGAGAGAAATTGCGGGACTCAGCCGTATATTGGTAAAGGAACTCACCCGTACCGTCTTCCTGCTGAAAAACCAACAGGGCGATCCGATTCACGGCGGCCTCTATGTCGGCAGCCCGTGTGACAACCGGCGTATGCCCGGGCATGCGTATGTGGAAGTGTACATTTACATCACCCGACGCCGGCATGGATATTCCTGTCTCTCGGGTACAAGCCGTTGCAAGGCCGATCGCTGCAAGGAGCAGGCTTCTGTATATGGCAGGTTTCATAGCTTTGTATTGTTTGATACTATATTCATTGTGATTGTGCCGGAGAGACTGCCGTATAGGGGATGTCAACCACGCTCGAATCTTCCTCGCGCAGAACGGGGACCTGGATGGTCAGCAGGCCATTCCCCGTGTGGATTTCGATAACCTCCGGGGTCATATCACCTTCTATAAGGCCGAAGATGGCTATAACAAAATATCGCATACCGACTGTCTCAAGTAAAGGTTGGTATAGCAACCGGAACTGAAATAAATTGTTCCCTTCCGAACCCTTTCCGTATATGTTTCCTGTTGCATTCTCGGCATCGAAATCCTCTGAATTGAACTGTTGTCCGGCCATACTGCTTGCGGTCAGGGTAAAAGGCGCCCCGCTCGTAACGAAGACCAACGTGGCGGGATTTAGCGCATTGTTGTACAAGGTCAGGCTGGCATCGGTTAATTGTACAAAATCGCCGTCTCCGAAATAGTATTCGGTATTGCCGCCGCCATTCCACGGTAGAACAGTGGTCAGCAGTCCGGTGGATGGATGACTGACCGCATCTTCCACAGAGGGATAACCTCTGGCGGTGACTCCGACGATGGTGAATCGATACCAGTAATTGCGCAATACCTGGCCCATCGGCCGGGTATCTATGTAATCCTCCTTGCCGAAGTCGATGCGGTAATAGCTGGGGGTGTCGTCGGTATCGTAATAACCGCCTACAATGATACAGATTGCATTATTTTCATCGGATTTCGGGCATTCGGCAAGATATTGGCAGAAGAATTGCGACTCGCTCACATCGACCTCGGGGGCAGTTGCAGTATTATTGTCCGGAATTGACGGATCAATCACCACCGGGGCGGTCGATTCGTCGACAACATTGCCGGCATCGGGAAATAGTTGCCAAGAGGTGTGGGTGCGGTAAACCGTTACGCCGGAGAGTCTGAATGCGGGTGAATCTGCTCTCAAATCGACGGCAACCGTTGTTTTGGCGACCGAGCGTATTAACGAAAAGCGGACGGTACCCATCGTCGCCGGCAGCGAAGTCAACTCCACCACCCCGGTCATCGGAATACTTTGCGAGAAATCGACAACAGAGGTAAACAACTGCTCGCGCACAACGGTTTCGGTGGGGCCGGGAGTCGTCAACCCGTCCAACAATCCGTCGGGACAGTTGGCTGCAATCAGCAACTTAACCGGATCTGTGTTCTGAGTGAGATACGCCTCGAAATCGACGAAAGTGTTCCCCGGCTGATCAAGGCGTCGGCCCACAGTCCTATATTGGTAGATGAAATCTTCCGTGCCGCTGGGTTGTGTAAACACCAGCACGTCGATCTTCTTTACCGCGAACTCACCATTGTCGGCTGCGCGTGTGGCAATATGTCCGACGCCGGACATATTCGCCCGGAAATAGACCGATACCTCGTCCGTCCCCGGAACTCCTGTCCCCCCAAGATCGGTGTTCTGCACGCACGATACGGACGAAAGGCCCATCGCTGCGAGGATCAAACTCTTTACGAATATCATATGTTGTTTCATACGCTGTATTTTCTAAGCAACTATTCTTAAATCATCGTGCTCCCATTCCGATATCTTCACGGTGAAATCGAAATCGCCGTTGTCGTTGAACGTGAGGAGCAGGTTTATCTCGTGAGCAGTGGGGTCGGCACCGCTCTGCGCGATGGCATCGCTCAACAAAACACGGTAAATCTCATCGCCCGCCGCGTTTTTGACCACGAGATACATGCTCGCCATATCTCCCAGAGGGGAAGTCTCGAACCCCGCCAGCGCATAAGATTTGTTGTCTTTTTGCGCCATGACCGTTTGGATGGAGGAGGTTACACAAGGAAGAGGCTCGTCCAGAGGTGCCATCCCGTAAAACTTCGCCGCACAGGCAAGACCTGTGATCTCGACGGTCGGCATTGAGACTGGATTTAACGGAACCCCTTGAATATAGACATTTACCGAATTGTGGGTCTGGGTAAAAGCGACCCGATCGGTGAAATTCCCGTCGGCGGGAACCGTGAATGCGTAGTGTTCGAGCGGCTGTGCGTTCACATCTACACGGGTCGTAGCCACGGCGGGGGCGTACCACACCGGATCGCCGTTGCTGAGCACCTGTTCCTGGGTTCCGTCGATATCCTTATAGGTGATCATGGGGACACCGTCCACGACCTGGATCTCGGTATTGGTGCCCACGTTGGCCCAGAAGACCATGCGGTAATCGCCCGGAGCAAGTGCGAGTTCCACACCCGCGTACTGATCCAGTGTGTTCTTGTCGAGTGTCATCGCGGGAGGAATGTAGGTTCCCTGCTCGTCGAAGAGTACCGCGATCACCGACGCGATTTCGTCCGCAAACAAACTCTGTTCGTCGAAGAGCGTGAAATCTATCTTCACGTTAGACGCGGCCGGCGGGCACTCCTTTAGCTCCTCCTTGATACACCCCGCCGTTATCGATGCCAGTGCGGCGAGGCACAACACTCCGGAAAGTTTGTTCTTAACTCTGTTTTTCATCATGGCATCTGAATTTTAATTTTTGTGGTATGCGCCCCACCCAAGGGGCGCATACCTTTCAAGGCCGGTAATAGGCCAGAAGTTTGATTAAAGCACTTTGTGCAAAAGGACCGGAACCCAGTCGTTGATACTGATAGTAACGAGCACGACAGCGTTCTCGACGTTCACGGTCGGGTCATCGACACCACCACCGCCGTCAATTGCCGCATTGCCGGTGAGGGTGATCGTTATGTCGTAGCTTTTACCGCGGAGAAGGCCGCCGTCCGTGGTGAACGGTGCGGCGCCGGAATCGCTCGCCCATACTTCATAAGGCGCGAGGTGCACCGGGAAATAGGTCTTATCTATGCCATTGGAGTGGGTTCCCACGATGGTAATTATGGTGGGGAACGTATTTTCCGCCAGTGCATCGTTCTCAAAAACATAGAAATAATAGGCCGATGTCTGAGGCGACATCACATGGGTATACTCTTCGACCAGCTTATCCGTATCCGGAGTAAACGTACCTACCGCTGGGTAATACTGGAACACCGGTGAAGTCCCGTTGGGAACACCCTCATAGAATTTCCTGTTCGCGCCATACGTTGTCGGAATGAGACGACTCCCGGCGCCGGGGAACAGTTTGGATTGGCCGCGGGCGTTCATCACTGCAACGTCGTTCAACACAACGGTATTCGGATTTCCGTAGTTTTCCATGCGGTTGTCCACTGTCACCGTGATACGGGATGCAATAAATGTGGGAGTTGCCGTTGCATTAGCCGTCTGTACGCCATTAACAAATCTAAAATTCAGAGTGCCAACGATACCGGTCGCCCACGGGTCGGTGTATTGAGTCGAAAGATTGATCAGTTTCGTCACAGACTCTGATTCCAAATCGGCTTGAGTAGAGTAATTGCCGGTCTGGTCGCCCGCATTGGCTATAACATAGACCTTTTGCGCATCGGTCGTCACATCCATCGTCCCAACCGGATCATTCCCGGAAACATCCAACTGAGTTCCGTCACCCGTGACCGTTTGGGTCGACACGTCGAAGTGACCTTTCCAGATGTATCCGTCCCCTCCGATAACGAAGACGCTGAAATTTTTAATCTCAGTGTTGTCTGCTGCAGTGGCGGTACCGGCGAACCTCGTAGATCGGGCAGTCGGGGTTTTAAGCGTAACCTTAAGAACGGCCTCTTTTCCTTCGCCGGGATTTTTACCGCCCATATTGTCGTCTTTGTTGCAGCTTGCAAAGCCTACAACAGCCATGGCTGTCACAGCCATGATCGCACTTTTGAATAATTTTTTCATTTTGATGAAGATTTAATGAATAATAAATTAATTTAAGTTTATTCCCGTTTCGATTGTCGAAGATTGTACGGTAGAAGCGCAGTAGCGTTGCATTAATAGTGCAAACAAGCCGCAAAAAAACTGAAGGTGTCCTAAAAATTTCTTTTCTTTGGTACAGAAATTATTTCTATCTTAGCCAATCGAATGGCGGGGGTAAGGCGTCTGCCGGAAAATATAAAACAGATAAAGTTATGGAATGGTTCATCTTGATCATGCTGGTAGCCGTCGGCATCGTTTTGTTGTTATTGGAATTTTTGGTGATTCCGGGCGTGAGCGTGGCGGGCATCTTGGGTTTCCTGTCGATCTGCGCCTCCGTCTATTTTGGTTACGCATTTTTCGGAACGCCGACCGGGCACTTTGTTTTGCTGGGCGTGGCGGTGATATGCGGTATATTGACCTGGTACGCCTTGCAGGCAAAAACATGGAAACGGTTTAGCCTGCACTCTAAGATAGAGGGTGCGGTGGAAGGTGTGGACACTGCCATCAAACCCGGAGATACGGGTGTGGCTGTCGGGCGTTTGGCGCCGATGGGGCAGGTGCAAATCGGGGACATTACGGTGGAAGGGCAGTCGGTGAGCGGGTATGTGGATCCCCACCAACCCGTGGAAGTTGTGAAAGTATTCAAAGATAAAATAGTCGTTAAACTAAAAACTTCGGAACATGGAGAGTAGCGCTTTTGTATTGATCGCCCTTATTGCAGGTGGCCTGTTTTTGATCTGGTTGTTCTTGTATTTTATTCCACTGGGATTGTGGTTCCAGGCGTTGGTATCGGATGTCAAAATATCGCTGTTGCAGTTGGTCCTGATGCGTTGGCGGAAAGTGCCGCCTTCGGTGATCGTGGGCGCACTGATCGAAGGGAAAAAGGCCGGGTTGGAGTTGTACCGGGATCTGTTGGAAGCGCACTACTTAGCCGGTGGACGGGTACAACAGGTGGTACATGCGCTGGTTTCCGCTTCCAAAGCGAACATCGATCTGACCTTCCAGATCGCTACGGCGGTCGACTTGGCCGGCCGGGATGTATTTGAAGCCGTACAGATGAGCGTAAATCCCAAGGTGATTGATACACCTCCGGTGGCGGCAATGGCCAAAGACGGTATCCAGTTGATTGCCAAGGCCCGGGTAACGGTGCGCGCCAACATCAAGCGGTTGGTCGGCGGCGCCGGAGAAGAAACCATCCTGGCCCGTGTGGGAGAGGGGATCGTATCTTCCATCGGTTCTTCCGCTTCTCACAAATTGGTGTTGGAAAACCCTGACTCCATCTCCAAGGTCGTTTTGGAAAAAGGGCTGGATTCTGGGACGGCGTTCGAGATACTCTCCATTGATATTGCAGACATCGACGTCGGTAAAAACATCGGGGCGGAGTTGCAGACCGACCAGGCGGAAGCCGATTTAAAGATTGCGCAGGCAAAAGCGGAAGAGCGGCGGGCGATGGCGGTAGCCAAAGAGCAGGAGATGCGGGCGCTGGCGCAGGAGATGAAAGCCAAAGTGATCGAGGCGGAAGCCACTATTCCGTTGGCGATGGCCGATGCTTTCCGGAGCGGCAACTTAGGGGTTATGGATTACTACCGCATGCGGAACATTGAAGCCGATACCCAAATGCGGGAAACCATTGCCAAACCCGAAAACGGCAAGAAAAAGGACGACGAGAAATTGAAAAAATAAATTATTCGTCAAACAGCCTGTGCGGGAGTTATCCGGCGTAAAAAACGCCGGGCAACTCCCGCAGGTTGTATCGGGAGGCCATGACCTCGCCATAAGCGCCGGTGGAGTGGATGACAATGGTATCGCCCCGGCTCACGCCGTTTAACAGCACATCCTTGCCGAAGCAGTCAGAGGATTCACAGATCGGCCCGACCACATCGTACTTCTCTTCCGGTTTGTCCGACGTAATATTCTCTATCTTGTGAAAAGCCTGGTAAAGGGCCGGGCGCATCAGATCGTTCATACCGGCATCCAATACCGCGAACTTCTTTTTCTTGCCTTCTTTTACATACAATACCTTTGCGATCAAGTCCCCACAATGCGCCACAAGGGCGCGTCCCGGTTCAAAATGAACCTGTTGCTGGGGCAAGGGTTCGTAAAACCGGGCGAATGTGGCGAAATAGTTTTTAAAATCGGCGACCGGCTCCTCATAAGGCTGATCGTAGTTGATGCCCAACCCGCCCCCGAAATTGATGTGCGGAAAGGCGATCCCCTGCTGCGCGAGCCGGGCTTGTATTTCGTTCACTTTCAGGCAGAGGCTCCGGAAAACGTTCATATCGGTAATTTGCGAACCGATGTGGAAATGGAGGCCGATCAGTTCGATGTGGGGGAATTTTTGTACCACTCCGATCACTCGCTCCAAGTCGTACAGGTAGATCCCGAACTTGTTCTCCTCGATGCCGGTGGTAATGTAGTGGTGGGTGTGTGCGTCCACGTTGGGGTTCACCCGCAGGGCGACTCGCGCTTTGGTACCCATCCGTTCGGCAATCTCCTGAATGACATTCACTTCGGGCAGCGACTCGCTGTTGAAGCAGAAAATATCGTTCGCCAGCGCTGTTTCGATCTCCCGGTCGGTTTTTCCTACCCCGGCGTATACGATCTTTCCGGCGGAAAAACCGCACTCCAACGCCCGGAGCACTTCGTTGCCGCTTACGCAATCCGCCCCCAGCCCGAAACGGCTGATCCGTTTCAACAATACGGGGTTGGCATTGGCCTTGACGGCATAATGCAGGTGGAACCCCGGGTACCGGGACGACTCTTTCAGCACGTTTTTCAGCGTTGCGTCCAGCAACTCCAGATTGTAATAGTAGCAAGGGGTCGGCAATTGGCCAATCGTGTCGTTATAGGTCATGGGTCTTCATTTTTTCGCCTGTGTCATTTACAGCAACTTTTCGCTCAACGCTACCAACGCTTTCTGTTTCAGGGAGCTTTCCACCACTAAAGAGATGTTGTGTTCGCTGCCGCCGTACGAGATCATCTGCAACGGAATATCTTCCAACGCCTGCAAAACGGACGCAGCCCTGCCGGCTTTGTCCAGTGAAAAATCCCCCACAATGCAGACGATGGAGAGATTTTCGTCCACCTCGATTGTGCCGAACTTCTCCAGATCCCTGTAAATCTCCTCCAAATGTTCGGTATTGTCAATGGTCAGGGAGATAGCCACTTCCGACGTAGCGATCATATCGATCGGCGTCTTCCACGCCTCGAACACCTCAAAAACTTTCCGCAGAAAACCATACGCCAACAGCATGTTGCCGGACTTGATCTTGATGGCGGTAATCCCGTCCTTGGCGGCCACCGCCTTGATGTTCTTCGCCGGGCTTTCGCGGGTGATCAGCGTACCCTCGTCCTCTGGGCGCAACGTGTTCTTCATCCGCACCGGGATATTGCACTTCTTGGCCGGCTGTATACTGGAAGGGTGCAGGATCTTGGCGCCGAAATAGGCCAACTCCGCCGCCTCGTCAAACGAGAGTTGCCGGATGGCCTGCGTATTTTTCACAAACCGGGGGTCGTTGTTGTGCACCCCGTCGATATCCGTCCAGATCTGGATCTCTCCGGCGCCCACCGCAGCCCCGGCCAGCGCAGCCGAATAATCGCTTCCGCCCCGTTTCAGGTTATCAATCTCCCCATAGGCGTTCCGGCAGATAAACCCCTGCGTAATCACCAACGGCTGCACACCCGGAGCTGTTAGCTCCCGTTTCAGGTTCTGCTCGATGTAGTAATAATCCGGCTCGCCGTCCTTATCAATGCGCATGTAGTTCAGGGCGGAGATCAGAGACGAAGGAATGCCACATTCCTCCAGATAGTAGTGCATCAGCGTCGTCGAGATGATCTCCCCCTGCGCCACCACCGCCTTCTCCTGCAACGGGTAAAAATCCTTGTTGACAAACGAGCGGAGATAGGTGAACACCGTCTGTACAAACTCCTTCGCCCGTTTTACACTCGCTTCCGTCCGGCACAGTTCGCTGATAACAATAAAATAGTTCAGCTCCATGTTTTGGATCTCCTCCAACGCCTGCTGCTTTTCGTTCCGGTAGAGGTGGTCGGAGATGCTGATCAAGGAGTTTGTTGTACCGGACATAGCCGACAGGACAACGATTTTGGGCGATCCGTCGTTGATCAGATCGGCCACTGACCGGATTCGCTCTGCGCTCCCGACGGATGTGCCGCCGAATTTTAAAACGTTCATACTGCAATGGTAATTAGAATGAAGCGGCAAATTTACAACCGAAATGGAAAAATCAGCCTATTCCGGGCATAAAAAAGTAGCCGCCACCCAATTTTGTTCGGTTTTACACCCTTGGTACCCCAGCCCCAACACCTGGGCTTTTTCCCGGATCAGCGACAGGTCTTCCGTATAAAACCCGCTCATGATCAGCCTGCCTCCCCGGCCAAGCCGGTTGACGTAACGTTCCATATCATCCAACAAAATGTTTCGGTTGATGTTGGCCAAGATCAGATCGAAAGGGGCTTCCGCCGCCAGCAGGGAAGCATCGCCTATTTTGATCCGGATGTTCGTACACCCGTTCAGGAGGATGTTTTCGCCGGCGTTGTTGTACGCCCATTCGTCAATATCGATGCCTGTGACGTCGGAAGCCCCCGCTTTGACTGCCATGATGGAGAGGATGCCGGTGCCGCACCCCATGTCCAATACCCGCTTCCCGGCCACCTCCTCCTTCAGGTCCAGAATACTCTCCAGCATCAAGGCTGTGGTGGCATGGTGCCCGGTACCAAAACTCATTTTGGGTTCGATGATGATCTCATACTCCATGCCGGGTGCCTCCGGGTGGAAGCCGGCCCGGACAACGATCCGCCCCCCGACGGTGATGGGCGTGAAGTGCTCTTCCCACTCCTTGTTCCAGTCCCGCTCCACGATCAACTCCGTGGTCCATGCTACCCGGCAACCAGGTACGCTCTCCGCAAGCCCCAACCCCTCCAGGGCGGAGAGGTCAAAATCTTGCTCCGGAATATACGCGGTAAAACCGCTCTCCGTATATTCAAACCCTTCGAACCCAATCCCGGCCAACCGGGCCATCAGTAACTCCGTCAACTCTTCCGAACAGGGTGCAAGGGTGATGTGTGCAGCAATGTGGTTCATACGATGATTATTCAGTTGTTGATAACAGATTAGCAGGGAGCTCCATCCGGATCCGCCGCTCCTTGGGAAAGTAGTTGTTCAGCCGGTTGCCGACCCCTTTTCCCCAGCCCAGTGCGATCCCCTCGTAACAGAACAGAAGCCACTCCCCGTTCCGCACCGCGACCGAAAGTTCCTCCTTTTTCAGGAAGCGCAATGCATCCGGAAGAGAAAGTTCGGTGACAGCCGCTCCACTTCTCTCCAACAAAGTGTACAGGGCAAGCGAGTGAAGCGGTTTTACCTTGCGGCCGTTCACCTCCGCCACTTCACATCCCTCGTACAAGATCCGGATCTTTTTTCCGGCCTCTTCCAAAAACTCCGCATGGGCGGCCGGAACAATGCGAAACACCTCCGCCTCTTTTTTCACTGCCATCTCCGACAGGTTCGGCAACAGCGCCCGGATCTCCGGCGGCAGCGGCGGCGCGGGTGTCTCCCTTTTCCGTTTGCCTTCTCTTTTCCGGGCGACCCCGCTCTCTCCGCCCTGCTTCCGCAGCACTCCCGTAAAGAACCCCTCTCCGGCCGTTTTGTGCGGATAGAAACGGTAGGTGGGAAACAGGCTCTCCCCCTGTGTGATCCCGGCAAACGAATGGAAAATCTCCACCGGTTCCGCCCCCAACTCCCGCATGGCCCACTCAATGATGCGCTCGTTCTCCTCCGGATTGTAAGTACAGGTACTGTACACCAGAAACCCGCCCGCTTTCAACGCAAGCCAACTATCGGCCAGGATTCGTTTCTGCCGCTCGCTGCACAGAGCAAGGTTCGCCTCGCTCCACTCCCGGATACTGTCTGGATCTTTCCGGAACAACCCCTCCCCGGAGCAGGGAGTGTCCGCTATCAGGAGGTCGAACGCCCCCTCCAGCCGGGCAAAGGCGGCCGGGTCGCTGTTACTCACCGCGATGTTGTCGCACCCCCAGCGGATGATGTTCTCTTTCAGCACAGCTGCCCGGCTGCGGATGACTTCGTTGGCCACCAACAGGCTCCCGGCCGGCAACAAGGAGGCGGCCAGGGTGGACTTGCCGCCCGGAGCGGCGCACAGGTCCAACACCCGCACAGGGGTCTCCGGCAGCAACTGTTTCAGGACATGCTCCAGAAAAAGGGAGGAAGCCTCCTGCACATAGTAAGCGCCCCCATGAAAACAGGGATCCAACGTAAAGACCGGTCGTTCCGCGAGGTAATACCCGTACTCCGCCCACGGCACTTTTTCAGTGACTGCTGCCGGAAAACAAAAACGCTCCGGAGCGGCTTTGGCCGGATTGAGCCGGACACTTACCGGCGCCGACGCCTGCAACGCTTCCAGAAAGCAGCCGGCATCGGCGTCTAACAATGCCCGCATACGGGCTTCAAAAGCAGCTGGTAGTTCGTTCATGCTTGGCGGTTGTGCGATTTTTCACTACATTCGCGACGACAAAAATAGCAATACTTTGAGGATAGAAGAAAATTTTGACCTGAAACCCTACAACACCTTTGCGGTTTCCGTCCGCTGTCGCTACTTTGTCGAAAGCGACAGCGAAGCAGCGTGGTTCGATTTTGCCAAACAGTACGAGTGGGAACCGGAACAGTTGGTCATTCTGGGAGGCGGGAGCAATTTTCTCTTTACGGAAGATTTCGACGGAACCGTACTCTACCCGACCCTATCCGGGATCACCCTGCTTCAAGAGCAGGGGGGAGAGGTGCTGGTAAGCGCCGGTGCCGGGGTGATTTGGGACGATTTTGTCGCCTGGGCCGTGGAGCGGGGGTACGGTGGGGTGGAAAACCTCTCGCTGATCCCGGGGCACGTTGGGGCGGCTCCCGTCCAGAACGTCGGGGCCTACGGCATGGAGGCCGGAGATACGATCGACTCCGTAGAGGCCATTGACCTCAAACGGGCCGTTCCGGTACGGATCCCCGGCTCCGATTGCCATTTCTCCTATCGCGACAGCCTCTTCAAACACAGTTGGAAAAACCGCTACCTTATCACCCGCGTCACCTTCCGGCTTCGCAAAAAACCGGTCTACAAATTGGACTACGGAAGCATTCGAGAGGAGTTGGAACGCTTGGGTGTACCGCTCTCCCTGTCGGCTGTCCGGCAGGCGGTCACCAACATCCGCACTTCCAAACTGCCGGATGTGCAGGAGCTACCCAATGCCGGCAGTTTCTTCCGCAACCCGGTAGTTTCCGCTGAACTTGCTGCAAAACTGCAACAACAATACCCCGCTGTTCCGCTTTATCCGGCAGAAGAGGGGATGGTAAAAGTGGCCGCCGGTTGGCTCATCGAACAGGCCGGCTGGAAAGGCAAAACACTGGGAAATGCTGGGGTCTACGACCGGCAGGCGTTGGTGTTGGTCAACCGGGGCGGCGCCACAGGCGTTGAAATCGCCCGCCTGGCCAACGCCGTCAAAAAAGAAGTCTTTGTCCGCTTCGGCATCCGGATCGAATCGGAAGTAAATATTGTTTGAACGGGATAACATTCCTCGTGCAAGGCAACCCCTGATTTTTCTCTTTGTCCCCCTATCGCTTTGGTCTGTTGTTTCCGAAAACGGGTCTCCGTTGCAGTTTATTGCGTCCCGACAACGACATAATGGGAAAAGGAATGGAAAGAGAAGGGAAAAGCATGTGCAACAGAATGGAAAAGGGTAGGAAAGAGGCCCCATACACAGTTTCAAGGAAATAAAAAATGCTATTTTACCGGTTAAATTACCTCAAAACGTTTTCCGAGTGCAGATGTATGGATGTGCCGGAAGCGTAAAAGCGAAGCAGCTTCAGCACACCATACACCGGAACGGCCGGAGAATACAAATGGAAAGAACAACAAATTCTCGTGCGTTTTGCCCCGGCATCCCCGTGAAATTATTTTGCGGCTCTCGCCGAAAATCGCTACATTTGCCCGGAAAAATCAAGATTTAACAGTTGTAAATGTATGCCGGTGAATGCTAAAGTAAAAAAAGTGATCGTATTGGGGTCCGGAGCCTTGAAAATAGGCCAGGCCGGAGAGTTTGACTATTCGGGGTCTCAAGCCTTGAAAGCGCTGAAAGAAGAAGGGATAACAACAGTGCTGATCAATCCGAACATCGCTACCATTCAGACTTCGGAAGGGATTGCGGACCGGGTCTATTTTCTGCCTGTAACTCCTTATTTTGTAGAGGAGATCATCAAGAAGGAAAAACCCGACGGCATATTGCTGGCATTCGGAGGGCAGACGGCCCTGAATTGTGGCACAGAGATGTACCTGAACGGTACGTTGAAAAAATACGGAGTGGAAGTACTGGGCACCTCCGTAGAGGCGATCATGACGACCGAAGACCGGGACCTGTTCGTAAAAAAATTAGATGAAGTCGGCATCAAAACCCCGGTTAGTGAAGCGGTGGAGACAATGGAGGCGGCATTAGCTGCCGCCAATTGTATCGGTTTTCCTGTGATGGTGCGTTCGGCCTATGCCTTGGGAGGATTGGGAAGCGGCATCTGCAACACCCCGGAAGAGTTCCGGACACTTTGCGAAAGCTCCTTTGCGTATTCCAAACAGATTTTGGTAGAAGAATCCCTGAAAGGGTGGAAAGAGATCGAGTTTGAGGTGATCCGCGATCGGAACGACCACTGTTTCACGGTCGCCAGCATGGAAAATTTCGACCCACTGGGCATCCATACCGGTGAGAGCATCGTGGTGGCCCCGACCTGTTCGTTGGACGAACAGGAACTCTCCTTGTTGCAAGAACTCTCCCGGAAAACCATCCGGCACATCGGCATTGTCGGGGAGTGCAACATCCAATACGCCTTCAACTCGGAAACGGACGATTACCGCGTGATCGAGGTCAATGCGCGGTTGAGTCGTTCCTCGGCGTTGGCCTCCAAAGCGACCGGCTATCCGTTGGCGTTTGTGGCGGCCAAATTGGCATTGGGCTATACTTTGGACCAGATCGGGGAGATAGGTACGCCGAACTCCGCCTATGTGGCCCCCTCGCTGGATTACCTGATTTGCAAGATACCCCGCTGGGACTTGACGAAATTCGCCGGTGTCTCCCGCCTGATCGGCTCCAGCATGAAATCGGTCGGGGAGATCATGTCCATCGGCCGGTCGTTCGAAGAGATCATCCAGAAAGGTCTGCGGATGATCGG
This sequence comes from Odoribacter sp. UBA944, assembly GCA_002293375.1. GTDB lineage: Bacteria > Bacteroidota > Bacteroidia > Bacteroidales > Marinifilaceae > UBA944. The sequence continues at coordinate 237,733 of DBDA01000021.1, forward strand.
GCAGGGGATGCACGGGTTCGTGGGGAACCGCGCATTGGTGGACCTGGGGGATGTGGAGGAAGAACTCTCCAAGCCCACCGACCTCCGGGTATTTGCCATCGCCAAAGCGTTTGAGGAGGGATACACCGTTGAACGGATCCATGAGCTGACCAAGATAGACCTCTGGTTCCTCGGGAAGTTGAAAAATATTTACGATTACTCGTTGGTGTTGGGACGGTACGACGCCATCGAGGCGTTGCCGGCGGAGGTATTGCTGGAGGCCAAACGGTTGGGATTCTCCGATTTCCAGATAGCCCGCTTGGTGGAAGATCCGGCCGGGAATCTGGGAAACGAAGCCCTGCGGGTGCGGGAATGCCGCAAAAAAGCCGGAATTTTTCCGGCCGTAAAACGGATCAATACGGTGGCTTCCGACGACCCGTCCAAGACCAACTACCTCTATATGACCTACGGCGATCGGAAGCACGACATTGTGTACGGCGGGGCCGACAAATCGGTGGTGGTACTGGGTTCCGGTGCCTACCGCATCGGCAGCTCCGTGGAGTTTGACTGGTGTTCGGTCAATGCGGTACAGACCGCCCGGAAGTTGGGGAATACCTCCATCATGATCAACTACAATCCGGAGACCGTGTCGACCGATTACGACATGTGCGACCGGCTCTATTTCGACGAACTCTCCTTTGAGCGGGTGTTGGACGTATTGGATTTGGAGTCGCCGCAGGGCGTTGTGGTTTCCGTGGGCGGGCAGATCCCGAACAACCTGGCGATGCGCCTGCACCGGCAGGGTATACCGGTGCTGGGGACCTCTCCGCTCTCCATCGACCGGGCGGAGAACCGCCACAAGTTTTCCAGCATGTTGGACAGCTTGGGGGTAGATCAGCCGGCCTGGCAAGAGTTGTCCAGCATGGAGGAGATTTACGGGTTTGTAAAAAAAGTGGGCTATCCGGTGTTGGTGCGCCCCTCTTACGTTCTCTCGGGCGCAGCTATGAACGTTTGCTACAACGCGGAGGAGTTGGAGACCTTCCTGAAGCTGGCGGCCAACGTGTCGAAAGAGTACCCGGTGGTGGTGTCGCAGTTCCTGCAAAGCGCCAAAGAGATCGAGTTTGACGCGGTAGCGCACAACGGAGAGATCGTGGAGTACGCCATATCGGAACACATTGAATTTGCCGGCGTTCACTCCGGGGATGCTACGCTCGTATTTCCCGCCCAGAAAATATACTTCGAGACGGCCCGCCGCATCAAGCGGATCAGTCGGAAGATTGCCAAAGAGCTGAATATCAGCGGCCCTTTCAACATCCAATACCTAGCCAAAAATAACGACGTAAAGGTGATCGAGTGCAACCTGCGCGCTTCCCGGAGTTTTCCGTTCGTGTCCAAGATCTTGAAACACAACTTCATCGAGACGGCTACCCGCATCATGTTGGGTGCACCCTACGAAAAACTATCCGCTTCGGATTTCGACATTGACTGGACGGGGATCAAGGCCTCTCAATTCTCTTTTGCCCGCCTGCACAACGCCGATCCGGTATTGAGCGTGGACATGTCCTCCACCGGTGAGGTGGGGTGTTTGGGGGACGATTTTAACGAAGCATTGTTGACCTCCATGATCTCGGTGGGGTATGATATTCCCAAAAAGAGCGTCATGGTCTCATCTGGTGACAGCAAATCAAAAGTTGATCTGTTGGATGGTTGTAAATTGCTCCAGGAGCACCGCTATGAAATTTATGCGACGGCTGGAACCTGCAAATTTTTGCAGGAGAACGGTATACAGGCCAAGGTGGTCTGCTGGCCCGACGAGGAGAATGCCTCCGGGTTGAAAATCATGGATATGATCGCACAACATCGGTTCGATCTGGTGATCAATATCCCGAAAAACCACACCCGCCGGGAGCTCACTAACGGGTACCGGATCCGGCGCGGGGCGGTGGACCACAACATCCCGCTGATTACGAACGCCCGTCTGGCGAACGCCTTTATCGAAGCGTTCTGCACCGTCAAATTGGAGGAGATCAAAATCAAATCCTGGCAGGAGTACAAAGAGTAAAGGTGTACATACTGAAACAAGGAGGTTGCTAAGAACTTGTTTTCGGGCGATTTTTGGCAGCTTCCTTTTCAGCTTCCCTTTTGGCCATCTCCTCTTTGGTGCGGAGGTACACTTGGTAACTCCAAAATCCGGCTGTTACGGAAAGAGCGATCGCATTCCGGATGGGGCCGAGGTATTGGAGGCGTTCCACCTCCCTCAACCGAAAATAGTTCATGCATTGCTCAAAATCCATGTGGTAGGTGCGCCGGATAAACGCAGAGAGACTTCTTTGGGTGGTCAGTAGCGGAGGGGTTATATCCCCGATTCTCAGATCCGGGTTCAGAAACGGTTTTTTCTTTCGGAGAAAATCCTCAAACCGCTTTTTGGTCAGGTACTGTTCTTTGTATTTCGGAGTGGGAGGGCGCTCTTCCTTGCTCCACTTCTTTTTTTTAATGATCTGTCTGATAAAAACAATCCGGGTTCTTTTCCACTCCTCCGGATGACTTTTTTTGTAAAAGAACAAGAGCAGGAACAGCGTTGTCAGCACTATACCGGATAGTACGGCTATGCAAGCCAGAAGCGATATAACCTGCTCTTTATCCATGGGTGCAAAGATACTAAAACCGCTTTTTGCAGCAACTGTTCCGGGAATTTTACCGGAAGACACCGTTGGTCGTGTCTCCCGGTAAAACTCCCGTCAGAGGTAACACTTCAGAAAATCAATGTTTTTACTCCGGAGTTTTCGTATGGCTCTTCCTTTTAGTTGCCGGATTCTCTCCGGGGAGACATTCAGTTTTCGGGAAATATCCTCCATGGAGAGCGAATGTTCCCCGTTCAAACCGTAGTGCATCATCAAAATAACGATTTCCCGTTCATTTAAAATACTCAGGAAGCGCTGGAGATCGACAGAAAGGGAGGAACGGAAAGAGACCTCTTCCTGTTCCGGGGGTGTCATGTTCTGAATATACTGTTCGTAAAATGTGGCATCCTCTTCTGCCACATACGCTGGAAGGGGAGCATCCAGGTAGAGCGGTTGGTGTTCGGCCTGCTGATGTTCCCGGATCACTTTGGGAGTGGTGTGCATCGCTTCTGCGATCTCTTCCTCCGAAGGATTTCGGAGCAACCGTTGTTCCAAGTGGTTGCTCGTTTTATTGATCTGGTGGATAAAATTCACCTTGTTGACCGGCAAACGTACCAACCGACCGTAATCTCCGATGGCTTGCAGAATGGACTGCCGGATCCACCAGACAGCGTAAGAGATGAATTTGAACCCTCTTGTCGGATCAAAAAATTCTGCAGCTTTTACCAAACCGAAATTTCCTTCGCTGATCAGATCATCCAACGACAATCCCTGATTCTGGTACTGTTTGGCGACTGAGATCACAAAGCGCAGGTTGCACGAAATAAGGCATTCCTGCGCTTTCAAATCCCCCTCTTTGATCCTTTGCAAGATCTGGTTTTCTTCCTCTGCAGAGAGAACATGGGTTTTGTGGATTTCGTTCAGGTACTTTTCAATGGCATCTGAACTCCGTACGATAAATTTCTTGGTGATGTTTAATTTTTTCATACCAGCTGTTTTTTATAGTTGTATAAAACTCTTTACAAACATGCTGCTCAATACTTGTCAGTATGCGCATATTGTGTCGAAAAGAGTAAATGTTTTTGTAAATAAAATTTGTTGATTAATGACATTTATAAATATATTGGAATGCATAAAAAAACAGAAGGGGGTATGGAAGTGAATTTTACTATTTTGTGAATTAAAATAGAAATCATTACTTTTATGCATTCCAAGAATATCTCCTCTAATGTGTTATTTTATGAAAAAAAATCTACTGATTTTTCTGATCGGCGCCTGCCTGATCTCCTGCCGGGAAAAGAAAGAGACCGGAAAGATCGCGATTGTTCCCCGTCCGGTTGAACTTATTTTGCAAGAAGGAACCTGCACCTTGAATGCGGAGACCCGGATCGAATACGGAGATCCGGCTTTGGAACCGGTGGCAGTTTACCTGCAGACGGTGATCCGGGAGATAGCGGGCTATGAGCCGGTGCTTTCCGGTGTAAAAACCGGAGATTCCGTGCATCCGGGAAATACTGTTTTCTTTTCTCTGAACGAAACTCTTCGGGAGGGAGATGCCTACCGCCTGGAGATTCATCCGAAAGGGGTGCAGGTTGAGGCTGTCAATCCGCGGTCGGCACTGCTGGCTGTGCAGACGCTTCGGCAATTGTTGCCGGTGCATGGTGCGGATTTGACGCTTCCGGCATTGCAGATAACGGATTACCCAACTTGGGAATGGAGAGGACTGATGCTGGACGCCGCCCGTCATTTCTGGAGTAAAGCCGAGGTAAAGCGCTTTATAGACCTGATGGCCCTTTATAAATTCAACAAATTTCATTGGCATCTGACAGACGATCAGGGATGGCGGATAGAGATCAAAAAATACCCGCAGTTGACGGAAAAGGCGGCTTGGAGGCACTACAACAATCACGACCGGGAGTGTATGCGCCTAGCGGAAAAAGAGTCCAACGACGACTTTCGTCTGCCGGAAGACCGGCTCAGAAAAACGGGTGATACGGTGGAGTATGGCGGTTTTTATACACAGGAGGAGATCCGGGAAGTTGTGGCCTATGCAGCAGAGAGAGGGATCGACGTGATCCCCGAAATAGATATGCCCGGCCATTTCTCGGCAGCGATCTCGGTGATCCCCGAATTGGCCTGTTTCAATGCAACCGGTTGGGGCCGGGAATTTTCCGCCCCGATCTGTCCCGGAAAAGAGGGGACATTGGCCTTTTGCCGAGATGTGTATAGCGAAGTATTTGAGCTCTTCCCTTACGAATACGTGCATTTGGGCGCCGATGAGGTGGAGAAGGACAATTGGAAAAAATGCCCCCATTGTCGGGCGCGGATCCGGGCGAACGGTTTAAAGGACGAGAAAGAGTTACAGGCTTGGTTTGTGAAGCAGATGGAGGTTTTTTTCCGGGGAAACGGGAAAAAAATGATCGGTTGGGATGAAATCATCGATGGCGGTCTATCCGAAACGGCGACGGTGATGTGGTGGCGCAGTTGGGTAAAAAACGCTGTGCACAGAGCGACGGAACAGGGAAACGAGGTAATCTTGGCGCCGAATTCCCACTGCTATTTTGATTACAAACAGGATTACAGTACGTTGCGGAAACTTTACGAGCTTGAGATCGTTCCGAAGGGGTTGACGCCAGGACAGCGGAAACAGATCAAAGGGGTGCAGGGAAATACCTGGGCGGAGTGGATTCCTTCGTACAAACGGGTGGAGTACCTGACGATGCCCCGGATGCTCGCTTTCTCGGAGGTTGCCTGGCGGTCGGACAGCCTGCGGAACTGGGAGGAGTTCTACATTGGCTTGCCGGTGCAGTTTGGCCGGTTGGATGAGCTGGGCGTGAATTACCGTCCGTTGGATTTGGAAAATGTGTATACATCCAACGCTTTTGTCGGGGAGACTACCGTTGAGTGGAAACAACCGTTGCCGGCTGTTCAGCTTCGCTATACCACTGACGGTTCCGTGCCCGATGAGCATTCGGCTTTGTATGCCGGTCCTTTTAAGCTTACGGAAAGTAGGGAATACACCATTCGCTTTTTTCGGCCGAACGGCAGTGCGGCGGATATCGTGCGGACCGCTTATCGGAAAGAGGCATATAGGTCGGCAGTGGAGCTTACGGATCCGGCGGCCGGTTGGAAATGTGCGTGGCACGAAGCGGTGGTCAATAGCTGCGATGAAATAGAGAAGATTCCGGTAAAAGAGGAGTATACGGTGGAGAGCCTCCGAGTCCCTGAAGGCGTGGGAGGAAAACGCGCTTTGGTCTACACCGGTTATCTTTGGATCGGTAAAGCCGATGTGTACACTTTTTCGTTGGGTTCCGACGATGGCAGCCAGCTGTACCTCCACGGGGAGTTGGCGGTGGATAACGACGGCCCGCACGGCCCGGTGACCTTGATGGGGCAGATGGCGTTGGAGAAAGGGTGGCACCCGGTGCGTCTGTACTATTTTGACATGAACAACGGCGGTTTTATTGACCTGAAGATATCCGACAGTGGGGGAATGAATATCGAATTAACAGGCGATCTCCTGAAACATTGAAAAGAGGATATCTATGAGGTGCTGTATGTTTCATTGAAGATACAACTTTATGAATGCCTGCTCCGTATATAATCTGGATTTAAAAAATGTAAGCATTATGGGAAACAGAATTTTTTGGACAAGCCTTGTCGCAGTATTGTTGCTGTGTGGCTGCAAAAGCCGGAACATTGAGGTGAACCGGAATGAATTTACCGACCGATCCGACCATTGGAAAGTAACATCGGAACTTACCCTATTGTCTTCCGAACACAAACAGACAAATGAAAAATGCGTTCAATTTAATACCCGAGTGCAACTTCTGGCCGACAGTTTACGGACAGCTCTTGTGAAACAGGCAGCCCTGGATTATGCCGAACGGGTTTCATCGCCGGATTCTCTTCTTGTTCCGTATGAGCTTTACGTAACCGATACGCTCTTTTCCCTGTCGGAACGCTTGGTCAGCCTGCGGGTAGCAGCCTATGTCTTTACGGGTGGAGCGCACGGCGGAACGGATTATTATGCATTTAATTACGACTTGGAGAAAGGGGTGTTCCTGACGCCGGAACAGTTGATGGATTTTACCAAAAAGAGTGAAATCGACCGTTTACTGGCCAGTCATTTCAACGACGAGGGGTGCTTTACGGAGGTTCCCTCTCTGGGAAACGGGTTTACTGCTTTCAACATTGGGAAAGAGGCTGTATGTTTTACCTATCCCCCGTATGCATTGGGTTCGTACGCCTGCGGAACTGCCGAAATATACATACCCAAATCAGACCTTACCGGCATATTGTTGTTCCGGTAAGGCCTGTTGCCGTATGTAGTTGATCAGTTTTTACCGCCAAATTCCATCAGGTAAGCCTTGATGAAGCCGTCGATGTCGCCGTCCATGACGGCCTGTACGTTGGAGGTCTGGTAGTTGGTGCGGTGGTCTTTGACCCGCCTGTCGTCAAAGACGTAGCTGCGGATCTGCGATCCCCATTCGATCTTCTTTTTGTTGCTTTCGATTTTGTGCTGTTCCGCCAGCCGTTTTTGCAAGGCCAGGTCGTATAGCATGGAACGCAGCAGGCGCATGGCGTTTTCGCGATTGTCCAACTGCGAACGGGTTTCCGTATTTTCGATCAGGATCTCCCGCACTTCGCCCGTGTCCGGATCCTTGTAGTTGTAACGTAACCGTACCCCGGTCTCTACTTTGTTGACATTCTGCCCTCCGGCCCCTCCGGAGCGGAACGTATCCCAACTGATGTCCGCCGGATTGATCTCCACTTCGATGGTGTCGTCCACTAAGGGGGTTACAAACACCGAGGCGAACGAGGTCATCCGTTTTCCTTGTGCATTGAAAGGGGAGACCCGGACCAGCCGGTGCACACCGTTTTCGCCTTTCAGGTAGCCGTAGGCGTAGTCGCCTTCCAATTGCATGGTCACGGTTTTGATGCCGGCTTCGTCTCCATCCTGCAGGTTGCTGATGGTGAGTTTGTAGCCGTTGGCTTCCGCCCAGCGGATGTACATGCGCATCAGCATGGACGACCAGTCCTGGCTCTCTGTTCCCCCGGCTCCGGAGTTGATCTTCAGCACACAACTCATCTGGTCCGCCTCCTCCTGCAACATGTTTTTCAACTCCAGCGCTTCGACAATTGCCAGGGTTTGCAGGTGCTGTTTATCGACCTCTTCCTCTGTTGCTTCGCCCTCTTTGGCAAAATCAAACAGCACTTCCAGGTCGCCGATCGCTGCTTCTGCCTCTTCGCACCCGTCAATCCATTTTTTCAGACCGCGGACCCTTCGCATCACCGTTTCGGCATCTTTGGGGTTTTCCCAGAATCCGGGCGCCTGTGTCCGCAGTTCTTCTTCTGCTAATTGAATTTTCTTGTGGTCGACGTCAAAGATACCTCCTCAAAGCGTCACCACGCTCTTTTAGCTCTTTTATGTGGTCAATGGTAATCATGGTTACTTGTTTATTGTATTAAGATTGACTGTCGTCGGTGTTCAATTTCAGCGGCAGCTCCGGATTTTGCGGCCTCACGACGGTCGGATTGTAGATACTCTCTATCATATTCCGGATAGTTTGGGCCAGTTCCGATTGTCCGTATTCGGAAGCCAATGCGACCAGGTGCTCAATGGTCATGCCGCTTCTGCGACGTTCGAACAGTATCTCTGATTTTTGTTGCAATGCAGGGCTTAAAGAGTGGATGTACCTCAACATTTGATAAGCCTCTTCTGCCTGTATCGAAGCCAGTTCGTTCGCTTTTTCTGTCTGTCCGGCCAGGTAATACAGTTGAATGTAGTCGACTGTGTAAAAAGGTGCCTGGAACAATGGAAGTTCTTCCAAACTTTTGTCCAACACCTCTATGGCCCGGATGCTGTCACCGGCAGCCAACAGGGATTGGGAGAGGCGGGCAAAGGTGTTGCGGTATTTCATCACATCGATGGTCATGGCGTGGTAGGAGTCGATGTTCACCTTCGGGTCTTTGATGGTTCCCCAGTCGAATTTGTGCATCATGTTGTCGTACAGGATCTCGGTGTCGATCCTGCCATATTCGAGCATGGACGGGTTTCCGGCGGTTTGAATGGGTACCACCCGGTAAGCGGCCCCTTCTAACTGGAAGTATTTCTCAAATCCCATGTAGTTGTCGGTTCCCATGCCAATGCCGAAGTAAACCGGACGCTTCCATTCGTTGGTGGCTAAGATGTCCAATACCATCAATTCGGATTTGGTCAGGTGGTTGCCTGTGAGGGTGATGTTCACCCGGTCTACGATCTGGGCGGAATCGGCGGCGCGAACTGTTCCGTTGGCGATGACCTGCTCTTTGTTTACCGGGATGTATACGTTGCGGGTCGGGATGAAATTGGCCATTTCGCCGGTGTAAGACGACCGCATTTTGGCGTTCTGGTTTTCGCTGACGACAAATTTCATCACATCTTTCAGGTTGTACGGTTGTTTAAACGCTTCCCTGATCATGGTAATGTCCCGGACTCCGTCCCGGTACTGTTCGTTGGTCAGGGAGATCGGAACCCGGTCGCTTTCGTAAGCTTTCCGGTTCATCTGGTCAATGTACCATCCGCCGGCCAGCAGGCTGAGATTAACGACCCGGACGTCTCTCCGGATCCCTTCTGCTTCCTGTGCATACCAAAGCGGGAAGGTGTCGTTGTCCCCGTACGTGAAAAGAATGGCGTTGGGGGCGCAGGAGTTCAGGTAATTTTTGGCGTGTGCAATGGTGGCATCGCGTCCGGCCCGGTCGTGATCGTCCCAGTTCTGGGCGGCCATGTTGAGCGGGACTGCCGCGAAACAAAGGGCTGTTGCTGTTGCGGCGGCGGCCGGTGATTTCAGGATCTTCTGGAGCCATTCCCACAACATCAGTGTGCCCAATCCGATCCAGACGGAGAAGGCGTAGAAGGAGCCGGCGTAAGCGTAATCCCGTTCCCGCGGCTCTTTGGGGCCTTGATTGAGGTATACGATCACGGCGATCCCGGTCAGGATGAACAGCATCATGACGATCCAGAAATCCATTTTTCCGTTCCGTCCTTTGCGGTATTGGTAGAACATACCCATCAATCCCAGGATCAAGGGTAGCAGGTAATATTTGTTCAATGCTTTCTCTCCTTTTTGTATGTCTGTCAATTCCGAGAGGTTCCCCAGGCGTATTTCGTCCAGAAATTTGATGCCGGTAAGCCAGTTCCCGTGCAGGATATCCCCGAATCCCTGCATGTCATTCTGGCGTCCGGCAAAGTTCCACATAAAGTACCGCCAGTACATGTGGCCCAACTGGTAGCTGAAGAAGTACCGCAGGTTGTTGCCGAAACTGGGCACTCTGACCGTTTCGCCGTTTACCGAATAGACGGGGCCGGAAGCTTTGCCGCCCCAGGCTTCGTAATCTTGCGGGTAGGAAGGGCGCTGGTTGCTGTACATACGCGGGAATACGGTGCAGAACCGCTTGTCGTAGATTAATTTTTGCTGGTATTGTACTAATTCGTATTTTCCTTTCTTTTTGTCTTGGTAATAGAGCGGACTCCCCTCTTTTATATCAATGACGGGAGCGTTGTAGTAGTGGCCGTAAATTAGCGGACTGTCTCCGTATTGATCCCGGTTGATGTAGGAGAGCAGCGCAAAGACGTTGTCGGGGCTGTTTTCGTCGATGGGAGGATTGTTGGTGGAACGGATGACCACCATGGCGTAGGAGGAGTAGCCGATCAGGATTACGACCAGGCAGGTGAAGATGGTGTTCAGTACCGGCTTGTTTTTTTGCAGGGAGTAGCGGATACCGAACGCCAGGCCGGCAATTACCAGAAGTGCATATATGATCACGCCGGTGTTGAAAGGCAGGCCCATCCCGTTTACAAATGCCAATTCGAACCAGCAGGCGATCTTCAGGACGCCGGGGATTAGCAAAAAGTTCACAAAACCCAGGATTAGCAGGGCGATGATCCCCGTGCGGAGCACTCCTTTTTTGGTGGGTGTGTATTTTTTGAAATAGTAGACAAATACGATGGCGGGAATGGCCAGCAGGTTCAACAGGTGGACTCCGATGGAGAGCCCCATCAGGTAGGCGATCAGGATGAGCCACCGGTTGGCGTAAGGTTCGAACGCGACGTTTTCCCATTTCAGGATCGCCCAGAAAACTACAGCGGTAAAGAGGGAGGAGAGGGCGTATACTTCACTTTCTACGGCTGAAAACCAGAACGTATCGCTGAAGGTATAGGCCAATGCACCGATCAACGAGGCACCCATTACGGCAATCAGTTGGCCCGGTGTGAATACCTTGCTCTCTTTTAGCACTAATTTCCGGGCCAGGTGGCTGATACTCCAGAAGAGGAACAGTACGGTAAATCCGGATGCCAGCGCTGACATGCAGTTGACCATCAACGCTTGTTTGTCCGGGCTGGGAGCAAAGATGGCGAACAGCCGGGAGAGGATCATAAAGAGCGGCGCTCCGGGAGGGTGTCCGACCTGCAATCCGATGGAGGTGGTGATGAACTCTCCGCAATCCCACAGACTGGTAGTCGGTTCGATCGTCAGGATATAGGTAATGCTTGCGATAAGGAATGCGACCCAACCCATCAGGTTGTTTATCAGGCGATAGTTTGCATTCGGGTGATCTTTGATGGTGTACATGCGTTATTTTGTTAATAGGCGCTTCGCAAAACGCCTGAAATTAGGCAACGCGAAATTAAATATTTTGCCTGAATTTTTCCGCTTTTCTTGGTAGGAAATGGAAAAAATTTTACTTTTGCCCCGTCTTTGACAGATTGTCCCATTGTGTAATGGTAGCACAGCAGATTTTGGTTCTGTCAGTCTAGGTTCGAATCCTAGTGGGACAACCTCCGGAAGGAAAACCTCTTTATACTCACGGTGTAAAGGGGTTTTTTCGTATGTGCTTTTTCTGTTCCCGGATCCTTTCTGTTGTTTTTCTATGCTGTTGCTTTAGAGCCTGTTCCTTTCCTTTTGGCCTTTGTTTAGCCTTTAGCCAGTCTTCAGTAGACCGTCTATAGAGCGTCCGTAGAGTATCCATAAACTGTCCGTAGAGTGTTATAATACCGTGGTGTTTTTTGTAGGGTATGCTTTGGAAGGAGCTCTTTTCGCTCCGAAATGGCAGCGTATGCAGGTGGAGGATTGGTGTGGTATTCTGTCGGAGAACATGTTTTGTCGTTTGTTTGAGGTTGTTTTCCGGGATGTTGTTTGGATGCAATTTAGGGGATTTATTTTATTTTCGGAAGGGGGGGAGGGGTGTTTTTTTGTGAGGTGTTTGTGAAAAGTTGGGGTGGAGTTTCAGCTTTCACTATATTTGCAACGAACTTTTTAGGGATACCCAATTTTTAACAGAAAACAGATGACTAAGCTGAAAGTACAGCTGGATCGGGACGATCCAGCTCCTGACGGTGAGTTTCCTATTGCCATTAAAATATTGCACGACTGTCAGCAGCGCACAGTAAGATTGAAATACCGGGTAAAATCGGAAGAGTGGGATTGCAGGAAGTCGCAGATAGACGAGCGGGTCGGTTCCTCCGAATACCGCCGGTTCAACAAGCGGCGGAATATTGTGATCGAAAGCGAATTGCTCCGGTTGAAAAAAATAGTCTTGGATTTGGAAACAGAGAATGTTTCTTTTACAGCGGATGATATTCTGCATACATACCATCGGAATTTGTCGGGGATAGCGGTGTACGAGTATGTGAACAATATTGTCGAGGCGTTACACAAGGTCGGGAAGAGCGGGAATGCGGCGGTATACTATAATACGCGGAAGGCGCTGTTGAAATTCTGTCCCCGGGAGAATCTCTCTTTCGAAGAGATTAATTACAGTTTTCTCCGCAATTTTGAAATGTATCTGCAGGAAAGGGAGGTCAAGGTAAACACGATCTCTTTTTATATGCGTACGTTGCGCTCTATTTATAACCGGGCTATTAAAGACGGGATTGCGAAGGAGGAGAGTTATCCCTTTAAGAATATGGTGATCCGGAAGGAAAAAACAGTTAAACGGGCTATCTACAGGGAGAATATCGCTGCTGTTAGGGACTTGGACCTGGCATCGCTTCCCCGGCTCAAAGTGGCCCGGGATATTTTTTTGTTCAGTTTCTACATGCGGGGGATGTCGTTCAAGGATATTGTTTTTTTGAAGGTCGGTAATATTGTAGGCGACCGCATTTATTATTCCCGGCAGAAAACGGCCCAGAAACTGAATGTGAAACTGACGGAAAAAGCGTGGGAACTGATCCGGAAATATTCGACGTTGAAGGGTTCGGACGCTTATATATTCCCGATGATCTTGCGGCCCGGGGTGCGGGAGTTTGCCCAATACCGGAATGCTTACCGGAAGATCAATACTTACCTGAAAAGGGTCGGTTCTTTGGCCGGTATAGAGATGCCGCTGACTACGTATGTTGCCCGTCACTCCTGGGCGTCGATTGCAAAGCGTTCCGGAATTCCTGTCTCTGTGATCAGTGAGGGGCTGGGGCATGATTCGGAAAAAACGACGCAAATTTACCTGGATAGTTTTGAAAACAGTGTGTTGGATGCTGCGAATGAGGTTATTACAAATATTTGAGTGGAATTGTTGGAAGGGAACTAAATTTCCTTTACCTTTGCCTCGCAAAATTGAAATTTGCCCAAGTGGCGGAATTGGTAGACGCGCTAGTTTCAGGGACTAGTGTCCTTACGGATGTGCAGGTTCGAGTCCTGTCTTGGGCACTTTGAAAGAGTGTAAAGCCCGAATGGTGAAATTGGTAGACACGCTACTTTGAGGGGGTAGTGGCCGTTAGGCTGTGCAAGTTCGACTCTTGTTTCGGGCACACTATTGGGGGAGAAAATATTCCTGAAACCGCAGATATTCTGCGGTTTTTTTGTTTGTAAGAGCAGGCTTCGTATCTTTACGACATGGATAGATCGGTTATTTGTGCCATAGCGACGGCTTCCGGGAGCGGGGCTATAGCCATCCTGCGGCTTTCCGGAGCCGGTGCGGTCGAGTTGGCGGACCGGCTGTTTGTCGCTCCCTCCGGTAAGCACCTGAAAGAGGCGGCGCCCAACACGGCCCTTTTTGGGCAGATCGTGGATGAAGGGATGCTGTTGGATGAAGTGTTGGTCACGGTTTTCCGTTCTCCTCACTCCTTTACGGGAGAAGATACGGTGGAGATTGCCTGCCACGGCTCTCCGTATATACAGCAACGCTTGTTGCAATTGCTGGTCCGGACAGGCGCCCGTCTGGCTGCTCCCGGAGAGTTCACCCTCCGGGCGTTCCTGAACGGCAAGATGGACCTGTCGCAGGCGGAAGCGGTGGCAGACCTGATCGCCTCCTCTTCGGCCGCCGCCCACCGGATGGCGATGAATCAGATGAAAGGCGGTTTTTCATCGGAATTACGCAGGTTGCGGGAGGAGATGTTGCAAATCATTACCCTGTTGGAGTTGGAGCTGGATTTTTCGGAAGAGGAGGTGGAGTTCGCCGAGCGCACTGCCTTGTTGGAATTGGCTGTTCACATCCGGCAATTGCTGACCCGCCTGGCCCACTCTTTTTCGCTGGGGAATGTGATAAAAAACGGTGTGCCTGTGGCGATTGCCGGTAATACCAATGTTGGCAAAAGCACTTTGCTGAATGCTTTGCTGAATGAAGAGCGGGCCCTTGTTTCGGATGTCGCCGGGACCACCCGGGATGCCATTGAAGAGACCGTGAACCTGAACGGGGTCCTTTTCCGTTTTATCGACACCGCCGGAATTCGGGAAACGTCGGACCTTGTTGAAACCATGGGTATAGAGCGCACTTTTGCTAAGATAGAACAGGCCGGTGTCGTCTTGTTGATGACCGACCTGAGCCGTGGAACGGAGAGTTTTTCCTATTACTACCAACAGGTAAAAGCCCGGCTTGCTCCCTCTGCCCGCCTGATCATTCTGCTTAACAAAACGGATATTACGGCCGATCTGTTGACCCCGTTGGAAACCATTCGCCTGATCACTTCCGGGGAGGAGATCCTCCCGATCTCGGCCCGGACGGGAGACAACATCCCGCTTTTAATGGAAAAACTGACGGAGGTTATTACGGCAAACCCGTTCGGTGCAGCGGATGTCATCGTCAGCAATACCCGCCATTACGAAGCCCTGCTTCGTGCCAACGAGGCCATTGAACGGGCCATCGCGGGTCTGAAAACCTCCGTCAGCAGTGAATTTATTGCTCAGGACGTTCGCGAATGTCTGCATTATATTGGCGAGATTACCGGTACGATTACAACGGATGAAGTGTTGGGGAATATTTTTAGCAAGTTTTGTATCGGAAAGTAACTATTGAAAATAATATCCGGCAAAAGTCAAGTATAAGCACTGTGAATTAATATATTAAAGTCGATATTTCCGAAGTTGATTAACCTTTGATTTTCCGTTTGTGTTGCAAAATTTGCCGCATATTTGT
>DBDA01000021.1:252769-253308 GCA_002293375.1 Odoribacter sp. UBA944
CGGAAATTGAAGACAGGGCGCACATCGCTGGTGCTTGAGTATTATTCCGGCTATTCGTTGGGCGAGAACGGCACGACGCGCGCTAAGCGTAAATTCGAGACGCTCGAATACTACCTTTACACCTCNNGGGATCACAACAAGGTGAATCTCGAAATGGCTGAAAAGGTAAAGGCCAAACGTCTGCTTGCCCATCAGAACAAGCAGTACGGGTTTTCGGTGGAGTATAAAATCCGCACCAATCTTATAGAATATATCGAACGTCTCATTGACGAGCGCAAAGCATCGCCGGGTAATTGGGGCAACTGGGACAGCGCGTTGAAGCATTTGGTTGCCTATGCCGGAACGGAGACTACCTTCGAGATGGTGGATAAGTCGTTCGTCGAGGGGTTTAAACGCTATTTGGCGAAGGAGGTACGAACAAAGAGCAATACTCCGCTTTCAGCAAGCAGCCAGAGCAGTTATTTCCTGAAACTAAAGGCTACGCTCAATCAGGCTGTCGAGGATGGGATTATTCCTCACTCGCCCGCGTCGGCGGTCAA
>DBDA01000033.1:0-41968 GCA_002293375.1 Odoribacter sp. UBA944
AATACTGATTCGCATTATTCATATATGTTTTGTCCCACACACGTGTAAAGCGTGTTCCCGATCTGTATAAATCTATCCGGAATATCAGGATATTCGCCGGGGCCTCTTCCGATCCGCCCGATAATTTCCAGATTTTCCATGTTGTGATCCACTGTGATAACAAATTTGTTCGTATTGTCTGCTATCACATATCCTTCGCTAAACGAGCTAATGAAGCCGATTGAATTAAACGTGGTGTCGTTGTATTGTGAGATCATCTTTTCGGCAGGGGTCAACGTCAGAGTGGGATAAGCCGGTTCCTTACATCCCCCCAAAAAAATATTTATGACAATCAATAATATAAGTTTATTCATCGTTTACATGTTGATATTAATACTATGTAAAGTAAAATTTATCTGATGTTGCTACAGCTACTAATTACGTATTTGTAAATATTTTTTACGGCATATCTCTGGGACAAGTTTTAACAGTGAATCTTGCATTATAACATGATGGATTGGCCAAACATCGAATACCCAACTTCTTAATTTTGACACAATCGGTACAATCCGGATCACAGCAAGCTGCACATGAACATCCGGCATTCTGCGGCCAATCACATACGTCCAACCTGTCATTGAAATGAAGGCCATCAGGACAGTGCATCAGGATAGGAACCCCTTTAGAACACGAAAAATAAGTCGCACAATTCTCCGGATTGGCAAGAAGTATCTTAGAACCATCTTCCGGATCTTTCTTCGGACACCCTTCATCCGTTCCAGAATCAGAACTTGACAGGGTAAAAGCTACGGATAACACCAATAGCGTCACAAATAATTTTGCAAAAACTTTCATGATCATGTAATTAAATATTGTTTATATTCTTGTTTAATGTTAAGTAGCTCATTTTAGTTAGCATGCGCCTCAATCCTTACCTGTTGGACAGCATTGGCCCCGTCGGAAATAAAGGTAATCTCCCGATGTACCTCTCCTGTCTTTTCTGCCAAAAATTCAAACTCTGCTGTTTTAGTTTCTCCCGGATTTAATGTTAATTGTTTTGGACTGAATAATTCCACGCAAGTATAACTCACACGGATATCCCGGATGTGTAACGATACTTTTCCCGTATTGGTAACCTCCAACGCAAAAGGTATCGGTTGTCCAACTTTGCAATCATCTAACTGCACCTTTTCTACTACCGATAGTGCAGCCTCCTCTTCGGGTATATAGTTAGGATCGATAATAAATTTTGCCTCTGTATAGAGGTCGTTGTAAAGGTAATAATACTGTATGTTAGTGAACAACAACAATTGTTTAGCCCAATAAATAGCCTCGTCGCGCCGTCCCTGTTTTTCTTCATTCAAACATTTGAGGTAGATTGCCCAAGGATGCTTAGATTGCTCAAGGCAAGTGTTAAGGGTCTCGCCAACGTCCATATCTTTATCCAAGTCCAATTTACACTTTAGCAGGTTATTGAGTAGGGATAAGTCATCGCCGTTCGCTACAGTATAATATTTATCGTAGAAATAATCCGTACACTGTACACAACCTTGGAGAGCGGATTGGATACATTGTAACGAAGGGCCGGAGGCTCCAGCGATCACGGCGGTTAAGTCGCCTGCAGAGGAGAACACACATGTCACCGGAGTGCCGGAGAAGCAAATCCATTGCGTGTACCACCTATTTTCGGACAGCGAAACATTGACGATGCTAAAGAAGGTATTCCGAAAACGCCCGTTCTGCCCACCATAACCGATGCTTTCAATAAAATCCTTGCAGGGTGGACAGTCGGGACGGGAAAGCACAATACAAAAGTTGGCGCCTGTCTTTTGGGCGCTATCCCGGAGTTGCTCAAATGTGTGTCCGTACAGGACGACAGCTTCCTGTTGACAGGAGGAGAAGAAAGTAATAAGAGTTGCAACTATTACGATATAAGCCCCCCAACGGAATACTTTAGCGAAAAGTACGGGCATGAAATTAAGCATAGTTTTAGTTTACTACATATCTATTTGCAAATATTGCAAATAGTCTTTAAATATGCAAATAAATCTATATTTAAAAATAACAAACTACCGCCGGCAAACCCTTTCCGGTTTCTTCCGTATATGCCTGTATTGAAAGCAACACATAAATTAAGGAATTTTTGTAAAAAACAGACCTTTTCTTATATTTGTAGTCTTAGAATCATTTTTAAATTAAAACATACAAGCTATGACACGAACGATCTTTGTAGTTGCACTTTTCGCCTGCACTTTTTGCAGCGCAGCATTCGCTCAGGGACAACCAGACCCGATCCCCGCTCCCCCTCCGGCCTGGACCACCAAGGGGCTGGCTGCGCTGAACCTGACCCAGGTCAGTCTGACGAACTGGTCGGCCGGGGGTGAATCTACCGTCGGCTTTGACGCCATGTTGAACTACAGTGCGGATTATAAAAGGGGGCGGAATATCTGGAACAACCGGCTGGAACTGGCATACGGGATGACCCGGACCGATCTGAACGGGACCCGGAAAACGAACGACAAAATTTATTTCGCAAGCGGTTACGGGTACGAAATCTCCAAATCCATCTACCTGAGTTTCGATCTCTCCTTCCTGACACAGTTCGACGAGGGGTTCGATTACAAAGTTTCTCCGGACATCTACATCTCCAAGTTTATGGCCCCCGCTTATTTGGCCCTTGGCCCCGGTTTGAAGTGGATCCCGAACAAATATTTTACCGTCAATCTTTCCCCCGCTTCCTGGAGAGGGACCTTTGTACTGAACGACATGCTTTCCGACCTGGGCGCTTTCGGGGTAAAGCCGGGCAAACACCTCCTGTCGGAGTTCGGTGCCAATCTGAAAGCGGAAGTGAAATGCGACCTGAAGGACACAGGCATAGAGGCGCTGAAGAATTTTTCACTCTACTCCCGGTTGGAACTCTATTCAAATTACCTGGACGAAATGCAGAATGTGGACGTGCGCTGGGACGTACTCCTGAACATGAAGATCAACAACTGGTTCTCGACCAACCTGACCACCAATTTGGTATACGACAATGATGTCAAAATTGCACAAAAAGACGGCTCGGCCGGCCCGCGGGTGCAGTTCAAAGAGGTATTGGGTGTTGGGATCACGGTAAATTTTTAAGATCAGCAGCTTCGCAGCTAAGCACTTTTTGAACACTTCTTGTGAATAAGAATAGAGTCTGTTTAAATTTTAAACAGACTCTAAACTTTTACACCGGTCTCATCCGTTCGTTGATCAGGTCCCGGTATTCCCAGTACGCCTCCTCCAGCAACACCATTTTAGCGGCGAAGAAGGCGTAGATGGATTCCCAATCCTCCGGGCGGTTGATGCTCACTCCCGGCAATTCGAAATAGATGGCGCTAACGGTTCTTTCACCCAAACCGCAGTACTCCTCCTCCCAGCGGAGATCCGGCCCGCAACTTTCAGCCATCAGGGTCTGGTACGCCATCATGCACTCGTAGATCTCGTAGCGTTTCAGGTCGTTCCGGTGGTCGATCTGGAAAAGCACCAGGGCTTTCCCGGCATCCGCGTGAAATTTCAACTGAACGCCTTTTATTTTCACCCCCGTGAGTATCCAGCGCCTGTGGATCCGGTTGCGGGAACAGTAGCGCCTGAAGCCGTTCCAAAAACAGATCTTTTGCTCTTTTGCCTCCTCTTTTGTCAACATGGTTCGCAGCTTTGCGGTTGATGTCCGGATTTATGATTACCTTCGCAAAGGTAGTGAAAACCGAACGCAATCATAAAAGTTTGTTGGCAGATGCTGGAATTAAAATACAACAAAGATAAGATCGAAGCCGGGTGCGACGAAGCCGGCAGAGGATGTCTGGCGGGGCCGGTGTTTGCCGCTGCTGTTATCCTGCCGGACGATTTCTCCGATCCGCTGTTGAACGACTCCAAACAATTGAGCGAGAAGCAGCGGGCGGCGTTGCGCCCGGTCATTGAAAGAGAGGCGGTGGCTTGGGCGGTAGCTGCCATCGACAACAACGGTATCGACGAGATCAATATCCTGAACGCTTCCATCGCCGCCATGCACAAAGCGCTGGACCAACTCAACGTCCGGCCGGAGGCGATCATTGTGGACGGAAACCGTTTTAAAAAATACGGCGACATCCCCCACACCTGTATTGTCAAAGGGGACGGGAAGTACCTCTCCATCGCAGCCGCATCGGTGCTGGCAAAAACCCACCGGGACGCATACATGGAGGAGTTGGACAGCCAGTTCCCGGAATACAACTGGAAACAGAACAAGGGATACCCCACGCAGGAACACCGGAACAAAATAAAACAGTTCGGTATCACCGCTTTTCACCGGAAAAGTTTTAATTTAGCCGATCCTCAACTAAAGTTAAATTTTGAAGAGTAATCACCCTATCTCCGCTTATGGCATTCAGTAACTCTGTCATCACCCTGCTTTCCCAAAAACGGCTGGCCCGGATCGAACAATTCAAAGCCCGGCCGACCGAAGTACAATACCTTACATTAAAAGAGTTGCTCAACAAGGCCGCCCAAACCGAACAGGGCCAAAAATACGGTTTCTCTTCCATCCGCACCCCGGAGCAGTTCCGGGAGCGGCTTCCCATCGTGCAATACGAGGATATCCGGGAGGATGTCCTGCGGGTTATGGAGGGAACGCCGAATGTGTTCTGGCCGGAGAAGATCGGGTGGTTTGCCCGCTCCTCCGGAACGACGGATGCCAAGAGCAAATTTATTCCCATCTCGCCTACGGCGCTGAAAAAGTGCCATTTCCGCGGCGGGAAAGACGCCATCGCCCTCTTCAACAGCAACTACCCCGGCTCCGCCGCTTTCCGGGGGAAGACCCTGGCGCTGGGCGGAAGCAGTGAGATCAGCAAAACCAATTCCCATTGCCGGTACGGCGACCTCTCAGCTATTTTGATCTCCAATACGCCGTTCTGGGTCAACCAGATGAAGACGCCGGACGCTTCCGTGATGCTGATGAGTAACTGGGAGGAAAAATTGGAAAAGATCTGCGAAACCTGCATCCGCGAAGATGTGCGTTGTCTGGCCGGTGTCCCCTCCTGGCTCCTCACCCTGATCACGAAAGTGTTGGAAAAAACCGGTAAGAGCCACCTGCACGAGGTATGGCCGAATTTGGAGTTGTTTATCCACGGAGGGGTCAGCTTTACCCCGTACCGGGAACAATACAAGCGGCTGTTGCCGGACCCGAAGATGAAATACCTGGAAACCTACAACGCCTCCGAAGGTTTTTTCGGGTTGCAGAACGATCCGGAGGACTCCTCGATGCTGCTGATGCTGGATTACGGGGTCTATTACGAGTTTATGCCGCTGGGTGAACTGGGCAAACCGGCTCCCCGGACGCTCTTGTTGGAAGAGGTGGAGGAAGGGGTCAATTACGCCCTGATCATCACCACGAACGGCGGCCTTTGGAGGTATATGATCGGGGACACCGTGATGTTCACCTCCTTAAAACCGTACAAGTTCAAGATCACGGGACGCACCAAATTCTTCATCAACGCCTTTGGGGAGGAGTTGATCATCGACAACGCCATCGAGGCCCTGCGATACGCCTGCGAGGAGCTGAAGTGCCACGTCTTTGAGTTCACGGCCGCACCTGTTTTTATGAAAGAGGGCGGCAAAGGAGCGCACGAATGGCTGATCGAATTTGAAACCCCGCCCGCCGACCCGGAACAGTTTGCGGAACTTTTGGACAAACGCCTGCAAGAGTTGAACTCCGACTACGAAGCCAAACGGTTGTTGTCGCTGGAGCGGCTCAAACTGCACATGGCCCGGCCGGGACTTTTTTCCGACTGGCTGAAAGGGAAAGGAAAACTCGGCGGGCAGAATAAGGTACCGCGACTTTGGAACGACAGAACCCACATCGAGCAGTTACTGGAGATGAATTAAGGGCGCGTTCCGAAATTGAAGAGCAAAAATTCAAACAACTTTTTACGGTTTTCCCCGGTAGTAGACCCCCAGTGGTAACGATTTGCCGAAGGTGTCGGTGAAGTAGAGTTCGCCGAACTGCTCCTGCCCGAAGGCGCCGGTCAATTGCCGGACGGCAGTACGGGAAAGAATGGGCGATAACCCCATGGAGTAGAGGTTCAGGATCAGGAAGCCGCGCTCTTTTTCCAGAAGTTGTCCGCAGAGGGCCAGCAGTTCGTTGAGGTGCTCCTCCAAGACCCACTTTTCGCCGTCGGGGCCTCGTCCGTAGGCGGGAGGGTCCAGGATGATCCCGTGGTATTTTTTGCCCCGGTTCACTTCGCGGCGGGTAAATTTCAATGCATCGTCCACGACCCAACGGATTCCATCCAAACCGGAGGCTTCCATGTTCTCCCGCGCCCACGTAATGACCGGTTTTACGGAATCGACGTGGGTCACATCCGCGCCGGCACATTTGGCCGCCAGCGAAGCACCCCCCGTATAGGCAAACAGGTTCAGGACTTGGGCCTGAAAAGGCATCGCCTGTATCGTTTGGTAGATGAACTCCCAATTCTCCGCCTGTTCAGGAAAGATCCCCACATGTTTGAAAGCGGTCAATCCCAAGCGCATCCGCATTTTCAGGCCGCCGTTGCGGTAGTGAACGTACCACTGTTGCGGCATCCCCGGTTTGCAGCGCCACTCTCCCCGCTCATCGCCTTTTTTGTCTTTGAGAAAGCAGGCATCGGCCCGCCGGCGCCACTCTTCTTCGGGCAGTGATTTGTTCCAAAGCGCCTGCGGCTCGGGCCGGGCAATGATGTGTGGACCGAAACGCTCCAATTTTTCATACCCGCCGCTATCGATCAGTTCGTAATCGGACCAGTGCCGCGGAGAGAGAGGTGTTGTTTTCATGGAAAGAGGTTTTACGGGCTTGTTATCTGGAAAACAGCAACTCCCGATATTTGGGCAGGGGCCAGATCTCGTCGTCAACCAAGAGTTCGAGTTTATCGATGTAGTAGCGGATCTTTTCGAGGTAAGGACGGACGGTATCCGAATAGGCCTGGGCACGCTCCACTTCGTTGATGTAGGTGTTGTTGGCTTTTTTACGGGCTTCTGTCATCTCTACGACTAATGTCTTGATATCGGCGATGTGGCGGGAGATCTCGCGGATGGATTCCAACTGTACGTTGCCGATCTCCGCGTAGACGTTCGGCAGGATCTCTTTCAATCCTTTTACGTTTTCGATCAGGGTGTTCTGGTAAGTGATGGCGGTGGGAATGATGTGGTTCAGCGCCAGATCGCCCAACACGCGGGATTCGATCTGCAGTTTTTTCAGGTAGATCTCGTTTTTGATCTCGTACCGGGCTTCCAGTTCCCGCTCCGTGTAAATATTGTTGTCCACAAAGAGCCTGCGGGCTTTGGGCGACACAAATGCTTTCAAGCAACTGACGCAATCCGTATCGACGGAGAGCCCCCGTTTGGCTGCTTCTTCCCTCCACTCTTTGCTGTAGCCGTTCCCTTCAAAGCGGACCGGTTTGCAGGCCAGGCTGTATTGGCGCAGCACCTGGAAAATGGCTTCGTCCTTCTTCACCCCTTTTTCGATCAGGGCGTCCGTCTCCCGCTTGAAGGCCATCAACTGCTCCGCCACGGCTGCGTTCAGTACGATCATGGCCGATCCGCAGTTGGCGGAGGAGCCCACCGCCCGGAATTCGAAACGGTTGCCGGTAAAGGCAAAGGGGGAGGTGCGGTTCCGGTCTGTGTTGTCGCGCATGATTTCCGGAATGCGCCCTACGTTCAGTTTCAGTTCGGTTTTTTCGTCCGGGCTCATTTTTTCGGTGCCTACCTTGGCTTCGATTTCGTCCAGAATGCCTGCTAGATAGCGCCCGAGAAACACAGACATGATGGTGGGCGGGGCTTCGTCCCCACCGAGGCGCTGTTCGTTGCCCAGCGAAACGATGCAGGCTTTCAGCAGCGCCTCGTGCTCCAGAACGGCGCGGACGGTGGCAACCAGGAAGACCAGAAATTGCATGTTCGATTTCGGGTTTTTGCCAGGCGACAGCAGGTTGACGCCGGTGTCTGTCAGCAGGGACCAGTTGTTGTGTTTACCCGAACCGTTGATGCCTTTGAAAGGTTTCTCGTGCAGGAGCACCCGGAAGCGGTGGTGGCGGGCCACCCGTTTCATGGTGGACATCAGCAACTGGTTGTGGTCTACGGCCAGGTTGGCTTCTTCGAAGATCGGCGCCAGTTCGAACTGATTGGGTGCGCATTCGTTGTGCCGGGTTTTGACGGGGATCCCCAAGCGGTAGCAAACCTGTTCCAATTCGTCCATGAAGGCGTTGATCCGTTCCGGGATGGAGCCGAAGTAGTGGTCTTCCAATTGCTGGTCTTTGGCGGCGGAGTGGCCCATGAGGGTGCGTCCCGTCAGTTTCAGGTCGGGGCGGGCGTTGAAGAGCGCTTCGTCTATCAGGAAGTACTCCTGCTCCCACCCGAGGGTGGCAGAGACTTTTTTGACCTCTTTGTCGAAATATTGGCAGATCTCTACGGCTGCTTTGTCTATCAACGCCAGCGCTTTCAGCAGAGGCGTTTTAAAGTCCAGCGCCTCGCCCGTGTAGGCGACAAAAACCGTGGGGATGCAGAGGGTTTTGTTGTTGATGAAGGCGGGCGACCCCGGATCCCAGGCAGTGTACCCCCGGGCTTCAAAGGTATTCCGGATGCCTCCGCTGGGGAAGCTGGAGGCGTCGGGTTCTTGCTGTACCAATAGTTTCCCGTCGAAGGATTCGATTACGCTTCCGTCTTTCAGCACGTCGATGAAGCTGTCGTGTTTTTCTGCTGTGGAGCCGTTCAGGGGGTGGAACCAGTGGGTGTAGTGAGTGGCGCCTTTTTCTACCGCCCAGGCTTTCATGGCCGCGGCGACCTGGTCGGCCAGTTGCCGGTCGATCCCTTCTCCTTCTAACATATTTTTTTCCAATTTCCTGTAGGCTTCCCCGGAGAGGTAGAGGCGCATTTTTTCCATGGTGAATACATCGGCCCCGAACAGGACGGAGGCGCGCTGGGCAGTTTCCGGTCCTACGGGTATGCGGCTGGCTACTGTTTCCAATGCGGAGAATCTGATTTTAGACATAAAAATATGTTGTTTTTGAATTATACCCCTGAAATTTCAGGGACAAATATACGAATTTATGCTTATTTTAGACAATAACCCTCCATTTTTAGACCCACACATGCGAAAAAAATCTTTTAGGTGTTCTTGTCTATTGTTCGTCGCGTCTAAAACCGATCATGCGTCGGTTCTTGTGTTGTTGTTTGAAATTCGGGTTAACCAGGTTGCCAAACGCGAAAAGCAAACACCTACCAACCAGTTATTTGTGTCGTACCTTCTTCGAATCAAAGTCGGCGCTCATTCGGTACTTAGACGGCATAAAGACGGCTATAACCGGTTTTAAAACATAAAAACACTATGTTTTTTCAATTTTTTATTCGATCTTTGTATGAAGAAGGTATAACGCAAATAGGAGAAAAGGTTATGGCAAGAGCAACGGACGAACTAAAAAACATCAGCGGAACATTGGGAAATCTGGTGTTTTACCAGCGGAACGGGGGTACCTATATACGGATGAAACCGACTAAGTATCGCGACAAAAAAACCGACAAGCAGGTACTGCTGCGGGGACGTTTTGCCGGATGTAACTATTTTTATAAGTGTTTACAGGCGGATATGTTCAGGCAGGTGTGGAAAACGGTGGCTAAGGATACCGGGAAGAATGCCCAAAACATGTTTATACGGCACAACATCCACGCTTTCGGGAAGGAGCAGGGGATCACGGATTACGAACGCCTGCATTTCAGTGCGGGATTGCTGCCGTTGCCCCGCAAGCTGGGGTTGGAACGCCGCAACGCCCACGATTGCCGGGTGTATTGGGAATACAATCCACGGGAAGCGATCGGTTCTCCAACCGACCGCCTCTATGTGGTGGAACTGCACACGGACCTCCGGATCAGGCTCCACGAAACCGGCGTTTGCCGCCGGGAAGGGGAAGCCCTCTTTTCTACGTTTTACGCCATAGACAAGGAGACCCACCTGTATGGCTTTTGGGGAAACGAAGCGGGAACAAGCTTTTCGCCCTCTCACTATTTTCCGTTGTAGCCGCCAATGCCTCCCCGGCCGGGGGAGGTGTGTTACCTCCCCGCAGGCACCGGGAACGGTTGGCCTGGCGTGGCGTTAACGCCATCAATGGTAATGGTGCCGGTACCTGGGTAACAAATACCAATAATGACGCCTGTGGGTGCGCTGCCGGAATGTGTATTACCTGTCAGCACCGTTGCTGTTGCACCCTGTAGTATTACATGCCCGATTATGCCTCCTGTGTATGCAGTTCCCGTTCCTCCCGCTGTGATGGCCCCCGTGTTTGTATTATTCGTGAATGTGGAACCATTACTAACATAACCTGCGATACCTCCGGCATTACAAGTGGCTGTACTTTCCCCTGTGATGGTGCAGTGGTTGGTGCAATTTTCAATGGTAGCATAACTTAAAGAGCCTGCAATACCACCCAGGTAACATATCGCATCGCCCGTATAAGTGATATTCCCGTCCACTGTGACATTTTTTACGGTTGCAGGACTTGTCAGAGTGCCAAATAATCCTCCCCGGAAGCCGGTACTCCGCAGGTTATGGACGGTGTGGCCCTGTCCGTCGAATGTTGCAGTAAAACTTTTCGTAGTACTTACTATCCATTCCTTGTTGTTGAGATTGATGTCGGTGGTGAGGTTAAAGGTGTAGCCTGAGAAGTTCGTCTCTTCTACGATTTTAGTTGCCAGCCATGCCAGTTCGGTGGCGGAGGTGATGTCGACCGTACCGGGGGAGCCGGCGGTGTAGCCTGCCGGTTCGGAGGTCGATACGCCATCCCATGCGTTGGGGTCGATCTCTTCATCGGTATCCGGCTCCGTCCAGGCATCGCTGATGGCTACCGACAGGCTGGTTAACTCCGGATTGTTCAAGATGCTGCCCGAGATGTTGGTGCGTTTGTTGCGTTCCACCGGCATGTTGGAGGGGATGGTGAAGGCGGCGTGCACGGTTTCAGTGATGGCGCTCTCCAGTGTGTAGTTGATTTGGAGCTCTCCCAGCAGGTGTTGCCCGATTGCCGGGGCCAGGATGTAGTCGTAGAAGAGGTTGGCTTTTTCGGTGGCGGCTTGGGGGAAGGAGGTGATGCCGTTGAGCGCTACGTTGTAGGTACCGCTTACCGAACCGTCCGCTGCGTTGAAGTCGGAGGGAACGGTGTAAGCCAACTCCAGGTTGGTCAGCTCCGCCAGCAGCGTGGCGCTGTTTTCGATGATGTTGATCCTTCCGAAGGGACGTGTCAGGGTGACGTTGCCGGCGTCGGTTTCCGAAACGCCGTCCTTTGTAAACGAACTGTTTCCGAAGAAGGCGTCGCGCGAAGGGGTGTTGACGGCGTAGGCCGTACCGATGATGCTGATGGCTTTGAGACCGGTAGCCGCATCTGTTTTGTAGTAGAGGTCGGGGTAATGGCCGTTNNGTTGGTAGCGGCAGCGCCCGCCGGTATGTAGTCGGCCCACAGCAGGGCGTTGTAGTCTCCCGCTTCTTCGAGCCCGAATTCAAACACCACGGTCTGGGCGGCGTCTGTAACCAGTTTCTCTTCGCGGTGGGCAACGGCGTCGCTTTCGTTCCACACTTCGAGGATGTAGCGGAGGGCGTAGCCGGGCAGTTGCAGGTTGCCGGAGGCGCGGGTCTGTGCGCCGGAGCGTAGCTGCAGGCCGTCCCCGATGCGGGCGCTGAATACGACCCGGTTGTTTTTACTGTTTTGCCCGTCGAGGGTGTCGTTTTTGCTGCACGCTATGGCCAGCCCGATCAGGGCGAGCAGGAAAAGGAGGGAATGGTACTTTTTCATGTTTGTTGTTTTTATGGATGATTTGTTTTATTAGAATGTATTGAGGTCAATGTTGATGTCTCCGCCGAATTCGGGGTCTATGCCGATGCCGGCGGAAGCGGAGAGGTCTGTCAGGAAGCGTCCCCGGACGGTGGTGAGGTAGCCCCGCCGGTAGGGTACGTCAAGGCTGATAGCCCGGCCTATCGGCTCTCCGCCGGCGGTGCGGATCTCAATGGAGAGGGGAACGTAGGAGTCCGCCCCGTTTACAAAGAGGTAGTCGGAGCCCAGCGTCAGCTCTTCCGTGCCTTCGGCGGGCAGGGTGAGTACGTCCGTAAAGGTGACGCCGAGTTGCGAACGGGCCGGTTTGCCTTCCCATATGTTGAAGCCGGTGGGGAGGTAGAAGCCGTAGAAAAACCGGATGGTAAAGTCGGTTTGCCCGGGGTATTTGTTGCGGGCCATCTCCAGAAAGGCCGCCGCATCGGTGGCGATGATTTCGTATTTGGCCAGGGGGCGGACCAGCTCCACCGCTACCTGTACGTCGGCGTTCCATTCGTCGCGGTAGGGGCGCAGGTCCAGCGGCGCGGTCCCGTAGAGGCAATCGCGGTAGGCGGTGTTGCGGTATAGGGGTCGGTGCAGGCGATCTGTTGGAGCTCCTGTGTGTTGTAGTAGAGGTCGGCCTCGCTCCCCGCCTCTACGTAGTCCATCCAGACGGCGAGGGTGTATTCCCGGGCGTGCAGTTTGAGGCGGATGGGAAGGGTGATCTCCTCCCCGCTTGCTGCGGCGGGGTCGAGCACGGTCACTTGCCGGGCTGTGGTTTTGCCTTCGTTCCGGGCTTCGATGATAAAGCGGCGGGCGTAGCCGGAAGCGGCTTTGGTCATCCCCGAACGGGCGTTTTGCTGTGTGTTGATCTCCAACGGAAGGAGCGCCAGGTTGAGTGTTACTTCGGTTGATACCTGCACGAGTGTGGGGTCGACGCCCTCTTCTCCGTCGGGGGTTGTGGTGGGGTCGTCGTGTATGCAGCCTGCCGGGAGAAGGGCCAGAAGGAGGAGAAATTGTAGTATGCGGTATGTGTGTTTCATGGTTGATTGGGTTTGGTGAGGTTGAAGCGGTATACGAGGCTGATGCCTACCCGGGTGATGCCCCAGTAATCTTTGGTGCGGGTGTCGATGCGGGCGCCGTTGTGGATGTTGTAGAAGGTGTCGTATCGGGTGTTGGCATAGCCGGCGCCAAGGGTGAATTCACCGGCCCATTGTCCGCTGATGGGCAGCAGGTAGCCGTAGCTGACACCTGCGCCGAGCAGGGGACGGTTGCGGTTCTGGTAGCGGTCGCGGTCCCATTTGACATTGAACCAGCCCAGGTGGGCGTGGAGGCCGAAGAAGTGTCCCGTTCCGGGGGCGGAGAGCCAGTAGCGGCCTTCCGGCTGGAGGAGGAAGGTTTTGACGGCGTGCCGGTTGTTGGTGTGCCACGGGCACCATTGCAGGGGCAGTTCTACGGAGAGGTGTTCGCTGACCTGCAGGTCGGCCGCGATGTTGAGGATGGCGCCCGCCCAAGCTGCCAGATTGGTTTTTACGCCGAGGTATCTTGTGCTTTCTTCCGGCTGGGTTTGTGCGGGCAAGGAGGTGCAGAGGAGCAGGGCGATGAGCAGGCAATGGAGGTTTTTGTTCATGGATGGTGTTATTGGTGTTTTTTTACAGCCCTGTTTGGGGGCTTGTTTTTGGGGCTTCTTTTTGAGGTATGTAAAATTAGGGCTTTTTTGCGGACGGCGTAATCCGGATCGTAAAAATATGGTGGTCGCAATCGTAAATTTTCCCGTTTTGGTGGGCCGCAATCGTAAAAAAGGTTGCCAAAAGGTATATTTTTTTTATCTTTGGGCAAAGTAATGTATGGATCATTTGATTGAGTATATCTATTTGGCGGAGTATGTGGCGCCTGTTTTTACCGCTTTGGGCGGTATGATCCTTTTGTTTTTTTCTTACGAAAACCGGTTTTCGCACACGGAGGCGCGTATTAAGCGGACGGCTTTCTGGTATTTGTGCGCTTCGTTTGTGTCGAGTGTGGGGATTGCGTTTTATGTCTATGCTCCGGAAGCGTTTGTGGCGGTGCAGTCGCTGTTTTATTTTGCGCTGCTGTATGCGGAGGTGCTTTTTTACGCTCTTTTTCATATGCTGTCCGCTGAGGACGGCCGCGAGCGGTTGTCCCGGTGGCATTTTTGGGTACCGTTGGTGATTGTGCTCCCGTTGGCAGTTTGGTCGGTTTTTGTACCGTATGAGGTGCAACTGGAGATTACGGTGGGGCTGCGGAAGGTGGTACCGGCGGGGTATGGGGCGTATACAGGGCTCTATATTTCGAAGCAGCCGGTGACGCTGTTTTATTGTGTTTTTTATTTGACGCTGACGGTGGTCCGGTTGGTGCGGTATTACCGCGCCATCAATGCTTCGTCGAGCCTGGTGCGCCGCCCCGCCCGGTGGGCTTTGTGGTTGCTGGCGTTTATGCTGACATCGGTTTTTGTGTCGGGGCTGGCGGCTTTTATCCAGCGCCATCAGGGGCTTTATCTCTCCCACGTGGTGGGGATCGCTTCGGTGACAATGGTCGCCCAGCATATTGTGTTGACGTTTGTGGTGGTCCGGCGCCGGTATGTGTTGTATATCCTGCCGCAGAAGCAGGAGGAGGAGCCGCAGCAGGGGGAGCCTGTGCAGAAGCGTTGGCACAGGCCTTATGCTCAAGGGAGCGGCAGCCTGTTGACGCGCAAGCGGTTTGATGCCTGGATGCGGGAGCAGAAGCCTTATCTGGATCCGTCGTACAAGCTGACCGATCTGGCGGAGGCGATGGGGATTAACCGCAGTTATGTCTCCCGTTTTATCAATCGTACGTATGGGGTGAATTTTAACCGGTATATGAACCGCCTGCGCCTGAAGGAGGTGGAACGGTTGGTTGCTTTGCCCTCGAATGGGGGGAGGCCGCTGGCCGAGTTGACGGGGAAGGCCGGGTGAAGCAGTATCGAAGCGTGCTTGCCATGGAAGGAAAGGAGAAGGAATGACACGAATGGATTATATACAGTGCCTGGTGTTTTCGCTGCCGATGTTCATCGCGTTGATGTGTGTGGCGCTGTTGTTGATGTTCCGCCACCGGAACCGCGACAGCACCCAGCGGCGCCTGAGCGGGCTGATGATGTGGCTCTACGGGGTGGTGGCGTTCGGTTGGTTCGGTATGGTGTTGTATATGGTGGATTACCACGCCCACGTGTGGGTGAAAACCCCGTTCTTTTTTGCCCTGATGCTTTCGCAGGTGCTGTTGTACCGGTTTATATTCGCCATCACCGGTACGGGCAGCCGCGAGCGGTTTCCGCGCATGCATTATGTTGTTCCGGTGATTCTCGCCGCCACGCAGGGGATTTGGTCGCTCGCTACGCCGTATGAGGTGCAGTATTACATCATTGAATCGCGGGGGGATCCGGCGCCCGGTTACGAGTTGTTTACCCGCTTTTATACTTCGAATGCGCTGGTGTTTATTGTTTACAGTATTGTTTATCCTTTGGCGGGGTTGTTGAGGATCGGGAAGTTCCGCCGGGCCGTGGTGCATTACTCCGCCGATGAGCAACGCTCTTCGGTGAGGTGGGTGTATACCCAGATCGTGCTTCTTTGGCTGATGTTGCCTTTTGCTTCGGGCTTGTTGTTTGTCCACAAGAGCGTCTTTTTTTCTTCGGCGGTTACGGTGTGCATGTCGCTGCTGCCGGTAGTCCAATATTTGTTTATCTGCCACCATTTGATGGCGGGGAATTATATGATTATTCAGCCGCCCCGGCCGGAGGAGGCAGAGGGGGAGCGCTCCAAAGGGATGGAACGCTCCCGGTTCGAGAGTTATATGCGGCAGCGGAAGCCTTATCTGGACCCGAAACTCCGGATCACCGATCTGTGCCTGGCGCTCGGCACCAATCGCAGCTATCTGTCGGGGTTTATCAACCGGGAGTACGGCGTGAATTTCAGCCGCTATATCAACGGGCTGCGGCTTGAGGAGCTGGAGCGCATCCGCCTCTCGCCGAAGAATAAAGGTCTCCCCGGGGTTGATCTGGTGCTGCAGGCGGGGTTCAGTTCTTACCGCAGTTACCTGCGTGTTAAGCAGCTGGAGGATAGCCGGAGGGTGGTCAGGATTTTTGATTAGGGCTGCGAGGATGATACCTGTACCCATGATAAAAAATAAGTTGCTGATAAGAGCAACACGACTGTTGTTTTCAAGACGATTGATGAAATGATGCAGGGGTTGGGTTTCTTTGTATCTTTGCAAGAGAAAATGCTATGTTATGAAAAAGGTTGCTGCTATACATGATCTGTCGGGTTACGGGAGGGCGTCGCTGACGGTGGTGATACCGGTGTTGTCGCAAATGGGGTTTCAGGTGTGCCCGTTGCCGACGGCTGTGCTTTCGGCGCACAGTGAGTATCCCCGTTTCCGGAGTTTTGACCTGACGGCGCAGATGCGGGAGATTGTCAGCCACTGGAAGGAGCTTGGGCTGTGTTTTGATGCTCTGTATTCGGGGTATTTGGCTTCGAGGGAGCAGATGGAGGTGGTGGCCGGTTTTTTCCGGGATTTTGGGCACAAGGATAGTTTTATTTTGGTGGACCCGGTGTTGGGGGATCACGGTAAGTTGTATCCGGGCATGGACCCGGAGATGGTGGAGGGGATGCGCCGCCTTTGCCGCCAAGCGGATGTGGTGACGCCGAACCTGACGGAGGCGGCTTTTTTGCTGGGGGAAGGGGTTGCGGATGTCGACGGGGCGACGGCTGCGGGTTGGTGTAAGCGGCTGAGCGAGCTGGGGCCCCGGTATGCGATCATTACTTCGGCCCCGGCGGAGGATGACCGGAAGGTGGCTACGATTGCTTATAACCGGGAGGATGGCCGTATGTGGCGGGTGTTGTGCGACCATTTGCCGGCTTCGTATCCCGGTACGGGGGATGCTTTTGCCAGTGTGATTACGGGGTGCCTACTGAACGGCGACAGTTTGCCGGAGGCTGTGGAGCGGGCGGTTTATTTTATCAATATGGGAATAAAGGGTACGTTTGGGTATGATCAGGATCCGTTGGACGGTATGAATCAGGAGAAGGTGCTGCATTACCTGAATGAGCCCCTCCCCTTTTACCGCTATGAGTTGATCGGGTGATTAAATCACACGGTACGTTTGCAGCAACTGTTCCATTTCCCGTTGCAGTTTGGCGGCTTCTTCGCCGGCCCGGCGAGCAAAGTCGGCACCTTTGTCTGCAAAGATAATGCCGCGGGAGGAGTTTACGAGCAGGCCACACCGGCTGTTCATGCCGTAGCGGGCGACCTCTTCCAGGCTCCCGCCCTGTGCACCGACGCCCGGTACCAAGAGAAAGTGGTCCGGCACTATTTTCCGGATGCCGGCGAGCATTTCTGCTTTGGTGGCCCCTACGACGTACATCATCTGTTCTTTGCCGGCCCACTCCTGCGATTTGGTCAATACTTTTTCGTACAGTTTTACGCCTTCTTCTTCAAAAAATTGGAAGTCAAAGGCGCCTTTGTTGGAGGTGAGTGCCAGCAGGATGACCCATTTTCCGTTGTATTCCAGAAAGGGGGTGACGGAGTCTTCGCCCATGTAGGGGGCGACAGTGATGGAGTCGAATTGCATGGTGTCGAGGAAGGCTTTGGCGTACATCTGGGAGGTGTTACCGATGTCTCCCCGCTTGGCGTCGGCGATGGTGAATATGTCGGGGTAGCTGTCCCGGAGGTAGGCTATTGTTTTTTCCAATGAACGCCAACCGGCTACGCCCCGGCTTTCGTAGAAGGCGATGTTGGGTTTGTAGGCGACCGTTACGGGGGCTGTTGCGTCGATGATGGCTTTGTTGAATTGGAATACGGGGTCTTCCGTCTCCAGTAAATGCGCCGGGATTTTGGCGATGTCGGAGTCCAGGCCGACGCAGAGGAAGGAGCGTTTTTGTTTGATCTGCTGGAAGAGTGTGTTGTAGTTCATGGCGTTGTGTTTAAGACAGTACGATTATTTAGAGGCCGCTTTCTTTGAGGCGTTCGGTGTTTTCTTCGATCTGGAGTTTTTCGATGATCTCGCCGATCTCACCGTCCATGACTGCGTTGAGGTTGTAGAGGGTGAAGTTGATCCGGTGGTCGGTGACACGCCCCTGCGGGTAGTTGTAGGTGCGGATCTTGGCGGATCGGTCGCCGGTGGAGACCATGGTTTTCCGCCTGGAGGCGATCTCGTCCATGTGCCGCTGGTATTCTACGGCGTAGATGCGGGAACGGAGTTCGGTCATGGCTTTGGCCAGGTTTTTGATCTGGGATTTTTCGTCCTGACAGGTCACGACGATGCCGGTGGGGATGTGGGTGAGGCGGATGGCCGAGTAGGTGGTGTTGACGGACTGCCCGCCGGGGCCGGAAGAGCAGTAGGTGTCTTTTCGGATGTCGTTGGGATTGAGTTGGATGTCTACTTCTTCGGCTTCGGGCAAAACCGCTACGGTGGCGGCGGATGTGTGGATGCGCCCCTGGGTTTCGGTGGCGGGGACGCGCTGTACGCGGTGTACGCCGGATTCGTATTTGAGGATGCCGTATACGCCGTTCCCGGTGACATTGGCTACGATCTCTTTGTAGCCTCCGGCAGTGCCTTCGGTGCTGTTGGTGACCTCCATTTTCCAGCCCCGTTTTTCGCAGAATTTGGCGTACATCCGGAAGAGGTCGCCCGCAAAGATGGCGGCTTCGTCGCCTCCGGTGCCTCCGCGGATCTCCAGAATGGCGTTTTTGGAGTCTTCGGGATCGGCGGGTACCAACAGCAGTTTGAGGCGCTGTTCGATGGCCGGCAGTTGTCCGGTCAGGTCGTCGAGTTCCGATTGGGCCATTTCGCGCAGTTCGGGATCGTCTTCATTTTCCAATATTTGTTTGGATTCCCGGATGGTTTGCAGGGTGTTTTTGTAATGGCCGGCGGCCTGGGTGATGGCTTCCAGCTCTTTGTATTCTTTGGTCAGTTTTACGTATCGCTCCATGTCGGCCATGACGCCCGGATCGGTGATCAGTTCCCCGATCTCTTTGAACCGTATGTAGTATGTTTCTAATTTTTCTGTCAGTGAGTTTTCCATGGCCAATATGCTAAGGGTCTGTTGTGAGGCCACAAAAGTAGTATATAATTATGAATATTGTGCGCTCTTTTAGTCTATGATTTGGATGGCGTCCGGGATGTGGGTGATCTGCCAATCCGCCCCGGTTACGATAAGCAGGTCGAAACGCAACTCCCGCTCCCACCCTTTTTGCCTGATGTAGGCGGCCCCTGCCTGTAAGAGGTTGCGCCGTTTGCGGTAGTCGAGCAGTTCTTCCGGATGTTCGCAGGGTTGTTTGCGGTATTTTACTTCTACGATGACGATGAGTTTATCCCGGATGCAGATCAGGTCTACTTCCCGGTGGCTGAGGCGCCAGTTGCGCTCCAGGATGGTGTATCCTTTTTCCCGGAGGTAGGCAGCCGCCCGCTCTTCGCCGGTTTGGCCGTCTTTTAGGTGATTTGCCATTCTATTTGCAATAATCGGGAATATCGACAGAAAACGGAAGGGATTTCTTTTTTGTTTTCCGATTTTTTTGTATATCTTTGTGTAATTTTTTTGGGGAATTGTGCAGTTATGGCGAAAAAAAGAGTTTTATTCATCTCCTCTGAAATCGAGCCTTATCTTTCTGAATCTGAAATGGCCAATATTGGCCGTTATCTGCCTCAGGGGATCCAGGAAAAGGGCAAAGAGATCAGAACTTTCATGCCACGCTTCGGATGTATCAACGAACGACGGAATCAGCTTCACGAAGTGATCCGCCTGTCTGGCATGAATCTGATAATCAACGATACGGACCACCCTCTTATTATTAAGGTCGCCTCTATTCAGGCGGCACGCATGCAGATCTATTTTATTGATAATGAGGATTATTTTCAGCGGAAGCACATGGTGGCGGACGATGATGGGCGTTTTTTTGAAGACAATGATGAACGGGCCATCTTTTTTGCACGAGGGGTGTTTGAGACGGTGAAGAAGTTGAGGTGGTCGCCCGATTTGATCTATTGCCAGGGGTGGTTTACTTCACTGGTTCCCCTGATGCTGAAAAAAGAGTATGCGGACGATTTGATATTTGCGCATTCCAAGGTGGTGTATGCGACGTCCAATGATGAGTTCGAGGGGAATTTAGACCGGGATTTTCACCGGAAGTTGTTGAGTGAAAATATTATGCCGGAGGATCTTCCCCATGTGGAGGAGCCGACCCATGCGAATATCACCAAATTGGCTTTTAATTATTCGGACGGTATTATTTTTAATACGCAGAATCTCTCTCCCGATTTGCGGGAGTATGCCGTGAAGAGCGGAAAGCCGGTATTGGAGGGGTTCTCCCAGGAAAATTACATCGATCCTTTTTCCGATTTTTTTGATTTGGTGCTTCAGAGTTGACCGGGTTATTTTTTGGCTAATTTTTCTTGCCATCTCCAAGCGTTGGCCAAGGTCTCTTTGAGGGGTGTCAGGGCTTTCCAGCCCAATTCTGTGTTGGCCAGAGTGGTGTCGGCCCATACTTTTTCGATGTCGCCGGGACGCCTGCCGACGATTTTGTAGTTGACTTTTTTGCCGGTTGCCTGTTCGAAGGCGTTGATCAACCCGAGTACGGAGACGCCGTTCCCTGTTCCTATGTTGAAGAATTCGTAGTTGTCCCGGTTTTTGTTGTCGAGGAGCCTGCGGATGGCGATGACGTGTGCCCGGGCCAAGTCGGTGACGTCGATGTAGTCGCGGATGGCACTGCCGTCGGGGGTGTTGTAGTCGTCACCGAAGACGCTTAGTTGTTCGCGAATGCCGGCTGCAGTCTGGGTGAGGAAGGGGATCAGATTGTTGGGTACTCCGTTGGGCAGTTCTCCGATGGATGCCGAAGGGTGGGCGCCGATGGGGTTGAAGTAGCGCAGGGCGATGAGTTTCATCTGCTTTTCTACTTTGGCAAGGTCCCGGATGATGTCTTCGGCCATGGCTTTGGTGTTTCCGTATGGCGATTCGGCCTGTTTCCGGGGGGTTTGTTCGGTGACCGGAAGTATGTCGGCCTGGCCGTAGACGGTGCAGGAGGAGGAGAAGACCAGGTTGTTCACGCCGAACTCCCGCATGGAGAAGAGGACGTTCATGAGGGAGTTGAGGTTGTTGTGGTAGTATTCGAGGGGTTTGACGACCGATTCGCCTACTGCTTTCAAAGCAGCGAAGTGGATGACGGCGGCTATGTCCCGGCGGCGCGAGAAGAATTCGCGGGTGGCGGCAGCGTCCGTGAGGTCGAATTGTTCGAATTCCGGACGGATGCCGGTGATTTTTTGAATGCCGTCCAGCACCTGGATGTTGGAGTTGCTGAGGTTGTCTACTATTACTACTTCGAAGCCGTTTTGTTGCAGTTCTACTACAGTGTGGGAGCCGATGTATCCGGTCCCGCCGGTAACAAATATCTTCATTTTTTCGTATTTTGCAGGTTTGTTCAGAGCTGGCAAAGCTAAATAAATAAAAAACGAAATACAATATTGTTATTCTGTTTATTTTTTCTAATTTTGCAACATGCATAGGTTTATACACTACATATCCGACCTGCTTTTCCTGCATGATTGTGTGATTATCCCTGATTTCGGGGGATTTATATGCAATTACAAGAGCGCTTTCGTGGAGGAGGCAACCGGGACGATCCGGCCGCCTTCCAAGGATATCTTGTTTAACCGCAACCTGACGCATAATGATGGCCTGTTGGCCAACTGGATCGTTAGCAAGGAGGATACTTCGTATGATAAGGCGGTGAAGTTGATCGAGGTGTTTTGCGAGGAGTTGAAAGTACGGCTGAACCAGCGCCAGCGGGTTGTGTTCGGAGATGTCGGGGTGTTTTATACAGACCGGCGGTTCAATGTTATTTTTGAGCCGGGAGAGTATAATTTTCTGGCGGATACGTATGGGATGTCGGAGGTGGAGGTGCCGAAGATCGCAACGGAAGGAAAGCGGGAGCTTAAGCAGCAGGCTGTGCTCTCCCCTGCTCCGGAGCGGATGTCTACATATATCAACATGGAGTCCGGGAATTGGGTGCACCGCTGCCTGAAGTATGGGGTGGCGGTTGCGGTGATCGCGGGTATTTTTGTGGTTGCACGGCTCTTGAGTGATGTTCCTTTTGACAATTTGCTGGCGGGGTCTCCGGGAAGTGAGTTGTTCTCTTTGTCTGCCGATGAGCAGGTTTCTTCTATCCGGGTGAACCATACGAAGGTTTCTCCGGACTATGATTATGTGGATTACGATCCGCTGGCCGATTTGTAGTATCCATTCGAAGGATGCGCGCGGCAACCTATCTTACCATTTTCACGATTTCTTTTTAACGAAAAGCGCCAGGGCATTTACGGCGCAAAAGAGGATGTATAACGGGACGAGGCAGAGTATGACGGCTTTCCCGGCGGTCCCGGCGATGAGGGCGATGACGCCGAGGTAGGTGTAGCGCAGTCTGTTTTCCCGCCAGCCCCACCCCCCTATTTTCAGGGAGAACATCGGTAGTTCACTGACCAACAGTATGGAGAGTATGAGTACGCTGGCGGCCAGCACCCAAGTGTTGGCAAAGTAGAGTGCATAGGTTTCCGGCAGGAAGCGGAGGGCAAAGATCAGGGATACCCAGTACAGGGCATGGGCCGGTACCGGCAGGCCGAGAAAGGAGGCGGATTGCCGGGTGTCCAGGTTGAACTTTGCTAACCGGAAGGCGGAGAAGAAGGGGATCATGAGGGGGATAAAGGTTAACCAGCCCTGCCCGGACAAGAGGCCGGTGAAGTCTGTCCGGACGCCTGCAGGCAGGGTGTCGCGGATGAGGAAGTGGGCCAATACGGCGGGCGCCAATCCGAATGTGACCATGTCGGCGAGGGAGTCCAACTCTTTTCCCATTTCTGATTTTACATGCAGTAAGCGGGCGGTCAAGCCGTCGAAGAAATCAAATACCATACCCGCTACGATGCAAAGTGCGGCGATCCATAGTTCTCCGTAGAGTGCCGCAAGGATAGAGATGGCCCCGGAAACCGCGTTCAGCCCGGTGATGAGGTTGGGGATCTGTTTTTTCATTGGTTTATTTTATCTCTCCGTAAAACCGGAGACCGGTGTCCGGGTTGGCCGGGCTGTTGGTGATGACGCTGATCAGGCATGCTACTTTTCCGGGTTTTGCCCCTTTGGTGGTGGTGGCTTTTACGTCGGCGGATTCGCCCGGTTTCAGTTCCCGGACGGAAATTTCGGCGGTTACACGGTTGTCGTTGGTGTAGATCCGGTGTATTTTTAAGGGTGCTTTGCCGCTGTTGGTGATTTTATAGAGGAAGGAGGCTTGCCGGTCACCGGTTGCCTGTCCGAAGTTGGTGTATTTTTTGTCGACGGTTATGTCGGGCGCCTGGGCCCGGTCTGTTTTGCTAAAGTCTTCTTCTATGGTGACGGAAACCCGGAGCGGGTATTTTTTGCCGTCTACGAGCAGGGTGACGATCTCTTCGTTCAGGCCGTATTCACCGTGCAGGGCTGTGTTGTATGAGGCTTTGAGGGTGGCGGTTTTTTTTGCTTCGATCTGTTGCGGGGCTATGCTGATGCGGATATGGGGAGGGAGACCGGGGAAAGAGACGGCGACGGTTTTCCCGGAGTTGTTGTAGACGCCGTAGGTGGCGGTTTTTTCTTCTCCTTTTTTTACTTTCAGCAGGGAGAGGTGGTCGTAGGGTAACCGCAGGCCGGAAGGGAGTTCGTAGGGATATTCGTCCAAGATGGTACGCGTACGCGCCTCTACAGTCCCTTTGATCTCTAATTCGATCTGTGCGTTTTTGGCATTGGAGGAGACAGTGATGCTTTTGTTGAAGAAGCCGGGACGGTCTTTGGGGTCGAAGGTGGCTTTGATGAAACCTGTTTTACCGGGCAGAACGGGCTGGCGGCTCCATTCCGGAGAGGTGCAACCACAGGAAGCTTCAACGCTTTTGATCAGGATCGGGGCGTTCCCGGTGTTGGTGAATTGGAAGTTGTGGGCGACGGGGCCGTCTGTCTCTTTGATGGTTCCGAAGTCGTGCAGCTCTTTTTCGAAGTACATGACCGGCTGTGAAAGAAGCTGCAGCGATGTTATGAGCCAGCTTATGAGCAGTATCCCTTTTATTTTCATTTGTTTCGGTTTTTGTTGCAGGTATTGCAAAATTAGTGCTTTTCGGGCAATTTTCCCCAGTCAGGGGATTATTTTTCCGGATGTTTGCGGCATGCCGCCTAATTTTTCCATCTTGGCTTTCAGGCGCAGTTTCCGCTTTTTCTGGGTCTCCAACGGGATGCAGAGTATTTCTGCTATTTCCCGGTTGTGCAGGTCTGTGTCTATCATCAGGATGAGCAGTCTGTCGTGCAGGGTCATGTTTTCGTATTCTGTCCGAGTGTTCAGGATGTGGTATAGTTCGGGGTGGTTACGTCCCAGTACTTCGAACAGGCGCCGGTGGTAGCTGTCCATGTGGGTTTCGCACATGTGTAAGTATTTTTCGTAAAATTCAGGGTACTTTTCGTGTATCTTAGCCTGCCGGATGTAAACCCGAAGATGATCGAAGAAGTACCAGTTGTTGAGTTTGCTGAGTTCCCGCAATTCCACTACGGGGGTGGGTTGTTTTTCGTAGGGATGGAGATCGGGCAGTGGGTCGGGCAACGGATCGGGCAACGGCCGGCGAATGTAGAGGAAGATCATGGCGACCGAGAATATGGACAGCAACAGGAAGATCCCTCCGATTATCAGGTATGCAGTCATTTTTTAGTATTTGGTGTGTTTCATTTTTCTCTGTTTTTTGTAACCGGAGAGGATGTTGTCTCTTCTGTTACAGGCAAACGGATCATAAATTCCGTTCCCTCTTCCGGACAAACAAAGGTAATATTTCCGCCGATATGTTCTACGATGCGGCGGGAAATGGCTAATCCCAATCCCATTCCGCTGCTTTTGGTGGTGAAGCTGGGATCGAATATTTTTTCGCGTACTTCTTCCGGTATCCCGGTTCCATTGTCCCGCACCCGGATGATAGCCTGGTTGTCTTCGCGGTGTACGGATACCCGGATGTGGCCTTCGCGCTCTTCCGGAATGCTTTGTACGGCATTTTTTAAGATGTTTACCATGACCCGGCTGAGTTGTGTGCGGTCTCCCCATACGTTCAGCCCGGGGGTGATGTCGCATGTTATCCGGGCGCTGTTGCGGAACAGGAGGATGCTGTTTTTTACCAGTTCGCTGAGGTCTATCCGCTCTTTTTGCGTAACCGATATTTTGGCGAAATCGGAGAAGGTGGAGGCGATGGAGGCCATGTTGTCGATCTGTTCGATCAGGGCCACAGAGACGTCTCCGAATCGTTTTTTAAACTCTTCGGGATCTTCGATCTGCAGGGAACGTTGCATGAATTGGATGTTGAGTTTCATGGGTGTGAGCGGGTTTTTGATTTCGTGGGCGATTTGCCGGGCCATCTCCCGCCAGGCGCTTTCCCGTTCCGATCTTGCCAATTGTTCTACGCTCTCTTCCAATTTGTCGGCCATTTTGTTGTAGGCCCCGATCAGTTCTCCGACTTCGTCCCGGAGGTGGTATATGATTCGTTCGTTTTTGCCTCCGATGTGCATGGTTTTCAGTTTGTCGTTTACCAATTGCAGGGGTTTGGTTACCCGTTCGGCGACGACTCCGGAGAGCATGAAAGCGAGTACCATCACCATGACGGCCATGTTTACCGCAATGACGACCATGATGGCGATGTCCCGGTTCAGTTCGTCGTTTTGGGAGAAGTAGGGGATGTGAATGATGTATGTACGGCCGTTGTCCAATACCAATGGCATGTAGATGGACATGTAGCCTAATTCGCCGATCTGTTCCCGCACGACGTAGGTCATAGCTCCCTGGTCGATGATTTGTTCTAACGCTTCGCCGTTGATGAGGTAGCCGCAGAAGCCGGAGGTGAAGATCTCGGGACGGGAGGTGGCTGTGAGACGGCCCCGGACGGAGTAGAGGTTGATGTCGACTTTTAGTATCTCGGACATCGCGGTCAGTATGTCTAAGATTTCCGGACACTCCATGTATTCTACGCAGGGCAGGTGTTCTAATTCCCGGTTGACGAATTTGATGGAGTCCATGGCTTTGATCCGGTGCCTGTTTTCAAAGCTTTTTGTATTCAGGTTTATGGAGAGGGCTGTCAGGATGGCGCACAGGGATACGGTCAGGAAGATGGTGTTGTTTTTGATCCGGGCTTTCAGAGTGCCCCGTTTGAAGTCGAGGTTGTGGTTGGGGCTGAAAAAGAGGCCGTAGGAGGAGATCAGGACGCAGATGAAGAATGCGTAGAGGACGTTGAAGTTGTAAAGGGAGAAGATCCCCTGGTGCAGGCTGATGACCAGAGTGGCGTTTTTTTCGACGGGGATCAGCAGGTGCTGGTATTGGTCTTTTTCGATCAGTTTGGGGGTTCCGTCGTATTCTTTGAAGGCGGTCAGCAGTTTGTTGTAGTTGAAATTCCCCGAGGAGTAGATCAGTTTTCCGTCCCGGTATTTGGCGTAGGAGTAGGTGTATGAGGTTCCGTCGCCGTCTGTGGAGCGGCGGGAAAGGATTTGCGGATAGCCGGCCCCTTCGCTGTAGGGACGGGAGTCGAAGCGCAGGTAGAGGTTTTGGGGTCCGTACCGGAATTTTCCCAGGTAGGAGGAGCGCCCGTCAAATTCATTCAGGGCATAAAAGGAGGTGCCTGCTATGGGGATGCCTATGGAATCCAATAGCCGGTCAAAGTAGCTTCCGCAACCGGCCTCTCCGCATACTGTGATCTCTACGGTGTAGTTGTAGCCTTTAGTGTCTAAGAATTCTTCTGTTAAAGCGATCCTCAAGGACTCTTCGTCGTTTGTGTCGACAAATTCCCCGATGGTGTCGGAGAGGTTTAGGGCGGCTTCTATTTTTTGCAGGTGGTTTTCGAAATTTTCGTCCCGTTCTTCGATCAGTTCGCTTGCGTATTCCAAGCGTTGCCTGATCTCCCGCTCTCTTTCGCATTTTTTGGATACCCATACGATGAATATGGAGAGTATGCCGATGCCGATCATGTAGATGGTTCGCCGGGCATCCCGCCGTATGATGTATTGGTTGACGGCCAGTAAGGAGTATTGCAATATCAGCAGCAGGCCGCAGTACCAGGCCGATGCAATTCCGCTCCAGTGGAACAGTAGGGTCAGCAGGGTTAATTCGAGGAGGATCAGCGGCCCTAAGGTGCGCAGCGGGAAGAGGGAGCGAACGATGTGTAGTGTGTTGTTGGCGGCTATCAGTGTCACT
Organism: Odoribacter sp. UBA944; assembly: GCA_002293375.1. Classification (GTDB taxonomy): domain Bacteria; phylum Bacteroidota; class Bacteroidia; order Bacteroidales; family Marinifilaceae; genus UBA944. The sequence goes on from DBDA01000033.1 coordinate 27,042, forward strand.
GCTACGCCTGCCACGATCCCTATGAATGCGATGATGGAAACCGGTTCGACGGTTACCACGTTGGCCATGTTGAGGTAGGTGTTGGTGTGTAGCAGCAGGGAGCGGATGACCCGGATGCAGAAGAGCAGGTAGAGAAATACGATGGCGGGAGGCAAGAGGAGTGCAAGGTGCCGGTAACGGTATAGAAGCGGACTCCGGGTATTGATGTGCAGGTTGGAGAATGCGATGAAGCAGATGGCTATCAGGGAGAATGCCGAGAGGAAGAGGTCGCCTACGGAGGCTATGAGGCAACCGGGCATCTCTGCGTCGAATAGGCGCAATCGGTAGAGGGAGGCAGGGACTTGAAAGCGGATCATGGCTCCCCGCAGCAGCAGCAGGAAGAGGAGAAATCCGGCGATGCAGAGCAGTTGGGCGCGCAGGGAAGGGGTCCGGGAGAGTGTGAGGTCGAACACGTAGAACAGGGTGATGAAGATCAGCAGGTAGAGTATGATGAGCGGGATGTTCAAAGTTCTATCTTTGAAGTCGGCGTCGGCATAGATGTAAAAGAGCGGGATCCCTTCTTTGGAGGATATTTCTACTCCGTTTGCTATGGGTTCCGGGCTGACCCGGATGTGCCGGGCGTTTTCTCCTTTGATGCGGAGGAAGTTCCCGAAGTGGTTCCGTATGTATTGGTTTTCATAGGGGTAGTCGTCTTTGATCCGGATCAATACGTAGGTTTCCCGGTTCCCTGTGATGCGTTTCCGGATTTCGTAGAAGGCGTTGTTGATTTTTTGAAAGTGTTTGTCCGATCGCAATTTTTCGTAGATCCCTTCTACTCCGAGGTTTTCGTCTGTCCAGAAGGTGAATTTTCCGTTTTCGGCCAGGAGTGCCGACAGGTCTTTTTCTTCTTCTGGGGTACGGATGTTTGTTGTGTCCTGTAATTGCCGGAGCAGCTGGTCTGCTTTGGTCTCTTGCCGGTGCAGCCGGTTTTCCAATCTGTTTACCCAGGAATCCCTGTCTTGCGGCACGAAAATGTATTCCCAGGAGAGCGCTCCCAGTAGTAGAAAAAGATCTATGATCAGGACTATCCACGCTTTTTTCATCCGCTTGTTGTTTTGTTACTGGTGGTGATACGGCACTCCCCGCAGGATGGTCAGGGCCCGGTAAAGTTGTTCCACAAAGATCATCCGCACCATCTGGTGCGAGAAGGTCATCCGGGAGAGTGCTATTTTCGCTTGCCCCCGTTTGTATATTTCGTCTGAAAATCCGTAGGGCCCTCCGATCACAAATACCAATCTTTTTGTACCGGACAGCATCTTTTGTGCCAGGAATTCCGAAAAGCCGACCGATGTGCAGGATTCGCCCCGTTCGTCTAATAGCACGACCCAATCTCCCGCCTGCAATTGTTCGATGATCGCCTCCCCTTCTCTCTCTTTTTGTACGGTTTCGGTCAGGTGCCGGCTGTTTTTGAGGTCGGGCAGTATTTTCATTTCGTAGGGGATGTATTTCCCGAGCCGCTTTTGGTATTCCACGATTCCACTGCGTATGTATTCCGCATCGGTTTTGCCGATCACTAACAGGCAAATTTTCATGCTTTCCGGAATGAGTTGTTTTGTGTATGTATCCGTTACGGGCAGGCTGCTCTCTGTGTTTCCCGCCTACGACGAAAGTAACATTTTTTTCGCACATCCTTTGCAAGAAACCGGTTTTTATCCCTATATTTGCAGCCGCTACCGGTGAAACGGTATTTTTTCTTATTTGTGCAGGTCCTATAGCTCAGCTGGTTAGAGCACCTGACTCATAATCAGGGGGTCCTTGGTTCAAGCCCAAGTGGGACCACTGCCAATAAAGGGTTTCAGAACATGAAGCCCTTTTTTCTTTTCGTCAAAAAGCATGTTGGAGTTCTATTTCATCTCTGGAAGTGGGTGAAATTTATTTGGGGGGGCTTTCGGTATCTTTTAGAACCTTCTGATACAGTTTGTCGATTTTCTCTTTGATCGATCTTTCGGATGGTGTTAAAGGGATTTGGTTACTCTCCTTTGCATCCAGTTCATCGGAGAGTTTCCTTAATGCTTCTAATAATTCCTGACTTTGGCTATCCCCCTTTGCATGCTGTTCAATGAACGTTAGTTTTTCGCTGTTACCGGGGTTGTCACAGTTTTCAGCAGATGGAGCTGTATCAGTAGATGGATAGGTGTAATAGGTATAGCCTGCATTATGAGGGTCAATATCATCTCTTTTATGTGCATCATACACTTCGTATCCTTGTGATACGGCACTTGGTGTGCCACTTACCACAACACCTGCCACAGCACCTTTTACAGCACCTTTTAGCATACCCTCCATAATATCCTCATCTGAGAAAGCACCTAAGAAAGCTCCCCTCATAGTAGTTTCAATAATGATACTGTCGGAGTTGGCATCAGCCAAACCGTCAACAAAACCTCCAGTTGCTGCTTGGAGTACCTTACCAGCAGTAGAAGAAGAGTAGTTGTATGTACCTACATATTGATAATAAGAGTTGTCCATTTCTCCTGTTTTGATCCTTTTTTCGATTTCCCTGTTGTTTACATTAAATCCTTTTATCCGCTTTTCATCATACTCTCCCGTTGGAACATAGCGAATTGTTTCATGAGATTCGTTTGTTCCCGCTTCGTCTCTGACGAATTTTACCGGGCAGTATGCTTTCCCATCTTTTAATGTAAATGATATATCGTTGAAAAGAGCAATGTCTAAAATTACGTCTAAAACTGCTCCGTCTGGATAGTGATACACCGCTTCCAAGCTACTCACTTTATCCCAAACCACACCGTTCCCATCGTAATACCTTCCTTCGCGTAGAACAAGGTCTCCCTGGGCTTCTTTGTTGTGGAAATTTCTGTTGATGTGCCGCAGTAAATTGGGATCTGTATTTATACCGTATTCGTTGGAGTCGGAAGGTTTTTCCAATACTCCAAGAGCTCTTCCGTCAGCGGGGTCTATTAAATAGGTTTTCCCGTTTATGGCGAAAACTTTTCCCGAAAATTTTATTTCTCCGACCTTTGTATAGGAAAGGCCATAGCATTGATTTTTTCCGGACAATTGACTGTTGATCCACTTTTGATCGGAATGCCCTGCCGGCATGTCCCTGACAGTGGATTGGGAAAAAGCGATCCATACGATCGCGGAGAAAAAGAAGGTGAACATAGTTGTTTTCATACCTGTGCATTCATCTTGTGATAAATTTTAACAGATCAAATATACGGAATGTTTTTTAATTAAAATAAACATTCTGGATGGACAAGAAAGTAGTATATTCAACTATTATCCTTCTCCGGTAAAAATTCCGTATCTTTACAGGAAAAGTATTTTGAAGGCCATGATGCGGGAACTTGAATTACAAAAGGCATTTATGCTTGTGGAACCGGGGCCGGTGACGATGGTCAGTACCAGCCTAGAGGGAAGGGCGAATGTGATGACGCTTACCTGGATCACGGTGTTGGACTGGACTCCCCGGTTTGCTCTTTGTACCGGAGCGTGGAATTACTCTTTCGAGGCGTTGGTGAAAACCGGGGAGTGTGTGGTTGGTATTGCTACGGCGGATTTGGTAGAGACGATCCTTGATGTGGGTACTGTTTCGGGGAGGGAGGTAGATAAATTTACGCGTTTCGAACTTACACCCCTGCCCGCTTCGCATGTCGCGGCACCCCTTATCGGCGAATGTTACGCCAATATTGAGTGCCGCGTAGCGGATCATATCAAGCGGCACAATATCTTTGTGCTGGAAGGGATAAAGGCCTGGACGAATCCCGCACACAGGGATAAACGGCTGCTGCATGCTGTAGGCGACGGCACTTTTACAGCCGACGGGGAGGTGTTTCATCGCCGCGTCCGCATGGGCGATAAACTCCCGCCGGGTGTGTGAAGCGCACCGAAAGCCCGGCTGCGCGCGATCGGGAGGTTTTCAGTAGTAAGACGAGTAAGCGTTTGTTTCGTTACAAAAAAGCGGGAAATAATAATGCCGGGCCATTGAAGATTCAGGCCCGGCATTTTTTCGATTTGCAAACGATGGGGATTATTTCAGTCCGCGGTTTTTCAGCAAGGGGCCTACGCCGGGTTCGGCGCCGCGGAAATTGATGTACATCGTGGTGGCGTCGTCGATTCCGCCCGGGGTGAGGATGTATTTCCGGAAGCGCTCCGCCGTAGCCGGATCGAATAGGTTGCCGGCTTCTACAAAGGCCTGGAAGGCATCTGCATCCAATACTTCCGCCCACATGTAACTGTAATAGCCGGCCGTATAGCCTCCGCCCATGGTGTGGTTGAAGTAGGTGCTCCTATAACGGGGCGGGATCTGCGGCAGGGTATGCAGCCGCTTCATGGAAGCTGCTTCGAAAGCGATCACGCCAAAATCCGCCGGTATCTCTTTCAAAACGTGGAAGTCCATATCCAGCACAGAGGCTTCTATGTATTCGGAGGTGGCAAATCCCTCTCCGTAGGTTCCGCTTTTTTCTAATTTATCGACGAGGTCTCCCGGGATCGCTTCGCCTGTTTGGTAGTGGCGGGCATATTCGTTCAGTACCTCCGGCTGGAATACCCAATGTTCCATGATCTGGGAGGGCAGTTCCACAAAATCACGGGGTACACCGGCTACGCCGTAGTAGTGGACGTCTTTGAAGAGGTTGTGCAGCGCGTGCCCGAATTCGTGGAAGAGGGTTTCTGCTTCGTCCGCGCTGAACAGAGCCGGCTGGCCGCCGGAGGGTTTGGTAAAGTTGCATACGATGGTGACTACCGGTGCTATCCGCTCGCCGTTGGCATAGGCCTGGGGGCGGTATGTTCCGCACCAGGCCCCGCCCCGTTTGGTGGAGCGGGGAAAGTAGTCCAGGTAGAGTACGCCGAGGTGGGTACCGTCCCGGTCTTTGCACTCGAATGCTTCTGCTTCTGGGTGGGGTTTCGGGATTTCGGCGATGGTGGTGAAGGTGATGCCGTAGAGTTTGTGGGCGACCCAAAACATCCCGTTCCGTACGTTTTCCAATTTCAGGTAGGGGCGCAATTGGTTTTCGTCCAGATCAAAACGGGCTTTCTTTACTTTCTCGGTGTAGTAACTCCAATCCCAACCCTGTAGTTCTCCTTGTGTGCCTTCTTTGTGCATCAGGGCCTGTAAGTCGGCAGCTTCGCTTTTGGCTTTTACCAGGGCGGGTTCCCATACTTGCTGTAAGAGGCTGTATACATTCGCGGCGTTTTGGGCCATCCGTTCTTCCAGTATAAAGGCGGCGTAATCGGTGTATCCGAGCAGTTTTGCTTTTTCCAACCGCAGGGTGATCAGCTCTTTTACCACGGCCTTGTTGTCGTTTTCGCCACCGTTGTTGCCGCGATTGAGGTAGGCGTTGAATAGCTGTTCCCGCAGCGCCCGGTTGTCTGCAAATTGCAGGAAGGGCATGATGCTGGGGTTGTGCAGTGTAAAGACCCATTTGCCTTCTTCCCCGGCAGTTTCTTTCGCTCCGGCGATAAGGCTTTCCGGCAAACCGGCCAGGTCCTGTTCGTTGTCGATGACCAATTTGAATGCGTTGGTCTCTTTCAGCATGTTTTGCCCGAAGGTGATCTGCAATAGGGAGAGCCGGCCGTTCAGTTCCCGGAGTTTTTCCTGTTGCTCCGCGTCTAAGTTGGCCCCGCCCCGGATAAAGTTTTTGTAGGTTTCTTCTGTCAATTTGGCCTGTTCTTTGTTTAAGGTCGCTTTTTCCGGTCCTTCGTAAACGGCTTTTACCCGGGCAAACAGAGCGGGGTTCAGGATGTTATCGTCGCTGTGTTGGGAAAGTAGCGGAGAGAGTTCTTTGTCTAATGCCTGTATTTCGTCCGATCCGTTGGCGCTGTTCAGGCCGCTGAAAACAGTCCGTACCCGGCGCAACAGGGAACCACTTTGGTCCAAAGCGGCAATGGTGTTTTCAAAGGTCGCCGGAGCGGTGTCGGCAATGATCGCCTCAATCTCTTTTTTCTGTTCTTCCATTCCCTTCAGGAAGGCCGGTTTGTAATGTTCGGGCCGGATCTCCTCAAAGGGAGGTACTCCGAAGGGGGTTTTGTACTCGGAGAAAAACGGGTTTCCGTCCGTGTTTTCTTTTTTTCCTCCGCAGGCTCCCAATAGAACGGCTAATCCTGCGATTGTGATCATTTTTTTCACGTTTGTTTGTATTATAAGAGTTTGCCCGCGAAGATAGATGAAATTTCGTTCCATTATTCTCAGGAGTGACAAATAAATCAGGGGGCTTTAAACAAACCAGTAGCTTGGCAAAAACAATGCACTCAAACAAAATATGGCATCTTGCTGCTTTATTTTTACGATAAAATAGAGTAGACAAATAATATTGATGAAGCGGTATGCCAGTACACAAAAACGGAGCAAGTCATTTGTTGGTAAATACATCTCTACCACTGTAAACGCAATTAATCCGGCAATAACTATATTTGATACGATATAAAAACTGGTTTCGACGGCTTTTCGACGCTCATCTTTAAACAGCAAAACGATTTTTCCAGGTACAATCATGGCAGCGACCAGAAGGGCGATGATCGTATACAAGAAGGAATGCAGCATTTCTTTCACCGTAAAAAAATAGAGAACGGCTAAAACAAAAATGCCGATACTGTCCCAATATTTTTTCATACCTTTTTATGGATTTGAATTAAGCACAATCCCTGCTACATGAAGCTGCCATCCAAATAGTATTGACAGGCATCCCGACAAGAATTTCATGATTTGAAAAAATTAAGTTATTAAATAGACATTAGAATTGTATTCAAAACAATATATTCGTTTGAATGGGAACAAAAATGGTGTATTAGAAAAATTTGCACCATTGTTTTTACAGGACAATAAGGTGCCTGCATGATTTCTTTTTCAATTGAAAATCAACCTGTTGAAATTATTTATTCGGGGACATCTCAAAAAAATTCTGAAAATGTCCATTCGAGCAGTTTTACGATGTTTTTTCGGTTCAGATGTTTTTTACCCGGAAATCGTTTCATGCATACACCTTAACGGGTTCATAGCCATTTGTAATATCAATACTGTTTTACTATTTTCGCACTGTTTCAATTCAAAATCAATGTGTATGGTCGGTTTTTTTAAATCTCTTTTTGCCGGAACGGCGGGAAAAGAGCGTCCGGAGGACAAGGTCGGGGAGGAAGCAAGCGAGAAGGAGAGGCAGCGGAAATTCGATATTTTGAAATACGATGGCCTGAAAGCCCTGAAAATCGGGAAAACAGGTTATGCCGCCCGGTGTTTCCGGGAGGCACTGGCCTTGCAGGAGGAGTTCCAGACGCTTACCTACCTGGCTGCGGCTTGTGTCCGTTTGCAGGAGCCGGAGGAGGCGTTGGCCGTTTACGACCGGCTGGCGGAACTGGACCCCGGTTTCAAGGATACTTTTCTGGAACGGGCCCGGCTATACTACGGGGAGAAGAAGCCGGAACAGGCTTTGGAGGAGTGCAGCCGGGCGCTTGCTTTGGACGAAACCGACCACCGGGTTTATCTGTTGATGGCAAGGGTCTACCGGCAACTTGACCGGCAGGAGGATGCGGTAGCGGCTTGTACCAAAGCCGCAGAACAGGCGGAAGGCAAGGCGGAAGCGTTGCTTTTGCGGATCGAACTGTATGTAGAGAGGAACCAGCCGCAGGAGGCTTTGGAGGATGCCAGAGTATTGATCGCCTTACACCCGGAGGAAGAGGGCGCTTACCTGCTCCGGGGGCGCGCATACGAAGCGCTGAAATTGCCGGAAAAAGCTCTGGAGGATTACCGACAGGTCATTGAATTGGATCCGTTTAACGAACAGGGGTATTTGGAGGCGGCCCGAGTCCTGATCCAGGAGGGACAAGCGGAAACCGCCGCCGGGTTGTTGGACGAAGCGATCGAGCAGTTGCCCGGTTGTGTCGGGGTTTACATCGCACGGGCAAAAACGAAGGAGGTATTGGGAGATGCGGCAGGCTCTGTCGCCGACCTGAAAACGGCAGAGGAGTTGCAGCAAAACGACTCGGAACGCGAATACACAACGGTCAATTTTAACGATCTCTACACCCACCGACCGCTATGATGCACGAAAAGCGGATAGAGTGGCCGGATCTGGCCGTTACTGCGGTTGTTCGCAGTTTTCGCCCCGAAAACGGGGTGGCGGAACACCATGCGGTTATAGAGACGGGAAACCGGCAGTTTTCCGCAGAGGAGCAATTCCGGGCCATCGGGTGTGCCGCAACGCGGTTGGCGGATCTGTTCCCCGGATGTACGCCTTTGTTCCGGCGCTATTTTGTGAGTGACGCTGCGAACCAGCAGCGTTTTTTGAAAACCGGGGAGGGATGCAGGTCTGTGGTGCAGCAACCGCCGCTGAATGGCAGCAAGGTTTGCCTGTGGATCTACCTAGCGGAGGGGGGGGAGTGTTCGTTCCGTGCAGGTAGCGCTGTGTGGAGGCATGCCGGTTATTCCCACATCTGTTGTTCCGGCCTTGATGTGCCCGGAGCGGACGAGTGTCGGGCGACCGAAACTATTTTTAACCGGTATGCGGAGGAATTGGCCGGGTTCGGCTGTTCGCTGGCGGACCATTGCATCCGGACCTGGATCTATGTGCAAGGGGTGGATGTTCACTACGCAGGAATGGTCCGGGCCCGAAAGGCTTTTTTTGAGCAAGAGGGGTTGACTCCCGGCACCCATTTTATTGCCAGTACCGGCATTGAGGGGAAAGCGATGGATCCCCGATCGCTGGTATTGATGGATGCCTACGCTATACACGGCATTGCTCCGGAGCAGGTCCGTTACTTACACGCTCCCGCCCACCTGAACCCTACGTATGAATACGGGGTTACTTTTGAACGGGGGACGGTGGTGGAGTACGGTGACCGGCGGCATGTTTTTATATCCGGTACGGCGAGTATCGACAATAGGGGGGCTATTGTACACCCGGAAGATGTTACCGGGCAGACGGAGCGGGTGTTTGAAAATATCGGTGCGTTGCTGGCGGAGGCGGAGTGCGGCCTGGAGGATGTTATGCAGATGATCGTTTATCTGCGGGATACGGCCGATACCGAAAAGGTCCGGAGGTTTCTGGAAAAGAGGTGTGCCGGTATTCCTTACGCCCTGGTCTGGGCGCCTGTATGCCGTCCCGGCTGGTTGGTGGAGGCGGAGTGTATGGCGGTAAAAGCATGGAGGAATACGAGATTCGCTCCTTTTTAAATGGCTTCGGCGGAAGATTCAAACAAGTTTTTAGTGCATGGGGTTTAGGGGGACGATCTCTCCCAAACGCGGAATGGCGATACGAATGTTCCGTTTCCCGGCCTCTTCGGCAAATACTTTGGGCGGATCGCTCAGCGGTTCGTCGGAGAGGTCGAAGGTTCCGTAGTGCATGGGGATGGTGATTCCGGCTCCCATTTTTTCGGAGGCGGTGAGGGAGTCGTAGGGCGAAATGTGGTTGGGCTGCATAAACCAGCGCGGTTTGTAGGCGCCGATCCCGAGCAGGGCGTAATCCGGCGAGCCGAACAGTTCCCGCACCTCTGAAAAGTGTTCTGAGTAACCGGTGTCTCCGCTGTAATAGAGGGAGATCCCGTTTACAGCGATGAGAAAGGCCCCCCACAGTCGTTTTCCGCCGTCCTGCACGGAGCGTTTTCCCCAATGCTGGGAAGGCAGGAAGGTGATCTTTACCTCGCCGTCCACCAATTGCTGGTACCAACCCGCTTCGATCACTGCCGCACCCGGGATCCATTTCCGGATCAAAGCGCCGGTCCCCAGGCCGGCAAATACTTGCATCCGGGGGCTGTTGCGGTAGAGGCTGGCGATGCTTTTTTTGTCCGTATGGTCGAAGTGATCGTGGCTAAGCAGCAGGTAATCCACGTTTTTGAAGAGTTCGGGGTTGGCCGGAAGTTTGCTTTGCCGGCGCACGAAAGGGATGTTCCCGAATACGGGGTCGAACATCAGCCGCTTCCCTCCGATCTGCATGTAAAAGGAGTTGTGGCCCAGCCATACTAAAAAATCGCCCGGTATGTCCTGCAGGGAGTGCAGGTATTCTATTTCGGGGTCCCATTTCTCTTCCCGCTTCTCTTTGCGCTGGGGATTGGGGGATAGGCGCCACTTCAATACATTTCCGATCCCCTGTTTTTTGCGGTGGTACCGGTTTACAAAACGCCCCCGTACAACCGGGTTTCCCCGCCAGTAAGGTTTGACGGTCAGCAAACCTTCGTTCCGTCGAAAAGATATGTGGTGGCTCATCTGCGCTTGGTGAATAATGGACAAATATAGCTAAAACCGGGAACAATCGCTAAAGGCTTGCTGTTAAAAGCGGGACAAAGGTTTACGGCGGAGCTGTCTGTATAGTCTGTCTATTCTCTTTTGTGCCTTTGGAATACCTACGGAACACCTGCGGAATACCTGCGGAACACGTACGGAACACGTGCCAGTCTGTGAGGTGTGTTGGGGATGGGTTTCCGGGGTGTCGTTTGGATGCAATTTACGGATTTTTTTGCTTTTTCGGAAGGGGGAGGGTGGTTTTTGTTGTTGGGTGTATCCGGAAGTGTCTCGTCCTGCAAAAATTAGTTACCTTTGCCTCCTGTTGTAAAATGGTTTTGTGATGATTTCAGCAGATGCTTTGGCCGTGGAGTTCGGCGACCGTGTTCTTTTTAAGGATGTCTCTTTTCAGATCAATGAGAAGGACCGGATTGCCCTGATGGGCAAAAACGGGGCCGGGAAATCGACCCTGTTGAAGATCCTGGCGGGGGAGCGGAAACCGACCAGAGGATCGGTTTCCGCCCCGAAGGATGCAGTGATTGCGTATCTTCCCCAGCACTTGATGACGGAGGATGGACGGACGGTTTTTGAAGAGGCGTCCCAGGCTTTCGCCCATTTGTTCGAGATGGAACGGCGGATCGAGGAGCTGAACCGGCAGTTGACAGAACGCACTGATTATGACTCCCCGGAGTATTTTAAGTTGATTGAGGATGTTTCTGCGCTGAGTGAGAAATTTTACAGTATTGACCAGACGCATTTTGAGGCGGATGTGGAAAAAACGTTGATGGGGTTGGGTTTTAAGCGGGAGGAGTTGCACAAACCGACCGCTGCATTCAGCGGCGGGTGGCGGATGCGGATTGAATTGGCCAAAATGCTGTTGAAGAATCCGGATGTGCTTTTGCTGGATGAACCGACCAATCATTTGGACATTGACTCTATCCAGTGGCTGGAGGATTTTTTGGTGAGCAGCGGCCGGGCGGTTGTTTTGATATCGCACGACCGGGCTTTTGTGGACCGGATCACGACCCGCACCATTGAGGTGACTATGGGGCGGATCTATGATTATAAAGTCAACTACTCCCAATACCTGGTGTTGCGCCGGGAGAGGCGGATGCACCAGCAAAAGGCTTATGATGAGCAGCAAAAGATGATTGCCGAGACCCGGGAGTTTATTGAGCGGTTCAAAGGTACGTATTCCAAGACCCTGCAGGTGCAGTCCCGGGTGAAGATGTTGGAGAAGCTGGAGGTTGTGGAGGTGGATGAGGAGGATACTTCGGCGCTCCGCCTGAAATTTCCGCCCTCTCCCCGTTCGGGCAGTTATCCTGTTGTTGTGCAGGAGTTGTCCAAACAGTACGGGGAACATCCTGTTTTTAACGGGGCCGGTTTCACTATTGAGCGGGGCGAAAAGGTTGCTTTTGTGGGCAGGAACGGGGAAGGGAAGTCTACGCTGGTGAAATGCATCATGGATGAGGTCCGGGACTATACGGGTACCCTTACCCTGGGACACAATGTCCGGATCGGTTATTTTGCTCAAAATCAGGCTTCTCTGCTGGATGAAAACCTGACCGTTTACCAGACGGTGGATGAGGTTACGCCTTTGGAGTTGAAAAGCAATACCAAAAATTTACTGGGGGCGTTTATGTTCAGCGGGGATGATATCGATAAAAAGGTGAAGGTGCTCTCCGGCGGCGAGCGTACCCGGCTGGCTATGATCAAACTGTTGCTTCAGCCGGTGAATTTGCTGATCCTGGACGAACCGACCAATCATCTGGACCTGAAAACCAAGGATATTTTGAAAAATGCCCTGATCGATTTTGACGGTACCCTGATCGTTGTTTCGCACGACCGGGATTTTCTGAACGGGTTGACGACCAAGGTGTATGAGTTCGGGAATAAAAAGGTGACGGAGCACCTGGAGGATATCAACGGTTTCCTGCGGAAAAAGAAGCTGGAGAATCTCCGGGAGATCGAGCGGCGCAATCCTGCCTGAAACAGGTCCGCTCTTCTCTCCCGGTCCGATCCCCGGCTATGGTTTGAGGTACTTTATTGTTTCTCCGTCTCAATGATAAACACTCCGTTTTTTGCCTTCTCCCCATAGGTTTCAATGGCAGTGGCATTTTTCTGGATGGTAACAGACCGGATCTCCTCATCCGATAGTTTGTCAAAGGCAGCTTTATTGCTCTCTTTCCCGTCTATTATGATCAGTGCGTCCGACAGGATTCTCAGCTCTGCCAGTATATCCGAAAGTTTGTTGGTTTGCTGGCGGGAGCGGTGATATACATGTATACTCGATGCGTTGGATGTTTTGTCTGATACGCCCCCCGACAATGAGAAGGTTACCGGTAGCATATACTCCACAGCAACGGCTTTCCCTCTCTGCTTTCCCGGTTCCCAATCCGGCAATTCCCGGATCACCCGCAAAGCCTCCGCATCCAAAAGCGAATCGGCGGATTCTATTACATGCACATTGGCTACCTTTCCCGATGCTGTCACTGTAAATTTTATGAGCACTCTTCCCTGGATTCCGTTTTCATGGGCCTTTTTCGGATAGACAAGTTTGCTGTTTATGTAGTGCATAACTCCGCCCTCTACCGGCAAACGGGGCATGTCTTCCACCACCACAAAAACTTCTTCATCGGATAGAACAGTATCCCGGAGGGGAGCCGTCATGACTACAACGGGCTCCGGATGAACAGGTTCCGGATGCATCTGTACCTGAAGCGGTCGCTCCGGTTGTACGCTCACCTCTATACTCTTTTTTCCCACAAAGGAACACACCAGCGTGGCGTTCTCCGGAGCGCTCAGGGAGAATCCTCCGCCCGAACCCGTCGTCACTCCGATGTTTGATCCTTTTATGATCACTATTGCCCCGGGGAGCGCATCTCCTTTTTCATCGGTCACTTTCCCGGTAACTGTGATGGTCCCTTTGGACCGTTTCCCGTCGATTTCGCTTTCGCCGGACAGCAACGTTCCGGCGATGGTAACCGGCCGTGTTTCGTGCAACCCGGAGCTGTTTTCCGCCCCATAGCTATCTGCCAGGGCACGGGCATTTCCGGCCAGTACCAAACAGACTGTCAGCGGAAGCAGCAACAGGTATTTGGCCAGGCCGATCCTGGAACTTCTTTTTTTATTCATCATAACAATGCGTTTTTTTAATTGTGAAACTGTAAAATTGGTTGCGATGGGAATTCTGTCCGGCTGATGCGAAAGGCGCAGGAGGTGGTACTGGTAGTTTTTCCGGTTAAAGCCGGAGGAGACCACATCTTTGTCGGCCAGAAATTCGAGGTTTTGTCTGATCTCGCGGCGCAATAGCCAGGCCGCGGGGTTAAACCAGCAAAACACGCAAACCAGTTCGCTGATCAGCATGTCTGCCGAGTGTCCCTGCCGGACGTGCACTTTTTCGTGTGTCACGATCTCTTGCAGTTCCCGGAGTGTATACTCGTCCGGGTTCACAAATATCCATCTCAGGAAGGAAAAAGGCGCCACTCCTTCTCCGGGGGATATGATGTTCGTATTCAATGAAGAAAGCGGACGCCCTTTGGCTGCCAGCCGGCAGATGCCCGCCACCTGCACCGCCATGCGGCAAAGGAGGAAAGCGATGCCCGCGGCGTAGAGCGTCCACAACAGGCTTTCCCACGGAAAGGGAACGCCGGCGGTAAGCGGTTCGGCGGTTACGACGATCTCTTCCAATTCTGTCCGGAAATCCGCTACGTACCGGATGATCGGCTGTTTTCCGACTGTCGGGAAAGAGAGGTTGATCAACGGATAGAGGAAGGAGACGACCAATACAGACCAGAGGCAGAGCCTTTTTATTCCGAAAAAGGTGTCTTTCCCGAATAACAGCCGATAAAAGAGCCAGAACAGGAGGAGGGCTGTATTTACCTGGACGATGTAAATGAGCAATGGCTTCATGTTATTTCTTTTCGATCAGGTGAATGATCTCTTTCAGCTCTTCCGCCGATATCTGTTGTTTCCGGGCGAAGAAGGTCACCAACTCTTTGTAGGAGTTGTCGAAGTAGTCGCGCACGACCCCGGACATGAAGCGGACTTTGTAGTCGTTCTCTTCGATCAGCGGCCTGTAGGCGTAGGTGTTTCCGAAGCGCTTGCTTTGTACATACCCTTTTTTCTCCAGGTTTTTCACGATGGAGGCTACTGTGGTGTAGGGAGGAAGGGGTTCTTCCATCCGGTTCATGAAATCCTTGACGGCTCCTTCTCCGGTTTGCCAGATCCGCAGCATGATCTCTTCTTCTTGAAAGGTTAGTTTTTCCATGATTGATGTATACGATCACATCGCAAATCTACGAACTTTTCGTAATACAACAAGCGTTTTATTGATTTTTAACAAAAAAGAAATAGAGAGTGCCGGACAGACACTCTCTTTTATGTGTTGAATTCTCCTAAAGAAGAAGGAGTTACAGTTTGTTTACGTGCAGGGTAAGTTTGGATTTCAGGTTGGCGGCTTTGTTGGCGTGTATGATGTTCCGTTTGGCCAATTTATCCAACATGGCGACAACTTTGGGCAGCAATTCGGCGGCTACACTTTTTTCCGTTGTCAGGCGGACTTTCTTCACAGCGTTTCTGGCTGTTTTGGCATAGTAACGGTTCCGCTCCCTCCGGGTCGCTGTTTGTCTGATTCTCTTTTCTGCTGATTTGTGATTTGCCATCTCTACAACTATAAAATATATTTTACTTTGTGTAGTCCGTACGGGAATCGAAC
>DBDA01000033.1:42057-145519 GCA_002293375.1 Odoribacter sp. UBA944
ACTAACCCCTATACGAACGGACCGTTAGTTCTTTAAAAGCGGATGCAAATATAGTACTTTTTTCATTTTCGCCCAAAAAATGTTATTTTTTTCTACCTTTGGCATTTTCAGAATCTGTTTATATGAAAGATATGGGCAAATTGTATCTGATACCGACACCGGTCGGCAACCTGGAGGATATTACCCTGCGGGCGCTGCGACTGCTGAAAGAGGTCAGTCTGATCCTGGCAGAGGATACCCGGACGACTTCGTTTCTGTTGAAGCAGTATGAGATTCGGACGCCGTTGCAATCCCACCACAAGTTCAACGAGCATCAGCAGGTGGCGCGCATAGCGGAAAGGATCCGGCAGGGTGACGATATCGCGTTGGTCAGCGACGCCGGGACGCCGGGGATTTCCGATCCCGGTTTTCTGTTGGTAAAGACCTGTGTGGAACAGGGTATTGAAACGGAGTGCCTGCCCGGCGCTACGGCTTTTGTTCCGGCGTTGGTAAATTCCGGTTTCCCGTGCGACCGGTTCTGTTTTGACGGGTTTTTGCCGCAAAAGAAGGGGCGGATGAAGCGATTGGCCGGATTGGCCGGTGAAAGCAGGACGATGGTCTTTTACGAGTCTCCGTACCGGTTGGCCAAAGCCCTGGAGCAGATGGCCGAAGTGTTCGGTGAGGGGCGGCATGCCTGTGTTGCCCGGGAGATCAGTAAGAAATTCGAGGAGTACCGGCGGGGAACGCTGGGGGAGTTGGGCGGCTATTATGCCGAAAACGGAGTGAAGGGCGAGATTGTCATTGTTGTCGCCGGGAAGGAGGAGGAATAGACAAAGCCGGCTTTTCAGCCGGCTTTGTTCTGATGGTGTTCTCTGATTAGAGGTCGGTTATGTCCAATTTGGCTTCAACCCCCACGGAAAGTTTGAGGGTGGCGTCAGGCTTGATTTTTACCGGTACCTGTGCTCCTCCGCTGTTTTTTGCCGTTGAGGCCGTAACCGAGAGCAGGAAGTATTCGGTCCGGACCAGGTTGTCGATGTTTTCCCTGGACAATTTTATGCGGCAGGTACTCATCTGGGGTGCGGTTACTTCGCCCATGGCGTTCACCACCGGGGCTTTGATAAAGCTGCTGTCCACCTCTATGGCATCGATCGGATTGTATCCTTCGTCCAACAGAATCAGGTCGCCGTTCCCCAATTCCAGCGGGATGTGATTTTCCGTCAAGATGCGGAGTTGCGCCTCCAGTATTTTATCCACGATGTCCTGGTCAATTTTACCTACGTCTATGGTGTCGTTGAAGGTCAGGTCGTCTACTTGCAGTTCCAGCGGGATCTCTATGATGGCGCTGACGGTAGCCGTCCCGTCGTGCCGGACCAGTATCTCACCGGTACCGCCCGGATTCAGGGTCACGTCACCGGCGTAGTCGATCCGGTCTTTCGGAGGCAGGGAGAGCAGATTTGCAATGTCGGCAGCCCCGTACCACAAGGTATCTCCGGATTTTTGCGGGGAGCTTAAAGAGGCGTGTGCGCTCCCTCCTTCTCCGTCGTACGCGGTAAAGTCCATGGCCATGTCGAACGGAAATTCCAAGCCGGTTTTTTCGACTATCAGTCCTACCCGGGGGGTGGTAAAGGCGAAATTCCCTTCGAATTTGTCCCAGAAGTCCACGTTCATGTCGAAACTGCCGGGATCTATGGAGAATGTCTTTTCGTTTATTTTACCGACGATCTCTGTGAATGTGATGTTTTCAAAGGTAAATGAGATCTGGAGTTGGCTGGAGTTAACCATAGCGCCGACAGGCACCTCCAATTCCAATGTGTAATCCAGGCTGTTCGGGGTTGCCGTAAAATCAAAAACGGCATCCGTCAGGGTTATAGCTCCACTGGGGCCGGACAGCACTTTGGAAATCACGGCGCCGTTCTCTTTTACATTGTTCAGGGTTATCGTCGCCGTATACTCACTCACGCCGATTACCGTATAGTTCATGGTCATGGAGGCGGTCAGCTCCTGCAACTCGCCTTCTTGAAAGTCTACACCAACCTGATCGGATTTGGAAAAATCAAGCGGAGTAGGGCCCGGTACTGTAAAACCGACAAGTGCGGGGGGCAGGGTGAAATTAACATCAATCTCCGCCAATACCGCGGGCGGCGTCAATTCATCCATTATGTTCAACGTGTAGATGTCGTTCTCTTGGTGCCGGATGATGAGCCGGTCGTTGGCGTCGTCCCGGATGATCTCCGCTCCCGCACCGCTCTCCTGGCGGATCAACCCCCAAACGCTGTATTCCGCATAAGCCACCTGCAGATCGAATTCGGGCGTCCAGTTCTCTACTCCGTCCAGTTTGTCCAGTTTCAGCAACTCTTCGTCACCGCAGGCGCACAGCAAAGAGCCCAACAGCAATAGCATTCCTAATTTTTTCATATAGTGTAACTTTTATGGTCGTGAATATATTCCGCGAAAATAGGCGGAAATCGGAAGATGAACAAATTTTCAACGGTTTATTTAGCGTTGTACCCTGTATTTGACTACACTCCCCTGGTCCATTCCGGCAAAAAGATAGAATCCGTTTTCTGCAAAAACGATGGAGAAGGGGGAATCGCCGGCTATGGGGAATCCTTTTGAGATCCCTTCTTTTAATCCGATTAAATAGAGGTTGTGCCCGGCTTTGTCTAAGAGGCCGATGCGTATGTCTGTGCGGGAAAAACGGTATACGTAGGGGAAGTCCAAACTCTCTACGTCTAACGTTTTGTGGTGGAGGATGGTGCCCGAATTCCCGCAAATGAGGAGGCGGTTGCCGTCCGCGAATACGAAGTCGTCCGTACCGTCCCCGTTTACGTCTGTTGCATTGAAGCGGTAGTCGGGCGAGAGGGTGTCGCACGAGACGGTCCGCACGTTCCCCCGAAAATCGACCAATTGTACGGTCCCCGAAGCGTCGGCAAATACGACTTCTGCTTTGTCTCCTTTTCCGGAGAGGTAGAGTTCTGTGGGATCTTTCAGGCTAAAGATTTTGGAAATCCGTACGCGTTCCGCGCCCCGGCGATCGCGGATGTATAACCGGTAGCGGTCGGCATATACGATGTAGTCTTTGTCCGCGATCCGGTAGTGCCAGACGCGGGAGACGATTTCGTTGTCCGCTCGGCCGCCGTTCCAGTCACGGATGCGGTTGCCTTTGATGTCGTAGAGGTAAATTTCCCGGTTGGTGCAGGGGGCAAAGATGCGGTAATTCCGGTTTTTGTCGTAATCGAACAGGGTGATCCCCGGGGAGCAGGGCGCCGGGAAGATGACGGGGAAGCGGTCAACGGGGTCGCCGTTGCGGTCGATCAGGTAGAGTTTGGCGGATGTTGAGAAGAGGTATTGCAATTTGCCGTTTTTTAATGCGTCTACCTGGTATACTTCGCTGTTGATGGGTTCGTTGAGTGGGGTTTTCCAGAGGATCCTGCCGGCGTCGTTCAGTAAATAGATGGTGTTTTGTTCGTCCTGTATGAACAATTCCCGCTCCTGGGTGTTGTGGTTGATGACGGGCACCGGTTTCATGGAGACGGGTGCGTCCAGTTTGGTTTGCCAGAGTATGTGGGGTTTTTGGTCTTCGCCTGTCGCTTCGATGCTCAGAAAGAGGGTGGTGTAGAGCATGTTGCTTTCGTTGGACCATTGGAGCGCGACGGAGGGGAAAGCCGGCGCCTGTTCCGGTGCGGCCGGGAAGCAGGCTTTCCCCAAAGGGCCGGCAAGCGACCGGAAGTAGGATCCCGTCTGTTCGGTGTCCGCAAAGTAAGCCAGGTTGTATTTGGCCGAAAGTTTGCTTTTGATCCGTTTGTACCAATCGGTGTCTTTTAAGGCGGTACGGTGAACGTAGTCGTCGAAGAATTTTCCGAGCGCTTTTTCCGAAGAGGCGAAGATCAGGTAGTTGTTCTCTACGGCTATGAAGCGGGCGCGGATGCCTTCCAGCAGGTAGCCCCAGTAAACCGCCGCCAGGTCTTCGGCCGGATTTTTGTAGTAGGTAAAGGATTTGTCCCGGTCTACCCGGTGTTGTTTCCGGTAGTTGCCGGGATGGGTGTTGGAGACACGGGCGTGTTGTTCTATGATTTTTTCCACCCACGACGCGGCTAATCCGCCGGATTTCAGTTCTGCGATGATCAATCCCTCTTCTGCTCCGGAATCCGGATCGAAGGAGAGGCCGACTTTGGCGAATGAGCCGTGTAACAGTTGTCTCAGTTCTGTTTCCGCTCCTTTTCCCAGTTGGCTGTTTAGTTCCTGTTTGCGTTTCCGGGCTTTTTCCGCCAAGCCGGCGTCGTGACGATAGCGTTCCAGTGCCTCTAAGTAGCTGTCCGGATCGCTGAGGTTCAGGATGAGCAGGGAGGCGGCCCGGGCAGGGATGACGGCATCTACCGTTGTTTCCACGGGTTTTTGTTTTTCCACTGTTTTCAGGTAGGAGGCCGGCATGGAGGCGTAGGACATAAAACCGTTGAGGCTAATCCCGTCTTCGCGCAGTTCTCCGTCTAAGGCCGCCCATTTGAAGCAGGCGCCGGGATCTAAACGGGGAAGCATTTTCCGGGTTTGCAGGAAAAGGGGGAGGATGTCGGAAAACCAGGCGGTGTTGAGGTAGAGGTTTACCGCGGCGCCGGCGGAAAAGTAGCGGGAGATTTCCTGAAAGGGGGGCGTTCCTTCTTCCTGGGATTGTTCCAGTTGTTTCAGGGCGTCTTCGATGTAGAGTTCTGAGTCGGAAAGCAGGATCCGCCCCTCTTCGACCGAATAGAACAGGTCGCTTTTTTGTGCCGCCGTTTCCGCCGGGGAGGCGCCCGGCAGGCGGGCGATCCGGTAACGGTCGTATTTCCGGGGTTCTCCCCCGCCGCCGTAGTGTTGGTCTAAAAAACCGGAAATGTCGTTGCGGGAGAGCAGGTCCCGGCAATCGAGTATCCAAAGGGAGGTTACTTTTTCTTTGCTTTCCAGGCGTTGCGCCAGCACGCGGGAGGTGGGCAGCAAAAGGCCGGCATCGTGCAGCGCCAATACGATGCGGTTTAACCGGGAGGTGCGGAAGTGTTCCGCCTGTTTCCCCAGGGCGGTTTCGAGGGTGGAAGGGAGAACGGCTGACGGATGGATGTGCAGGACAAGGGCGGAGTTTTTGGGAATGAAGGCTTCTTTGCTGCTGTTCTGCCAATCGCCGCGCTTGCCGATGTACCAGACGGCACAGGCGATAAATGCAACCAGAACGGCGGCTGTCAGTGACAATAAGATCCCTTTTTTCATCATTAGCGACCTGCGGGGAGGGGTCGGTCCTCTCCGGTATAGTTTGCGGCAAATTTACAAAAAATATCCTCGAGAACGGGTTTTCTGTATTCTATTTTCTGTGAGGGAGCGCCTGGGGATTTGTTGTTTATACTCTAATCGTTCCTATTTTCCGATTATTTAGGAATACCACGAACCCAGTGATTGCCCCCACGATGTATGAGAATAAGGCTTTCGTGAAATGCCTCTCTTAATTGGGCGTCATTGGGTGCAAGTATCTCTGGTAGCGTTCCTGCCTCATGGTATACACGAACCGATTCAATTACTCCCCGCTCCACTTCTACGACCGCAACACGCCTGTGTCTGATACGGGCAAATGTTGCTATTTCTGTCCTGCCTCCCCATGTGTGTGGTTCCCGCAAAATTCTTCGATACACGTCAATAGCATTGAAGCCTTGCTGAGGATTTGCAGGTACTCTGTAAGCATATCTCGATAATCCAGGTGTTTCGTTTAGTATCGTCATCAATTCATGATTACCGGTATTGATTGTTGCTCCGGCAATTTCTTGCCTGACCGCCATAGCATCCCTTTCATCAACACTTTCACTGAGAGCATAAAACAGGCAATCCCCTCCACCGGGATTCTCTCCTTGATTCAATAAAACTGCTAAATGATCTGAGTTTTGGTAAGGTTTATCAAGTTTTGTGGCGTCAGGGATTTTTAACGGGGGAACTTTGGGAGCTTCACCCGTTGCTTTAGTTAATTCGACAGGGCCAAGTGACATCCTTTTCGCTTCCTCTTCATAAAGGTGTCGTGTAGACGCATCGACTCTGGCCAAAACCTGAGCTTTTACATCGTTCCACAATAGATCATTAAAAGTTTTCGTTTCAGGATCCACGTAATTTTCCAGGTGTTTTTTTACATCTTCCAGCTTTTCTTCGTGTTGAGCTAATTCACCTATTAAAGGAGGCAGCTGCTCGTCAAGAAAAGCTTTTAACTCACTCCTTGATGAACTTTGTGGCTTAGCCGGCATTTTCGTTTCAGCATCATTCGTATCATTCAGGTCCTGAAGTATTCTATCACAGACTTCATCCTGTAGCCGTTTTTTCCAATCAGCCTCTTGTTCATCTTTTTTAGGAGTGATTTCATACATATAGTCTCTGATTTTACGCTTGAGGTAGTCTTTATTCACTTTGTCTCTCAGGTTTTCTAATTGCTCCTGCCACTTTTTTCTCAGTCCTGTTAATTTTTTCTTTATATCTTCTACTATTTTTTCAGCTAATTGGATTTGTGTTTCTTCGTTTTGTATCTCTTTTGTAGGAATATGAATGAAAAAGTCAAGCATATATGCTTTCAGTGCAAGCATAGCAATTACATTCGGATTCATGCCCGCTTGTGCAAAATCATTCACCAAGTCATAGTTTCCTAATTCCTGTTGGTTTGTGAATACCTGATAAGAATCACTTGTGCCATTCAGGGCGTCGAAAAAGGGTTGATACGCGCTTAAATTAAATGGATGTTTTTTATTGGGATACCACGATTCAGATTGTTCATTTTCTTCTTCTTCATTTTCTTCTTCCTCTTCTTCATTATCAGGAATCAAAGAAAGAACGGTTTGTTTCGTAATGGATAAAGGATCATTGCCATGAGATTGTAGCAATTGGGGTATCTTTTCCCATTCTTCTTTATCTTCTTGTTTTTCAGGTTTGAATAATTTGGTCACTTTCAGATACTCATCAGCCACTACTTCTGGCGCAAAAGTCTCAGTTGCTTCAGGGGGAGGGGAGGTAGATTTTGCTGGTTTTTGTTTTTTACTTGCTGATTTCTGGTTTTTGTTTGCTCTTTGAGGCTTCTTTTTTCCACGACTCGGTTGTTCACGAACTTGCTTCTCTAGTGTACGAACCTGTTGTTTACGAATTTGCTTCTTTTTTTCTTGGTATGCGATTAAAAACGATTTCAGATCTTGTACAGTTGGTCCTTGAGTTTCATCTTCAACTAATTCATCATTTAGATATTCGGCACACCACTTTAATAATTCGAGATTATCTTCACTTTTAGACAAAACCTCTATTTTTTTCAACAGTATTTGAAATACTTCTCCACTTCCTTCTTTTTTAGAAGCGGATTCAAATTCCGCTATTAATTTATCTAAATCTGCCGGAGAGATCAACGGTTGAGTAAATTCATCTTGTAAACCAAATTTTTTAAAAATATTGCTCGCTTTTTCATTTATATCAGGAGTGATTTTTGTCGTTTCAATCAATTTCACTGCCTCCTTGTCATCAAATTTACGCGCAATTTTGTCAACATTTTCGCTGTTGTATTTTGATTGGTTCAGCAATGAGAGCCGTTTTCTCTCTTCATTTATAGCATCTCCCATTGATCCCCTTTTTAACCATTTGGGCGTGTTAGAAAGTATCTCATTTAGAATAGAATGCCACGGTGCTAAATTTTCAGGAGTAAGGCTTGTTACCGGAATACCTTGTTCATGAATTTCCTGAAAGCCTTTGTCCCCTTTTTTCGCCAGTGTAAGTATAATATAATCATGTAATAAATCTGTAAGCTTCTGCGTTAGAATCCTTATTGATTCTACATATATATCTTTTTCAGCACCAAGATCAGGCCCTAAAGCACTTTCAAGCTTTTTTGTATCAATATTTTTTATCGAAACGTTAGTGATAATATTTTTTATTTCCTCTTCCGGAATGAACCACTGGCTCCATTCGGATATGACATCGTTAATCCCCAGATTTTCTCCTCTTGCTGCCATACTTAGTTCGTCTGGAGGGTTACGAAGCAGGGGATTCCCACAGATCCCACCGGTTAGTTGATCAAACCCAGATCGTTCATGTTGTGCTTTTAAATTCCTCGAAAGCCTTGGAGTCAATGGTTCCTGAGCCTCTTTATCCCCTGTTTCATTGTGGGGTTTATAATTAAAATCAACTCCTTCACTTCCGGGATCATCCAATCGGATCGACGGATTTGGCCCTAACGCAATATAACTACGAGAATCTTTTAAGTTAGCTATTGATGTAGATGCAAGCTTTGAATGCGGATATTTATGATGCCACGTAAAATCTTTTATCTCCTTACCGGAAATTCCGGCTAATTGTAAACTTTGTAATATTTTAACTACTTCCGTTTTTTCCTTCTGAAATTTTTCATCATATCCTTTTAATTGCACTACCGGAAATATGGATTTTTTTTCTTTACTTTCACGCTGAAGAAGTTGTTCTCCAAACCTATCATTCCCATAAGCCTGAAGAATTTCAGAAATGGAAGCTTGCTTGAATGCTCTGGGATTACGATCCTGCGTATTAGATCGATTTTCGGACTTCTTGGCATATTCTCTCATGAGATTTTGAATATATTATCAAAAATAGGATCGGATAGCGAAATATTATTTCGCTATCCCAAAAAACAGATATATTTATTTGCATTTTAATACCGTTTCTTTTTTGTTTTCTTTAAAAAGATGGCTGTCAGGCCGCTGCAATCCCGGAAAAGAGTATGAAAGGAGTTGTGTACTATTTTCCGGCAATTGCCTCTGTTTGTTTTGTAACAAAGATTGGAGGGTAATGTAAAATCACGTATTTTTGTCGTTGAAATTGCGAACAGAAACAAGCTGGGAAAGAAAGTAAATATGTTTAAATAAAAGAGAGAGGTATGAAAATTAAAAGATTTTTTGCACTGATGGTGGCAACGGCAGCCTTTACGGCAGCAACGATGACCGCCTGTTCGTCCGACGATGACGATCCGACAATCTATACCGTTACTTTTCACTCGAACGGCGGTACGACTATCGACGACCAAACGGTGGCACACGGCGATTACGCAACGGTGCCGGATCCTGTGCCGTCCAAATTGGACTATGCATTTTCCGGTTGGTACACGGACGACGACACGTTCCTGCAGGCGTTCAATTTCAGTACTCCGATCACGACCGATATTGATCTCTATGCCAAATGGAGAGGCATAGACCTGGACGCATTGGTCGCGCTGGTTCATGAGGCAGCGGAGCTGAATGCCGAAAGTTATACAGGTGATTCGTGGGAAGATTTTGAGGAGGCTCTGTTTGCAGCCCAGGGGTTGCTCCATGCAGAAAATGCGACTGATGCCCAGATTATCGCAGCATACAACGCACTGGCGAGAGCCATGAGTGCGCTCGTGCCCCATCTTGACCAGAACCCTACTATTGACTTTGGCTCGATTGCGGTAAACGGATTTGTGTACGTTGCTCCCGGATCTTATTTCCATGTGTACGCTTATGTATCCGACGGCAGCGCTGTTACTTTTGAGGTCGACCCACCGGTGTGGATGGAAAATATTGTAACCGACGCTGACTATTTTAGCGCCAGGATCAGCGATACGGCCTCCATCAATGCAACCGCCGTGATCAAGGCCAGGTCTGTGAGGTATCCCTCGCTCTCCGCTTCTTTTACGCTAAAGGTCACCCCTGCTGCGACGATTAAAACGATGTTTCTTGATGCTGTGAATGCACTGCCTGCTCCGGAAGAGATTACTTATACAGACGCACCAGCCGTGGAGGCCGCTCAAGCCCTGTTGAATACGCTCCCGCACGAAGTTTATGACGGCGCTGTCGATGCCGCTATTGAGAAATTATGGGAGTGTCAGTATGCGCTTGAGGCGCTGCCGGAAAGGTTAAAATACACCTTTTCGGGTAATACTGCTACCATCTCCTATATCGATTACAGCGGCGCTGCTGTTGGGGGTGCTTCTTTCACCTTGGCGTATGCCAAGAACGGCAGTTTCCCCTGCGGCATCTACACCTCGACTACGTGGATAGATTTGGGAGGCGAGGGGTATATGCAGATGAGGCTCACATTGAACGCCAACGGATCCTACGAACTCTCTGCCAGGTATGCTACAAACGCATCCGGCGCCAATGCCTCTCCGTGGGAAATTGAAGAAACCGGTACGTATACCAATCAGGGTTCGCAAAGCGCTGCCGGCGGTATTCTCACGTTGAGCGCTGCGGAATAGCTTATCTCCCTGTTGGTTTTTGACCAACCAAATAGACAAACAGACAGAGCTCCGGCTATCGGGGCTCTGTCTCTATAAATGGAAACCTGACATTTGAATAATTCGCAAGAGATGTCCGACATGCATAAAGAGGAGTTGAACCGGTTGCTCTGTTGTACCGGGGAGGAGGAGGTATTCCTTTACAGGAAGGCGGTAGCGGTCCGTAATAGCGCCGTCGGAAATTCGGTTTACCTGCGTGGATTGATTGAAGTTTCCAACGCTTGCGGCAAGAATTGCCTTTATTGTGGCATTCGCCTAGAAAACGGGAAGGTGGAAAGGTATGTTTTGGAGGATCGGCAGATCCTCGAATCCGCGTTGTTTGCCTACGAGAACCGGTATGGTTCTATTGTGTTGCAGGGCGGAGAGAATGATTCTGCGCTGTTTACCGGAAGGATCGACAGGATGATCCGGGAGATTAAACGGCTGACGAACGGCCGGCTGGGGATTACCCTTTCGCTCGGCGAGCAGAGCGAGGAGACGTACCGGCGGTGGTTTGAATCGGGCGCACACCGCTATCTGCTCCGCATTGAAACGTCTAATCCGGAACTGTATGCCCGGATCCATCCGGACGATGGGAAGCATTCGTTCCGGAAACGGTTGGCATGCCTGGAGAGTTTGCAGCGGTGCGGATACCAGACCGGAAGCGGGGTGATGATCGGGCTTCCGTTCCAAACGACGGAGGATATTGCGAGCGATCTGTTGTTTCTAAAAGAGCGGGATGTTGACATGGTGGGCATGGGGCCTTATCTGGAACATCCGGACACGCCGCTGTACAAGTACCGGGAGTTTCTGTTGCCGCAACGGGAACGATTGCGCCTGGCGCTGCATGCTGTCGCCTGCCTGCGTTTGCTGGTGCCCGATCTGAACATTGCCGCTACGACCGCTTTGCAGGCGATTGACCCGCAGGGGAGGGAACGGGCGCTGATGGCCGGAGCCAATGTTATCATGCCCAACATTACGCCGGCAGCCGGGCGCAGCCTGTACAAACTATACCAAAACAAGCCGGATTACGAGGAGGGGGCAGCGGAGATGCTGCAAAAATTGGAAGCGGGCGTCCGGGAAGCGGGCTGCCGGATCGCCTTTGACACATGGGGGGATCCAAAGCATTGGGAAAGTCGCCGAAAATAAAAGAGGCTATCAGGCAGCCGGCACCATGGAACGGAAGGGTTCAAAAGCCGCCAGGATCACCAATCCGCCCAAAATGGTGATGACGATGCCGCTGATGCGGTTGATGGTGATCAGTACCCGGAGTTTGAATTTTTTCCGGAAGATATTGACAACGGTGGAGAGGGTGTACCACCAAGCGGCGGCTCCCAGCAGGATGCCGGCCAGCACCAATAGCTCCCGTAACAGGCCGGAGGATTCTCCTCCCAGTACGGAGGTGCCCGCAAAAACCGCCATAAAGACGATGATGGTAACCGGATTGGAGGCTGTCAGGAAAAAGAGGGAAAGGAAGTCGCCGAGCAATCCTTTTTTGGTTACTCTCCGTTTGGATTTGATCCGCTTCAACGGGTTGTCGAAATAGATCTTCAGGCCCACGATCAGTAGAAAAATCCCACCGATGATTTGAAGCAGGACTTCGTGGGTTTGTATGACGTTGACAAACAGGCCGATGCCAAAGGCTGCCATGATGGCGTAAAAAAGATCAGCGAAAGCGGCTCCCATCCCCGCCACAAAGCCCGACAATGCTCCGCGGTGCAGGGTTTTCTGTATGATCAATACCCCCATAGGGCCCAACGGCACTGAAATCATCAGACCGATCAGCATTCCCCGGAAGATGTAGATTGCGTCGTACATGGTTGCTCTTTACAATACGTTAGAGTTCGATACTTTCGGCGGTGAAACGGTTCAGGATGGTGCCGTCGTTGATCTCTTTGGAGAGCGATTCGATGGTGCACATCGGGACATCGAACAGGTCCAGGATTAGCAATCCGTCCAGGCACATGTTGAATTTCGGGTCGATGTTGAACCCGATGATCTGCCCGTTCAGGGAGATGTATTTTTTTAGCAATACGGGGAGTTTGTCGCTGGAAGGCTCTATGTCCCCAATCATTTTGTCCAACGCAGCGATGTCGTTCCCGGAGGCGTCCAGCATGATCTCAACGTCGGGATCGTTGGTTTCCACCCGGTATTTGCTCCGGGGTGAGATGTAACGGGCGAGCTCTTTGTTGTAGTGGTGACGGATGATGAATTTCATGATCAGCTCTTTGGATACGGTGGTGTATTTGCCGCTGATAGTGACCGGCCCGATGAGGTAACGGTAGTCCGGATTTTTGATCAGGAAGTAGAGGATCCCTTTCCAGAGCAGGAAGAGCGGCAGGGGTTTCCGTTGGTAATCTTCGGCAATAAAGGAGCGTCCCAATTCGAGGGATTCGTACATGACCGGCAGCATGGCTTTGCGCATTTTGAAGAGCGAATGGATGTAGAATCCTTGCAGTCCATAGCGATCCACGATCTCTTTTCCTTTTCCGACCCGGTAAGCCCCTACGATCCGTTCCGCTTCGCTGTCCCAGATAAAGAGGTGGAAGTAGTAAAGGTCGTACTCGTCGATGTCGATGCTCCGGTTGGTTCCCTCTCCCACCGCCCGGAAGGTGACTTCCCGCAAGCGGCCAATTTCGTTCAGTATGTTGGGTATTTTGATGGAGGGAACGCAGTATACCGCGTAATTTTTCATCCGGAACAGCAGGTAGTCCTCTTCCACCGCCCGGATCTCTTTTTTCAAGAACTCTGTCTTTACCGCCGGAATGACCGGAGCCGCTTTGGGTGCTGCTTTCTGAGAGGTCTGAAAGAATTTTTTCACCTCTAAGGAGCTCCCCAGCAGGTAGGTTTTCGCCCGCAGGAATTTTCCGTACTGAGTGGTATCGGGGAAGGTGTCCTGTGTCTCCTCGGAAATGGGGTTTCCGATCCGGATTTTGACGACTTGTTTCTTTTTGTTCAGCAGTTCGGACGGCAATTTGACGGTACGCAATAACGGGTGGATGAAGCCCAGCAGGTAGAAGAGCAGGCTGTTCGCCCCTTTGAAGTAGATCGGGACCACCGGCACCCGGGCTTTTTTGATCATCTTGATGGCAGATGCGTTCCACTCCCGGTCCTCTACGTTGTTGGAGTCTGCCTGGTAGGAGGATACTTCGCCGGCAGGGAAAAGTCCCAACGGCATGCCGTCGGCCAGGTGCCGCAAGGCTTCTTTGATGCCGGCGGTGCTGGAGATGCTCTTGCGGTCTTCGAACGGATTGACGCCCAGAAAATACTCTTTGATCGGTTCGATTTTTTTCAACAGGAAGTTCGCCATTACTTTGTAGTCCGGACGGATCCGGCTGAGCAACTGGATCAGGATGATACCGTCCAACCCACCGAAGGGGTGGTTGGAGACGGTGATAAAGGCTCCCTCTTTCGGTATTTTTTGCAGGTCTTCTTCGTTGACCTCCACGGTTACCCCCAACGCATCGATCAGGCGGTCCAGAAAGGCCTGCGGATTTTCGTCGTACACATCGGAGTAGAGCCGGTTGATCTTGTTTAAACGAAGGATGTGCATCACCATTTTGGCGACTAAACTCCCGCCAAAACGGTTCAGCCCGTCGGAGGCTTTTAAAAGATCGTTCGAGCCGATCAGGCTTTTTGTATTTTTACTCTTTTTTTTCACTCGTCATTACTTTATGATGATCTCCCGTATCACGTCTCCTCCCATCTTGTCATTCAGGGCTTTCTGAACCCCCTCTTTTACCAGTGCGATTTCGTTCCGAACGACCGCCGATGTGAAGGTTACGAACAGTTTGCCGTCCGCCACGTAGATCTGTTTGGTCCGGGAAGCGATCATTTGCCCCACTACTTCCGGCCAAACGGACAATACCCGGTGTTCTTTGTACTGCTTTTCTATCCCCAATTGTTTCAAGACCTGCCCGACTACTTCGTCCAATTGTTGCGTTTTCCCCCGGTGGATCATGTTTTGTCAATTTGCAAACAAATATAGTAACTATTTTTACGCAGGCAATTCACCGGCTGGTTCTTGTACGATCCGCCCCTGCTCCACCCGGAACAACCGGTACTCTTTTTGTTGCTGTTGCAGCATGGCGCTGATGTGTTCCCGGTTGGTGTCGGTCAGGAAGATCTGTCCGAACAGCTCTTCCCCCACCATGCGGATGATGGCCCCCACGCGTTCTGCGTCCAATTTGTCGAAAATGTCGTCCAGTAACAACAGGGGTTTCAGGCTGCCAGCCCGGTGCAACCAAGCGTATTGCGCCAGTTTCAAGGCGATCAGAAAGGTTTTTTTCTGCCCTTGTGAGCCGACTTTTTTTACGGGATAGTCGTCTATGCAGAGGTGTAGGTCATCGCGGTGTACTCCCGCCGTTGTATAGGCCAGCATTCGGTCCTTTTCCAGCGTATCCTTTAGCTTTTGCACGTACTCTCCCGGTTTTACGGAAGCGTGGTATGACAGTCCGACCCGCTCCTTGCCAGCCGACAATTGTTCATAGTAGTGTTGAAAAACAGGGCCGAACTCTTTGAGGAAATGTTCCCGCCCCTCCCGAATCCGCTCTCCGTGTTCTGCTAATTGCTCGTTCCAGACCTCTATCAATTCCGGATCCGGCACGGTGCCGGCCGCCGATTTCAGAAAGGAGTTCCGCTGCAATAATGCTTTGTTGTACCGGATCAGGGCGTACAGGTAGTCCCGGTCGCACTGGCAAATGATCCCGTCCATCAACTTCCTCCGTTCTTCGCTCCCTCCTTCTATCAGCACGACATCCTCCGGAGCGATCATGACTAAGGGGATAAATCCGATGTGTTCCGAAAGTTTTCCGTATTCTTTGCCGTCCTTCCGGAAGGTTTTTTTCCGTCCGTTCTTGACCCCGCAATAGATCTCTGCCTCCTCCCCGCTGCGTTCGTATTTTCCCTGTAACACAAAAAAAGCCTCTCCGTGGCGGATGTTCTGGCTGTCGGGCAAGCCAAAATAGCTCTTGCAGATGGAGAGTTGGTAGATCGCATCCAGTACATTGGTTTTCCCTTCCCCGTTGTTGCCTGTCAAACAATTAAAACCGGGACACAGCGCCAGCGTCGCTTCCCGGATGTTTTTAAAATTGAGAATATGCAGCTCCTTTAACAACATGTACAGCCATCCATTGCGTTGCGAAGATACAAAAAAATGGAGAGCCGGGAGAGGCCTTGAAAAATATTCCCGGAATCGTTCCTGTTTTTTAAATTAAAAAATTACTTTTGCACGTTGTTAAACAGCAAACTGAAGATTGTATGGCTAAGCAGAAGAAAAACGAGGACAAATTCGAACAGATCGAGGAGGTTTTAACCCGGGGAGAGCAGTTTATCGAGTCCAATCAGAAGAAGATCATCAATGTCATCACGGGTATTCTGGTCGTTGTCGTTGCCGTTTTGGGATACAACCGTTTTATCCGCCAGCCGCGGATCCAGGAAGCTGCCAACCAGATCTACGGAGCACAGAACTATTTTGAACGGGACTCTTTTAACCTGGCGTTGAACGGGGACGGTAATATCAGCGGATTTCTGGAGATCGCAGACAACTATGGTTCCACTCCGGCCGGTAATTTAGCCAAATATTACGCAGGACTCTGTTTCCTGTATACAGGGGAGTATACCAATGCGATCAAGTATTTGGAGAAATTCTCTTCGGATGACCTGCTGGTTTCCAACATGGCCATAGCCAACATCGGAGACGCTTATATGCAGATGGGTGAGTATGGAAAAGCAGCGAGCAGTTATAAAAAGGCTGCCGCTTCCCGGCAGAACGATTTTTCTTCGCCGATTTTTTTGCTGAAAAGCGGAACGGCATACGAAAAAGCCGGAGTGTTCAACAAAGCATTGGAGGTCTATGAACAAATTGAAAAAGAGTTCCCTGCATCTGCGGAAGGACGCGATATCCGAAAGTACATTGTCAGGGCGCAAATGAATCTTAAAAAATAAGTTTTAAGTCTAAAAAGCCCCGTTTGGGGCTTTTTTTATGCGCTTATGCATTAATTTTGTACGATAACGTTCATGTAATGAGGAGAGTTTTACTGTTGTTGCTGGTCTTGTCGGGATCACTCCTGGCAACAGCCCAATCATTGGTCATCAACGGATATGTCGTGATTGAAGAGAGCGGCACCGAGGGGACTAAGCTGACCATATCCAGGAACGGGGAGCATACCGAAGAACGGCATTTGGATAAAAGAGGGAAGTTTGATCTGAAGCTTGCCCTGGGGGCAGATTATGCGCTCTCTTTTGAAAGATCCGGCTACATCACCAAGAATGTGACGATCAATACGGAGGTTCCGGAGGAGGTGGTGGAGACCAATCCCGATTTTCCGCCTGTTCGGTTGATCATCAATTTGCTTCCCTTTATCGAAGGACCGGATCTGACCATTTTTGAACAGCCGATCGCCATCCTGAATTACAACTACGAATTGGACGATTTTACTTTTGACAAGGAGTACGAAAGCAGTATCCGGGAACAGGTAAACAGAGCCGAGCAGGATGTCCGGACGGCGCTCACCCGGCAAAGTGCGGACGAACGGGCCCGAGAGAAGCTGTTCGCCGAGTTAGCCGCCAAGGGGCAAAGCAGTTTTGGGCAGAAGAGGTGGGAGGAGGCGATCGGATTCTGGACGGAGGCGTTGCAAGTCAAACCGGACAAGGAGGTCGAACAACGGATCGAGATGGCCCGCAAGGAGTTGGAGCTGGAAAGAGAGAATCTGCGACTGGCCGAGCTTAGAAAACAGGAAGCCGAGCAACAAAAAGCCGAAGCCGACCGAACGGCCCGGTATACTCAATTGATTACGGCTGCCGACGGTTTTTTCAATGCCCGGTCGTATCAGGAGGCTATCCAAAATTACCGGCAAGCGTTGGAGGTAAAGCCCGGAGAGGGATACCCCCGGGAGCGGATCATCAAGGCGGAAGAGGCGATGGTACTGCAAAAACAGCAACAGGAGTTGGCAGCAGAGAAAGAACGATTGGCTGCCAAGCAGAAAGCGGAGTTGATGGTGCGCTACAACCGGATCATTGAAAAAGCGGATGCGGGCGTCAAGGCGGAGCAGTACACGGTTGCCCGGACGTTGTTTCAGGAGGCCGACCAGTTGAATACCGGAGAATCCTATCCGCAGGAGCGGATCAAGGCCATCGATAACATCCTCAATTCGACCAAGTACCAGCAAAAATTGGCCGAATTTAAAAAACAGAAGGAGATTGCGGAACAGGAGATGTCGGGGAAAAATTACGCTGCCGCTAAATTTTATTTCCAGAAAGCAATGGGTATTTTACCCATTGAGAATGAGGAGATCGGCAAGCGGATCGAAGAGATCGACCGCCTGATAGCGGCCGAACAAACCGCTCTTATCGAGAAGCAGTACAAGGAACAGATCGAAAAAGCGGACAAGGCCTGGAAGGAGAAAGCATACGCCGTTGCCCGTTTCTATTACCAGAAGGCGCTGGAGGTGAAACCCAAAGACGACTACGCTTCCAAGCAATTGGCCGAGGTGGAAAAGCACATCAGCGACCGAAGCGAAAAAACCGTGGAATTATAGCATACATCACATGAAGAAGATTTTTGCCGTTGTTACATTGCTCTTTAGCCTCGTTTCGATAGCCGAAGCGCAATATCGCCGGGGAGCGCAGCAATTTCTGTTGGGCGCCAACGGCGCCTATTCGGTCACTACGGGGGATTTTGGGAAGATCGCCAAGAACGGAATCGGCGCCAATCTCTCTGCCCGCTATCTGATTAATGAGGTCATCGGATTGGGGTTTGAAACCGGCTACCACAATTTCAAAAGCAAGATCGGGAGTAATACAGAGGTGTTGCAGGACAACAAATACCGGCTCGTACCGCTGCTGTTGGAGGCAACTTTCTATATCCCGACCTGGGACCGGAGCCTGCTCCCCTACTTGGGCGTACACTTCGGCGGTTACATGTCCCTGATCTCTGTATCAAAACAGGATCATTTCTACGGTTGGGAATCCATGGAGAAGAAGTTGAACTCCTTCTCCCCCGGAGGCGGCCCCCACGCTGGTTTGCTGATCGAACTGAACGAGTTCATCAAATTAGATCTCCGGCTGCGAGGCGACTATGTGGCCTCGATCGAAGCCGACTACTCGGACGATTACAATACCTACAACACCGGTTTCGACAAAATTCTCAACTTCGGCGGCAGCATCGGCCTGCTCTATACCTTCTGAGAAAGCCCGCCTATTTCACCTCCCAGGTATCGCCACTATTCAGCAGATCATCCATACACCGGATAGCGGAAATTTTCCGGACATCGGCGATCTGGTCATCCAGCGCCTGGTCGTAGGTCTGCGCCTCTACCTCTCGGATCACGCCAAACGCCACCGGGAACTCCGGAGCCGACATATTCACCAGCATCCAGTGCAAAAACGGATTCGGCTCGTGCGCATCGTGCACCAGAATATCCTTTTCGGTTACACCGTCGCGCCCGATCTCCACCACTTTCAACTTCCCGCCGTCCAACACCAGCCCTTTGTCCCGGTTCTTGCCAAAGATCATCGGCTCCCCGTGCCGCAGGATCAACTGCCGCTCCTCCTTCAACTCCTTATCGGTAATAGCTGCGTGCACGCCGTCGGCAAAGATCACGCAATTCTGTAACACCTCCACAACAGATGTACCCCGGTGCTTCACGGCCGACACCAGAACCTCCGCCGTCAACGCCACATTGGTGTCCAGCGAACGGGCAAAGAACTTGCTTTGCGCACCGATCGCCAATTCACCCGGATTGAACGGCGTCTCGATGGTCCCATAAGGAGAGGTTTTGGTCTTTACGCCCAACTTGGTGGTCGGCGAGTACTGCCCTTTGGTCAGGCCGTAAATCTCGTTGTTGAAAAGCAGCAGGGTCATGTCCACGTTCCGGCGGATAACGTGGATAAAGTGGTTGCCGCCGATGGCCATCGCATCCCCGTCCCCGGACACCTGCAACACATTCAACTTCCGGTTGGCATTTTTCACCCCCGAAGCGATCGCAGCCGCCCGTCCGTGAATGGTATGGAAACCATAGGTATTCATGTAATACGGGAAACGGGAGGAGCACCCGATGCCGGATACAACCGCCCACGACTCCCGCGGATAGCCCAATTCCGCCATCGCTTTCCACACGGCATTGATGATCCCGTGGTCTCCGCAACCGGGGCACCAACGGATCTCCTGGTCGCTCTTAAAATCTTTCGGACTGTATTTTATTTCTTCTGACATAGCATGTAACATATAACGTTAATCCAATAATTTTTCGATCTCGGCTTTCAGTTCCGCCACCGTAAACGGCAAGCCGGCCACTTTGTTGTATTGCAGGTAGGTGAATTGGGGGTGTCTGTTCCGCAGGTAAGCGGCAAATTGTCCCAAATTCAATTCGCACACCACGATTTTCCGGAAACGTCCCAACAGCTCCCCTGTATTCAGGGGCAGTGGATGGATGTAATGGAAATGGGCCAGGCTGACATCCCTGCCCTCCTTGCGTAACTCCTTCACCGTCGAGTAGAGGTGCCCGTAGGTTCCGCCCCACCCCACCACCAGTACGTCACCGCCGGCCTCGTTCCCGAACACCTCCTGCCGGGGAATACGTTGGGCTATGCGGGCCACCTTCTCTTCGCGCAGATCGGTCATGACCTGATGATTTTCGGGTACATAGCTGATGGTGCCGGTGATGTTCATCTTCTCCAGGCCACCGATGCGGTGCTCCAGCCCCTTTGTCCCGGGGATGGCCAATGTCCGGGCCAGCGTCTCCAGATCCCGGTCGTAAGGTTTGTACGCATCTCCCTCTTTGGCCACGCGGGGGGTGATCTCCGGCAGGTCCGCCATCGCCGGGATCCGCCAAGGCTGTGCGCCGTTGGCCAGAAAGCCGTCCGTTAAAAGGATAACGGGAGTGGTGTGCTCCAAGGCAATCTTCCCAGCAGCAAAGGCGTAGTCAAAACAGTTGGCCGAGGTGCTGGCCGCGATCACCGGCATGGGACTCTCTCCGTTCCGGCCGTATAAAGCCTGCATCAGATCGGATTGCTCCGTTTTTGTCGGCAAGCCGGTGGAGGGACCTCCACGCTGTACGTCCACGATCACCAATGGCAACTCCGCCATTACGGCCAATCCGCAAGCCTCTGCTTTCAGCGCCAACCCCGGGCCGGAGGTGGTGGTGACGGCAAAGTTCCCGCCGTAGCTGGCGCCTATGGCGGTGCAAATCCCGGCAATCTCATCTTCTGCCTGGTAGGTCTTGGCGCCCAAATCCCGCCGGAGGGCTAACTCCTGCAAAATCTCCGTTGCCGGCGTAATTGGATAGGAACCGCAAAACAACGGCAACCCTGATTTTTCTGCCGCAGCCAGCAATCCCCACGCCGTCGCCCGGTTTCCGGTGATGGTGCGGTATTTGCCTTTGGCAATGTGTGCAGGGGCTACCCGGTAATGCACTGCGAGGGCGTGCACATTGGCGGCGTAGTTGTAACCGGCACGCATAGCCAGTTTATTGGCCGAAGCTACAACCGGTTTTTTGCAAAATTTCCCGTCGAAGAAAGCTTCGGTGTGTTCTACGGAGCGATCGAACATCCAATAGGTCATTCCCAAAGCGAACATGTTTTTGCACCGAACCACCGATTTTTTGTCTAAACCGGTCTCTTTCAGCGCTTCGGTGGTCAGGAGGGTGATGTTCACCGGAACCGTGTTGTAGTCCGCCAGTGTGTTGTCAGTTAGCGGATTGACAGCGTAACCCGCTTTTTCCAGATTTTTGTCGGAAAAAGCATCCGTGTCCACAATGATGGTCCCTGCTTTTTTTACCCAACGCAGGTTGGCTTTGAGAGCTGCCGGATTCATAGCCACCAGCACGTCGGCCAAGTCGCCCGGCGTGGTGATCCGCTCTTCTCCGAAATGCACCTGGAAACCCGATACACCGCCGACAGTGCCTTGCGGTGCGCGGATCTCCGCCGGATAGTCCGGAAAGGTGGCCACATCGTTCCCAAACAACGCAGCGGTATCCGAAAATTGCTGTCCCGTCAATTGCATCCCGTCTCCGGAATCACCCGAAAAGCGGATGACAATATCCTGCTTCTCGATCATTTTTACCTCTTGACTCATGATAATTTAGAAT
Organism: Odoribacter sp. UBA944; assembly: GCA_002293375.1. Classification (GTDB taxonomy): domain Bacteria; phylum Bacteroidota; class Bacteroidia; order Bacteroidales; family Marinifilaceae; genus UBA944. The sequence goes on from DBDA01000033.1 coordinate 63,361, forward strand.
GTAGCTTTTAAATTTCTGATTGTTTCGGTTTTCAACCCCAATTTTGTCGCAAAACCGGGTAAAGGTAGCGAATCGTATATTCTTAACAAACATTGAATCTTTTTTTTTTCTTTTCCGTATCTTTAAACCCAGTAACAAAGAGAGTGTATGAAAAAAATTTTACCGGGATTTTTGGTTTTTTTCCTGTTCGCCGGGATCTGGAGTGGTTGCAAAAAGCCGTCCGACCGGAAAGTGTCCGAAGAAAACAAAGCAAAAAACGAATTCCTGATCAGCGAAGATCAGGTCGGAGTCATCACTAAAGGGATGTCCATCAATGATCTGTATGGGATATTCCCGGCAAAAAGTATTAAAAAGATCAAAACCAAAGCTGATGTTGTATCCGATGCCGACGATACGTATTACATCTACGGCTATGATAACAAATTGCTGTTTATCATCAGCGCCGCAAGAGAGAACGATCTCCGCTCCGGAATCAACCGGATCGATGTGAAAGATAAGCGGTTTGTAACAGAAAAAGGGATCGGGCTCACTTCATCTGTCGGAGAGATCCGTAAAGCCTATGATCTGATCGATTTTATTCCCACAACGAACGAGATTATCCTGTTCATACCGGAAATAGACGCCAATTTTGAAATCAATAAAAACAGCTTACCGGGAACCGCCTGGAACGACTCTACCGGCATCGTCGATAACAATGTCCCGGACTCGACGACCATAACCGCACTGACCGTTTTCTGGACATATACACGGGAGAGTGTTGTTTCCGGGACATTCTGGCACGATCTGTTTTACAAATTCTTAGACTGGTGCAAAACAGAACTTCCTTCCATTGCGATCTTGATCCTGTTTTTTATGGGAGCGTTGTATTTACTGAAAATCATCAACAAACGGATCAATAAAGTGGCAGCCAACCGGGCGAAAAGGACAATAAATACGGATCACGGCGAAACGCAGAAAAGGATCAAAACCCTTGCCGGCATCATCAACAGTATCGGAAACATTATTCTTTGGGTTATTTTCCTGTTGATTTTGTTGAGTAAATTCAATATCAACATCGCTCCGATTCTGGCCAGTGCAGGGATCATAGGGTTGGCGGTAGGGTTCGGAGCGCAGGAGTTGGTCCGGGATTTTATTTCCGGTTTTTTCATCCTGCTGGAAAATCAGGTACGGACCGGCGACACTGCTATTATTAACGGGACCAGCGGAACCGTAGAAGATATCGAAATGCGAACCATTACACTGCGGGACGCTTCCGGAGTAGTCCACATTTTTCAGAACGGCAAAATCAACTCGCTTTCCAACATGACGAAGGGATGGTCTGCCGCCGTGGTGGATATCGGAGTGGCCTACAAAGAAGATACGGACACCGTTACACGTATTATGCAGGAAATAGGGCAAGAAATGTTGAAAGAACCGGATTTAAATGCCAAAATGCGAGGCTCCGTCGAAGTCTTGGGGATCGATCAGTTTGGGGACAATGCGGTTATGCTGACGGTCAGGATCAGGACACAAGCTGGAGAACAATGGGATATCGCCCGGGAATTTCGCAGACGGGTGAAAAAAACATTCGACGCTCAAGAGATTGATTTCAAAGTTCCGCGCAACCAACTCTTCAACGTGAATGCCCCTAATTCCATTCCAATCCGGATTATCAGCAATGATCCGGCAAAAGAGTCCTGAATCTCTTTGAAATGGCTCGTTTTTTAAAAAACAAACAAGCTTCCCAAGGGGCAGCGCCCGGATCCCTGATCTTTGAAGGACGACCGAAGATGAAACACTCCATATTGCAGATGGTGCAATACAACGGGGAATTTTTAAAAGAGGAAAACCTGAGCTCTTTCCACAACATCGAATCCTACATCTCCGATGAACAGGTAAGCTGGTTCTCTCTCTACGGGCTCTCCGAAACCAGCTATCTGGAACAGTTGGAAAAAGCGTGTACGATCCCTCCGCTGATCCTGGAAGATATCCTGAATACGGACGAACGGCCAAAAATGCTGGAAGACAAAGAGCACATCTTCATCATTACCAAGGCCTTTCATTTCGACGCTGCTACGAAGAAGACGCAAATGGAGCAGATCTCCCTGATATTGGGCAGACAATACCTGATCACTATCCAAGAATCGGATCATCCCTATTTTGAAGATGTCAACAAACGGCTTCACTCCGGCGTGACCAAAATCCGCAATTATACGCCCGATTACCTCTGTTATACCCTGCTGGATACATTGGTCGACAGTTACATCCTGAATATTGAAAAACTGGGGAATCAGATCGAGCAATTAGAAGAACAACTGTTGACAACCGATAAACAGGTCATCCGGGACATCTACCACTACAAAACCGAATTGACTTATATCCGAAAGAACATACGGCCGGTCAAGGAATTAACAACCCGCTTTATGGCGTCCGATTCGGAGTTGATCCATCCCCGGACATTCAGTTACCTGAAAGATTTGGATAGCCTGGTGACACAATCCCTGGAAGCATTGGAGATCTATTACACCATGACTTCCGACCAACAGAACATTTATAACAGCAACATCAACAACAGCGTCAACGAGATTATGCGGGTGCTGACGGTTTTTTCCGCCATCTTTATTCCGTTGACGTTTTTAGTAGGCGTATATGGGATGAATTTCGAATACATGCCGGAGTTACAATATCCTCAAGGATATTACATCCTCTGGGGGGGCATGGTACTCATTGCCGTCGTTATGCTGTTTTACTTTAAAAAGAAGCGGTGGTTTTAGGGGACAAAAAAGCAGGCCGTTGGGGCCTGCTTTTTTTCTATTCGACGGTATTACCAGCTTACTCGGCTTTCGCCTCTTCAGTGTCCGGTGTTTCCGGAGCAGACGCTCCTTCTGCAACCGCTACAGGAGTCTCTTCCGCCACTGCGGTAGCAACTTCTTCCGTTGCTACTGCCGGTGTTTCTTCTGTTACCGCAGCCGGAGCAGCCGCCTCACCAGCTTTTTTCGCAGAGGGCCTTCTTCTCCGGGTCGATGTTTTTTTTGTTTCGGTTTTTACCTCCGTATACGTTGCATTGAAATCCACCAGTTCGATGATGCACATCTCTGCATTGTCCCCAATCCGGTTGCCGGTTTTCAGGATACGGGTGTATCCGCCGGGACGGTTGGCGATTTTCGGGGCCACTTCGCCGAAAAGTTCGGTGATGGCCTCTTTCTGACCGAGATAACTGAATACCGTACGGCGGGAGTGCATCGTGTCGTTCTTACTTTTGGTAATCAACGGCTCCACATAAATTTTCAGTGCTTTAGCTTTGGCTACCGTAGTAGTGATCCGCTTGTGCAGGATCAGAGAGGTTGCCATATTGGAGAGCAATGCCTTTCTGTGTGCACTCTTTCTGCTCAGGTGATTAAATTTCTTCTTATGTCTCATTTTCCTTATTCCTTGTCTAATTTATACTTCGATACATCCATGCCGAATTCCAAGCTGTTGTCATCCAACAGCGCTTCCAGTTCAGTCAGCGATTTCTTTCCGAAATTGCGGAACTTCAACAGGTCGTTCTTGTTGAATTTCACCAATTCACCCAACGTATCTACTTCGGCTGCCTTCAGGCAATTCAACGCCCGTACCGACAGATCCATATCTACCAATTTGGTCTTCAGCAGTTGGCGCATTTTCAGCACCTCTTCGTCAAACTCTTCGTTCCCGTATTTGTCTTCGGTTTCCAAGGTGATCTTTTCGTCCGAGAAGAGCATAAAATGGTGGATCAGTATCTTGGCAGCCTCTTTCAACGCATCGGTCGGATGGATAGAACCGTCGGTTTCGATCTCAATGACAAGACGTTCGTAGTCCGTTTTGCCTTCCACCCGGTAATTTTCCACCTCGTATTTCACATTCCGGATCGGAGTGTAGATGGCGTCGATCGGAATAAATCCCATTTCAGCATCCGCCGGCATGTTCTCCGGACCGGGCACATACCCACGCCCTTTCTGGACAGTCAACTCTATCTGAAGGTTGACGGTAGACTCCATGTTACAGATAACCAGATCGCTATTCAGCACTTCGAAACCTGTCAGGAAGCGGTTCATATCCCCCGCTGTGAACGTTTTCTGACCGGACACCAAAACCGTTAGCTTTTCTTCCTCCGCATCCTCCACTTTTCGCTTGAACCGAACCTGCTTCAGATTCAGGATCATCTCCGTTACGTCCTCAATAACCCCCGGAATGGTAGCAAATTCGTGATCCACTCCCTGGATTTTTATGCCGGTAATCGCAAACCCTTCCAGCGAAGATAGCAGAATTCTGCGCAAAGGATTACCAATGGTGATACCGTAACCCGGCTCCAACGGACGGAATTCGAATTTACCGAATTTGGCCGTCGACTCCAGCATGATCACTTTGTCCGGTCTCTGGAAAGCTAATATTGCCATAGATAGTTTATTTATTACTTGGAATACAATTCGACGATCAACTGTTCTTTGATATTTTCCGGAATGTCGCTTCTTTCCGGAACATTCAGCAGTTTTCCGCTCATGGAAGCAGCCTCCCACTCCAACCAAGAGTATTTGCTCGACCGATTACCCCGCAGAGATTCGCCGATCACTTCCAACGCTTTGGACTTCTCGCGCACAGCCACAACGTCTCCCGGTCTTACTACGGCGGAAGGAATGTTGCAAACCCCGCCGTTCAGAGTAATATGCCGGTGAGAAACCAACTGACGGGCAGCAGCGCGGGTCGGGGCAACACCCAAACGGTACACCACATTGTCCAGGCGGCATTCCAGCATCTGCAGGAGGATCTCCCCGGTAATACCGCTCGCACGCTCTGCTTTCTCAAACAGATTGCGGAATTGTTTTTCCAGCAAACCGTACGTGTACTTTGCTTTTTGTTTCTCTTTCAACTGCACGCCGTATTCGGAAATCTTCTTCCGGCGACGAGCCATACCGTGCTGTCCGGAGGGATAGTTTCTCCGCTCCAGCGCTTTGTCCGGGCCATAGATCGGTTCACCGAACTTTCTTGCGATTTTGGACTTAGGTCCTGTATATCTTGCCATTCTGTTTCAATTTAGAATAATTCCACGTTCATTAATTACACTCTGCGTCTTTTAGGAGGACGGCAACCGTTGTGCGGCAGCGGGGTTACGTCAATGATCTCAGCCACCTCGATACCGCTGGAATGAATGGCACGGATAGCGGATTCGCGACCGTTACCCGGTCCTTTAACATACACTTTTGCTTTTCTCATCCCCAGGTCATACGCCACCTTGGCACAGTCGCTGGCAGCCATCTGTGCGGCATAAGGGGTGTTTTTCTTGGATCCTCTGAATCCCATTTTCCCTGCTGAAGACCAAGAGATCACCTGTCCGGTAGAATTGGTCAGGGAGATAATGATGTTATTGAAAGAGGAGTGAACGTGAGCTTGTCCAACGGCTTCCACTTTAACCAGCCGTTTTCTGTTTGATGTAGACTTCTTTGCCATAATTCAGTTCAATTATTTCGTCGCCTTTTTCTTGTTGGCAACAGTTTTCTTCTTACCCTTTCTGGTACGGGCGTTGTTCTTGGTGCTCTGTCCTCTCACCGGCAATCCAAGCCGGTGACGAATCCCACGATAACAACCAATGTCCATCAACCGTTTGATGTTCATCTGGACCGCAGAACGCAACTCTCCTTCAACCTTGTACTCCGCATTGATGATTTTACGTACGGCTGCGAGTTGGTCGTCGTTCCAGTCTTTCACCTTCAGGTCATAATCGATGCCGGCTTCACTCAGGATAGTCCGGGCACTACTTCTACCTATACCAAAGATATAGGTCAAGGCTATTTCTCCTCTTTTGTTGGAGGGTAAATCTACACCTACGATTCTTGCCATAAATCTGCTTTAAATTTAATTAATGAGGGTCACCCCTGACGTTGTTTAAACTTCGGGTTCTTTTTGTTGATGACGTACAAAACGCCTTTTCTTCTTACGATCTTACAATCGGCGCTTCGCTTCTTGACAGATGCTCTTACTTTCATACCAGCTTATATTAAAAATTAATTCTTATACCTAAATGTGATGCGGCCTTTCGTCAGGTCATAGGGAGACATATCCACCTTTACCCGGTCGCCGGGTAGGATCTTGATGTAATGCATCCGCATCTTGCCCGAAATATGGGCCGTGATCACGTGCCCGTTTTCCAGTTCAACGCGGAACATCGCATTGGACAACGCTTCCGTGATGACCCCATCCTGTTCTATTGACGGCTGTTTTCCCATATACCCAAACTAATTAGTACCTCTTAAAACTTCCTCTACATATTCAAACGACGAAAGGATATCCGCTTCCCGCTTGCCGACAGCCACCGTATGCTCAAAATGGGCGGAAGGCATCTTGTCCCGAGTTCGGACAGTCCACCCGTCCTTGTCCCAATAAACGTGGCGTTTTCCCATGTTGATCATCGGTTCAATGGCGATCACCATCCCCTCCTGCAACTTCATACCCTGTCCCCGCTTGCCGTAGTTCGGCACCTGGGGTTCCTCGTGCATTTTTCGTCCGACCCCGTGCCCGACCAACTCCCGGACCACCGTATAGCCGTTTGCTTCGCAATGGTTCTGCACAGCGTAGGCGATGTCCCCAACCCGAAGGCCCGCCACAGCTTTCCCGATCCCTTTGTAGAGCGCCTCCTTTGTCGTCTCCAACAACTTTTTCAGCTCTGCTCCGACCTCCCCAACCTCAAAGGTATAGGCGCTGTCTCCGTAGAAACCATTCTTCAAGGTTCCGCAATCTATCGAAATCACATCCCCCTCTTTCAGGATCCGATCCGCAGAGGGCATTCCGTGCACCACTTCGTCGTTCACAGAAACACAAAGTGTATTCGGGAAATCGTTGTATCCCAGAAAACCGGGCTCGGCCCCGTGATCCCGGATAAACTCCTCCGCTATCCGATCCAACTTTAACGTTGAAATCCCTGGGTGAATGTGCTTTGCCAATTCCCCCAGAGTTTTCCCGACCAAAAGATTACTTTCCCGAAGCAGTTCAATTTCCTCCGCTGTCTTCAAAAAAATCATGCCGCAAAAGTAATACTTTTCATCGATCCTATCAATAGGCAGCCGGACCGGCAGGATTTTTCCCTTTGATCCGCCCCGATTTCATCAGGCCGTCATAATGACGCATCAACAAATGGGATTCAATCTGCTGCAACGTATCCAATACCACTCCCACCAAGATCAACAGAGAAGTTCCGCCGTAAAACTGCGCAAATTCGTTGTTCACACCGGCCATCATGGCAAATGCCGGCAAGATGGCGACAATCCCCAGGAAAATGGAGCCGGGTAGGGTAATTCTGGACATAATGGTATCCAAGAACTCCATGGTTTTCCGACCCGGTTTAATACCTGGGATAAATCCGCCATTCTTCTTCATATCTTCCGCCATCTGCATCGGATTCACAGTGATCGCCGTATAAAAATAGGTAAATACCACGATCAGGACAAAGAAAGTTCCATTGTACCAAACTCCTGTAAAATTGGAGAAGGTCGCGGCAAACCAGGACATTCCTTCCGAATCCGAGAAGTTGGCAAAAGAGATCGGCAACAGCATAATCGCCTGAGCAAAGATGATCGGCATAACACCGGCAGCGTTGATCTTTAACGGAATGTATTGACGTACCCCGCCATACTGCTTATTACCAACCACCCGTTTGGCATATTGTACGGGAACTTTCCGGGTCCCCTGAACCAGCATAATAGTCCCGCAGAAGATAAAGAAAAGGAACACCAACTCTACCAACATCGCCACCAATCCTCCGCCTTGTTGCGATAAGCGGGCGGTTCCTTCGGCCACAGCTGCAAAAGGCAGGCGGGCGATGATCCCGATCATGATGATGATGGAAACTCCGTTCCCGATCCCTTTATCCGTGATCTTTTCCCCCAACCACAGTACAAACATGGAACCCGCCGCCAGGATCACAACGGAAGAGAGCGTAAAAAAGGTTCCTTTGATGATAAAGTACTGCGGAGGGATCTGCGCATGCAGGTTGGTCAGGTAAGCCGATCCTTGCAACACCAGAATGATCAGTGTCAGGTAACGGGTGATCTGGTTAATCTTACGCCTTCCGCTCTCTCCTTCACGCTGCATCCGCTGAAAATAGGGAACTACGATCCCCAACAACTGCACCACGATCGAGGCCGAGATGTAGGGCATAATCCCCAAAGCGAATACGGAAGCATTGGAGAAAGCTCCCCCGGAGAACATATTCAACAACCCAAGTACACCGGATTCTGTCTGTTCCTTCAGGGCGGTCAAGCCGGCAGGGTCGATGCCCGGCAATACGACTTCCGTTCCCAAACGGTACACAGCTACCAGCCCCAAGGTCATCAAGATCCGGGTTCTAAGTTCTTCAATTTTCCAAATGTTCTTTAAAGTATCAACTAATTTCATACGTTGTATTTTTCTCATTATGGCCGTATGGAACCCTTTGCAACAACATTTTCTTTGGCACTTGTCAGCATGCGGGTTTCATGGTCTGCTTTTATTAACCTGTCCCTGATCACAATACAACGGCAGAACCGCCGGCCGCTTCAATGGCGGCCACCGCCTTTTTGGAAAAAGCGTTCGCTTTCACCTCCAATTTGGCTTTCAGTACGCCGTCCCCCAGGACTTTCAGCAGATCATTTTTGGACATCAGGCCTGCATTGATCAGCACATTCCTGTCAACGACGGTCAGGCTGTCTCTTTCAGACAACTCCTGCAACATGCCGATATTGATCGCTTTGTACTCTACCCGGTTGATATTTTTAAAGCCGAATTTAGGTACCCGTCTCTGCAAAGGCATCTGGCCACCCTCAAAACCGATCTTCTTTTTGTAACCGGATCTTGATTTGGCCCCTTTATGCCCTCTTGTAGAAGTACCTCCTTTTCCCGACCCCTGTCCACGGCCAATCCTTTTCTCGCTGTGCGTGGAGCCGTAAGCCGGTTTTAAGCTACTTAAATCCATTGTATATCTGTTAAAAACGTTCGACAATTATTTTACTTCCTCCACCTTCACCAAGTGGTTTACTTTCGCCACCATACCCAGTATCTGCGGAGTAGCTTCGTGTTCGGCGCTGCTGTTGGTTTTTCCAAGGCCCAAAGCGGTTATGGTCCCGATTTGACGCTTCGTGCTGCCGATCTTACTTTTTACCAAGGTAATTTTAATCTTTGTCATCGTTCATCAAATTAACCGTTAAACACTTTATCCAAACTGATGGTGCGTTGCCGCGCCACCGTACGGGCGTCTCTCATCTCCTTCAGAGCCAGGATGGTCGCCTTTACCAGGTTGTGCGGATTGGAAGAACCTTTGCTCTTCGCCAACACGTCGCGCACCCCGGCGCTTTCCAGCACGGCGCGCATAGCACCCCCGGCCACCAGGCCGGTACCGGAAGAAGCGGGCTTCATAAACACATGCGCACCACCGAAGCGGGCCACTTGTTCGTGTGGAATGGTTCCTTTCCGCACCGGTACTCTTATCAGGTTCTTCTTGGCGGCTTCTATCCCTTTGGAAATGGCCGTGGTGACTTCGTTGGCTTTACCCAAGCCCCAACCTACGACACCGTTCTCGTCTCCGACAACAACAATGGCCGCAAAACTGAACGTTCTACCTCCCTTGGTCACTTTGGTCACACGATTGATCGCCACCAATCTGTCTTTCAATTCCAAGTCCGTATTAACTACTTTTTCCATTTCAGTTCCGTTTAAAAATTAAGACCTCCGTTCCGGGCGGCATCAGCCAACGCTTTTACCCTGCCGTGGTACAAATAACCGTTTCTGTCAAACACCACGGATTGAATACCTGCCGCTTTTGCCTTCTCGGCTATGGCAGCCCCTACGTGAGCAGCCTGTTCGGTCTTCGTGCCTTTCTGAGCGGCCAGTTCCTTGCACAAAGAGGAAACAGATAAAACCGTTTTACCTGTCGTATCATCGATCAACTGTACGGAGATCTGCGCATTAGAACGATAAACGCTCATCCGGGGCCTCTCGGTGGTTCCGGAGATAATCTTGCGGATTCTCCTCTTTATCCTCAGTCTTCTTTCTTCCTTCGTTAAAGCCATAACTTCCTACTTTCTTTAAAGATTAAACTTTCGCTGACTTACCGGCTTTGCGGCGAACCTGTTCTCCTACGAAGCGTATCCCCTTCCCCTTGTAAGGTTCCGGTTTACGGAAAGAACGGATCTTAGCGGCCACCTGGCCAATCAGTTGCTTGTCGCAACTCTCCAGCGTAATGATCGGGTTGGAACGCTTCTCCGTAACCGCAGATACCTTCACTTCGGCAGGAATCTGCAAAAAGATGGCGTGAGAATATCCAAGCCCTAACTCCAAAATCTGCCCTTCGGCATTCGCCCTGTATCCTACACCGACCAACTCCTGTTTGATCGTATAGCCTTCCGAAACACCCACGACCATGTTGTTGATGAGGGAGCGGTACAGACCGTGCATCGCCTTGTGGGGCTTCTCTTCCGTATGGCGCTTTACATTCACTATGTTACCGTTTACTTCAACAGTAAGGTTTTCATTTACTTTCTGGGTAAGTGTACCTTTCGGTCCTTTTACGGTGACGGTATTATCAGAGTCCACGGCTACCGTGACCCCCTGTGGTATATCTATCGGTAAATTTCCTATTCGTGACATTGCTTCTTCACTTTATTCATTAATACACGAAACACAATACTTCACCGCCCACATTTTTCCGGCGAGCTTCTTTGTCTGTCATCAATCCGTAAGATGTCGAAAGGATGGCGATCCCCAATCCATTCAACACCTGCGGCATACTCTCCACATCGGTGTAACGCCTCAATCCCGGCTTGGATACACGCACCAGCGACTTGATGGCTGGTACCTTGGATTCCGGGTGGTACTTCAAAGCAATCTTGATATTGGATTTGGCACCCTCCTGTTCGAACTTGTAGTTCAGGATATACCCTTTTTCCTTCAGAATCTTAGTCATCTCCCGCTTCATGTTGGAACCGGGGATATCAACAACCTTGTGGCCGGCACTTATCGCATTTCTCAAACGCGTAAGAAAATCTGCTATTGGATCTGTCATTTCTGTTCCTTTTTAATCATTACCAACTCGCTTTCTTCACTCCCGGAATCAACCCTGCGGAAGCCATCTCACGGAACTGGATCCTGCTGATGCCGAACTGCCTCATATAGCCTCTCGGCCGGCCGGTCAATTTACACCTGTTGCGCAGGCGGTTCGGATTGGAATTCTTGGGAAGGAGGCTCAATCCGGCGTAATCTCCTTCTGCTTTCAGTTTTGCCCGTTTTGCTGCGTACTTTTCTACCAATTTTGCACGTTTCACTTCGCGGGCCTTCATTGATTCTTTTGCCATTTCGCTTTTTGTTAATTCTTTTTAAAAGGTAATCCAAATTCTCTGAGAAGCGCAAAACCTTCTTCGTCGGTATTGGCCGAAGTTACAAATGTGATGTTCATACCCGTGATCTTGTGCACGTTATCCAGCACAATTTCAGGGAATATGATCTGCTCTTCCAGACCTAATGTATAATTGCCTCTTCCGTCCAGCTTGCTTCCGATCCCCTTAAAGTCCCGGATGCGCGGCAGCGCGGAAGTGATCAATCTTTCCAAGAATTCGTACATACGTTCCTTGCGCAAGGTAACCCGCACACCGATCGGCATGTTCTTACGCAATTTAAAATTGGAAATGTCTTTGGACGACTTGGTGGTCACCGGCTTCTGTCCGGTGATCATCGCCAGTTCGTTGACGGCAAATTCCAATATTTTTTTGTCCTGAATAGAGGACCCCAATCCCTGGTTGATTACTATCTTCTCCAACCGGGGAGCCTGCATAACTGACTTGTATCCGAACTCTTTCACCAGAGCCGGTACAACCTCTTCGTTATACTTTCTTTTTAAATTCGGTACGTAATTCATTTATTCATTAATAGTTATCGATTCCCGATTACATCACACAATAAGTAATACCTGAAAATTTAAATTTTCAGCCTGCAAAAATACAACTATTTTTCAATTTATAACAGGGATTTACGATTTATTACCCAGTCGCATCCATCGTAAATCAGGTAATTACAACGGTTCGTAAACCGAAAAATCCTTATTTCAATACTTCTCCGGATTTCCTAGCGAACCGGACCAATTTACCCTTCTCACCCAGTTTACGTCCCACTTTGGTCGGCTTTCCGGTCGACGGATCGATCGCATTCAGGTTGGAAATATGGATCGGAGCCTCCTTTTTCAGAATACCCCCCTGTGGATTCTTCGCATTGGGTTTTGTGTGTTTGCTTACCATGTTGATGCCTTCCACGATCGCTCGCTCTTCGTTGGGCAGCATTTCCAGGACTTTGCCCTGTTTGCCTTTATCGACACCGGCATTCACGAAAACCACATCACCTTTCTTTATATGAAACTTTCTGTTCATCTTGCTGTTTTTTATCAAAGGCTTAATTACAATACTTCAGGCGCCAACGAAACAATTTTCGTATAGCCTTCACGAACTTCACGGGCTACCGGCCCGAAGATACGGGTACCCCTCATTTCACCGGCGTTGTTCAACAATACACAGGCATTGTCATCAAAACGGATGTAAGAGCCGTCGGGGCGACGGTACTCCTTGGAGGTACGCACGACAACTGCTTTGCTGACGGTACCTTTTTTCATTTCACCGCCAGGCAGGGCGTTCTTTACGGTCACAACGATCTTGTCGCCTACGCGGGCATATCTTTTCCGGGTTCCCCCCAGCACACGGATACACAACACCTCTCTGGCGCCGCTGTTATCTGCCACTGTTAATCTGCTTTCCTGTTGTATCATGATTATTTCGCTCTTTCAATGATTTCAACTAATCTCCACCTCTTCATCTTGCTTAAGGGACGGGTCTCCATGATCCGCACGGTATCTCCGATGTTGCACTCATTTTTCTCATCGTGAGCCGTGAACTTTTTGGTTTTGTTCACGAATTTACCGTAAATCGGGTGTTTCTCCTTGAACTGAACGGCAACCGTAATGGACTTTTCCATCTTATTGCTCGTCACCAGACCGATACGTTCTTTCCTAAGATTTCTTTCCATGACTTTACTTCTTTTCCGTTAATTCCCGTTTACGCAACTCTGTCATCATGCGGGCAATATCCTTCCGCTTTTCCCGGATCTGCATCGTGTTTTCAAGCGGAGTTACCGTATGGTTCATCTTCATCTTGTTCAGAGCGGCTTTTTCAGCAACTACCCTGTCTTTCAGATCGTCCGTGGTCATTTCTATCACTTCTGAATTTTTCATCTTTCCGTCAAATTAATTCGGTTCAACAATCGGACGACTATTCGGAATAGTCGCGTCTAACCACAAACTTTGTCGTAATCGGCAATTTCTGGGCGGCTAAGCGCAACGCCTCCTTGGCTACGGCGTACGGAACACCGTCCGCTTCAAAAAGAATGCGTCCCGGCGTAACCGGCGCCACAAATCCTTCGGGAGAACCTTTCCCCTTACCCATACGTACTTCGGCCGGCTTCTTGGTGATCGGTTTATCCGGAAATATACGGATCCATATCTGACCTTGACGCTGCATATACCGGGTAACGGCAATACGGGCGGCTTCGATCTGACGTCCTTCGATCCACTTGGATTCCAACGCCTTGATTCCAAAAGAGCCGAATGCCAGTTCATGCCCTCTCTGGGCATTCCCCTTCATCCTCCCTTTTTGGCTTCTTCTGTATTTAGTCCTTTTTGGCTGTAACATAACTCACTTACTTTTTTCTTTTTTTGAAATTTTTCTTGCCGCCGGCATTGTTGGCGGGCATCCTGGCTTCCCGGGAAACCAGCAACGAATTCGGCACCAGTTCACGCTTGCCGTACACCTCGCCTTTGCAAATCCAGGTCTTGATCCCGATCAGGCCGTACGTCGTTAACGCTTCGGCATGCGCGTAATCAATATCCGCCCGGAAAGTATGCAACGGGATCCGGCCCTCCTTGTAAATCTCCGAACGAGCGATTTCCGCACCATTCAAACGACCGGCGATCAGGATCTTAACCCCTTCGGCACCCATTCTCATAGTCGACTGGATCGCCATCTTGATGGCCCGGCGGTACGCCACGCGGCCTTCCAACTGGCGGGCAATGTTGTTGCCCACGATCACAGCGTCCAATTCGGGGCGTTTGATCTCAAAGATATTGATCTGTACCTCCTTGTCGGTGATCTTTTTCAACTCTTCCTTCAGTTTGTCCACCTCCTGGCCGCCTTTTCCGATAATAATACCGGGACGTGCCGTATTGATGGTGATGGTGATCAGCTTCAGTGTTCTTTCGATCACGATTTTTGCGATCCCGGCTTTGGCCAAACGAGCATTCAGGTATTCGCGGATCTTGTAATCCTCTACCAGTTTATCCCCGTATTTCTTACCACCGAACCAGTTGGAATCCCATCCGCGGATGATTCCTAATCTATTGCTTATTGGATTAACTTTTTGTCCCATGTGTTACTCTTTTACAACATTTTCAACAGCCGTCCTGCTTCCCAAAACAATCGTCACGTGATTGGATCTTTTGCGGATCCGGTGCCCCCGCCCTTGCGGAGCCGGCCGCAGTCTTTTCAACATGCCGGCGCCATCCACGAAGATCTCTTTCACGATCAGCGCAGCATCTTCCATGCGCTTTCCTTCGTTCTTGGCACTCCAGTTCGCGATCGCAGAAAGCAACAATTTTTCCAATTTGCGCGCTGCTTCACGAGGACAAAACTTTAGTATATCCAATGCCCGGTTCACGTCTTTACCGCGTACCAGATCTGCTACCAGCCTCATTTTCTGAGGAGATGAGGGACAACCGCGCAGGATGGCAAACGCCTTCTCCTTTTTGGCTTCCTTTATCTGATTTGCTCTTATTCTTTTTCTTGCACCCATTTTAATACAATCTTCATTGGTTCAACTTTGTCACGCTTATTTTTTCTTCGCGTGACCTCTAAAGGTACGTGTCGGTGCAAATTCTCCCAGTTTGTGGCCGACCATATTTTCGGTCACATACACCGGAATAAACTTATTACCGTTGTGTACAGCTACAGTGTGGCCCACAAAGTCCGGAGAGATCATGGAACGACGAGCCCAGGTTTTCACAACCGACTTTTTATTGGTCTCATTCATCACCAACACTTTTCTTTCCAACTTTACGTCTATAAAAGGGCCTTTTTTTAACGAACGACTCATAACATTAACGTTTATCGGTTATTACTTCTTCCTTCTTTCAACGATATACTTGCTCGAAGCTTTCTTCGGGGCTCTGGTCTTATAGCCCTTAGCCAGCAAGCCTTTTCGTGATCTCGGATGACCTCCGGAAGCGCGGCCTTCCCCACCACCCATCGGGTGATCCACCGGGTTCATTACCACACCTCTCACGCGGGGACGGCGTCCCAGCCAACGGGAACGGCCGGCCTTACCGGAACGTTCCAGCGCATGGTCCGTGTTAGACACAGTACCCACCGTCGCTTTACAGGTCACCAGCACCATCCGGATCTCCCCGGAAGGCAGCTTGATAGAAGCATACTTATCATCTCTTGCAACCAACTGCGCATACGAACCGGCGCTACGAGCCATCACGGCTCCCTGCCCGGGGCGCAGTTCAATGTTATGTACGATTGTACCCAATGGGATTTCAGACAGGAAAAGAGCGTTGCCTATTTCGGGGGCCACACCTTTACCGCTCACCACGGTCTGCCCGGCGGTCAACCCGATCGGGGCGATGATGTAACGCTTCTCTCCATCTGCATATACCAGCAGAGCAATGTGGGCGGTTCTGTTGGGATCGTACTCCACAGAAGCAACTTTTGCGGGGATGTTATCCTTGTTCCGCTTGAAGTCCACCAACCTGTATTTCTGCTTGTGACCACCACCTATATACCTCATTGTCATCTTACCGGAATGGTTACGTCCACCGGTTTTCTTTGCGGGTCTTAACAATGATTTTTCAGGTCTATCTGTAGTTACCTGGTCAAAGGTATTGACAATCTTATGCCTTTGTCCAGGAGTTACAGGATTTAATTTTCTTACAGCCATCTTACTTAAATATTGCTAAAAAAATCAATACTATCACCTTTTGCCAAGGTTACAATCGCTTTCTTGAAGGAGGCGGTCCGGCCGGTAATCACACCCGATTTCGTATACCGGGACTTCACGGTGCCCTGATAACGCTGCGTATTCACATCTGTTACCTTCACCCCATACATCTCTTCAACTGCTTTTTTTATCTCGATCTTGTTCACATCTTTTGCCACGACAAACGCAACCTTGTTCAGTTTGTCGGTCTGTGCTGACATCTTCTCTGTCAATACGGGCTTCAATATTATTTCCATCTCTTCTGCTAATTAGTTAAGATTTGAACATCTCATTCAGCCCCTGCACAGAACTCTCCACCAGTACCAGATTTCTGGCTCTCATGATGTTGTATGTAGCCAGGTCGTTTACCCGCATAACCTGCACATCCTGCAAGTTGCGCGCCGACAACACTACGTTTTCGTTCACATCACTCATCACCAGCAACAGTTTTCCGTTCAAGTTCAGGTTTTTCACCAACTCCACGAATTGTTTGGTCTTCGGAGCTTCAAAATTGAAATCTTCCACCACGGTTACGGCATTCGCGCCTGCTTTCACAGCCAACGCCGACTTACGGGCCAATCTTTTCAGTTTCTTGTTCAGTTTAAAGCTGTAATCCCGCGGTACTGGCCCGAATATCCGGCCTCCTCCTCTGAAGAGTGGGTTCTTGATACTACCAGCACGTGCTCCTCCGGTCCCTTTCTGTTTTTTCAGCTTTTTCGTACTACCCGACACTTCGTTCCTCTGCTTCGATTTGTGCGTTCCCTGCCTTTGATTGGCCAAAAACTGCTTTACATCGAGATAGATGGCGTGTTCGTTAGGCTGGATCCCAAAGATAGCGTCGTTCAACTCTATCTTTCTGCCAGTTTCCTTTCCGGCAATGTTTAATACACTTAACTCCATTACTTCTCAATAATTACATATGAACCTTTCGTTCCGGGAACAGATCCCTTCACCAGCAACAAATTGTTTTCAGGAATTACTTTCAACACCTGCAGATTGGAGATCGTAACCCTATCTCCCCCCGTTCTTCCGGCCATTCTCATGCCTTTGAATACCCGGGAAGGTGTAGAACAGGCCCCAATAGAACCCGGTGCGCGCTGACGGTCATCCTGTCCGTGCGTCGCTTCACCAACCCCGGAAAAGCCGTGGCGTTTCACAACGCCCTGGAACCCTTTTCCCTTGGAAGTTCCTACCACATCAACATACCCTGTTCCTTCAAACAGCGTCACGTCGATCAAATCGCCCAACTTGTGCTCGGTCTCAAATCCTGAAAACTCTACGAGTTTTCTCTTAGGAGTTGTGCCTGCCTTCTTAAAGTGTCCACTTAGCGGCTTGGTTGTGTGTTTCTCTTTTTTCTCATCGAAACCCAACTGAAGCGCTTCGTAACCATCGGTTTCCATTGTTTTAACCTGGGTTACGACACATGGACCGCACTCAATCACAGTGCATGGGATACTTTTCCCCTCGGCACTGAATACGGAAGTCATTCCGACTTTTTTTCCAATTAAACCTGGCATTTTTTTACTTTTAAAATAGGTTTTTTCTTTTTAATAACGACATAAGGTATTCGCCGTTATCACACCTTAATCTCTACTTCCACACCGCTCGGCAGTTCCAGCTTCATCAGCGCATCAATCGTTCCTGCTGTGGAACTGTAGATGTCGATCAGCCGTTTAAACGTACAGAGTAAAAATTGTTCCCGGCTCTTCTTGTTGACGAAAGTCGAGCGGTTCACAGTAAATACTCCCTTGTGCGTCGGAAGCGGAATAGGTCCGCTCACCACCGCTCCGGTAGCTTTCACCGTTTTTACAATCTTCTCTGCCGATTTGTCCACCAAGTTGTGATCGTAAGATTTCAACTTAATTCTGATTTTTTGGCTCATTGTTTTTATTTGTTTGTATTGTAAAAGGCGGTGCGAATCCCCAAAGACTCACACCGCCGTCTTCAATTTATGAAATAAGTTCCGCTCTCCCGTTGTTCTTCTCCACCACCTCTTTAGCGATCTGCTTCGGAACCTCCGCATAGTGGTCAAATTCCATCGTAGAACTGGCACGGCCGGAAGAGAGCGTTCTCAACACGGTCACATATCCGAACTGTTCGGAAAGCGGCACCATTGCATTGATCACCGTCGCACCGATACGGGCTTCTGTTCCCTCCATCTGTCCGCGGCGACGGTTCAGGTCGCCGATGATGTCCCCCATATACTCTTCCGGGGTCACCACCTCCAGCTTCATGATCGGCTCCAGCAGCACGGGTTTAGCCTTCTGCGCAGCCTCCTTGTAGCCAATCTTGGCAGCCATTTCAAACGACAGCGAGTCGGAGTCCACCGGGTGGAAAGAGCCGTCGATCAGGGTGATCTTCAAACTTTCCAGCGGATAGCCGGCCAACACACCGTTGCCCATTGCTTCCTTGAAGCCTTTTTCCACAGAGGGGATAAACTCCTTCGGGATGTTCCCGCCCTTGACTTCATTGACGAAGGTCAGGCCCTCTTTGCCCTCTTCGGCAGGCTCCATGCGGAAAATGATGTCGGCAAACTTACCGCGTCCCCCGGACTGTTTCTTGAACACGTGGCGGTGTTCAAACGCCTGGGTGATTGCTTCCTTGTAAGCCACCTGCGGGGCTCCCTGGTTGCACTCTACTTTGAACTCGCGTTTCAGGCGGTCCAGAATAATATCCAGGTGCAACTCGCCCATTCCGCTGATGACGGTCTGGCCGGAGTCTTCGTCCGTTTTCACGCGGAAAGTCGGGTCTTCTTCCGCCAATTTAGCCAACGCCATGCCCAACTTATCCGTATCCTTCTGCGTCAGCGGCTCTACGGCGATACCGATCACCGGTTCCGGGAAGGTCATGCTTTCCAGCACGATCGGCTTCTCTTCCGAACAGAGGGTATCTCCGGTGCGGATATCTTTGAAACCCACACAGGCACAAATATCCCCGGCTTCCAGCACCTCTTTCGGCTGTTGCTTGTTGGAGTGCATCTGGAACAGGCGGGAAATACGCTCCTTTTTATCGGTACGCGGATTGTATACGTAAGAACCGGCCTCGATCTTACCGGAGTAGATACGGGTATAGCACAAACGTCCCACGAACGGGTCGGTGGCAATCTTAAACGCCAAAGCGGAAAGCGGAGCATCCGGGTCTACCGGGAATTCAATCTCCTCTCCCGTGTTGGGATTGGTGCCGTTGCTGTTCGGAATATCCAACGGGTCCGGCAGGTAAGAGATCACTGCATCCAACAGATTCTGAACCCCTTTATTTTTGAAGGAGGAGCCGCACATCACCGGGCAGAAATCCATCGCGATCACCGCTTTCCGCACCACCGCTCTCAATTCGTCAGCGGTAATGGAATCCGGATCCTCGAAGAAACGTTCCATCAATGCTTCGTCCTGCACGGCAGCCGCTTCCACCAACTTCTCCCTCCACTCCTGGGCCTCGGCCATCAAGGCGTCGGGAATCTCCTGCACCGTCGCTTCCATGGCACCATTCTCCCACACGTACGCCTTCATCTCCACCAGGTCGATAATGCCTTTGAAGTTCTCTTCGGCCCCGATCGGAAGCACCAACGGGATCGGGTTCGCACCCAGTTTCTCTTTGATCTCGCGCACCGCCTTGAAAAAGTCTGCACCGGAACGGTCCATCTTGTTCACAAAAGCGATCCGGGGTACGCCGTATTTATTGGCCTGGCGCCATACGGTTTCCGATTGCGCTTCCACACCTCCCACCGCACAGAACAGCGCAACCGCGCCGTCCAATACGCGCAACGAACGCTCTACCTCTACGGTAAAGTCAACGTGCCCGGGGGTGTCAATGATATTGATCTTATACTCCTGGTCCCGGTATTTCCAAAAACAGGTGGTCGCAGCAGATGTAATGGTGATTCCCCGTTCCTGCTCCTGAACCATCCAGTCCATGGTCGCAGTCCCGTCGTGGGTCTCGCCGATCTTGTGCGATACCCCTGTAAAAAACAGGATACGCTCGGTCGTAGTCGTCTTACCGGCGTCGATGTGGGCCATGATACCGATATTCCGCGTAAAATGTAAATCTCTCTTTGCCATATTATCTCAACCCTTCCTCTATTAAAATCTGAAATGAGCAAAAGCCCGGTTGGCTTCCGCCATGCGGTGCGTATCTTCTTTCTTCTTGAAAGCCGCACCCTCCTCTTTATAAGCAGCCATAATCTCAGCGGCCAGCTTTTCAGCCATATTCCGTCCGCTCCGTTTGCGGGAATACAGGATCATATTTTTGACAGAAATAGCCCGCTTCCGGCCGGGGTTGATCTCCATCGGCACCTGAAACGTGGCACCGCCTACACGACGACTTTTTACCTCCACATTGGGAGTGATGTTGTCCAATGCCTGTTTCCAGATTTCCAAGGAGTTCTTTCCCTCTTTCTGGGCCATTTTTTCCTCTACAATATCCAACGCATCGTAAAAAATAGTGAACGCAATGGTCTTTTTTCCATCCACCATCAAGTCGTTCACAAACCGTGTTACCAATACATCATTGAATTTGGGATCCGGTAACAGGATTCTCTTTTTTGGTTTTGATTTTCTCATCTCTTTTTGTTTACAAATCTGTTCGATCAGCTGCCCTTTGGGTCTTCAGCGGTTTTGCAACCATTTACTCAACATTCGGGGAACGCTTCATAAACACAATTCCGGTTAATTACTTTTTCCCCTTTGCAGCCGGGGCAGCGCCGGGTTTCGGCCTCTTTGTACCATACTTGGAACGGCCCTGTTTCCGATCCGCCACACCGGCGGCATCCAAGGTTCCGCGCACCAAATGGTAACGCACGCCGGGCAGGTCTTTCACACGGCCTCCGCGGATCATCACAATGGAGTGCTCCTGCAGGTTGTGTCCTTCGCCCGGAATGTAGGCATTCACCTCTTTCCCGTTTGTCAACCGTACCCTGGCCACCTTTCTCATGGCCGAATTCGGTTTCTTCGGAGTTGTCGTGTAAACACGTACACAAACCCCCCGTTTTTGCGGACAGGAATCCAAAGCCGGAGCTTTGCTCTTATCTGCAATTTTCGTTCTTCCTTTTCTTACTAACTGTTGAATCGTAGGCATTACAATAGTTTTTAATCTGTACACATGTATCCAAAATGGAGCGCAAATATAGAAACCTTTTTTATAACTGCCAAACAATTATTTCTTTTTTCACAAAAACCCCAAAGATTGTCAAGCGGTTGCGCCGCAAAGCTCTGCACCGCCATTGTAAAATTTGCGGTGTGTTTCCCGGAGAGGTCAAGGGAGCGGAGGCATATCGGGTAGTGTTATTCTGTCTGCATTCTCTATGGCGCCTTCGGAACACGCACGGAACACGCACGGAACACGCTCGGAATACGTACGGAACACCGGTTGTAAGTCAACTATAAACCAGTTGTAGAGTATATTTGTGAGATATATCGACCAATAAGCCCCATATTTCCTAATGTTGTTTCATACTTCGGCTTCATGGTAGTACCAAAATTATTGCGATTTTGGTCACACCAAAGGTAGTGTTTTTTTTGATACTGTCACTGTTCCGGTATCAGTTTGTCCTGATCATGACGACAGTTTCCGGAAACAATTCGGGCGGCAGACTGCTATTTTGTCAGGAAAAACGGTTATTTTTGCGTTTTCAGGTGTTATGGACGAATTACAAACAATCAAGCAACGGTTCGAGATCATCGGAAACAACGAACTGCTGAACAGGGCGTTGGATGTGGCGCGGCAGGTGGCACCGACCGATCTTTCTGTACTGATAACCGGAGAGAGCGGTGTGGGCAAGGAGTTCTTTCCGCGGGTAATCCATGCATACAGCACCCGGAAACACGCTCCGTATATTGCCGTAAACTGCGGAGCTATTCCGGAGGGGACCATTGATTCCGAACTGTTCGGGCACGAAAAAGGGGCATTTACCGGGGCGCTCTCCGACCGGAAAGGATACTTTGAGGTAACGGACGGAGGAACCATTTTCCTGGACGAAGTGGGTGAACTGCCGCTGGCGACCCAATCCCGATTGCTGCGCATCCTGGAATCGGGAGAATTCATCCGGGTCGGATCATCCAAAGTGCAAAAAACCAATGTACGGGTGATTGCCGCCACCAATCTGGATATCCCGCTGGCGGTCAAAAACGGGAAATTCCGGGAAGATCTCTACTACCGCCTCAACTCCATTCCCATCATCGTACCTCCCCTGCGCAACCGCCGGGAAGACATTCCGTTGCTGTTCCGAAAATTTGCCGCCGATTGTGCGGAAAAATACCGGATGCCAGCCATCAGGCTGACCCCCGATGCGGTCGCAATCTTAGAGATGTACCGCTGGCCGGGAAACATCCGGCAATTGAAAAACATTGCGGAACAGATCTCCGTCATCGAGCAGGAGAGATCGGTGGACGGCGCCACGCTGAAAAAATACATCCCGGCCGAGAGCCAATTACCGGCGCTGGCCGGAAGCAACGATCCGTCCGAACACACCTACGCTTCGGAGCGGGAGATCCTGTACAAGATCCTGTTCGACATGAAAAAGGATATGAACGATCTGAAACAGTTGGTGTACGACATCGCGGAAAAAGAGCAGCAAGCGGAGGCGGTCCCCACTTCGATCGTCCTGCGGAAACAATTTGAAGAACCGGCCGGAGAGTTTCTCGCCAAAAGGCCCGTGCATGCATTTACACACGCCCGGGAACAGATCGAAGATACAGAACCGTTGGTGGAAGAGTCGTTGGCGATCGGGGAAAAAGAGCGGGAACTGATTATCCGGGCGCTGGAAAAAAACCACGGGAAACGCAAATTAGCCGCCCGGGACCTGGGTATCTCCGAGCGCACCCTCTATCGCAAATTGAAAGAGTACCGGATCGAAGGATAAAATAACTACATTTGCAGGAACAAAGCACTACCGGAAAAAGATGAAAAGATACTATTATTATATAGGTTGCCTGTTGTTGGTCATTCTGATTTTTGGGGGATGTAAATTAGCGAGTATCAAATACTCCATGACCGGAGCATCGATTTCGCCCGAAGTAAAAACTTTTTCGGTAGACTATTTTTCCAACAAGGCCCTGTTGGTTTATCCGCCGTTGAGCGACAAATTTACACAAAAATTGAAAGATTACCTCACCTCCAATACCAGCCTGGAGGAGGTGACCGACAACAACGGGGACATCCGGTTTGAAGGACAAATTGTCGGATACAGCCAAAAACCGGTGGATATCCAGCGGGACGAAGTGGCCGCCAACAACCGGTTGACCATTGAGATCCGGGTAAAATACACCAACACGAAGGATGATAAATACGATTTCGACAGCCGTTTTTCCCATTTTAAAGATTACAGCATCGAAGCGGATTTTACCTCGGAAGAGGGGAACTATGTCAACGAGATTATTGAAAAGATCATTGAAGATATTTACAACAAGGCATTGGTTAACTGGTAATTGGATAATGTGACCGGATGAAGCCCGAAAGATTGATAGAACTGATCTGTCGTCCGCAAGCGATGAGCAACGACGACCTGAAAGAGTTGGCGACGCTGATCCAGCGTTACCCGTACTTTCAGGCGGCCCGGGTTTTGTACCTCCGGTCGTTGCACATTTTTGCGAATGCCCGGTTCCGGGGCGAACTCAAAAAAAATACCGTACACATTGCCGACCACAAACAGTTGTACAAATATTTGAATGACCAGTTGGAGTTTGATTACCTGGCCCCGGCCGGCCAGCCGCCGAAAGATGCATCGCTGACGGATATTGTGACCGACCGGATCCGGGAGATAAACGGGTACCTGCCGGTCAATACCTTTGGGGTGCCTGCCAACAAGAGCCATTCCGAAAAGGAGGGGAGCGAAGAGGAGGAGATGATCCGCCTGGATATCCGGAAACAGCCGCCTCCGCCAGGCCCGCAACGGGAGCCGGAGCTTCCTGTCGTGTCCAATCCGATCCTGATGGACGGCATGCCGGGCGTTATCAGTGATTATGAAGAGGAGGTTGTAGAGAAGCCTGTTCCTCCTTTCCGGTTTCAAGAGTTCCGGCACACACCCGCACCGGATACGGTTTTGCCGGATAAAACAGCAGAGGCCCCGGAAGAGCCGGCCCTTCCCTCTTTTTCCGGGCCAATCGAGTTGATTGAAGAGGAAGAGACACCACCCGGGGAGTCCCAAAAGGAAGCCCCAGAGGAACTATTCCCCGAGATAGAAAGTGTGTACCGTTTGGAGGCGATTGAGGAGGATATCGTGTCGCTCGGAAAATTGGCCGGAGAGCTAAAGAAAACGAAAGGAGGGAAAAAGCAGTCGGAACTGATCGACCGCTTTATTGTAGAAGAGCCAACTCTGCCAAAAGGTCGGTTAGAAAACACGGAGGAAGGCGACCTGTATGAGGAGAGCATCCGGGAGCAAGAGGACCTTTTTTCCGAAACGCTGGCTAAAATATATGTCCGGCAGGGGTTGTACGAAAAGGCTACCGCCACGTATATAAAATTAAGTTTGAAATATCCGGAAAAAAGTGTTTACTTTGCAAACCGTATTGAAAAAATTAAAGCTAAAACCAATAATAACGAATAACTATGTATATCGCCATTACTGTTTTAATTGTGATCGTATCCTTTCTGCTGATCCTGATTGTATTGGTACAGAACTCCAAAGGCGGCGGATTGGCCTCCTCTTTCGCTTCATCCAATCAGATCATGGGCGTCAAAAAAACAACTGATTTTCTCGAAAAGGCAACTTGGACATTGGCCGGTGGATTGTTGGTGTTGTGTATATTTACCGCCTTTGTGATCCCGCGCGGCGCAGCAAGCAGCAACGGGTCTGCCATTCAGGAACAGGTATTGAACGCCCCTTCCAATCAGGTAATCCCCACATTCCCGGGACCGGGAACCGGAACCCCGGCAACAGGCGGAGAAGGGGCGACACAGGAAGCCCTGCCGATAACTCCGGTAATCACTCCGGAATCGGAATAAGGAGAATCGGAAAAATCGTAAAAGATGTCAGTATGTCAGTCGTACTGACATTTTTATTTGTCCGGACGGGTTTGGCACACAATGTGTAAAGCCTCCCTCTGAAACATTTGAATAATGGGTCGCGTTGTAGCAATGCAAGGCGCAAAAAACCAAAATTACATAATCAAACCAATAAATTTTTAAGTTATGGCATTAAAAACCGTTCTTAACAAGATCATTGTGGAGCCTGTAGAGGCTGAAACCAAAACCGCCAGCGGGATCATCATTCCGGATTCCGCCAAGGAAAAACCCCAGAAAGGGATCGTTATTGCTACCGGGAAAGGAAAAAGCGACGAACCGATGGAGATCAAAGCAGGCGATTCCGTTCTGTTCGGAAAATATTCCGGCACCGAGGTACACATCGATGACAAGAAATATTTGGTGATGAACCAATCCGATATTTTAGTGGTTTTATAATTGTGTTTTATTGTCTTTATAAGGAAAATCAATCGTAAAAAAGAGATACTGTCATGGCAAAAGAGATTAAATTCAATATTGAAGCCCGCGACCTGCTGAAAAAAGGCGTGGACGAATTGGCCGATGCGGTCAAGGTAACCCTTGGGCCGAAAGGACGCAACGTAGTGATCGAAAAGAAATTCGGCGCTCCGCAGATCACCAAAGATGGTGTAACCGTCGCCAAGGAGATCGAATTGTCGGACCCGTATGCCAATATCGGCGCGCAAATGGTGAAGGAAGTGGCCTCCAAAACGGGCGACGACGCCGGGGATGGCACCACGACCGCGACTGTTCTGGCACAATCCATCATCAGCGTCGGGCTGAAAAACGTAACCGCCGGGGCCAACCCGATGGAACTGAAAAGAGGGATCGACAAGGCTGTAGTTGCTGTGGTTAAGAGCCTGGAAGAGCAGAAAGAGGCTGTAGGCGACAACTACGATAAGATCCGGCAGGTAGGCCGTATCTCTGCCAACGGGGACGACACGATTGGCGAACTGATCGCCGAAGCGATGGAGAAAGTGGGCAAGGAAGGGGTGATCACCGTAGAGGAGGCCAAAGGCATGGAGACCGAGGTAAAAGTGGTGGAAGGGATGCAGTTTGACCGGGGGTATATCTCTCCCTATTTTGTAACGGACAGCGAAAAGATGGTGGCGGAATTCGAATCGCCTTACATCTTGCTGTACGACAAGAAGATCTCTACCATGAAAGAGTTGCTGCCGATCCTGGAACCGGTGGCACAGAGCGGAAGGTCCCTGATCATCATTTCCGAAGATGTGGAAAGCGAAGCGCTGGCAACCCTGGTGGTGAACCGTTTGAGGGGCTCCCTGAAGATCGCCGCCGTGAAAGCGCCCGGATTCGGCGACCGCCGCAAGGAGATGCTGGAAGACCTGGCTGTTCTGACCGGCGGGACGGTGATCACCGAAGAGAAAGGGCTTAAACTGGACACTGCCACCATCGACATGCTGGGCCGGGCGGAGAAAGTGAGTATCGACAAAGAGAATACCACCATCGTAAAAGGTATGGGGGACAAACAGGCGATCACAGACCGGGTTTCCCAGATCCGGAAACTGATTGAAAAGACGACTTCCGATTACGACAAGGAGAAGCTGCAAGAGCGTTTGGCCAAATTGGCCGGCGGTGTAGCCGTACTCTACGTAGGAGCCGCTTCCGAAGTAGAGATGAAGGAGAAGAAAGACCGCGTGGACGATGCGTTGAGCGCTACCCGGGCGGCGATTGAGGAAGGTACGGTGGCCGGAGGCGGTGTGGCTTACATCCGCGCACAGGCCAACCTGGAAAACCTGAAAGGGGAGACAGAGGACGAAAACACCGGTATCGAGATCATCAAACGGGCCATCGAGGAGCCGTTGCGCCAGATTGCATTCAACGCCGGCGTAGAGGGGGCGGTTGTGGTGAACAAAGTACGCGAAGGGAAGGGTGATTTTGGGTACAACGCCCGGAAAGACATTTACGAAGACCTGAAAAAAGCAGGTGTGATCGATCCCAAAAAGGTAGCCCGCGTGGCGCTGGAAAACGCCGCTTCCATTGCCGGTATGTTCCTGACAACGGAGTGTGTGCTGGTGGAAGAGAAGAAGGACGAACCCGCAGCGCCTGCCATGGGCGGCGGTATGCCGGGAATGATGTAATTCTTCGGAACCGACCTTAATAAATGATTCTATGAAAAAGCCTCCATCTGGAGGCTTTTTCTGTTTTCACCCCTGTTTTTACTCCCGAATATTTTCGATTGTCTGATCCGTTTTATATTTTTACGTGCGCCAATTTTAAAACGAGTTAACATACGTACATAAATGGATTACAATTTTTTTGATTTTTTACAACTCATTGGTTCTCTGGGAGTCTTCCTGTATGGGATGAAGTTGATGAGCGAAGCGCTCCAGAAAGTGGCCGGTGCCAAAATGAGGAATATTCTTGCCGCCATGACCTCCAACCGGGTGAAAGGGGTGATGACCGGTATGTTGATCACGGCAATTATTCAGAGCTCTTCTGCTACAACCGTGATGGTGGTTAGTTTTGTAAACGCCGGCCTGCTGAACCTGGTTGAGTCCATCGGCGTGATCATGGGTTCCAACATCGGGACCACCATGACGGCCTGGCTCATTTCCATTCTTGGTTTTAAGGTAAGCATGGCGGAAGTGTCACTCCCGCTGATCGGGCTCTCGCTTCCGCTGTTGTTTTCCGGTAAACGCTCCCGCAAAAGCTGGGGAGAGTTGCTTGTCGGGTTCGGATTGCTCTTTATCGGCCTGGAGTTCCTGAAAAATTCCATGCCCAATCTGGACCAAAACCCGGAGATCTTTACCTTCCTGAAAAACTACACGGACATGGGGTACGGTTCCTACATTCTGTTTATGTTGATCGGAACCTTACTGACCATTTTGATCCAATCCTCTTCCGCCACCATGGCCCTGACGCTGGTGATGTGCGCCAACGGCTGGATCTCTTTTGAAATTGCCGCATCCATGGTGCTGGGAGAAAACATCGGAACCACCATCACCGCCAATTTGGCTGCCATGGTCGCCAATACCACGGCCAAAAGAGCGGCTTTCGCCCATTTTTTCTTTAATTTTTTCGGGGTTTTTTGGGTGTTGTCCCTCTTTCCGTTCGTGCTGCAGTCCATCGGACAGTTGAGTATTTTTCTGGGGATCGGGGACCCGGCGACAACTATCGGAGCGGTTCCGATGGCGCTCTCCCTGTTCCATACAATATTTAACGTAACCAATGTCTGTATCTTGATCTGGTTCACCAAACCCTTGGCACGATTGGTTACAAAAATTATTCCGGAAAAAAAGAACCAGGACGAAGCTTTTAAGCTGAAACACATCAAGATCGGCCTGCTCTCCACACCGGACGCTTCGCTGTTCCAGGCGCAACAGGAGATCGCCCTCTACGGTCGCAATACCCGCGACATGTTCCACAAGGTAACGGAAGCCTTTGAAATGCCGGGAAAGGATTTTGAAAAAGCCTTGGACAAATTGTTCGTGCTGGAAGACGAGTGCGACAAGGTGGAGGTGGAGATCGCCGACTACCTGACAAAAGTGTCCGAATCCAAGCTCTCTACGGAGAATTCGCAACGGATCCGCTCGATGTTCAAAATCGTCACGGAGATCGAAAGCATTGCCGACTCCTCCCTGAATGTGGCCAAAGCCATCTCCCGGAGGAACAACCAGCAGGAGGTGTTCCCGGAGGAGTTGAAGAACAAGATGGAAAAGATGTTCAAATTGGTGGACGAAGCGCTGTCGGTGATGTGCGACAACTTAACCAAGGAGTACCGGGAGGTGAATGCCAAAAAGGCATATGAGCTGGAACGGGCCATCAACGATTACCGCACCATCCTGCGTCAGGAGCACCTGATCGCCATTGAGGAGAAACGGTACAATTATCCCATTGGTATCATCTATACCGACATGTTTTCGGAGTGTGAAAAGATCGGCGATTATTCCATCAACGTCACCGAATCCATCAAAGAGGTCGGAACGGACGATTGAGTTCGTGTTCCGTCATTTATTTACCCTTGACAACAAACCACCATGGCTGAAGATCTTTTTAAGAAATTGGTAGCGCACTGCAAAGAGTACGGGTATGTCTTTCCGTCATCGGACTTGTATGACGGCCTCGGGGCTGTCTATGATTACGGACAGTACGGCGTGGAACTGAAAAACAACATCAAAAAGTATTGGTGGGACTCTATGACCCGCCTGCATCAAAATATCGTGGGGATAGACTCCGCTATCTTTATGCACCCCACCGTCTGGAAAGCCTCCGGACACGTGGATGCATTCAACGATCCCCTGATCGACAACAAAGACTCCAAGAAGAGGTACCGGGCGGATGTATTGATCGAAGAACAGATCGCCAAATACGAGGAGAAGATGGAGAAAGAGGTGGCCAAAGCACAGAAACGCTTCGGGGAAAAGTTCGACGCAATCCTCTTTGTCCAAACCAACCCGCAAGTGCTGGAGTACGCGGCGCAAAAAGCGAAACTGACCGAACGGATGGCAAAGGCGTTGAACGACAACAACCTGGAGGAGCTTCGCCAGATTATTGTGGATTATAAGATTGTCTGCCCGGTGTGCGGAACGGCCAATTGGACGGAAGTGCGGCAGTTCAACCTGATGTTTGCCACGGAGATGGGCTCGACGGCCGAAGGGGCCAGTAAGATCTACCTCCGCCCGGAAACAGCCCAGGGTATCTTTGTCAATTTTCTGAATGTCCAGAAAACGGGGCGGATGAAGATCCCGTTCGGCATCGCCCAGATTGGGAAGGCGTTCCGGAACGAGATTGTCGCCCGGCAATTTATCTTCCGGATGCGGGAATTCGAGCAGATGGAGATGCAGTTTTTTGTGCGTCCCGGTTCCGAACTCGAATGGTTCGCCCAATGGAAGGAGGCCCGCATGAAGTGGCACCAACTGTTGGGGTTCGGCAGTGAAAACTACCGCTTTCACGATCACGAAAAACTGGCGCATTACGCCAATGCCGCCTGTGACATTGAGTACCGTTTCCCCTTCGGGTTTAAGGAGGTGGAGGGGATACACTCCCGGACGGATTTTGACCTCTCCCAACACCAGAAGTATTCCGGAAAGAAGATCCAGTATTTTGACACGGAGCTGAACGAATCGTATACCCCTTACGTGGTGGAGACCTCTATCGGGGTGGACCGGATGTTTTTGCAAATTCTCTCCGCCGCTTACTGCGAGGAGGATTTGAGCAAGGAGGGGAAACAGGATTCCCGGATCGTGCTCAAATTGCCGCCCGCCCTAGCGCCGGTGAAGATGGCTGTTATGCCGTTGGTGAAAAAAGAGGGATTGCCGGAGAAGGCGCAGGAGATCCTGGAGATGCTGAAATACGACTTCAATTGCCAATACGACGAGAAAGACTCCATCGGCAAACGCTATCGCCGGCAGGACGCTATCGGAACCCCTTTCTGCATCACCATCGACCACCAGTCGCTGGAAGACAATGCCGTGACCATCCGCCACCGCGATACCATGGAACAGGAACGGGTAGCTATCGACTGTCTGTACGCCATTTTGAAAGAGAAAACAGACCTCGGTAATCTGCTCCGCCGGATTTGATTTGACAGGTTTTAGATTCTAATTATTCCGGGCAAACCATGCGCGGGCTTGTTGTTCGTCCTGCGCTAGTTGGTGGGAGAGTTCGTTGAGGTCGGCGAAACGCTGTTCTCCCCGTAACCGGCCGGCCAAGCGGACGGTGAGTTGTTTGCCGTACAGGGAACCGTTAAAATCCAACAGGTGAACTTCCGGTCGGACGTCACCGGAACGGCAAACGGTCGGGCGGACACCGATGTTTAATACGCCCTTGTATTCTATCCCATCGATTGCGACTTTCACAACGTACACGCCTAAGGCGGGCAACTGTTTACGTTCGTCGTCTATTTGCAGGTTGGCCGTCGGAAAACCGATCCGGCGCCCCAATTGGTCACCGTGTACGACGGTTCCGGAGAGCGGGTAATGGTACCCCAACATTTCGTTGGCCAAGGAGATCTCTCCCCGTTCCAGGGCGGTGCGGATCTTGGTGGAACTGATTTGTACATTGCCCGCCGTACAGGCTTCTTCCCGCCGGATAGAGAAACCGCAAGCGGAGGCTAACTCCTGTATGGTGTCGAAATTTCCTTCCCGGTCCTTGCCGAAACGGTGGTCGTATCCCACTACCCAACCCTTCAGGCCAATTCTGTCGACCAAGATGCGCCGGATAAAGTCGGCGTAATTCATATTCGCCAATTCCCGGGTAAAGTGCAACAAGACCAAATGATCCACTCCGTACTCCGCCAAAAGTGCAGCCTTTTCGGGCAGGGTTGTCAGGAGACCGGGCCGTTTTTCCTGCGGATAGAGTACCTCCCGCGGGTGTGGGTCAAAACTGAGGATGACGGATTCGCCGCCAATCTCCTTTGCAAATTTATTCAGGCTTCGGATAACCTGTACGTGTCCTTTATGGGCGCCGTCAAAACTCCCGATGGTGAGCACCGGCCGGAAGATGGAGAGCTGTTCTATGCCACGGTGGATCTGCATGCCTTCCGATTTTTCACACGTATCAACCGCATTTGGAGGTCCCGCAAGAGGCACAGATCAAGCATCCCTCCTGATATACCACCGGGGAAGCGCAATGCTCACACAACTCTCCGGCTGCTTCTGTTCCGTCTGGAACGTACTTCTTCAGCGCCCGTTCCACCCCGTTTTTCCAGGTATTGATGTTTTCGTTGTCAAACTCCATGGTACCGACCAGTGCAATGACTTGCGGCAGAGGCATGCCGTAACGCAATACGCCGGATATCAACTTGGCGTAGTTCCAATACTCTTTGTCGAATTTGTAGGAGAGCCCCTCTACGGTCGTTTTAAATCCCCGCTTGTTGCTGAACTGAAAGTCGTACCGGGAGTTTCCTTCTGCATCGTACTGCTTGACGATCTTCCCGGTTGTCACCGATTTCGGCAGCATGATCCCTTCTTCGTCGTCGGCAATACCGGTAAAAATTTCGTACGGGAGTCCCTTGTACAAACCAACGAAAGCGATCCATTTTTCTTTGTTGTTCTGAAAACGGACGACCTCCGCATCCAATTCCACCGGACGTTTGGAGGGCATCTCGACCATCTTCTGCTCTTTTTTCTCCTTGGCGGAGATCAATACGCCGGAACGGGAGCCGTCCCGGTAGACGGTGCATCCTTTGCAACCGCTTTTCCATGCCTCTATGTACAACTGTCCCACTAACTCTTCGCTTACTTCCGAAGGCAGATTGACCGTCACGCTGATGGAGTGGTCCACCCACTGCTGGATCCTCCCCTGCATCCGCACCTTGGCCACCCAATCGATGTCGTTCGATGTCGCTTTGTAATAGGGGGATTGTTCCACTAAGCGGTCGATCTCTTCATCCGAATAGCGCTTAGCGGTGTCGTACCCGTTCGCCCGCATCCAGTCCGCGAACTTGTGGTGGAATACGACGAACTCTTCGAAACTGTCGCCGGATTCGTCCACAAAATCGACCCGTATATTCCCGTCGCCGGGATTGACTTTCCGCCTTCTCTTGTATACCGGCATAAACACCGGTTCGATGCCGGAGGTGGTCTGTGTCATCAGGCTGGTCGTGCCGGTAGGGGCAATGGTCAGGCAGGCGATGTTGCGGCGGCCGTATTTTACCATTTCGCCGTACATCTCCGGATCGGCATTGCGCAGGCGATGGATGTAGGGGTTGTGCTCTTCCCGTTTGGAGTCGTAGATTTTAAAGCTCCCCCGATCCTTGGCCAAGTGCACGGAGGAACGGTACGCCTCTACCGCCAGGGTCTTCTGTATGTTTACGGCAAAATCGATTGCTTCGTCACTGCCGTACCGAAGCCCGAGGGCTGCCAGCATATCTCCTTCGGCTGTAATACCGACGCCGGTCCGTCTCCCCTCTTTCGCCTTTTTCCGGATCTTTTGCCACAAATGCGCCTCTACTCCTTTTACCTCATTGTCTTCCGGGTCGGATTCGATCTTTTCCAAAATGGTATCGATCTTTTCCAGTTCCAGATCGATGATGTCATCCATCAGGCGCTGGGCGATCCCTACGTGCCGTTTGAAAAGGGGGTAGTTAAATCCGGCTTCTTTGGTAAAGGGATGTTGCACGTACGAGTAGAGGTTGATGGCCAACAGGCGGCAGGAGTCATAGGGGCAGAGCGGGATCTCTCCGCAGGGATTGGTGGATACGGTGCGGAATCCCAAGTCTGCATAACAGTCGGGGACACTCTCCCGGATAATGGTATCCCAGAACAGTATGCCCGGTTCCGCCGATTTCCAGGCATTGTGTACGATTTTATTCCAGAGGTTTCGGGCCTCGATGGTTTTCTGTACGGTCGGACAGTCGGAGTATACCGGGTATTTTTGTAGATACTCCCGGCTGTCTACCACCGCCCGCATAAATTCGTCGTCGATCTTGACGGAGATGTTCGCCCCCGTCACTTTTCCTTCCGACATTTTGGCGTCGATGAAACGTTCGGAGTCGGGGTGGTTGATGGATACGCTCAGCATCAAAGCGCCCCGCCGTCCGTCCTGCGCCACCTCCCGGGTGGAGTTGGAGTAGCGCTCCATGAACGGGACGAGGCCGGTAGAGGTGAGAGCGGAATTTTTTACCGGAGAACCTTTGGGGCGAATGTGGGAGAGATCGTGTCCAACCCCGCCTCTTCGCTTCATCAACTGAACCTGTTCCTGGTCAATTTTCATGACTCCTCCATACGAATCCGAAGGCCCTTCGTTTCCGATCACGAAACAGTTGGACAAAGAGGCGATCTGGAAGTTATTCCCGATTCCGGTCATGGGCCCTCCCTGGGGAACGATGTACCGGAAATCCCGCAGCACTTCGAAGATCTCCTCTTCGCTCATGGGATGGGGGTATGTTTTCTCGATCCGGGCGATTTCTTTGGCCAATCGCCGGTGCATGTCATCCGGATTTTTTTCAAAAACAGTACCGGCAGAATCTTTCAGGGCATATTTGCTTACCCAAACACGTGCCGCCAGTTCATCTCCCTGAAAATATTCCAGGGAACTCTGATACGCCTCTTCTTGTGTATACGTATTATCCATAGCTATTTACACATTTTTCTTACATAACTGTCCCCTCTGTCGGACAATAGAGCAAAGGTACAGAAAAGAATGGAAATTAACCGTACTTTTATTTCCGTGTTTTAGCTGTTCTTAGAGTCTGTTTTAAGTCACATAAAAGCCGGGGAATCGTATAAAACCCAAAGAGTAAATATACATTGATGTCAGTAAAAACTATTTTCGAAAAAACATTTTCCGCACTGCGCCACAAAGATTACCGGAATTTCTGGATCGGCCAAGCGTTGTCTACCATTGGCGGAATGATTCAGGTTACCGCCCTGAGCTGGTATGTGTATCACATCAGCGGATCGCCCTTTTTGCTGGGATTGATGGGGGTTTTTGAATTCGGACCGGTATTGTTGCTCTCGCTTTTTGCCGGAGTACTGATCGAACGTTTCCCGAAAAAGAAGATCCTGCTCATTACACAGGTCGTTTTTATGCTGCAGTCGCTC
Organism: Odoribacter sp. UBA944; assembly: GCA_002293375.1. Taxonomy (GTDB): domain Bacteria; phylum Bacteroidota; class Bacteroidia; order Bacteroidales; family Marinifilaceae; genus UBA944. Next base: position 97,872 of record DBDA01000033.1, read on the forward strand.
ACACTGGCCATGCTGGTGTGGCAGGGGGTTACCAACTATTGGATATTTGCGGCGCTGGCGCTGATGGCCGGTATAGCTACGAGCATTGATCAGCCTACCCGCCAATCTTATTTTGTAGAATTGGTCGGAAAGGAGGATTTGCCCAACGCCATTTCTCTCAACTCTACTACGTTCAATCTGGCACGTATTATCGGCCCTATGATCGCCGGTATTATCATGAAATATTTCGGAACAGCGCAGTGTTTCTTTATCAACGGATTGAGTTTTATTCCCGTCCTGTTCGGCATTATGCTGATCAGCGTAGTTGGTAAGCCACGACTGAAGCAAGCGAAAGAAAGCATGTTGGCGGAAATCCGGGAAGGGGTGCTTTACACCGCACGAAACAAAAAAATACTGCCTACCTTCCTGTTCGTAGTGATCATCGGTATTTTTTCCATGAACTACAATGTCATTCTTCCGGTACTGGCCAAAGATGTACTTTTGGGCGACGAACACACGTACAGCGCCCTGATGTCGCTGTTTGGCCTGGGCTCTCTGTTCGGGGCTTTGTTTATGGGAGGGGTCGGGAAAGAGATCCGCAGCAAAAATTTCCTGATAATCGCAGCTTTCTCTATTGCTACGCTGCAAATGGTAACACTGCTGTTTATACACTCCTTTGTGGTTGTCGCCGCGCTTTTAGTGATGCTCGGATTTCTGTCGCTCTGTTTTTTGAACCGTGCAAACACGCGAATCCAGTTGAATATCGACGATATCTTCCGCAGCCGGGTGATGAGTATGTACGTGTTAGTCGTTGCCGGAAGTACGCCGCTTGGAAATACTTTTATCGGCTGGGCAATGGATTTGGTGGGAAAACCATACGGTTTTTTCGTGTCCGGAGCTGTATCGTTTATTTTGGTGCTGATACTTTTCCTTGTCTTCCGTACCCACCTGATGAAAGTGAAGGTGGTGCCGGATCAGGCAGAGAAACACAAGAATTAAGAGAGGTTCTTAATAGAGATCGGCGATTTCGGAAGGGATAAAAACGACTAATTTTTTTTCTTCCCGGTTGATCTGTTTCAGGTACTCTTCGGCCAGCGGAAGCAGGATCTCTTTTCCGGAAATAGAGATGGTGAGAACGATGTTTCCGGAATAATCGGCCACATCCGTTACCATGCCCTGTTCTCCGCTCCGCTCGTCGGTTACGGCAAAGCCCGTTAAGGCGAAAACATCCGGTTCAACCGGTGCCATGTCCAAACTGTCTCCCAAGACCAATACTTCCGCTCCCACAAGTTGTTCGGCTTCTTCCTGCGAATCGACCAGGTCAAATTTGACAATGTAGGAGTGGTGGTTGCGGACAGAGATTCCGTCTTCGGAGATAAAAAAGGGAACCGGCGCCCCTTCCAACAGAAGGAACACCGGTTCGTCCGCATATTCTTCCAGAAGATCCGTATCGGAAGCGATAACTACTTCCCCGTGCAGGTTGTGGGTTTTCTGAACTTTTCCGACAACGATACAGTCTTCTTGTCTGATCATCTTACTCTGCGGCAGGAGTTTCCTCGACAGCAGGAGTTTCAGCTTCGGCTTCAGCCACAGGAGCCGTTTCGGTTTCGGCTTCAGTTTCTGCGGGAGCCTCTTCTGCAGCAGCTTCGGCTTCTTCTGCCTGTTTGGCTGCCTCTGCTTCGGCTCGTTTTTTGGCTATCTCTGCTTCTTTGTCTGCCCGTACTTTGGCTTCTGCTTCCAGACGGGATTTGGCGGCGGAGTTACCTTCCTGGGCCAATTTGGAGATTTTAGCCTGTACTTTTGCCTCTTTCTCTTTCATCCAGGCTTCGAATTTTGCTTCTGCAGCCGCTTCGTCGAAAGCACCTTTTTTTACTCCTTCCAGCAGGTGTTTTTTCAACAGCACGCCTTTGTAGGATAGAATTCTCTTTGCCGTGTCGGTGGGTTGTGCCCCCACTTGCAGCCAGTAAAGAGCTCTGTCGCCTTTGAGATCGATAGTAGCCGGATCGGTGTTCGGATCGTATGTTCCGATCTTTTCAATAAATTTACCATCGCGTGGCGCTCTACTATCCGCTATCACTACATGATAGAATGGACGGCCTTTCCGTCCGTGTCTCGCAAGTCTGATTTTTGTTGCCATTTTTTAATTTGGTTAAAATAAATGAATCTCCTATACCCGATAGGAGGTGCAAAGATAGCGATAATTCCGAAATTCCGAAATTGTTCCGGAGTTTTTGCCGGGGCAAACGCGCGAACTTTTTTGCTCTTTTCCTCCCCCGCTCCGGTCTGTTGTTTCCGGAAGCGGGTCCTCCGCCGCGGTTTTCTAAGCTGTGGCTTTCACTGGAATCCGACGCTCCTCCGTCACTTCGTTCCTCCGTCGACCCTTCGGGCAGAACGGATTCCGAGCGTTCAGCCACAGCAAGAAAACAATTCGCAGCTCCCGGACATGCTTCCAGAAATCAACAGGCCTTCGCTCCCCGCAATCCGAAAACAATACACCTGCGCAGCCTGATACCCCCTACTGCAAAGAACAACAAATTTTCAGGCTTGCCCTGGATTTTTTTCGGAGCCATGTCGTGGAGTATGCGCGGAGAGGGGGATTCAGGAGAGGGGGATGATTTCTTCCGGCAGGCAGGTCAGTTCCTCTACGCCGTTCTCGGTCACCAACCAGGTGTTTTCGATGCCGATGGCACCTGTACCCGGAAGCACGAATTTCGGCTCAAAGGCAAACACCATATTCGGCTGCAGGGGAACATCGTAACGGGGTGCCATCACCGGCAATTCGTTGATCTGCAAGCCGACACCGTGCCCGACAAAACGGGCCTGCTGGCGGCTTCCCATAAAATTTCCAACCAATCCGGCCTGCCGTGCCGTTTCCAGGGCATACCCGTAAATGTCCGAACAGAGCATACCCGGCTTGGCCTGCTCCGCCAACCACTGTTGCATCTCCAACGCCACCCAGTGCGCCGCATAAGCCTCCTCTTTCAACTTACCGACCGAAAAGACACGGGTCATATCGGTGATGTAAGCGGTGTAATTGCCGGACATATCGACCATCACCGACATGCCTTCCGCCAGCACGGTCCCGTTGGCGCCAATAGGCGTGGAGGGATGCATGCCGCCACCGCCCAGCGCAAAGTCAAAAGGAGAGGCGGTTTCCGCATTTCCTCCTGCCAGCAAACTGCCCATAAAAATATCCATGTTGGTACCGAACGCCCGAAAAAGGCCGATGGAGCCGTGCTGCCGCATCCGGTTCTCGATGACGATCTGCAACTCCAGATCGGTCATGCCGGGACGGTAACAGGCCGGGATTTCCCGGTACACCGCTTCGTGTTGCCGGGCTGAAAGGCGGAACTGTCCGATCTCCCAGGAAGTTTTGATCATCCGCAATTGCCGGAAAGCCGCGGAAGCGTTGCCTTCCGATTCCGGCCGGAAGATATTTTTGAGCCGGACGTATGCAGAATAGGGCAACTCGTCGGCTTCCAGCCACAAGCGCCGGGGAGGCGAGACGCCCAAACCGGCCAGTATACCCGGGATCTCTTCCGGTTTGCGGATATAATGGCGGTTTTCCATCTCTGTTCCGGAAGGGCGGATAATGAAGTAGTACGGTCCGCTTTCGGGCGTGATGTACAGGTATCCGTTGAACACTTCTCCGGTAAAGTAGTAGTGGTGGATGTTCAGAGAGATAAGGCAGGCATCTGCATCCTCTTTCCGCATGGCTTCCCGCAGGCGGGAATATTTTAACGCTTGTTCGTTTTCAGGCATTCTCATTTTTCGGTATTTTAGAATAACATACAGTGTGCAAAAATAGCAATAGAAAGCAGATGATAAAGAAAATCTCTATATTTGCAAATAGCGATCGTTATAGATGTAGTTGCAAAAGGTTCCATATAATTACAATGAGAAAAATAAGAGGTATGAAAAAAGTTATTTTAATTCCCGCCATTTTTGCCTGTCTCTGTGCCTGTGGCGGATCGGTCACACAAAGAACTGCTTCCCGGACTGTTCCGGCAACGGCACAAGCCGGTACAAGCGTCGCATTAGAGGTTCCCGAAGACACAAAGATCCCGGTATACAAAGGGAAAACCTCCAGTTCCCAATTACCGGAAGGGATCCAACGTTCGTTCGACGGGAATCAAAATACCATGTATCACTCTTCCTGGCGCAATCAGGGAGAAGCGTACTTCCCGATCGACCTGGAGTACTTTTTCAAAGAGGCCGGAACAGTCGATTACATGGTCTATTACCCGCGTCAGGAAGGGGTGAACGGGAATATCCGGAAATTTGAATTGTATGCGAACAGTGCGGAAAATCCGGAGTACCGCAAAATCGGAACATACGATTTTGGAGGCATCGGTTCCCCCAGCATTGTTCCGTTCAACCCGCCGCTCCGGAATCCGGAAGCTATCAAACTGCATGTACTTTCCGGCGCCGGGGATGGCCAAGGGTTCGTGAGTTGCGCCGAAATGGAATTTTACCGGAAAAACAGAGATACGGAATCCCTGACCGGAATTTTTACCGACGGCAGTTGTTCCGAGCTGAAAAAAGGGACCGGGCTTCCGGAAATCGAAAAGATCGGGAATGACTTCCTGAAACAGCTTGCTTTACAACTTTTGGACGGTACCTACGACAAAGCGTTCCGCATTCAGGAGTACCGGCCCTATCCTTATCCGAACCAGGATGTCACTCTGAAAGCAAATCCGTTTAATCTGTTAGACAATCCCACGGGTATTTATGCGGAAGCGGGAGAAGATCTGGTGGCTTTTGTCGGGGATACCCACGGTTCTTCTCTTTCCATCCGGGTCATTGATTACCCGTCCCGCCGGTTCGGGGGAACCACCTATTTATTGAAAGAGGGTGCGAACAAACTGAAAATGAAACACCCGGGTCTGGTCTATGTCATGTACCATTCAGAAGAGGCGGTACAGCCTGTGAAAATTCATTTCGCCACCGGGAAAGTAAACGGTTATTTCGACAAAAACCACCACTCCGAACAAGATTGGGCAAACCTGCTCAATGGAGCGGTGGCTCCTTTTTTCGATGCCATAGGGGATTATGCGCACCTCTGTTTCCCGGTGGAGAATTACCTGGCCGGCTGTCCGAAGGAGGGAAACCGCCTGATCCAGGTGTATGACTCGCTGGTACTGCTTGAAGAACAGTTTATCGGCCTGCAGAAATACAATCGGGAACAGAAGAACAGGATTTTCTTTGTGGCGGACGACAGTGATCTTTACATGTATGCGACGGCCTACCGCACCGGCTACTCCAAAGGCCCGCTGAATCAGATCCTGAACCCGGAACTGTTCCGGACCACCCAGGTCTGGGGGCCGGCACACGAGGTGGGACACGTGTTGCAAACCCGGCCGGGACTGCGCTGGCAGGGCATGGTGGAAGTCACCAACAACATCCTTTCTCTTTATGTCCAGACCACATTCGGGAATCCTTCCCGCATTCTGCAGGAAGGGCGGTATCCGAAAAGCCACCCGATGTTTATCCACCGGTATCCTTTTTCCACGTTCGGGAATATAACCAACGTGGATGTATTCGTGCAATTGATCCCTTTCTGGCAGCTTCAGCTTTACAACTCCAATGTACTCGGATATACTGATTTCTATGCGGATGTGTTCGAACGGATACGAAAAGAAAAAGATCCTGCGACGGCCGGGGAAGCCCAATTGAACTTTGTGAAACTGTGCTGCGAGATCTCCGGATACGACCTGACCGGTTTCTTTGCGGATTGGGGATTTCTGACGCCGGTAGCCGTTTCCGGCGATGCAACTGTTTTCAAAGGCCCTTTTGCAGTTCCGGCAGAGGAGATCGGTAAGTTAAAAGAACAGATCGCTTCCCTCGGACTGAAAAAACCGTTAGAGATCAAATACTTGCGGGACAATAATGTAGAACTGTTTAAAAACAACCGGGAAATCGTAGAGGGTACGGCTGAAGTAACCGGAAATTCGCTGAAATTGAACGGATGGAAAAATGTGGTCGCTTACGAGATCCGGCAATCTTCCGGAACGGAGAAACAGCCGGTCCTTACGCAAATAAATGTACCGCAAGAACACATCGTCGTAAAAGACCTTGACGACAATACCCGGATTTACGCTGTTTCCGCTGCCGGAAAGAGAATCGAAGTCTGGTGGAAATAGCCGAACAACCGGCTATTTTTTGCGGGCGGCGATGGAGAGCAGTATGCCCAGCACTACGCCCAGCAAAGCGGCAAAGAGTACCCGGAAATTCCCGGGCAGCAGAAAGGTGACGGTGTGAGCGGGAAACCAGAAGAGGGGGATCGTCTTTTTAAAAACGAAGTTCCACTGTACATCCCAGTTCAGGTTCTTCAACTTTTCAGCCGCCCGGAAGGGCGTGAAGAAGCCGCGTACCGTACCACCGTTTTCGATAATGTGCAAGTCGGTCATTTTGTGTAATGTCATGAAGACTGGCGCAAAGACGGTGTTCATGGCCACGGAGATGGCAAAAGCCACCCCGGTTTTCTCCCAACTCAGCGGACCGCCGATGGCCGTTACGGCACCGTTTATTCCCAACTGCTCCAGTAAAAGAGGGGTTCCGCCGGCGAACAGGGTCATGGCTATGCTGATCCCCATTCCCAATACCCCCCACACCAATGCACGGGGAAACAGGCCGAAACCTTTCCGGTTGTACACTCCGGCGGTGATCCGCAGGCCGATCATCTCCCCCGCTGTGGAGAGTACCGCGAATTTCAGGAAACTCATGATCAATCCGTGTGTCCGGTTAAAAGCGAGGTAGCAGTCATACACGGAAGAGGAGAGAAAAAAGGGCGCTAAGATCGCCAGAAAACACGCCGCAAAGAGAAGGTCCTGTTTTTTCATAGCACTAGTATGGAGTCGTTTCTGTGGGAGTTGCATTTCGGCCTCCTGCCTGTTTTTTCAGGCTGTCCGACACACGTCCCCAACTCAACAGCACGGCAACCACCAAAACAACCAACGCAATCAGCATCCGCTTTTCGGGCGGGCTGTACTCTTTCCATTTCTTCATAACTATTTCTCTATACGGATCCGGGCGTCTACGGCGACTACGTTCTCTTTGTTGCCCAACAACGGGTTCAGGTCCATTTCAAAGATTTCGGGCGCGGCCTTGACCAGGGCGGAAACCCGGGAGATCATCTCGGCAAACCGGGCTTCGTTTACCGGTTCTTGTCCCCGGACGCCTTGGATGATCTTGTAGGAGCGCAATCTCCGGATCATGCCGGCGGCTTCGGGAGGGGCGATGGGGGCCAAACCTGCCTGTACATCTTTCAGCACCTCGATAAAAATGCCGCCCAATCCGCACAGCACCAGGTGCCCGAATTTCTCTTCGCGCTTAGCACCGATGAACACCTCGGTACCTTTCAGTTGTTGCGCCAGCATAACGGCGTAGGTATCTTTGATCTGCATCATCCGCTTGAACTCTTTCCGGACTGTCTCTTCGTCCATAACGTTCAGCACGACGCCGCCGACATCCGATTTGTGTACAGGCCCTACGACTTTCATCACCAAGGGGAATCCGATCTCCCGGGCGAACGCTACACACTCCTCTTCCCGGCTGCTCACCCCCTCTTTGGCGCGGGCGATACCGGCAGCATCTAGCAGTTCACGGATTTCTTCCGGCGCCAGGTAGCCGTTCGCCGCCCGGTCTACGACGGCGCGGATGCGACGAACATCTATTTCCGGCAGGGCTGTGTTGTCCGGCAACGGAGGCTCGGTGTGGTATACGTTTGCCAGGGCTGTTCCGAACAGGACTTCGTCCGGAAAGTAAACGCCGCCGGCTTTTACGAATCCGTTGACCTCCTCCTGTACGATCTCGTAGGAGGGGAAAATGGGGAAGATGGGTTTGCGAGCGGTTTTGATCTTTTCCGCCAATACGTTGTACGGTTCAAAGATGGGCGCCAAACCGGGGCTTCCGAAGATTACCGCCATGCCGTCTATTTCGGAGAAGTCGTTTTCACAAGCATCTACGATCGCACCCAACTGTTCCGCCGTACCCGTCGCTAAGAAGTCGATGGGATTCCCCACGGAAGAGCCGCCGAAGAGTTTGGCGAGCAGTTCGTCCGCTTTGGGCCCTTCAATGTGCGGAATTTCCAATTGACCGTTGGAGAGCGCATCGGTCAGCATAACGGCCGGGCCACCGGCGTGGGTAACGATCGCCATGTTTTTTCCCTGCAAAGGGGGATATTTGAAGATCCCGGCCACCGTCATGAGTTCGTCGCGCCCATGACAACGGACGATACCGGCCTTGCGGAACAACGCCTCCACCGCTATGTCCGGACTGGCCAAAGCGCCTGTGTGCGAAGAGGCCGCCCGGCTGCCGGCCGCGGAACTGCCGGATTTGATGGCTGCGATCCGGCATCCCTTCCGGATGAGGGAAGTTGCATGTTTCAAGAATTTTTCCGGCTTGTTAATACTCTCTACATAGAGTAATTTGATCCGGGAACTCTGTACCGGATCAAACGATTCATCCAGGTATTCCAACAACTCCTCTACCCCTAACTGTGCAGAGTTGCCGACGGCAAATACGCTGTTGAATTTAACACCTTTCCGGATACCGTTGTCTACGATGAATATGGCGGTAGCACCGGAACCGGAGATCAGGTCCACACCGTGGGGATCCAATTGGGGTATAGGAGAAGTAAAGGCCGCATTGTATCGGGTGGTAAGTACGCCGGTACAGTTGGGCCCGATCAGGGAACCGCCGACCGAAGCGATGGTCTGGACGATCTGTTTTTCCAAAAGTGCCCCCTCTTCGTTCTCTTCGCTGAAACCGGCGGAGAGAATAATAAATGCGCGGGTGCCTTTCTCTTTGGCCAGTACTTCTACCGCATCCGGACAGAATTTGGCGGCAATGGCCAGCACCGCCAGGTCGACCTGCGGCAGATCCCGTACATCCCGGTAGGATTTTATTCCCTGCACCGTATCCGCTTTGGGATTTACCACCATGAGGCTGCCTTGGAAATAGCCATCCCGGAGGTTTCGCAAAACAGCCCCGCCCGGCTTACCGGTGTCGTCCGACCCGCCTACTACTACAATGCTGGTAGGGTTTATCAGTTTTTCATGGATCATGATCAAATGCTTATTTATTACTCTTTTTGTTTCTTTAATTATAACTTGCTTGTCTTCCGTCGTAAAAATATTCAATTTATTACGAATACGACGCACGATTCGGAAAAAATCACGGAGTCGTGGAAAAAAACAAAAAGTACAACTGTCAAATATATTCACTATTTTTGCGCCCTGAATTTAGGATGATCACAAGGATAAGGAAATAAGCGTATGAATGTTTTTAAGTTTGGCGGCGCATCTGTTGCCGGAGCCGAGGACATAAAAAACGTATTGAAAATTCTGAGCACTCAGAAGACCAATCTGATTATTGTGGTTTCGGCGATGGGCAAAACGACCAATGCCCTGGAGGAGGTGTGCAACCACTATTTTGACAGGACCGGAGAGGCACCTGCCCTGCTGGAAAAAGTGCAGGAATACCATGTGGCTGTCACCTTGGAGTTGTTCGGGAACAGGGAGGAGGAGATTTTCCGGACATTGGAGAAGCTTTTCTCGGAACTGTCGAAAATCCTCTCCGGTGAACCTTCCCTGAGCTACGATTATGAATACGACCGGATCGTCTCCTACGGCGAGTTGCTCTCTACTGCCATCGTATCCGCTTACCTGAACAAACAGGGCAGAAAAGTGAAGTGGGTCGACATCCGGAAATACCTAAAGACAGATACCACTTACCGGGCCGCCAACATTGATGTGGAGCTTTCGGGGCAGTTGTGCCGGAAAGCTTTTACCTTTCAGGATACATTCATGTATATCACCCAGGGATTTATCGCCGGCACCCTGACCAACCAGACGACTACCCTCGGCCGGGAAGGATCCGATTACACGGCGGCGATGTTAGCCAATCTACTGGATGCCGAACAGGTGGTGATCTGGAAAGACGTACCCGGCATCATGAGTGCGGATCCCAAAAAATACCCGCATACGGAAATTATCCCCAAACTCTCGTACCGGGAAGCGATTGAGTTGTCCCATTTCGGGGCGAAAGTGATCCATCCCAAAACGATCAAGCCGTTGCAGAATAAAAAGATCCCTCTTTTTGTGAAATCTTTTACACAACCCGACGAGCACGGTTCCGTGATCCGGGAGTTGGACGAGCGGCTGAAACTTCCGCCCATCTACATTGATAAAGACGATCAACTGCTGTTGACGCTGACCCCAAGGGATTTTTCGTTTATCGTGGAGGAAAAATTGAGTGAAATATTCGGAAAATTGGCCAAATACAGACTGAAATTGAACCTGATGCAAAATTCCGCTATCAGTTTCTCGTTCTGTATCGATCACAACGAAGCGATTTTAGAAAATTTTCTGTGTGAACTGAAAGAGGAGTATAAAATCCTTTACAACAAAAACATGCGGCTGATCACGATCCGCCATTACAACGAAGAGACTATTCACAGCCTGATCGATGACAAAGATGTACTGGTGGAACAGCGCAGCCGGCTGACCGCCCGTTTTGTCATCCGGACAGGCGATGAGAAAAAAAGCGATCTTTTTGAATTTTAAAACCGGCGAAAAAAATGCTATCTTTGCGCCCTCTTTACTGACAATCCTAAAATTCACCTCTATATGGACAAGAAATTTCCCGAACACAAAAGCCTGGATCTTTCACAGGTCAACAAAGATGTGTTGAAAACCTGGGAAGAGAACCGGACGTTCGAACAGAGCTTGGCCACCCGGAAAGGAAATCCTCCGTACATTTTTTACGAGGGACCACCTTCTGCCAACGGCATGCCGGGCATTCACCACGTAATGTCCAGGACCATCAAGGACGTGATCTGCCGGTACAAGACGTTGCAGGGATTCTATGTAGAGCGGAAAGCCGGCTGGGATACCCACGGGCTTCCGGTGGAGTTGGGAGTAGAGAAAAAATTGGGCATCACCAAAGAGGATATCGGGAAAACCATCAGTGTGGCCGATTACAACCGGGAGTGCCGGGAGGAGGTGATGAAATATACCCGGGAGTGGGAGGAGTTGACCCAAAAGATGGGGTATTGGGTGGACATGGCTCATCCGTATATCACTTACGACAACCGGTACATTGAAACGCTCTGGTTCCTGCTGAAAAAACTGTACGACAAGGGGTTTCTGTACAAAGGATACACGATACAACCCTACTCCCCTGCTGCCGGGACCGGTTTGAGTACACACGAATTGAACCAGCCGGGATGCTACCGGGATGTCAAGGATACGACTTGTGTAGCAGAATTCAACGTGATCCGTAACAGCGAATCTGAAAAGTTGTTTGCCGGAACGGACGCAGTCTGTTTTATAGCATGGACGACAACCCCCTGGACACTTCCTTCGAATACGGCTTTGGCTGTGGGGCCGGAGATCCGGTACCTGTTGGTAAAAACATTCAATCCCTATACGTTCAACCCGGTGACGGTTCTGCTGGCGAAAGATCGTCTGGCAGCTTACTTTAACCCGAAAGCCGAGGAGCTCAGCAGGGAAGAGTACCGGGCCGGGGACAAATTGATCCCGTATGAGGTGATCGGTGAGTTCAAAGGCTCCGATCTGGCCGGTATCCGCTACGAGCAGTTGATTCCGTGGATGAAACCGGACGGGGACGCTTTCCGGGTGATTACGGGGGATTTCGTGACGACCGAGGACGGTACGGGTATTGTGCACATCGCCCCGACGTTCGGGGCCGACGACGACCGGGTGGCCAAAACCACCGGGATCGCTCCCCTGTTGCTGGTTGACCGGGAAGGGAACCGGCAGCCAATGGTGGACAAACAGGGAAGGCTATTCCCGATTGAAAACATGGACCCGGAGTTTGTCCGCACCCATGTGAATACGGCCCTCTACACCGCGTTTGCCGGACGGTATGTAAAGAACGCCTACGACAGCAACCGGACGGAAGAGGACGAAACGTTGGATGTGGAGCTCTCTGTGATGCTGAAAAAGGAGGACAAGGCTTTTAAAGTGGAGAAACACACCCACAACTACCCGCACTGCTGGCGGACGGACAAACCGGTGCTCTATTATCCGTTGGACTCCTGGTTTATCAAAACGACCGCCGTTAAGGAACGGATGCTGGAGCTGAACAACACCATCAACTGGAAACCGGCCAGCACTGGAGAGGGGCGGTTCGGGAAGTGGCTGGAGAACCTGGTGGATTGGAACCTCTCCCGTTCCCGGTATTGGGGCACTCCCCTGCCGATCTGGATGACCGAGGACGGAAACGAGCGGAAGTGCATCGGTTCTGTGGCGGAGTTGATGGAAGAGATCGAAAAGGCGGTGAAGGCCGGATACATGAAAAGCAATCCGTTTCCCGGGTTTGTGCCGGGCGACCATTCGGCGGAGAATTACGATAAAATCGACCTGCATCGCCCCTATGTGGACGATATTGTCCTGGTCGCTTCCAATGGGGAGAAGATGTTCCGCGAGAAAGACCTGATCGATGTCTGGTTTGATTCGGGAGCCATGCCGTACGCCCAGTTGCACTATCCTTTTGAGCACAAAGAGGAGGTGGATAACCGGGTGAAATTCCCGGCCGATTTTATTGCCGAGGGAGTGGACCAGACCAGGGGCTGGTTCTTTACGCTGCACGCACTGGCGGTGATGGGGTTTGATTCCGTCGCCTTCCGGAACATTATTTCCAACGGTTTGGTGTTGGACGCCAAGGGGAACAAGATGTCCAAACGGTGGGGAAATGTGGTGGACCCTTTCAAAGCCATCGAAGAGTACGGTTCGGATCCCCTGCGGTGGTATATGATCACCAATTCCCAGCCCTGGGACAACCTTAAATTTGACCTGTCCGGGGTGGACGAAGTAAAACGGAAGTTTTTCGGTACCCTGTACAATACTTACAGTTTCTTTGCCCTTTATGCCAATATCGACCGTTTCAGCTACGCCGAAGCGGAGGTGCCGTTGGAGCAGCGGCCGGAAATCGATCGGTGGATCCTTTCGCTGCTCAACACGCTGATCCTGGAGGTGACGGAGGCTTACGAAAAGTATGAACCGACGCGGGCCGGCAGGGCGATACAGGAGTTTGTCATTGAAAACCTCTCCAACTGGTACGTACGGTTGTCCCGGAAACGGTATTGGGGCGGAGAGTACTCCACGGATAAAATTTCCGCTTACCAGACGCTCTACGGCTGTTTGGAAACAGTGGCTGTTCTCGCCTCCCCCATTGCTCCTTTTTATTCGGAGCAACTGTTCAGCGACCTGAACCGGGGAAGCCAGCGTCTGATGGGCAGTGTACACTTGGCCAAATTCCCGGTAGCGGATGAATTCCGGATCGACCGGAAATTGGAGGAGCGGATGCAGTTGGCGCAACAGATCTCCTCTATGGTGCTGGGGTTGAGAAGAAAGGTACAGATCAAAGTACGCCAGCCGTTGAGCAAATTGCTGGTCCCGATCTTCGACCAGGAGATGCAGCGCCAGTTGGAGGCTGTGAAGAGTATCATCCTGTCGGAGGTAAACGTAAAAGAGATTGAATACATTACGGATACGACCGCGGTTTTGGTCAAAAAGATCAAACCCAATTTTAAGACCCTGGGGCCACGGTACGGGAAATACATGAAGCAGGTTTCCGCATTTGTGGAGGGGCTGTCGCAGACGGATATCTTTGAATTTGAGAAAAGCGGACGGTACGGGTTGGAAATTGACGGCGAAAAGCTAACTTTGGGATTGGATGATGTGGAGATCCTTTCCGAAGACATCCCCGGCTGGTTGGTTGCCAACGAGGGTAGAGTGACCGTTGCGCTGGATATTCACATCAGTAAGGAGCTGAAAGAGGAAGGCATCGCCCGCGAATTTATCAACCGGATCCAGAACCTGAGGAAGGAGAGTGATTTTGATGTAACGGATAAAATACGCCTGTATATTGAAAAACATCCGGAAACCGACCAAGCCGTACAAAATTTCAGCAGCTACATTCAAAGCCAGGTGTTGGCGGAACAGATAGAGCTGGCAGACAAGATTGAGGAAGGCAAACAGGTGGAGATCGATGAGATCGTGACGGTTATTAAGATCGAAAAAATGTAACTTACGGGAATCCTTTCCCGTCAAAATAAATGTTATGGCAGAAAAAACCAGATACTCGGACGAAGAGTTGCAGGAGTTCAAAGAGATCATCCTGGAGAAACTCGCAAAAGCAAAGACAGATTACGACGTGTTGAAAGCCGCTATTTCCGGCAGCGACGGAAACGATATCGCCGACACTTCCCCGACTTTTAAGGTGTTGGAGGAAGGTGCATCGGTACTTTCTAAGGAGGAAGCTGGACGGTTGGCGCAAAGACAGGCGAAATTCATCTCCCATTTGGAAGCCGCATTGGTGCGGATCGAAAACAAGACCTACGGGGTTTGCCGGGCTACCGGAAAACTGATCGCAAAAGAGCGGTTGAAGGCCGTACCTCATGCCACATTGAGCATCGAGGCGAAAGAGGGATTGGATTTATAACAGGGAACCGTATGAGTCTACGGACAAAGCTGATCCTATTCGCTATAGCCCTGCTGGTCGCGGATCAGGTTTTCAAATTCTGGATCAAAACTCACCTGATGCTTGGAGAGGAGTTCAATGTATTGGGAAATTGGTTCAAGATCCACTTTCTGGAAAACAACGGGATGGCCTTCGGCATGGGGGCGGACAACGGTACCTTTGGGAAAGTGCTGCTTACGCTGTTCCGGATCGCCGCCGTCGGAGGGATTTTCTGGTATATCACGAAGTTGATCCGGGAAAAGGCGCCGAGGGGTGTTCTCTTTTCGTTCGGGCTGATCCTATGCGGAGCGCTGGGCAACATTATCGACAGTCTTTTCTACGGGATGTTGTTCAACGGAAGCGAAGGGCAGGTGGCCTCTTTTCTTCCGGAGGGGGGCGGATATGCCTCTTTTCTCCAAGGGAAGGTGGTAGATATGCTCTATTTTCCTCTCTGGAAAGGAGTGCTTCCGGAGTGGCTCCCTGTTTGGGGTGGGGAGTATTTTATTTTTTTTCGTCCCGTGTTCAATTTGGCAGACTCCTACATTACGATTGGGGTATTGACGTTAGTTCTTTTTAATTGGAAATTTTTCTCCTCCAAACCGGCAGGGAACCCCGCTTCCGCCGAAAAAAAGCAGGAGGAAACAGCATAAATCCGGCAAGATATGATTGAGAATCTGGTGATCGTGGAGTCTCCGGCAAAGGCCAAAACCATCGAGCATTTTTTAGGCAAAGAGTATACGGTAAAATCCAGTTTCGGACACATCCGGGATTTGGAGAAGAAGGACCTCGGAGTGGACATTGAACACAATTTCCAGCCTAAATACGAGGTCTCGGCCGATAAAAAGAATGTTGTCAAAGAGTTGAAGGCATTGGCCAAAACCGCTAAAACCGTCTGGCTGGCTTCCGATGAAGACCGGGAAGGAGAAGCGATCGCCTGGCACCTGTTCGAGGTGTTGCAACTGAAAGCGGAGAATACCAAACGGATCGTTTTCCACGAAATTACCAAAGATGCCATCCTGAACGCCATCGCCCACCCCCGGGCCATCAATACCGATCTGGTGAACGCCCAACAGGCGCGGCGAGTGTTGGACCGTTTGGTCGGTTTCGAAATTTCGCCCGTGTTGTGGAAAAAGGTGAAACCCTCTCTTTCCGCCGGCCGGGTGCAATCCGTTGCGGTGAAGTTGATCGTGGAACGGGAGCGGGAGATCAACCATTTTAACGAGCAGGAGTATTACAAGGTAACCGGCTGTTTTAAAACGGCCGGCCAGGCGGAAGTGAAGGCCGAGGTGATGGAACGTTTCCCGAACAGGGAGAACACCTTGAATTTTCTGGAGTCCTGCCGGAAATCCGTTTTTTCGGTGAGCCGGGTGGAGACCAAACCGGCTGTACGCAAACCGGCTCCGCCGTTTACCACTTCGACGCTTCAGCAGGAAGCATCCCGCAAACTGGGTTTCTCTGTATCGCAAACCATGTCCGTTGCACAGAAACTGTACGAAAGCGGAAAGATCACCTATATGCGTACGGATTCGGTACATTTGTCCGACTTGGCCATCCGGAGCGCCAAGGCTGTTATTTGCCAAACGCTGGGCGAAAAATATTCCAAATCCAGACAGTACGCCACACATACCAAAGGAGCGCAGGAAGCGCACGAAGCCATCCGGCCGACCTACATGGACCGCCCGGCCGTTGAAGGAGACCGGAACGAGAAGCAGCTGTATGAATTGATTTATAAGCGGACGCTGGCTTCCCAAATGGCGGATGCCGAATTGGAAAAGACCCAGGTGGATATTGCGGTTTCGGAGAACCGTATCCCGTTTACCGCCACGGGCGAAGTGATCGTCTTCGACGGTTTTCTGCGGATGTACAAAGAGTCGTCGGATGATGAAGGGGACGACGAAAAGGATACATTGCTGCCGGCTCTCCACAAGGACGACCGGCTCTCCCCTGTAGAAATTACTGCCGTTCAACAATACACGTTGCATCCGCCCCGTTACACCGAAGCCAGCCTGGTAAAAAAAATGGAGCAACTGGGGATCGGGCGCCCCTCTACGTACGCCCCTACTATCACGACGATCCAGAACCGGGGGTATATCGTTCGAGAATCGCGGGAAGGGAAGAAAAGAGAGTTGGAGCAACTGGTCTTAAAAGGCGAAGGGATCAAAACACAGTTTTTTAAAAGGACCTTCGGGGCGGAAAAGAAAAAACTCTTCCCGTCCGATATGGGGATGGTTGTAACGGATTTTCTATCGGCCCATTTTGCCGACATCATGAATTACAACTTTACGGCGCAAGCGGAGGAGGCGTTGGACAACATCGCCGAAGGAGATATGGAGTGGCAGAAAATGATCGGGCAGTTTTACACTCCTTTTCACGACAGCATTGAAAAAACGCTGAAAAATTCGGAACGGAATACGGGGGAACGCTTACTGGGAACAGATCCGGCCAGCGGTGAACCGATCTCTGTCCGGATCGGACGTTTCGGCCCCATCGCCCAGATCGGCGAAGGAGAAACGGTACGTTACGCCAGTTTGCAAAACGGCCAACTGATGGAGACGATTACCCTGGAAGAAGCGCTGGAGCTCTTCAAATTTCCCCGGAAACTGGGAGCATTCGAAGAGAAAGAGGTTGCTGTCGGTATCGGGCGTTTCGGGCCGTATATCAAGCACAACAATGTTTTTGTTTCCCTGAAAAAGGGCGAAGACGATCCCGGTACGATTACGCTGGAGACTGCTGTCGCCCGCATTGAAGAGAAGCGGGAAAACGACCGGAACAGGCAGATCAAAGCATTTGATAATGGCATCCTGATCCTGAATGGACGGTTCGGGCCTTACATCAGCTACAACAAAAAGAACTGTAAGATCCCCAAAAATGTCAAGGCCGAAACGCTGACTTTAGAAGAGGCTGAAGCCCTGATCGCGAAGGAGGGAGAGAAAAAGGAGAGCGGAAAAGGTGGCAGGAGGAGCGGAAGCGGGAAAGCGAAAAGCACGGCCAAGACGAAGAAAGGGGAAGGGTAAATTTCAGATGTAATTATTTGCATAACAGGGTTGATTTTTCTACCTTCGTGGCTTCAAAATATAAAAAAAACGAAAAACATAAAATAGATGGCAACGTTAGAAAGCATTAGAAAACGCGGAGGAGTCCTGATCCTTATTTTTGTCGGAGTGGCGCTGCTCGCCTTTGTAGTCGGGGATGTCGACCTGAGCCGGTTAAATAACAGAAATAAGATCGGGGAGATTGCGGGGGAAGAGATCACATTTAACGATTTCCGGGAAAAGTTGATACAGAACGAGGAGAATGCCAAAATTGTCAACAACTTGCCTTCTTTGACCGAGGAGCAACAAACGATGATCCGGGAGAATACCTGGCAACAACTCATTGCGGAAATTGTTATGGGAGGTGAATACGAGAAGTTGGGTATCGAGGTGACGGGCGACGAGTTGTTCGATATGATGTTGGGCGATAACATGAACCCGATGATCCGGCAGTTGTTCACGGACCCAGCTACAGGAGCCATGGATATCGACCAGGCAAGGGCGACGATCCGGCAGTTAATCGAAGCGCCCGATAATACCCCCCAGAAGATCTATTGGCTGAACATGGAGGAACAGATCAAAAACTCCAGGCTGCAGGAGAAATACAATGCGTTGTTGAGCAAAGGGTTCTTTATTACCGATGAACAGGCTAAGGAAAATGCATTGAACAGTTCGGCCGGCAGCGACATCAGTTACTTTGTGAAGAGCTATGCTTCGATCAGTGATTCGACCATCCAGGTGAGCGGAAGCGAAATTAAGGAGTACTACAACGCCCGGAAAAATGCGTACCGGCAGCCGGAATCCCGCCGGATCGAATACGTGAATTTTACCATCGAACCGTCGTCCGAAGATTATACCGAAACACAGAACTGGATAAAAGAGCTGGCCGAAGAGTTTGCCGAAACGCCGACTCCGGCAGAGTTTACGGATCTCTCTTCCGATGTGAAATTCGACGCCTCTTATCTGGGCAAAAATGAAATAACCAATATCGAACTGGCAACGTTTCTTTTCAGCGGCGGGAAAGGAGTTTTCGGACCGTATCTGGAAGATAACTCTTTTCGGATCAGTCGGTTATCCGATACAAAAATGTTACCGGACTCCGTCAGGGCCCGCCACATTCTGATCGCTCCGGAAAACAACGATTTCCTGCGGGCGAAGAGTGTAGCCGATAGCTTGGCGGATCTGTTGCGCAAAGGGGCCGATTTTGAATTGCTGGCCAGACAATACTCCACGGACCAAGGTTCTTCTGTCAACGGCGGCGACCTGGGATGGTTCGGGCCGAAAACCATGGTGCAGCCGTTCAGCGATACGGCGTTTTTCGCTAAGCCCAGAGAGATCAAAGTGGCTATAACACAGTTCGGAGCGCATATCATACAGGTGACGGAGCAAAGCAAACCGGTAGAGAAAGTACAGATTGCAACGATCCAGAAAGAGATCATTCCGTCCCAGAAAACATTGAACAAAGTATACAATGATGCCCGGACATTTGCCGACGGGGTAAATACGCAAGCTGATTTTGACAAGAAATTGGAGGAACAGGGCTTGGCGAAGCGGGTAGCTTCTGTAAACAGCGGAGACCCGGAGATTACCGGTATGGAAGATTCCAGAGAGCTGGTGCGGCAGAGTTATTTGACCCCCGCTTCCGGAAATGTTATTAAAAACAGCGAAGGAAATTCGATCTTTGAAACCGGAAATTTCTACACGATAGCTGTCCTGACGGCTATAAACGAAGCCGGATTTACGCCGGTCGAGGGGGTAGCCGCCAGCATTAAACAGGAACTGATCCGCAAAAAGAAGGCCGAAATACTCCGGAAAGAGTTGGTAGAAGCGATCCAAGGAAGCGAGAGTCTGCTCTCGGCCGCACAGAAAGCCGGAGCGGAAGTAAAGGAGGCAGCCGGCATTACCTTCAATTCGTTCCAGATCCCGGGAGCCGGCGTAGAGCCGGGAGTGATTGCAGCGGCAACGGTGCTGGAAGAGGCAAAATTGTCTGAACCGATCGAAGGGAACCAAGGGGTCTATGTGATCATGGTCAACAGCCGGACGGCAGAAGAGGTTTCTCCGGAAACCATTACCAATACCAAGGCTGGTATGCAACAAGCCAACATGTACCGGGTTTACCAAGCTTCCACTGCTTTGACGGAAAATGCCGAAATTCAGGATTTGCGGTATAAGTTCTATTAAAACCATACGGACGGACACGTATGAAGATAGCCATGTTATCGACCTTCTACCCTTTTCGGGGTGGAATTGCCCAATTTAATGCCAATCTGTATGAAACATTGAAGTTGGAACATACGGTCATTCCGTACACATTTACCAGACAATATCCTGATTTTCTCTTCCCGGGAGAAACCCAATACATTTCCGGAAAAGACAAAGCAATCCCGGTTCCCAGTATCCCCATTCTGGATACCGCCAACCCTTTTACGTATGCAAAGGCTGCCGGACAGATAAAAAAAGCGCTACCGGATGTGTTGATCTTGAGGTACTGGATGTCTTACTTCGCCCCTTCGTTAGGAGTCGTTGCTAAAAAACTCAAAAAAAGCGGTTGCAAAGTTGTGAGCATTGTAGACAATGTCATCCCACACGAACAGCACTTTTTCGATAAACCGATGACTTCGTGGTTTCTCAAGCAAAACAGCGGTTTCATCGTCATGAGCCAATCGGTACAAAACGATTTATTGGCGCTGCATCCGCAGGCCTCTTCCGTGTTGATCCCCCACCCTCTATACAATCACTTCGGCGTTAAAGAGGATCCGGCGCAAGCGAAGAAAACACTCGGACTTGACCCCGATAAGAAAACCATCCTGTTTTTCGGATTGATCCGGGACTACAAAGGATTGGATCTGTTGATCGAAGCCGTAAGCAAACTGGACGAAAGTTATCAATTGGTGATTGCCGGAGAGAGTTACGGAAGTTTCAACGCTTATGATGAACAGATAAAGAAGGCAAACCATCCGGAACGGATCAAGGTTTTTAACCGCTACATCGGCGACGATGAAGTCGCCGCTTTTTTTTCCGCCTCCGATGTATGTGTGTTGCCGTACCGGTCAGCCACGCAAAGCGGTATTGCTGCCATTGCTTACCATTTTGAGGTACCGCTTATTGCTACTGATACGGGAGGATTGAAGGAAAGTATAGAAGAACCCGGGACCGGGTTGATGGTTCCCGAAATCAATGCAGTATCCATAGCTGAAACGATAGAAAAGTTTTATCGGGAGGATCGGAACAAATTTATCGACAACATTCGAAAAGCAAAAGAGATGCTGTCATGGGATCATTTTGCCGGAGCCCTGATCGAATATGTCAATCACTCTTTGTAAGCTTTTATTGCTCTTTAGAGGCCAGCCTGTTAAATAAGGCCATCGGAATTAGAAAATTTCGTATACTTTTGTAGAGTAATTACTTGAATGAATCCGGATGAATAAGAAAAATTGGTCAGCGACGTTGCCATATCTGGCAGCATTTGTTTTGTTTTTTCTCTTCGCAATGATCTATGCTTCTCCTGAATTTACAGGGAAAAAAGTTATGTCCAACGACGGTTTGGCATACGATGGAATGGCACAGGAAGTACGGAAATATCGCGAGGAGACCGGCAACTATACCTTTTGGAGCGGTTCCATGTTTTCCGGCATGCCAACTTTTCAGATCGGAGGAGGTAAAATTGCGTCCGTTGAGTATATACAACCCCTGAAAAAAACCATCCACGGAGGATTGGCCGATACCATGTTCCTGCTTTTCGGTTATCTGATCGGTTTCTTTATCCTGCTCAAAGCTTTTAAGATCAACACTTGGCTCTCCATTGCCGGAGCCATGGCAATTACGCTCTCCTCCTATTTTTTTATCATCATCGAAGCCGGACATTATACCAAAGCGGAAACCATCGGCATGATGGCTGCCGTTATCGGTGGCTTTCGTCTGATATATGACCGGAAATACCTCGCCGGAGCAACCATTACGGCTGTGTGTTCCGCTGTCAGCGTCCTTCGGCATCCGCAAATGTCGTATTACATTTTCCTGCTGATCGGAATGCTGTTCCTGGCGGAACTGTACACCCACATCAAGGCGAAGGAATGGAAGGCGTTCGGCATCGGAACAGCCATTTTTGCAGCTGCCATCTTTGTCGGGATAGGATCGAACTATACAAATTTCAGGATCAATCAGGATTATGTAAAAGAGACCATGCGGGGCGGCCACTCCGAGCTGACCAAAGAAACAGACAGCGAAAATAAGACGGAAGGGCTTGATCTGGATTATGCAACAGCCTGGAGTTACGGCATTTCTGAAACGATGACCCTGTTGATCCCCAACTTTATGGGGGCCTCTTCCCAGTACAATACCGGAAAAAATTCAATTATTTACAAGACTCTTACAGCCAACGGGGTTCCGGCAAGGAATGCGGAGGAGTTGTGCCGCACGATGCCCATGTATTGGGGAACACAACCCTTTACATCCGGCCCCGTCTATGTGGGAGCTATTGTTGTTTTTTTGTTTATACTCGGATTATTTCTGGTGCAAGGCCCTTACAAATGGGCGCTTTTGGCAGCAACTCTGTTCTCTATCCTGTTGGCATGGGGCCGGAATTTTATGCCGCTGACGGAGCTTTTCTTCAATTACTTCCCCATGTACAACAAATTCAGGGCGGTAGCCTCTGCATTGGTCGTAGCAGAAATCACCATGCCGTTACTGGGTTTTTTAGCGGTCAAAAACATCTTGGACAAGAAATTTGCTACAAAAGAAATATGGGGGAGCGTCAAAAAATCAGCAGCGATTACCACCGGTATTTGTCTTTTTTTCGCCTTGTTCGGAAGTGTTCTTTTTGATTTCCATTCCCCCAGTGATGCCCGGGCATTCGTACAATTCCCCGAATGGCTGACGGATGCGGTTTTAGCGGAGAGGGCTTCCATGCTGCGGACGGACGCTTTCCGTTCCGCCCTTTTTATCCTTATAGCAGCCGGAACCCTTTGGCTCTTTGTGCGGGGAAAAATAAAGTCCCTGCCTTTTATTGGCATACTGGGAATTGTAATCCTGGCAGATATGTGGACCGTTGACAAACGTTTTTTGAACGATGCCAATTTTCAGACAGTTAGAAATAAAGACGAGTATTTCCGGAAGCAACCGTACGAGGAGTATATTTTACAAGACACAGACCCGCACTTCCGGGTGTTAAATCTGGCAACCGATACATACAATGACTCCCGGACCTCTTATTACCTCAAATCCATCGGCGGTTACCATGCTGCTAAACTCCGCAGGTACCAGGATCTAATCGACAGTCATCTGTCCAAATTCAACTGGAAGGTGATCAATATGTTGAATACCAAATACGTCATTACTCCGGATAAGACTCAGGGGGTGATCCCGCAACGGAACGAGGAAGCTTTGGGAAATGCCTGGTTCGTAGACTCCATCCGGATTGTCGGCACGCCAAACGAGGAGAGCGATGCTTTATACCACATGGATCTGACTAAAATAGCGGTTACCGACAGCGCTTTTTTCGACTTTGTGAAAGATTTCGTTCCCGGAGCCGATACAACAGCCCGGATCCGACTGACCCATTACGCACCTGATGTGTTGGCATACGAAAGCAACAGTGAAAAGGCCGGGATAGCTGTATTTTCGGAAATTTACTATCCATACGGCTGGAATGCTTCCATTGACGGCATGCCGGCAACACATTTCCGGGTAAACTATCTGCTCAGGGCCCTACGGATCCCGGCAGGTAAACATACCGTCCGGTTTGAGTTCCGTCCGGAAATCAGCCGCTATGAACAGGTTTCCTTCGCCTCCATCGCCGTAATCTATCTGTTACTTGCCGGATGGTTGGTAAGCGGCCTGATGTATCTATGCCGAAATACAGCAGATAAAGCGGAAGAGACCCCAAAATCCTGACAGATTACCGGGTCATGGGTAAACATCTCTTTCTTGTACACAGTCAGATTGTCTATCTGATTACCTGTCAGATCATTCAGGATAAGAGTCTGAAAGAGGAGGAGTGTATACTCTTATTGGAACGTGGTTTCGTTCCTCCGGCGGGAAACAACATACGCACCGTTTCCGTACCGGCAGGCCTTCTTACAAAGCAGCGGATATGGACGGGCTTTCGTTTGGGCGAAACGAAACGCATCATTCAAGAATACGACCGTCTTTTGGAAAAAGAGATGGGAGAATCCTTTTATTTCTACACACCGCAAACGGGAACAGATCCCGCCAATATAATTATCAGTCATCCGCATTGTTATCGGTATTTTATTGTAGAAGAAGGCATCGGATCTTACCGTAGAGAGAACATTCACTATTTTCGAGGATATCGGTGGATTGCGTTGCAGGTATTTAAACGGCTATTTCCGCGAATATATACCGTCAAAGAGTATTTCGTCACGGTATCCCATCCGAAATTTGCCGGTTGCATCGGTATATCCGAAAAAGTTTTCCCCTATCTCGACAGACAATGTGTGCAGGTGCTTCGTTCTCCGTTCCGGAAAATCAGTTTGGATGAAATACCTGAAGCCATCATCGTACTGGATTATATACAAGGGTTTAAACGTCTGTCTACAACAGACTATTTGGAGTTGTTGAGGCAATTGGACGCATTCTTTAGTACCCATTGTCATTACAAAGAGCTTGGTTTTAAATTTCATCCGACCCACTACCTGAAACACCCGGAATTTGTTGAAGATGTCAGGAAGCTTTTTCAACATTTTAATCAGGAACGCCCGTATCTTTACCGAGAAATTGCCCCCGAAATATCGCTGGAAAACATCGCCTTCAGTTATGCTCCGGATTTTTACGGTCTCTTCTCTTCTTCTCTGGTGTATGCAAGAATCGCCGGCAGCAACATTTATGGGCTCAACATCCTCTTTGGAAAGATTTCTCCCGCCTATCGAAACATATGGGAGGGATTAAAAAGCATGCATGATTTCCAAGAGGAAGAGCTTCGCTTAAACGAAGGCTAAAATCGGATACAAAAAATCACCCTTTTTCAGCTCCCTGAAAAAACAGCGTCCGCGACACGTGCCAACGGAACAGGACCAATACATTGCCTTTTGTCGTTCGTCCCGTCAAGATATAATAGCACCAGAGCAGCAGCGTTGCTCCCCACTTAAGAATCTCTTCTATACAGCGTTTCAGGAACACACCGTTGCCTTTCCGGAGGCATCTCATCCGTTCGCTACTGCCAATTCCATCTCCCAATCTTTTGACGTAGGAAAGGGTCGTGCGGGATTCTGGAATAGCATGAAAAACAGCTATATCAGGCAAATAAAAGAGAGAAACATTCCGGGAACGCAACCGGAAAAAGAACTCTTTCTCTTCTCCACCCATCAGATTTTTCTTACACCGGCCCAATTCGGTGTTAAAGAGCCCGGCCGTGTGTGTACAGGATTTGTGAAATCCCATGTTGGCGCCGACAGGGTATTGCTTTTTTTTAAACAGCCTGATCTGATCCCCCATGTCTAAAGCGGAGACCCAGCTACGGCTCCATGTAGAGAGCCAGGCCGGAGGATCGCCCGATTCGTAAAGCGGAATGATTTTCCCTCCGAATGCCTGAATTTCCGGATGGGTAACCAAGTGATTAGAGAGATTTTTCAGGTACGACGGATGCACAAAAGAGTCGTCATCGAGAAAAATCAGCATCTCTTCCTTCGCTTCCCGAATGCCCCGATTCCGGGCATGGGAAAGTCCCTGTTGTTCTTCAACAAAATACCGAAAGCGGATACTCGGGTAGTCGGCATGGAAGCGCCGGCACTCCTCTTCCGTGGAATCCGTGCTGTTGTTATTCACCAATACGATTTCGTACAGCATCGGAGAAAAATCATTCTCTGCCATCTTTTGCAAAGCGGTATACAGGTATTTCTCCCGGTTGTATGTACAAATAATAATACTAAACATGACCATCCATGTGTAAAAATCCTTTTCCTATCCTCAACAGTCCGTAAAATCCAAAGGCTTCCCTTTTTTTATATCTGTCTTTGCTTTTTTACCCAATAGATCAAAAAAATACCTGGGATGCAATCCATTTCCCGGCCGTATTACCTTTATGTTATCTTTTGTCAGAAGCTCTCCGGCTCTGATGGCTTGAGAAGCATAAATGGAGCGTTTAAATATCCGGCTGTTTTTTTCCGCTTCCAGAACGCCATATGATACGTTCCCCAATGCCGAGTAAGCGCGGTTCACCTCTTCCGTCAACATTTTCATCTCTTGCGGTTCCATTGAAAAGGCGCTGTCGACCCCGCCTTCGACGCGGCTTAAACAGAAATGTTTTTCGATAACCGTCGCTCCCAAAGCAACGGACGCTATGGCAACGCCTATACCCAATGTGTGGTCGGAAAGACCAACGTTACAATCAAATAACTGTTTTAGGTGTGGAATGGTGAGCAGGTTGGTATTCTCCGGTGTAGCCGGGTAGGTGCTGGTGCATTTCAATAAGGTCAGATCCTTACAACCGTTTTCCCGCAAGGTATTCACCGCTTCTTCTATCTCTGCCAGCGTGGAAGCGCCGGTTGACATGATCACAGGTTTGCCTGTTCGGGCTATGTATTTGAGCAGCGGGATGTGATTGACTTCGAACGACGCGATCTTATAGATCGGATTATTTAATTTTTCCAGAAAATCGACGGCTGTTTCGTCAAAAGGAGTGGAGAAACAGAGCAATCCTTTCTCTTTCGCCCGTTCGTAAATGGGTTTGTGCCATTCCCAAGGGGTATGGGCTTCCTGGTACAGATCATACAAGTCTCGGCCATTCCACAGGGATTGGGCATCGCGAATGGTATATGCTCCGGGTATTGTTATCGTATCGGCTGTGTAGGTTTGCAGCTTGATAGCGCTGACCCCTGCTTTTGCCGCCGCATCAACAATTTCCAAAGCCCGCTCCAGGCTTTGGTTGTGGTTGCCGGACATTTCGGCGATGATGAAAATTTTATTCTTCATAGTTGCTCAACTTATATTGCAGTGCAGTCATGCCGTTTATTTTCAGCATTTTATCATATGTAAATTTCGCTTTTAAAAATGATCTGATCGAAATAGTATTGCTCTCTTTTATCTGCGCAATAATAGTTTGTTGATGGGTTGTTTTAAAATATTCGGCACACGCTTTTTGCAGCAATATAGTAGCCAATCCTTTCCCTCTGAAATTTTTATCTATTAAAATCCCGACGAGTGCAGATTTTTCGTCCTCTTTATCAAATCTCACTAATCCAACAGGTTGCGCTGAAATTTCGCCGATAAAATAGCGTACATTCTTATCTTTGATCTTTTTATCGAACCATATCGCATGTGTTTCAAAATCAATCGGCTGTGGGTTAAATGAATTTTCTCTTGTCATTTTTTCGTTTGCCCAATTGAATATAAGCTCCTTATCGCTATCTCTCATTTTTCGCAACGACAGAAAATTATTTATTTTAGCATGAATCACCACATTTTTAAATTCGCCATTTATGCAACAATGCTCTTTCAAAACGGCCTCTTTTTGGTATCCCTTGTTCTCTATTGCTTTGTATAAATGGGGACGCAAATCAAATGCGTATGTATATATCTTGTGCAAATCAAGCTCAGCGAATGCTACCTGTTCCAACAAATCCAGGTAAATGCCCCAATACTTGTGAAAAAAATCTTTTTCTAAGTCAGTGTCTACGATAAACGAAATCTCGGCGTTTTTATCTGTCCAATTAATATGTACCAAACCGCCGTAACCGATGCATTTTCCGTCTTCCAAATACGAAAACAAAATCTGGTCGGGCTTTTCTTGCTCAAAAAGTTTGGCTACTACGTTGTCAAAATAGTTGTTCTGATCGGTTTCGGTCAAAGGTTTTACCTGACGTAAATGGTACAGTTGCTCGTTGCGCCATTGCATGATACGCATTCGGTCTTGGTAACGAATGGGTACAAGTGAATATTCGTTTTTCGTAAAAATATTGTTTTTCAAACATTTATATGTTTTATTCTGTTCCATTTTTTAAAAGTTGGTATTTTAATTCGGCCAACTGCCAATCGGTTTCGTTATCTATATCCTGTCCTTCCAGTTCGTCAATGATGATACCTCCCGAATGAGAGGTAAACAAGGTTTTTTCTCGAAATAAAACGTCCGTTTTAAAAAAATAGAACTGGCCGGCATCGTGGTAAGCTACCGGCAGGTCCTGCGAACGCGCATGCAGGTATTCAGGGTAATTCATGCTGAGTTTTCCCTCTTCATTTTTCAATGAACGCCATATCGGATAACTGAACGGCAGAACCGGAAACACCGATAAATAATTTTTTTGCACCAAAAGAGCAAAAGCTTCTTTCAATTTATCGGCCGTAACAAATACAGCCGTAGGGTAGATACAACACGCGTGCTCAAAATGATTTCCCATTTTTTCATAGCCAGCGAGCACTTCGAGTAAAGCATCTGCAGTCGTGGCATGATCGCCCGATGCGGCTTCACTGCGCAAAAATGGAATCTTCGCACCATATTTTCCGGCAATTCCGGCAATTTCCGGATCATCCGTCGAAACCATCACCTCGTCGAACAGTTTTGAATGTATCGCCGCTTCTATTGAATAGGCGATGATCGGTTTACCCAGAAACGGTTTGATGTTTTTCCGGGGGATGCGTTTGCTCCCGCCACGGGCCGGAATAATGGCGATACGCTTCATCACACCACCTCTTTAATGGTCCTGATCACATATTCCACCTGTTCGTCCGTCAGAGTCGGATAGATCGGAATGCTCAGACATTGTTCGTAATAGTGTTCCGCATGAGGCAAACTTCCCGTTTTGTATCCCAACGATTGGTAATAGGGCAATGTGTGCACGGGAATATAGTGGATCTGGGAAAAAATTCCTTTTTCCCTTAGTTTATCATAGACCTCTTTCCGACCGGACACTTTGATGACGTATAAATGATACGCATGTCCGACGGAGTCGGAAGGTTTCATTGATTCAACGACACCCGAAAGAGCTTCATCATACCGTTTGGCAATTTCGCGGCGCCGTTCTATCCCTGCTTCTGCTCGTTTCAGTTGCGAAATCCCAAGGGCTGCATTTATTTCGGGAAGCCGGTAGTTGTATCCAAGCATTTGCATTTCGTAGTACCAACCTCCGTCGTTTTGGCTCATCAGATCAGGATCTTTGGTAATCCCATGTGAACGCAACAGGATTAATTTTCGATACAAAGCCTCGTTGTTCGTTGTGATTATTCCGCCTTCCCCTGTCGTAATGTGTTTGACGGGATGAAAAGAGAAAACGGTCAGGTCCGCAAACTTTCCGTTTCCGCACGATTGTTTTTCACCCGAAGAATCGATAAAATAACCGCCGGGGGCATGACAGGCGTCTTCAATGATCCACAACCCATATTTATCGGCAACCTTCCGCAACTGCTCCATATTGACGGGATAGCCTGCAAAGTCTACAGGGATAATCCCCTGGTAGGTGCCGGCCGGAGCCTGTTGCAATAATTTTTCAACGGCCGGGATATCAATCAAGGCGGTTTGCGGATCAATATCGGAAAAAACAACCTTTCCGCCGCAATAACGGATGCAGTTCGCCGAAGCTGCAAAAGTAATGGGCGTCGTAATTACTTTACTTTTTTCGCTCACCTCCAACGCCAGGGCGGACAAATGAAGGGCAGCTGTCCCGTTCATCACGGCTACGGCGTATTTTGCCCCGACATAAGCCGCAAACTTCTTCTCAAACTCCTCTACCCGGGGCCCTTGTGCCAAGTAATCCGATAACAAGGTATCGTGAACGGCCTGTATATCTTCTTCCGTTACATGGTGCCTTCCGTAAGGTATGCTCTTTTGTTCCATTTAAAATAGTTTTTTGGATAAATCAATGGCTGCTCCCATTGCCGCATCCATGTTGTAATATTCCCACTCTGCAAAACGGCCCAACAGGTATACGTTTTCGCTGATCAGTTTACTTTTTAATGAATTGAGCATTTGCCGGGTATCGGGGCTTTGAATAGGATACGTGTATTTTGTATACTCGTGCGTTATGTATTTCAATGAGAAGGGGATTTTCTTTATTTGTTGCAAAATCTCCTCCTGCCCGATATAATCTGTGAATTCCAAAGTGGCAGTTCTCACCGAGGAAGTCGCATTATTGGAAGCCGCGAAATTGCCCGTACAGATAATACGATGCGCGTCGTATTCCGGATCGGGCAAATAGATCCAACTATAATCCGTATGTTCTGTTTCGCACAAAACAGAGGTGGTTCCGTGATAGCCCAACGATTCTATTTCTAAACGGTATGCCGAAATATCAATACCCGATAGTATGGATGGCAACTCTTTTATATTTCCGCAAAAAATGACGGCATCAAATAGTTCACCCTGTATATTCCAACCGGAACCCTCTTTTTTAATGGAATCTATACCGGAATTATATTCAATACTTATGTCTTTAGCCAGCCTGTCAGCAATAAATTGTGAACCATTGCTTTGGGGATAGTAAAATGAACTATGCACCATATTCATCTCTTTAACATGGTTGAAATTATTAAAGATGATTTCTTCCGGTGTCGGCATGGGTAATTTTCCCTCCAACCAAGACAAAGGAATGTTTCTTAAATCCTGTTTCCATATTTTTTGATTGTAGGGTTTAAAGTAAATTTCATACAGTGTTTTTCCGAAACGGGAAATCAAAAATTCTTCAAAATTATTAGGCTTTCCATTTTTGTTTTCTTCTATACCAAAAATGTCCTTAATAATATTCCTTTGAATTTCCCTTTCATATATGTAGATATGATTTTCGAT
Organism: Odoribacter sp. UBA944; assembly: GCA_002293375.1. Lineage (GTDB taxonomy): Bacteria > Bacteroidota > Bacteroidia > Bacteroidales > Marinifilaceae > UBA944. Next base: position 128,103 of record DBDA01000033.1, read on the forward strand.
AGGATATGGGCATATTGGAGTGTTGGGTATGGATGCAACAGCATTTCTTATTGCTTTTGTAAATTCAACGTCTTTGTTAAAAAACTTCCAAAACCACTCTAATACATCTTGTCTGCGGGAATTAAAAACGTGTCCGCCAACTTTGTGATAAAGATTTCCTTTTACAATATCACATTTGATCAGTCCTCCCGGTTTGGATTCTTTTTCAAAAACCTTTACATCATACTTTTTTAGAAGATGCGCTATTGATAAACCGGAGATCCCTCCGCCTATGACTGCAATTTTTTTCACTATTTCCATTTAGACAACTTTATCGGATGAATGAACACCAAGTCATCGGGAAAGTTTTCGATTAATTTTTTTAAATCAAAACGATGTTTTTTTTCTATATCCGCAATGACATCCATTTCGTTGGCAATAGAAGAAAGTCCCTGCTTTTGATCTGTTGCAACACAGTCGGCGCTTAAAAGTAACGACGTAGGAATAGCGTATTCCACAAATAAATCCAATGCTGCAAATGCTCCGCAATACTGAAAAAAGTTGTCATGGCTGGCGGGTATCAAAAGGCAGTCACTAAACGCCCACACAAGCGGATAATTTACCTTGCGCTTAAACAGCGCTATAAAGGCGCTAATAGTTGCTCTCGGGCGAAGAATGCTAATCCACCACAACAACAAGCGTATTTTATCTGCAAATCTCACCTCTGCGTTAATCCCGTGTTCGGCAAATCGGGCTAAAGCCTCCTCTCTGGATGGCAAGAGGGACTGGACTTCCACTTTCGGTTTGTACAGTTTAAAACGATACTGCGTTAACCACAACCCCTGCAATCCTTTGTCGTTCATGCGTTTTTGAGCAGGAACCCGTATATCTCTTATGTAACAGCTTTTATCGTCTATTTTGAAGAAATCAAACAGATTGCGTTCATTTATTGTGGGATTCAGCAACATATCATCGGCAATTACGAAATAATGAGTATATTGCTTCTTCATTTTATGAATTTGCTGATATGCCTGCGCAATGTAAGATTGGAAATGCAGAGAATTAGCATAAACAGACAAGACATTTTCTCTTTCGCCGTCGTAAAACGGCATTAAATGATAAATGTGTGAAAACTTGTCTTTGTATAAATTTTCAACTATAGGTATGTTCTTATCATAACGATGATTATATATAACAAGCAATACTACCTTTGACATGTTATTCTGCTGTAAAATTCGGATCCACGTATTTTTTTATCTTCTCTCTCAAAGATTCTACTGTTTCCCACTCTGTATTGGCGCCTGAATTGTACTTAAATCCGGGGGGAATCATCTTGGCATGGTAATGTTTCAGGTATTTTTCAACATCGACTCCGGAAGGAAGAATGGCATAATAGCGGTCAAATTCGATGGTATTGTATGAATCGCTCTCCGTGATCATCTCCTCGTGCAGTTTTTCGCCCGGACGAATGCCTACGTAATCCAATGTTGCCTGGGGGGCAATGGCTTTTGCAAGCGTTTCAATGTTGTAAGAGGGAATTTTGGGAACAAAGATCTCGCCACCCAAAGCGTTTTTTATGGCATACATGACCATGGCAACGCCCTCTTCAAGCGAGATATTGAAACGGGTCATCTCTTTATGTGTGATCGGAATAACTCCTTCTTTGCGTTTGTTCATAAAGAACGGGATAACCGAACCGCGCGATCCCATCACATTTCCGTAACGGACTACGGAAAACCGGATATCCCGGCTCCCTTTTACGTTGTTGGCCGCAATAAATAATTTATCGGAACACAGTTTGGTCGCTCCGTATAGATTGATCGGGGCCGCCGCTTTGTCCGTAGAGAGGGCGACCACGATCTTGACTCCCGTTTCCAAAGCGCTGTCGATCACATGCTGCGCTCCCCCTATGTTGGTCTTGATGCACTCGTCCGGATTGTACTCGGCGGTCGGCACTTGCTTTAAGGCCGCTGCGTGGATAATGACATCTATCCCCTGGCAAGCCTTTTTCAGACGGGGGAGATCCCTGACATCTCCGATAAAAAACCGCAATTGCGGATACAAGTGATGCGGGTAGTTTTGCGCCATCTCGAACTGCTTCAATTCATCCCGCGAAAAGACAACGATCCGTTTTACTTCCGGATAGTTTTTCAGTATGGTTTCCACGAATTTTTTTCCAAAGGAACCGGTTCCTCCGGTTATAAGAACAGATTTATGGTTCAGCATGTTAAAACTATTTTTTAGCGGGTAAGTGTCTGTTTAAACCCTATCGGTAAAGCAAAGATAGCAAAATTCACACCCATTTTTTGGCTTTTCCCAAGAAACGATCTATGAGCCGATTAATTTCTTCGGAAACCCGTCCGTAATAGATCAACAATACGCCGGCAAGGAGCGTTACGACAGAGCGGAGGATACCGTCCACCCAAGGGTTTTCCAACCGGAAACCGGAGGAGTTGATCCCGATCAGCAGGGCAAAGAGGAGCAGCAGTTTTAAGGTACCTTTTGTATAGGGATTTCCTTTGACTTTTTTCAATACAATCCACTGTTGGACCGAATAGGACAACAAGGTGGTCAACATCGTAGCGACGGCGGCCCCGGTAATTCCGAGATAGGGGATCAGCCACAGGTTTGTCAGGATCCCGATCCCGATGATGAAGAATACAAAGTAAAGGCTCCAGTAGTAGTATTTGGAGAAGCTGATCAACTGGCCGCCGAAACTCAGTGTCACTTCGATCAAATTTGCTATGCCCAGGAAAAAGACGACCCATTTTCCGCCTGCATAGATGGCCCCGTTGGGCAATAGGGCGAAGATGTTGTCTACATTCACCCACAGCAGTACGAAGATCATTCCGCCGGCCAACAGCTGGTGGAGAGAAACTTTCCGGTACAAGGCGTTAGAGGTTGCAAAATCCCCGTTTTTCAGGGCTTCGGCAGCTAACGGAGCGGAAATGGTGGTAATGGAGCGGGAAGGGATCCCCACGATAATAGCCATGTAGGTAGCAATGCGAAAGATCCCCGAATCACTGTATCCGATCTCCGAAGTGATCATAAAGAGGTCGAGCCGGGTCAGCATGGTGCTTCCCAAGGCGCCGGCTACCAAGTAGGCCGTATACCGCAGCATCTCTTTTTTCAGCACGGGGGGGATGGGCCGGTAGACCAGGGAAACCGGAGTGATCCGGCAAACATAGATGAAGGCGGCCAGCAAAACCAAGCCGTAAACAACAATCAGGCCCAGTACCAAACCGTCCCGGTTCGTCAAGTGGAAACCGTACAGCAGGTAGACCGACAGCATCAAGAGCCGGACTAAAATTTCCCGGTTGAATCTTGGGACGACGATCCGCATGTTTACCGTTGAATAGGTCTCAAACACCTGCAAGTAGGTCATGAAAAGGATCAACGGGATCATCCAATAAAAATAATCGGTGAATAACGGAGAACTTTTGGCCAGAAAGTCAACAATGGGTTGTTTGAGCAACAGGTAAAGCGGAATAAAAACAAGCGATCCGACAGCCGGCAGGGCGATGATGTAAAAAAAGAAGCCGTTGTGCTTTTTCTCTCTGTTCCTGAAATAGGGGAAATAACGCATAATGGAGGAGGATGTTCCCAACTGACAGAGCGCGGCAAACAGGATCCCGATCTCCAGAATGACGCCGGTCAGGCCGATGTCTTCGGGAGAAAGGAAACGTGTGATGATAAAGAATTGGATCAGGAATCCCAGAAAGGCTCCGGCGTATGTTACAACTATTCCTTTGATGCTCTGACGGATGACAACCCCCATGCTTGCTGTTTTTCAAAAATTATTGCATCCGTTCCGGAGTGGTATCCACCCATTTGTAAAGCTTGTCGCCTCTCCGGATCTTTTGGGGGACCGGCATGGAAAATACGGCTCCTTTCTGCACCCGTTCCACCGGTTGCAGGTTGTAACGGATCTCTTCCGCCTGCATTTGGAGCGCTCCGGTTGTCGGGCCGGTGATCAGTAGCTCCTCCCCTTTTTTCAAGTCATAGGACTCCAGTTTAAATTCCCCCACACCCAACCGGTCGAAATAGTTGGTCACCTTTCCTATGGCTATTTTCTTTTTGGTCGCCCCGGAACCGTACACAGCGCTCCATTCGCCCAACCGTTGCCCCAAATAGTAGCCGTCCCAGAAACCCCGGTTGAATACGGTTAAAAGTCGCTCTTTCCAAGCCGCTATCTTCTCTTCCGTATAACTCCCCGTTGTAACTGCGTTCAATGCTTCGTTGTAACATTCACAAACCGTTTTCACGTACTCCGCCGGACGGGCCCTTCCCTCTATTTTAAATACCCGCACGCCGGCATCTGCCACTTTGTTCAGAAAACCAATCGTACATAGATCTTTCGGTGACATGATGTACTGATTTTCAATGTCCAGCTCAATACCATCTTCTTTATCCGTCACCGTATATCCCCTCCGGCAGATCTGGTAACAGACCCCACGGTTAGCCGAAGCATTCATTTCGTGCAGACTGAGGTAGCATTTTCCCGAAACCGCCATACACAAAGCTCCGTGTACAAACATCTCGATCTGCACCAGCTCCCCGCCCGGCCCGCACAGGTGTTCCTCCCGGATCTGCCTGTGAATACCGGCCACTTGCTCCAGGTTCAGTTCCCGGGCCAATACCACCACGTCGGCGTATTGTGCATAGAACCGGAGGGTTTCGTAGTTGGTTACATTGCATTGGGTGCTGATGTGTACCGGCACTTCCACCGAATGGGCGTACAGGATCGCGGCCATGTCTGAAGCAATGACGGCGGAAACACCGGCTTTTTTCGCCGTGTTGATGATCTCCCGCATCTTTTTCGACTCTTCCGGGTAGATAATGGTATTGACGGTCAGGTATGTTTTTACTCCCTGTTGGCGGCACAATTCCACGATCCGGCACAGGTCTTCCAAGGTAAAATTGACGGACGAGCGGGAGCGCATATTCAGGCCCTCCACTCCGAAGTAAACCGAATCAGCCCCGCTCTGCAAAGCGGCGGAGAGGGATTCGTACGACCCGACAGGGGCCATGATTTCAAAATTGTTTCTGGTTAATTTGGCCATTGTTTGGCAAAGATACGATTATTTTGGGATTTCACCTTTTCACATTTTTTTGTACATTTGCCTCATCTGACGGATAATCCCATAATAATTAGGATATGAACGAAGAAGTAAAAATGTATATGGACGAGGCGCAGGAGCAGATGCATAACGCCCTCAATCACTTAGAGAATGAACTGGCAAAGATCAGGGCCGGGAGAGCGAATCCCAAGGTGCTGAACGATGTCATGGTAGAGTATTACGGCACTCCGACCCCGCTGGCCCAGGTCGCGAATATCTCCGCTCCCGATCCGCGGACCATATCGGTGCAACCTTGGGAAAAACAGATGATCGCTCCTATCGAAAGGGCTATCATGAGCGCCAATCTGGGATTTAATCCCGACAATAACGGGGAGACCATCCGGATCAGTGTCCCGCCCCTGACGGAAGAGCGCCGGAAGGAGTTGGTAAAGCAGTCCCGTACCATCGGCGAACAGGCGAAAGTCAGTATCCGGACAGCCCGCCGCGATGCCATCGAACAGTTCAAGAAAATGGCAAAAGAGGGGGGGCTTCCCGAAGACATGGCCAAAGATGCGGAGAATGAAGCGCAGAAAATGACCGATACCAACACGAAGAAGGTGGAGGAGATGCTCCTGGCTAAGGAGAAGGATATTCTGACGATCTGATCTTTTAAAAAAGCTGCCTCTTCAGGCAGCTTTTTTTGAAAGATCCGGCAGGCCGGTTAAAAATCCAATTGTTGTTTTAGTTGTTCTGTGTAGCGTTCGACGCGGCGCATCTCTTGTGGGATGTTGATCCGTTGCGGGCAGCGCGGCCGGCAGACGTCGCAACCGATGCAGTGGTCGGCCTGCCGCAGTTTCGGTACGCTGCGGTCGTAACCGATGAGAAACTCGCGGCGCGCCCGGCGGTAATTGTCGTCGTGGGAATTTTTCAGCAGGCGTCCGGCGCTTACGCAGCGGTTGTAATGGCTGAAGACGGCGGAAATGTTTAAGCCATACGGGCAGGGCATGCAGTATTGGCACTCCGTACATTGGATGTAATCGGCATTGACCAGGATCCGTGTGACCTGCTCCAGTATTGTGTTCTCCTGCTCATTAATGGGAACAAGTGGTGAATAGGTGCGAAGATTTTCTTGCAGGTGTTCCATGTAGACCATGCCGCTCAGGACGGTCAGGACGTTTTCGGGGGTTCCCGCGTACCGGAAGGCCCACGAAGCGGCGCTCTGTTCCGGGTGCACCTGTTTCATCAAAGCCAGCGCCTGTTGCGGAACCCGGGAAAGCCGGCCGCCCAACAAGGGCTCCATGATGACGGCCGGTACGTTTTTCTTCGCCAACTCCGCACAGAGGTACTCCGCGTTGACATTCCGCCTGGGGTCTGCGTGCCGCCAATCCTGGTAATTGAGCTGTATCTGGCAGAAATCCCACTGTATGTCCATGTTCAGAACGTGGTCGAATACCTCTTGTATGCCGTGAAAGGACCACCCGAGGTTGCGGATGCGGCCGGCTTTGCGTTCGCCTTTCAGAAATTCCAGCAGCCCGTTGTCGATAAACCGGTCGTTGAAGTCTTTGATGCTTGATCCGACGGAATGCAGCAGGTAGTAATCGATGTAATCCACTTGCAGTTCGCGCATGGATTTGCGGTACATTTCAATGCCGTCCTGGAGTGTCCGGGCCCCCTGGCGGTGGTTGGAAGCCTTTGTGGCGATGAAGAATTTGTCGCGCGGATGCCGCTTCAAGGCGATCCCGGTGGCGGTTTCGGACCATCCCTGTACGTAGACCGGAGCGGTGTCGAAGTAGTTTACGCCGTGTTCAATGGCGTAATCTACCAATTGGTTGACGGCATCCTGGTCCACCTCTTCCCGACCGTTTGCGTGCTTTTTCAACGGCCAGCGCATACACCCGAATCCCAACAGGGAAACTTTGTCTCCCGTGTGCGGATTGATCCGGTAGGTCATTTGGCCGGACGGAACCTCGCCGATCATTCCCCCTTCCGCCGAAACCGTGTTACCGGTTTTACACCCGTACAAGGCAGCGGTGGTGACGGCGGACCCGACGCCCAGCACTTTGAGAAACTCCCTGCGGTTCAGTTCGTGTTTCTTCGGACAATTTTTCTTTTCCATGCTCGGTAGTTTTTTGAATCGACTTAAATGGAATGATGTCTTACGTTTCCTTCTACATAGATGGCGCTGAAAGGGCGTGCCGGACAAAGATTTTCGCAGGCTCCGCAACCGATGCACAGTTCTTTGTCTACTGCCGGTATTTTCAATTTGGGGTGATCGGGGTCGCGCTCTACCAGTGTGATCGCGCCTGTTGGGCAGTGGCGTTCGCAACTGTCGCACGGAAGGCTGTCTCTGTTCACGATGCAATTGTCCGGGATCCAGATGGCTTGTCCGATGGAGATGGCCGATTTGTCCGCCGGTGTAATGGGTTGAATGGCCCCGGCGGGGCATACCTGCGAACATTCCACGCATTCGGGGCGGCAATAGCCTCTTTCGTAGGATATTTCGGGTTGCATGAAGGCGGATAACTTGCGGGACGGGCTGAGGATGTGGTTGGGACAGGCCGATATGCACAACTGGCAAGCCGTACAGTGTTGTTTTAGGTGTTGAGCGCTCAAAGACCCGGGCGGTGTGATCGGCGTTTTCCGATCCGGCACCTTTTTGTCTTCTATGGTTGCCAAACCTCCGTCCACCTGCAATTGCTGGGCTTTTACGGTTGCGGAGAGGGTCAACAGGCCGAGCAGGGAGAGCAGGTCGCGGCGCGACAGGCCCGGCTGTTCCGCCTGCGGGTCCGTTTTCGCTCTTTTGGCCGGTTTGGCTGCGGTGTATTTCAGGGCGCCGAATTTGCATTTTCCCAAGCAGTTGAAGCAGGCGACACAGCGGCTGTGGTCTATGGAAAAGGTGTTTACTTCGATGCAGGAGGATTTGCACTTTTTTTCGCAGGCTTTGCATTGGGTGCATTTTTGGGTGTCCATGGCGATCCTGAAGAGGGAGAAGCGGGAAAGGAGGCCCAGAAATGTTCCTACCGGACAGAGGGTGTTGCAATAGCTCCTCCCGTGTTTCCAGGCGAGTATGCCGGTTATGATGAGTGTGATGAGGGCGATGCCGAAGGTCAGCCATCCCTTTACCAGTACTTCTGTGGAGTAAAAAGCGTAGCTGTTGCCATGTTCGGCCAACAGGGCCAGCAGATTGTTCCCCCACCGGTAAAGGGGGGCGAAAAAGTTGGTTGCCATGCGCCCGTAAGCGGCATAGGGATCCAGCAGGGAGACAACGATACCAAACCCGGCAACCAGGGAGAGGATGAATATTCCCAGGATGCCGTAGCGCAACAGGTTTTTGGGGCGGGCGTAGGAGAAGCGGTTCTTTTTTCTTTTCCGGCGGGAGGATATGCGGGAGACCAGGTCCTGGAGGATCCCCAACGGACATAGGATGGAGCAGTAGATCCGGCCGAACAGCAAGGTTGCCAGAACCAGGGCGGCAAGGACAATGGCATTGACTGCTAATATAGCCGGAATGAGTTGTATTTTGGCCATCCAACCGAACCACATGTGTACGCTTCCTGTAAAATCAAGGAAAAGCAGGGTAATCAGCAAGAAAAATAGTCCGGCTATTACCACTCTGGTCTTTTTTAGCATAGAATATGTATTACGGGTTATCGGATCTGTCTGTTCTGATGTACAAATGTACGATAAAATTTTACGTGGGGGGAGTTGAAAGGGGGCTTTTTCTTTTGGTGTTCTGCCTCTGTTGTATGTATGGAACACCTACGGAACACGCACGGAACACCTACGGAATACCTACGGAATACGTTCCGTTATTTTGGGGAAATTCTTCCGGATGTTCCCGGAAGTAGTCGATCATGTCGTTTGTCAGGCTGAAGTCTTTTATGGCAACGGGAGGTATTTCGGTACGGGGTATCCAGCCGGCTTCGGACAATTCCGTTTCGTCGATGGTAATATGGGGAGGGCCGTCCAGTTCGGCGAAAAAACCGAGCAGGAGCGATGAGGAGAGGCCCCACGGCTGGCTTTTGTAGTAGCGGAGGTTTTTTACCCGCACCCCCACCTCTTCCAGTATTTCGCGGTGTACGGTCTGTTCGATGGTCTCCCCGGATTCGGCAAAGCCGGCCAGGAGGGCGTAATGCGTGTATGTCCGGCCGGTATAGCGCGAAAGCAACAGTTGATCGCTGTTCCACACTGCGACGATCACCGCCGGGCAGATCTTGGGATATTCCATGGTGCCGCATGCCGGACACTCTTTCATCCGCTCGCGGGCGTGTTGCCGGGTTTTTGTGCCACACTGCCCGCAATAGATGCGGGTGGAGTACCAGGTATGCAATCCATAAGCGGTCAGTATGGCAAAGACCGTGTGCTTGGGCCTCCAGCCCCGGACTTCGGATACCGGGTAGTAGCCATACCCCTCCGAGGCGGGTAAAACCGCATCGGAGAGAAAATAAGTCGTATCATCGATGGAAAACAGGTAGGTTAGCCCAGCACTCTCACCGGCGCCGGGTAGATCAGCAACCGTCGGCAGTTCCGCTTTACCGTCCTGCACAGCGGCCAGCACGTCGCTCTCTGAAAAAGAGAGTACCACGGAGTTCCCGTCCGGACGGACGTCCCGATATGTGTTGTCAAAACGGTGAGGTGCGATCTCTTGTAACATGGTATTCGGAATTTACTGTTAATCCTGCTCCACGCGACGGGTGATGCGGAATTGGCTGGGGCTCATGCCCGAGAAGCGCTTGAAAAAGTCTATGAACGAAGAGTGGCTTTTGAAGCCTACCGCCTCGGCGATCAGGGCGATGCTTCTCTCTTCATCCGGATCGAGCATCCTGTGCTGTGCTTCACGAATACGATATTCGTTCACATAGACAATGAAACTTTTGCCGAAATCTTCGTTGATGATGGTTGAAATATAGGTGCGGTTGGTGTTGAGCATGCGGGCCACGGTGTCGATCCGCAATTCCGGATCAAGGTATATTCTCTCCTCTTCCATCAGCCCGACGAGGGCTTCTTTCAGTTGCCGGCGCATAGCAGGAGGGATCGAAGAATTTGCAGCCGTCTCTTTTTTGTCGCTCTCTATATCGGCCGTCTCGGCAACCGTGTAGACATCCTCCTGCAAGACGCCCATCAGGTTCAGGGTGAGATAGAATGCCGCGAAAAAGAAATTGAACACCACCAATTGCACCGAGCCCGGACGGGTAAAGAAAACATCCAGTACCACGACCAATCCGTATACTACAAAAAGCCACGCCACGAATGGGACCCACGACAAACTGATCCGCTCGCTGTATGAGTAGCGCTGGGCGATACGCCTGCGGTGCTGCGGGTAGAGGCGGACGATCAAGCACACGACGCGGATATAGTAGATCAGGAAGCACGCCTCTGCCGCGATGCGCAGCCACATCTCCGGATTGTTGAGGTGTAGCGGGATATCGCGATAGTTTTCCAGCACGACATGGGGTTGGAACAAGCGCACGATCAGGTAAAGTACGCCCAGTATGAACGGCGGGGTATACAGTCGCACAATCTCCCGGGGCGTAACGGGTGAGGGGCGCATCAGGTAAAGCAGGTAGATGTAAATCAGTGCCGCCCCCGAGATGATCGCCATTTCGTAAGAGAAACTAAGCCTGTCGAAACGCCATTCGGGCATCAGCAGCACAGCAAAGAAGTTCCATAACACAAGCAGGCTCGACAGCAAGGCGAGCACGATCTTCGGTTTGCTGCCGCGCGATAGTACCCACAGTATAACACTGCAGGTGAAGTTCACGGCCAGCACCAGAAGGGACGATATGATCTCAAGCTCTGCCACGATGCAAATTTAACAAAAACAATCTATAAGAGGTGGGGTCGGATATGACAATGGATGAATTTTGTCGAATCCGAACAGGAATTTGTGAAATCAAACAAAGATCTGTACCTATCCGAAAGCAAGTGTAGATGTAAGTAGCTTACCTTTAGGGACAGTAATTAGCATAGCTATGGAAAAAAGAAGATTCTGTACCCTACTGTATGCCGGCGCGATGATTGTCGCGGTAGCTTTCGCCTCCTGCAGCAAGGGTGGCGATGATGACGGACCGGACCCAGGTCCCGACACCGGCGCCCACGTTCCCGTGACGAATATCACAGGCGTACCGGCAGCCGCCACGGCCGAGATTCCGCTCACGCTCTCCGGAACGGTTGTGCCTTCAACAGCCACCAACAAGAGCATTGTGTGGGGCCTGAAAAGCGCAGGGACAACCGGCGCAACGCTGACCGGCAGCACGTTCAACGCTACTTCCGCGGGGAAGGCGATTGTGACGGCGACCGTTGTGAACGGCCTGACTGCCAATACGCCCTACACGAAGGAGTTCGAGATCACCGTGGTAGCGGCGGGCACCCCTTTGACCTTTACCGACAGCCATACGTTCGACATTCCGAACCGGACGGAGAACGATCCGATAACGGATATCAACGTGGCCGCGGGTGTTTCGGGCGGCACTCCGCCCTATACATTTTCCCTCGGAGAGGGCAGCACCCTGCCGGCAGGGATCACCCTGAGCCCGGCGGGAATTATTTCGGGAAGCCCGACCACACCGGGCGATGCGGGTACGGCGACCATCGTCGTCGAAGATTCTTCCGATCCGCAACAAAGCGCGAGCATTACGATCTACTACGGCGCCATACACCCTGCCACCATCCGGATTTTTCCTGAGATCCCGGACGGCGAGCTCGTTATCGGACCTGCCGCATGGGCTTGTCGGTATGCTATAGAAACCAACCAGCCCGTATGGGATGCGGTAATCACTCCCGCCGAAGCCCAAACGTGGTGTTCCGTGGAGAAAATCTCCAATTCATTTTTGCTCAGGATTGAAAACAACACTTCGCTTTCTCCCCGTACACCGGCGACCCTGACGGTCAGCGCCGGGACAGCATTCATCGTTGTTCGCATAGAACAGCAGGGAGCGCCTACGGGCGAGGATTTCGAGTATAAGGACGATACCGGTTGGGACTAATTTTATCGTAAATTAATGACCATTATGAAAAAAAGGTTGAAATACATACTTTGCATTGCGGCTGTCGTAGCGACAGGGGGATGTGCCAAAGAACCGATTGAACCGATCGGGCCGAACAGAGGAAAAGCGTTAACGGGATACATGGCCGACGGGCCGGTTGCTTCGCGTTCGGCGTTGTGGGACAACCAGACGGCCAAACGGGTGGACCTCACATGGGTTGCAGGCGACGAAATCGGCGTTTTCGGCTCGCAGAGCGGCCGGAATACACTTTACAAGGCAGAAGAGGTTGCCGACGGTGGCAAGACGGCCCTATTCGCAACGGAAAGCACACCGGCCGAAGGGGAGTTTTTCGCCTACCACCCCTGGGCGGAGGAGGCAACCATGAACGGAGGTGTGATCGGTCTGTCAATGCCCGCCGTGCAGGTGTATACACAGATTGACGAGGTATCGCAACCCTACGCTCCGGCAAACATCATGGCGGGTAAGGGCGACAGCAAAAGCGGTATCGCTTTCCGCAATCTGTTTGCAGTCCTGCGGATCGGTTTCGCGCCCGAAAACGACGATGACGCCGTTAAAAAAGTTGAGTTTACCGACCTGTCGGGCAAACCCGTTTCGGGTGGCTTCACCGTGTCGTGGAACGGGGATATCCCCGAAACCGCCTTCCCCTCGACCGGATCGGGCGACGCCCTGAAGATCACATTGGATTGCGGCGACGGAGTGGCAACCGATGACGGGGTTTTGCGCTTCTTTATGATTGTTCCGGCGCGAGAGTATCCCGCCGGTTTCAAGGTAACATTTGTCATGGATAGCACCAGGGTGGAAAAAACCGTCGGCACTTCGGGAGGAAAGACGCTTCAACGCAACGGTGTATACAACATAGGCGATCTGCCTGAGAAGTACGAAGGGATCGAGTATACCCTGAAAAGAAACACCACTATCCTGACCGGCGACCGAATGGACGAGGTGGTCGGAATGAGGTACGAGGAGAGCAATGGACGTCTTTTCCTGACGGTCAACAAGGCGTTCAATCCGCAACAGGGCGAAAAGATCGTGATCAACGAAACTTCCGAAGCGCTTCCGAACGGTTTTGCGGGAGATATTATGCGGATTGACGGGTCGGACCTTCTTGAAGTTGAGTTGTGGCCTCTCCTTGAGCTCACCGATGTATTCGAGGAGCTATCCATCGGTGAACAGCCGATCTACAACGCAGACGGGACAATCAACGAAGAGGGCGGCGTGGCAGTTGATCTGGCCTCCTATATCACCGGAATCAAGACCATCAACGGCGAGATCGTGCCTTTTACCCGGTCGGGGTCGACCCTCAATATGTCCGTACCGGTGGATTTGCCACTGCTCACGCGCGCGAAAAGTTTCAATACATCCACCAATTTTCCCAACGTCAGCTACACCTTCAAGGGAGCGGATACCACTAACTTAACTGTAAAAGTGGGTGTTCAGTTGAGTATGGCGATGCACATCAGCGCTGAAGTATACGACGGCGAACTGCTCTATATCCACTCGCGGATTGACCCCACGGCGACGTACAATATAGAATTTGAAACGGCGCTGAACGGCAGTATTGGAGAGGAAGAGATCCCGCTGTTGGAGGTGCATTGCGCCGCTATCCCGGTGGGGCCGCTGCTGGTGGTCCCCTTCATCCGGATCAATGCGGTATTCGGCGCCGGTGGCAAGATTGCGCTGACCACAAAAATGGAGTACCGGCACGAGATGATGTCGGTGGGCTTCTCCTACACCCAAGGCAGTTTTTTGGCGCGTAGAAACATCGTAAAGAAGGAGCAGGAAAAGAAGAGCCCGTGGGACCTGGAAGGCAAGATACAGTTCGAGGGCAATGCCTCGTTCGGCGTAAAGACATACGTCGGCATGAAGATATGGGGGGTGCTGGAAGGCTACATAGACCTTGACACACGGCTCAAGGCGCTGGCCAATTTCAACTGGGACTTTGAAACGTGGGCAGAACCGGGTCACGGCAACGGCTCGTGGTACAATTCGGTAACGGGGTCGAAATTCGCCACGCAGTTCGAGGCGCAACTCGGAGTAGGGCTGTACATGATGCACGGATGGGTACACGGCGGACTGAACCTGGACCCGTTTGAATTCCCAATCTGGGAAGCCATGCTGCTGCCCCGCCTGGGGAATTTCGCCGTATCGACCCAAAACAACGGCGAGCTGAGTTTATCGGTAGACGTCAGGAACAACCTGCTATACGAAGTCGGGATCGGGGCAGATATCTATGAGTATAACAATACCGCCGCCAACCTGGGCCCGGTCTTGCAATCGATCAACATCGGCAAACACAAAGAGATGCCCGCAGGCTCCGGCGACAATGCCATTAAACTAACCGGGACAGGAAGCGGTACTTTTGAGCCGCTTAAGAGATACAGTGCATTTTTAACCGTGGAATTGCCCACCGGCGATAAAATAACGACCGGCTACTCTGCAGACTTCTCCGTGGAAATGCCCCAAATGAACGAATTCCGCCAAATACTGAAAGATGTTTATCTGTCGGCCGGCGGCACGGAGTGGAACGACAACCTCTTCACTATAGGTTTGGAGGGCTGTATATCACAGGTCGATTGGATGGATTTCGGCTACAATCTTCATAGCGACGGGATCCACAGTTTCAACGTCTCAATCAAGAATGCTCCCGGAACGGCGATAACCATTTCCAACCACCCGATAACCAACGGAGAATGGAGCCTGTATGGGAACGGGGCCGCCGGGATAGAAAAGATAGAGGTACAGAATGACCACCTGACATTTTGTAGTTTTTCCGGATTCCCGAATTTGCGTGAGGCCGACCTGTCGGGAGAACTGTTAAATGTGGGCGGCACCTTCAGATTGCCGGGCAGTCTGGAAAAACTGACCATCGGAAAAGCGAACGTGGAAAGTCTGCTCTTAGAGAATAGCGCTAACGCGCCGATTGTGCTTTCGCTCGACCTCTCCGGTAACGATAAGATAAAATCTATCGAGACCTCCTCTTCTTCCGTAAGCGCCATTGTGTTTTCCCCTGATTCATGGGGGAAGCTCGGCCAGGTCAATAAGATAGAATTGAAGGCTCCCAAAATTCCGTACACCACCCCGGTCACAATCGATCTTTCATCCAACGATATGATAGATATGCTCCTAATAGAAAATCGAGATAGTCATTATGATATTGTGCTGACCGGAAATCCCGGGCAGGATGTACAGTTTAAGTATACCAATCATACAGCGACCGCAGCAAATATTTCGATTACAAAGCTTGAGGGGATTATCAATATTTACGGCAATATGGAGAATATTACCATCTCAGAGTCACAGCAAAAAGAAGGGGAAATATACATCAACCACCTCTCTAACGAAAAGCGTATCGAATCTCTTTCTATATCGAACTGCGGGAGTACGAGTTTTTATTTCCATATGGCTAACATTCAGGTATTGAACGTGTCAGGGTGCGACAAGTTGACGTATTTAAATATATTAGGTAACCCGGCGCTGGGCGGCCCGATACCCGAATTTATGTGGCAAATAGCCGAACGGGGATACCATCCGGGGGTAGACTGGAGATATCGGTATGAGAAATCCGCAGGAGGGGAATGGACAGTAAGGGAAGACAAGGGATACGGCTATTACCTATACAACGGCGAACCCGGAAATGTTGATGATTTCCTTATCGACGAGTACATAAGAGTGAGGGGGTACAATTAACAGCTCTCAAATAACTTCGGTAAGAAATTTAAACAGACTCTGATTTTGTGACATATTGTGTATCATTCTGTGCAATTATACGTATATTTGCACAGAATCATACATATTACAGAGATGAAGCGACCGCTACTTCCGTCCCAAGAGAGGAGATTACAAGCCTTTGGAGAGAACCTCAAATATGCACGCTTGCGCCGCGACCTCTCTTCGGAGCAGGTTGCCGAGCGGGCAGGGATATCACGCTCTACGCTTATCAAAGTCGAAAAAGGCGATGAGAGTGTTGCATTAGGCTATTATTTTCGGGTGCTGGCGGTGCTGGGGCTTGACAAAGACCTGTTAGCGGTGGCCAAAGACGATGAACTCGGACGCGCCTTGCAGGACGCCAAACTGACCGTTAAGGAGCGGGCCTCTAAACGACGATGAACATGAATGTTAAAACAAACTCAACTGTAAATTTTCTTTTCCCTTAGATGGATAGAATGCCCCTATTATTATAAATGGATTTGGAGCGATTTTGTGAAACTGTCTGGTTGTGCCAAGGAAAAAATGCAGGTCTTTTTCTATAAATTCATCAAAGTATTTCTGCTTAACTTTTTTACACGCCAGATCTTCATTACCATCTGAGGATTTTAGACAATTCCAATATAATTGTCCAAGTTCCCAGTCCTCAATCATTAGTGTACGTTCTATGTTATCTTCCGTTGTGAATATGTATGAGAATTTATATGGTCGTATTTTTCCGACAAGGCAGGATAAGTTTTTACAGCAATGAGAACTTTCGTCAGAGCCATTTTACAGATTTTTAAATGTATACTTATTTTCAGATATAGACATGAGCTTATTGGCTACTCTGGTTCGATGGCATTGTGCTGGGTTTTTCTCAAAACAAGTAATAGCGACTCTTTTATATTGTGTAATAAATTCTTTTACTTGATTAATATATACATCCCGATTCACAAGAGTAGACCTCTCATATTTCTCAAATAATAGGTCGTAATCCTTCTGTGAACGTAAATTTTGTCTCTCTTTGGATTCTATACCCAAATGCGGTATATGTACATATAATATCCCCACTCCTCTACACGCTTGTTCCAATTGGCTTTTTGAGAAACCATATTTTTGGCTAAAAGCATTTTTACGGACATCGCACAGTACCTTAACATCATTAATAATTAATTTATTAATATATATCTCCAATGTTATACCTTCATATCCAATAGAGAATAATACAGGTTCAGTAAATGTGCGGATTCTTTTGTTAATTTCAGCAAGCTCTTTTTTTGACAGTATTTGTTCTGCTATAGAGCTTTTGGTTGCCCAAAAAGGATAGTTAGTGTATGTATGCCTTATAAGATCTGTTTGTGATAACTCGCCAAACTCATTCTTAACAGAGATTAAAGATTGGCGGTCAAATAAGTCCAAACAGGCACAAAATCCTGTGCGTTCCTTGTTGAGTTCAATATNNTCTTCAGATTCAGTTACAGTTAAATAGCCGTACTTGCCTAACGTTGCAATGTCTTGGTTTGCTTGAAACGAAAAACAACCATATTTATATGGAACGAAATCGAAAGATTTCTCTGTTTGTTTTCTCGTAAATAGAAACAAGTATTTTTGTAAACTTTTAGCTGTTAGCCGCCCGCCAAAAGTTTCCAATAAAGCTAAAAGTAACCCGTAGTGCATTTAGATA